>JBAQLS010000013.1:0-60055 GCA_049302075.1 Carboxydocellales bacterium | reverse complement strand
ATCGTCCTCAAGGTGACCGTCCTCAAGGTCAGTGGCAAAATCGTCCACAAGGTGATCGTCCTCAAGGTGACCGTCCTCAAGGTCAGTGGCAAAACCGACCCCAAGGTGATCGTCCTCAAGGTGGTTTTGGTCAGGGTAGGCCAGATCAACGCAAAGATGGGTTTCGTCCTCCCGGTGGAGGAGGTAGACCGGGAAGTGGCCCGCGTCCGCAAGGAGGTCCGGGACAAAACCGTCCGGGTGGAGGCCGTGTAGGATCACCAGCTCCCGCTACCACAGATATTCAACCTGAGCGTAGGGAAAATAGAGAGAAACCAAAGCCAGTTGAACATGATCGGTACGCCAGGAAGGAAGTTCGGGCAGAACAAACTATTTTGGAAAAAGCCAAGGGACAAAGACCCAAAAAAGGTCGTTTCGGTGGGCAAGTTCCCACAAAAGCACCTGAACTGCCACCCAAAGAACAGAAACCAATAATTATCGGGAATTCCATAACTGTGAAGGAACTTGCCGAAAAAATGAAGAAACCAGCCTCAGACCTAATTAAGAAATTAATGGGCTTAGGCGTAATGTCCACCATCAATCAGGAAATTGACAATGAAACTGCTGAAATATTAGCCAATGACTTTGGGTTTAAAATAGAGGTATTCATTGAAAAGACAGATGACGAGCTTCTGGAAGAATATGACGAAAACCTGGAAGATTTAATCAAGCGTCCTTGTGTAGTAACCGTTATGGGACACGTTGACCACGGTAAGACTTCCTTGCTGGATGCAATTAGATCTACTGATGTAATTGCCACCGAGGCTGGAGGAATTACCCAGCATATTGGAGCTTATCAAGTTGAGCACAACGGTCAAAAAATTACCTTCCTGGACACTCCTGGTCATGAGGCATTCACTGCCATGCGGGCTAGAGGTGCAAATGTCACGGATGTAGTAATTCTGGTAGTTGCCGCTGATGATGGGGTTATGCCGCAAACTATTGAGGCCATTAACCATGCAAAAGCAGCTAATGTACCAATTATTGTAGCGATAAACAAAATTGACAAACCAGGGGCAAACCCTGATCGGGTTAAACAGGAACTTACCGAACATGGCTTAGTAGCTGAAGAATGGGGCGGGGATACTGTTTGTGTAAAGGTTTCTGCCAAGGCTAGGACCAATCTAGAAGAAATTTTGGAAATGATTCTACTGGTAACAGAAATAGCAGACCTAAAAGCCAATCCCAAACGCCCTGCTAAGGGAACAGTCATTGAAGCCGAGCTGGACAAAGGCCGGGGACCAGTAGCAACCGTTCTGGTGCTAAATGGGACTCTCAATATAGGTGATGCAATTGTGGCTGGTGCTGCCTTTGGTAAGGTCAGGGCTATGATTGACGATAAAGGCCGTAGAGTTAAAAAAGCTGGACCATCAACTCCAGTTGAGGTTTTGGGACTTTCTGATGTGCCTCAGGCCGGAGATGTTTTCCATGCCTTGGATGATGACAAAAGGGCCCGCCAGATAGCCGAAAGACGTCTGGTCAAAAAACGGGAAGAAGAAATGAAGACCAATAGCAAAGTTACCCTGGAGGATCTTTTCAAACATATCAAGGACGGGGAAATCAAAGAACTAAACATTATCATTAAAGCTGACGTGCAGGGGTCTGTGGAAGCTGTTAAGGAATCCCTAGCTCGTCTGTCAACTGATGAAGTAAGGGTTAACCCCATCCACGGTGGTGTAGGCGCTATTACTGAAACAGATATCATGCTTGCCTCTGCCTCTAATGCCATTATTATTGGATTTAACGTTCGACCTGATAATAACGCCCGTAAGGCTGCCGAAAATGAAAAAGTTGATATTCGTCTCTACCGGGTCATCTACAATGCTATAGAGGATGTAAAAGCTGCCATGACTGGCCTTTTAGATCCGGACATTAAAGAAGTAGTGTTAGGCCGGGTTGAAGTTAGACAAACCTTTAAGGCTTCCAAAATCGGGACAATTGCCGGATGTTATGTAACCGAAGGTAAAGTTACTAGGGATGCTAAGGTTAGGGTAATACGGGAAGGTATTGTTGTTCATGAAGGACAGTTGGATTCACTGAAAAGGTTTAAGGATGATGCTAAGGAAGTAGCTCAAGGCTATGAGTGTGGAATTACCGTTGATAGATTTAATGATGTTCAAGATGGTGATATCATCGAAGCCTTTATTTTTGAAGAAGTTAAACGACAACTATAAGATGGGGTGATAGTTATGGGCTTCCACCGAGCCAATCGTATAGCTGAGGAAATAAAACGGGAAGTGGCCTCACTACTCCAAGGGCAACTAAAAGATCCTAGGATTGGTTTTATCACCCTTACCTCTGTGGAAGTGTCTAACGATTTAAGTCACGCCAAAATATTCGTTAGTACCATGGCATCGGAAGAAGAAAGAGAAAAGGCTCTGCTAGCCCTAAATAAAGCCCAGGGCTTTATTAGAAATGAGCTAGGAAAGCGGCTGCGCCTACGGTATACCCCTGAGCTTAGCTTTAAATTCGACACTTCTATCGAACACGGTGCCAAGATTTTAAAGTTATTGACCCAGGTTCAAGCGGAGCAGACCGGAGAGAGGAACGAGGATAATGAGTAACCTCAAGGAAGCTGCCCAGCTTTTTCGGGAAAAGCAGTCCTTTGCCCTTATTGGTCATACCAATCCTGACGGCGATACCTTAGGTTCAACTCTCGCCTTAGGCTTGGGTTTATTAAAGATGGGTAAAAAAGTTATGATGCTAAACATTGATGGAGTACCTGAAATCTACCGCTTTTTACCGGGTAGTGACCAGATTCTAAAACCTAAGGCAGTTCATTTTACAGCTCAGGTAGTTGTTTGTGTGGATTGTTCTGATATTAAACGAGCTGGTGACGAGGTTATTCCTTGGATTAGTGGTGCTAATACAATTATTAACATTGACCACCACATTAGCAATGACTACTTTGGGACGATTAATATAGTTGAACCTGAGGCTGCCTCGGCAGGTATAATCGTTAAACAAATGTTAGAGGAATTAGGGGTTATTATTGATAAGGATATAGCTACCTGTCTGTATGTATCCCTAGTTACAGATACCGGATCTTTTAAATTTAGTAATACTACTCCCCAATCTCATCAAGTAGCAGCAGAATTATTGTCCACCGGTTTGGATCAGGAGTTGGTTAATCGTGAACTTTATGAGGAAGTTCCCCTAAACAGTTTACGGTTAATCCAGGCTGGTTTGGATAATCTGCAGATTACTCCTTGCGGCACAGTGGCCTGGATGACCTTTAATCGCCAGATCATGGAAAAATTAAAGGCTAAAGACGAACATCTTGAAGGCGTGGTTAACTATGCTAAAGCAATCAAGGGTGTAGAGGTTGGTATTTTATTCCGTGAAAGTAGGGACAAACTGGTGAAAATCAGTTTTCGCTCCAAATCCACTGTAAATGTATCCGATCTGGCCGCTAAATTCGGTGGGGGAGGACATATCAGAGCTGCAGGTTGCCGCTACCGGGAATCGCTAGAAAATGCGGTGAACAAGGTGGTAGCTACTGCCCTTGAGGCGGTGCAAGGAACAAAGTGATAGGTATAGTTAATGTACTTAAGCCTCCTGGAATGACTTCCCAACAGGTTGTTGGCTGGATTCGCAGGGTTTTCCATGAGCCAAAAGTTGGTCATACTGGCACTCTTGACCCCGGTGTACCAGGTGTTCTCCCCGTCTGTCTAGGTAGAGCCACTAAAGTTGCCCAATGGATTAGTGACCAGGATAAATGTTATCGTGGTGAATTAACTTTGGGGATTACCACTGATACCCAAGATAGTTTTGGCAAAGTATTAAGCCAAAATGAGGCCAAACACATTACCGAGTCCGATATTGAAACTGCGTTTCAAAAATATAAAGGGGAAATAATGCAGGTTCCCCCTATGGTCTCAGCAGTCAAGCATCAGGGTAAAAGGTTATATCAACTTGCTCGCCAGGGTATTGAGGTAGAAAGAGCACCCCGACAAATATTCATTCATAAACTGGAAATAATAAAACTTAGTGGTTTGGGTTCTTCTCACCCTAAAATCATGTTTGATGTTACCTGTTCTAAGGGTACATATATCCGTACTCTCTGTGCTGACCTAGGTAATCACCTGGGAAGCGGGGGGATTATGTCGTATCTTATCCGCACTAAATCAGCTTCCTTTGTACTACAAAACTCCTGGACTCTGGAAGAACTTCAGACCATGATAGTGGAAGGCAGGGCTGAAGAAAATGTAACTCCTCTGGACTCGGTGTTAAGCCACCTGCCAGCAATTATTATCATGGATTCAGCTTTAACTCGAGTACAAAACGGCAATGCCCTATATCGGGCTGGAGTTGCTAAAAGTACCGACAAAACAGTGGCAACAGGAGCTTTAGTTCGTTTATACAGTACTTCTGAGCAGTTGATAGCAATCGCCAGGGTTAAACAAAATCCTGTACATGAAGATCAGCAGTGCTACCAACCGGAAACAGTATTTTAGCAGGAGGGATAATGTGCAGGTTTACCGTTCATTTCAAGAGTTAGGTAATCACCCCCGGGCAGTAATGGCTCTAGGCAATTTTGACGGAGTACATATGGGGCACCGGGAGCTAATTAGGGAAACGGTGAACATTGCCCGTGAATTAGCCTGCGATCCTGGAATATTCACCTTCTATCCTCATCCCTTAACCATACTTAACCCTGAGCAGGTACCACGTACCTTGCTTCCGGTTGAGGAAAAAATCAACCTGTTAGAAAAGCTAGGTGCAGAATTTATATTACTAGCCCCCTTTAATCGTGAATTTGCGGCACTACCCCCCAAAGAATTTGTAAAGCAGGTGCTTTGCGACAAATTAGGAGTAAGCGGGGTGATAGTGGGCTATAACTATTCCTTTGGTTGTGGTGGTTTGGGTACCCCGGAACTGCTTTGTGAACTGGGCAAGGAATACGGTTTTGTGGTCAAGGTAGTCTCGCCGGTGGAAGTTAATAATCATCCCGTTAGTAGTACTTTAATCAGAGAACTGCTGTTACAGGGTGAAGTAAAAAAAGCAGCCCAATATCTTGGTTATTCACCTTTTCTAAAAGGCAAGGTAATACATGGGGAGAAGCGTGGACGTCAGATTGGATTTCCGACTGCCAATCTAGAATTCCCGGAAGATATTATCGTACCTGCAAATGGTGTCTATGCAGTCTCCTTAAAGTTAAGGGGAGAGCATTTAACCGGAGTGGCCAATATTGGAGTTAAACCCACATTCCACTGTGATAACCTCCAGAGAAACGTGGAAATATTTATTTTTGACTTCAATAGAGAGATCTATAATCAGGAAATTGAAGTATCATTTATAGAAAGAATACGCGGTGAAAAAGCTTTTCGAGGAGTAGACGAATTACTTAGTCAAATAAATTTGGATACTGAAACAGCTCGTATTATTTTAAAGCAATGCCTGAATGAAATGGAAAACTGGCATATCCGGAAGGCTCGATGATATAATAATATATAAAAATGTTTACAGCATTCTCCAGCCGTGTTAAAATTATATTTGTGAGTTGCTCCCCAGAAAGGAGAACCTGTATGGTCAGCAAGATGGCGGAACCTAGAGAAGATGAGTTGAAGGGCTTTATTCAACAAATATCGGCCATCTGCATGAGTGAGGAATTTCAGGTTTTACGCCAGGAACTGGAAGCAATGTATTTGCGCTGTAAGGTGGAAAACGCTTCAATAATTGCTTTTCAGGATGCCTTATATAGTCTACTGGTTCAAGGAGACCCCGAGTTTCAAAATAATAATTCCCCAGCCTATTAATTAGCTACTGAGGAAACTGCAAGTCTGCAGAGGAAACAGCCATGCGGGTTATAATTACCGAACATGCTCGTAAAAGGCTTAAGGATTACCGCCAGGACAGTATCAACATAACTGATATTATTTTCGCAGCTTCTAGCGTTCCTGGCAGGATTCCGACTGCTACCAGATTTCGGGGCTTTATGTCCAAATCCGGCCGGGTATTTGATTTAGTGGCCAAGGACATCCCTACTGGGCGGTTAGTAATTACGATAATAGGGAAATAATACTAAATAAAATTACCGATTAGGGTTCTACCCTTGAGGATAAATGATCCTTCAGCTAGGCTTGCCGAGACTCCGACGGCTTACTTGGCTGATGGGGATTTAGATTAAATAAGGAGGTGAAGACTTAATGGCTCTGGCAACAGAAAGAAAACAGGTTATTATTGAAAAGTACAAGCTTCACGAAAGTGACACCGGTTCACCGGAAGTACAGATTGCAATCCTGACTGAAAGAATTAACTATCTTACAGAACATCTCAAAATCCACAAAAAAGATCACCATTCACGGCGTGGACTGCTACAAATGGTTGGTCAAAGGCGCGGTTTGTTAAATTATTTAAAGAACAATAATTTTAACCGCTACCGTGTGATTATTGAAAAATTAGGTTTAAGAAGATAGAAATATTCTTATACCAAAGCAGGCTGTTCAAAGACCCGTATGGTGCGAAGCCAGATATGACAAGGCTGGAGGCGTACTCTGTGTACGTTGAGGACCTTGTCAAATCTGAGCGACAAAGCTAGACGGGGATTTTTAACAGCCTAGGCGGGGAATACCCCGTCTTTTTTTATATTATAAACAAAAGATTATTCTTTGGTATTTTTCTTTTAAATAGAAGGAAATACTATTAATAATGGCGAATGTAATTTAGTTATGAATGAAGAAGAAAAAAAGAGTTTGAGAGGAGGAAACACGAAAGAATGCAACAGTTTCAGTTTACCTTAGGAAGCACAGTACTCACAGTTGAAACAGGAAAAATGGCTAAGCAAGCTAACGGTTCCGTATTTTTGCGTTACGGAGATAATGCAGTATTGGTGACAGCAGTTTGTTCGGCTAATCCCCGCGAGGGCATTGATTTCTTTCCATTAACTTGTGAATATGAAGAAAGACTTTATGCAGTAGGCAAAATACCAGGTGGGTTTATTAAACGGGAAGGTCGAGCCAGCGAGAAAGCAACCTTATCTGCACGTCTAATTGACCGTCCAATTCGCCCTCTATTCCCCGAGGGTTTCCGCAATGAAGTCCAAGTAGTCTCTACGGTGCTGTCTGTGGATCAAGACTTTGATCCGGCAATTATTGCCATGATTGGTGCTTCGACCGCCCTAACCATCTCGGATATACCTTTTAGCGGTCCGATCGGTGGGGTGATTGTAGGCAGAGTTAACGGTGAATATATTATTAACCCTAATCGAGAGCAAGCTGAAGCTAGTGATATGCATTTAGTTGTAGCCGGTACAAAAGATGCAGTAATGATGGTAGAGGCAGGATGTAATGAGGTTTCAGAATCAGTAATTTTAGAAGGAATTATGTTTGGTCATGAAATGATCAAGGAATTAGTTCGCTTTCAAGATGAAATTGCTGCAGCAGTTGGTAAACCAAAGCGGGAGATTAATCTTGCTAAAGTAAACTCAGAAATAGATTCGGCAGTAAGGGATTTCATTACCGAAGAGCTTAAAAGTACTGTCAAATTGGTGGACAAGTTAGAACGGCAGGAAGCAATTGATGCCCTTAAGGTTAAAACAGGGGAGCATTTTGCTGATGTTTTTCCTGACGATGCCAAGAGTGTAGCTACGGTTTTTGGTAAGATATTGAAGGAAACTGTACGCAAAATGATTGTGGATGAAGGTGTTCGACCTGATGGCAGGGGAGTTACCGAAATACGACCCATTAGCTGCGAGGTGTCTATTTTACCTCGAACCCATGGTTCTGCATTGTTTACCCGTGGACAAACCCAAGCTTTAACTACAACCACACTTGGTCCAATGAGTGATGAACAAATCCTAGATGGTCTAGGAGTTGAAGACTCCAAGCGGTACATACATCATTATAACTTTCCCCCCTATAGTGTAGGCGAATCACGGCCCATGCGGGGACCATCACGAAGGGACATCGGCCATGGGGCATTAGCTGAGAAAGCTTTATTGCCAATGATACCTCCAGAAAACGAATTTCCCTACACCATCCGTCTGGTTTCTGAAATTCTAGAATCTAACGGCTCCAGTTCAATGGCCAGTGTATGCGGTAGCACCATGTCCTTAATGGATGCCGGGGTACCTATTAAACGGCCGGTTGCTGGTGTGGCTATGGGCTTAGTTAAAAGTGGGGACAAGATCCAGGTTTTAACTGACATTCAGGGTATGGAAGATGCTTTGGGTGATATGGATTTTAAGGTTGCCGGTACTGAGCAGGGCATTACAGCAATTCAAATGGATATCAAAATTGCCGGAATTGATCGGGCAATCTTGGAAAAAGCGCTTGCTCAAGCCAATGCAGGACGGATGTTTATTTTGGGTAAAATGCTGGAGGCTATTCCTACAATTGGCCAACTTTCCCCTTATGCTCCCAGGGTAATCCATATGAAGATTGATCCTGATAAAATCAGGCTGGTCATTGGTCCTGGTGGTAAAACTATTAAAAAGATAATTGAAGATACCGGAGTGGACATTGATATTGAAGATGACGGCAGAGTACTTATTTACTCCAACACCGGTGAAGCGGGAGACAAAGCTAAAAAGATAGTTATGGATTTAACTGAGGATGTAGAAGTCGGTAAAATCTATAATGGTAGAGTTGTCCGCATCATGGATTTTGGAGCATTTGTTGAAGTGTTGCCTGGTAAAGAAGGTCTAGTCCACATTTCCCAGTTAGCTGAACAAAGAGTAAATAAAGTGGATGATATACTTTCTGTAGGTGATCAGATTCTGGTTAAAGTAATCAAAATTGATGATCAGGGAAGGGTTAACCTCTCAAGAAAAGCGGCGTTACAGCCTGAACCAGCCAAGTCGACTAGTACCAATTAACATAAACCACTTCGGTTTATGTTTTTTTTTGATTAGTACTCAAAGAGCGGTAATCGGTATGGGGACAGCCATAAGCTAATGAATTGCGGTTTTGCGCATAGAAAATAGGGACTATCTCCTCTCACTTAGCATATATTTATTAATATATGCTAAAAATGGGAGGGGATTATTTTTGAAAATTTATTACCTTAATTTTATAAACCTGTTGCGTAAGGCCATACTATGTATAGTTATTGTAGTGGTGTTTATGTTAGGTATTGCGTATCTCCAAGGAAAACTTGATACTCCTACCCTAAAAAGATATGACCCCATTTTCCAGGGTAGGGCTTGGGAAGAAATCACGTCTGAAAAGGAATTCTGTTAAATTAAGCGAATAGAATAAGGATGTGTGATAGGCAAACGAGGAGGCAGCTTAAATGATAGAAAAAATTACCTTACCAAATGGGGTAAGGATAGTAGCTGAAGAGATTCCCTGGGTACGGTCCTTAGCAGTAGGAATATGGGTTCAGGTCGGTTCAAGAGATGAGCAGGAGCAAGTTACTGGGATTTCACATTTCATTGAGCATATGCTGTTTAAAGGCACCAAAAATAGAACAGCAAAACAGTTAGCCGAGGCCTTGGATGCAGTAGGTGGACAACTTAATGCCTTCACTTCCAAAGAGTATACCTGTTTTTATGCCAAAGTTTTAGATGACCACGGTGCCTTGGCAATTGATGTGCTAAGCGATATGTTCTTTAATTCTCTTTTTACCGAACAGGATATTGATAAAGAGCGGAATGTAGTATTGGAAGAAATAAAAATGTATGAAGATACTCCTGACGATTTGGTCCATGATTTGTTTACCAGCACTTTATTATGCGGTCATCCACTGGGGAGACCGATAATTGGCACTAAAGAGGTTATTAAAGCAATAAACCGGAATGATGTACTAGAATATTACACCCATCACTATGTTCCTGAACATACGGTGATAGCAATTGCCGGTAGCTTAAAAGGGCAAGGTCTGATTAACAGTTTAAAAGAAATATTTGGCTCCTGGAAAGGTGCCAAGCCAGCTCGCTCAATGAGTTATCCTGTCCACAATGCCCAAGCAGTAGTGAAAACCAAAGAAATTGAACAAGTTCACCTTTGTCTAGGTACCTTAGGATTACCAATAGATCACAAGGACAGCTATGTGCTGCATTGTCTGAACAGTATTCTAGGTGGTGGAATTAGCTCTAGGTTATTTCAAACTATCCGAGAGGAGCAGGGATTGGCTTATTCAGTTTACTCCTACTCCAGTGCTTATCAGGATACCGGTCTGTTTGCTGTTTATGGCGGACTCAGCCAAAACAATCTAGAGGAATTTTTAAGCTTAGTTTACAAGGAAATTAATAACATGGCGGAGCAAGGAGTTACTGCAGATGAGCTTTCCCGCTCTAAGGAGCAGTTAAAGGGTAACTTATTCCTAGGTTTAGAAAGCGTAAGCAGTAGGATGAGCAGGATAGGTAAATCCGAGCTTTGTCTCAAACGGATAATTACTCCTGAGGAAGTTGCCGAAAAAATAAACTCCGTAACTTTGAGTGAAGTAAAACGTTTAGCTGGTGAATTGTTAGAAAGCCATTTTTTTACCGTAAGTGCTATTGGACCGGAAGGCTCAGAAGAAAAGATAAACCATTGGCTAAATAGTAGAAGGTAATTATGGAAAATCTTCGACTAGCTTATAATATGTTTAATCAGCAAAATGGAGATGTGGTTGATTTGAAAGCACAAGTTTTATTTCAGAAAATGCCAGGATGTGATGATGTTCCGGAGCCTAGGTATTTAACTCCAGGTTCGGCAGGAATGGATTTGTGTGCAGCTGTGGATGAACCAATAGAAATTAAGCCTGGTGAAATAAGATTTATCAAAACCGGGCTAAAAATTTGCTTACCTGTAGGTTTGGAGGCCCAAATTCGGCCTCGTAGCGGTCTTGCTTTAAAACATGGCATTTCTTTGGTGAATACTCCCGGAACGGTGGATGCCGATTATCGCGGTGAGATTGGTCTGATTATGATTAACTTTGGTACTAGCACTTTTACTGTGCACCGGGGTGACCGGGTAGCTCAAATGGTACTGAACCAGGTAGTGCAAGCTGAATTAGTGGAAGTAGAATGTCTTGATGAAACTGAGCGTTCCGACGGTGGATTTGGCCATACCGGGGTATAAACATAACGGGAATAACTACCTCCTGCATTGCATAATATTTACTGGGAGGGGTGGCCGGTATTTCGTGCTGAACCCTGCCTAGCAAAGTGGACATGCTTTAATGGCTTGTCTGAGGAGGGGTTACCATGCGGCTAAGTGAACTGGTTGGTAAAGAGGTAATCAACATTTATGACGGAGCCCGGCTTGGTGTAGTTGGTGAATCCGATGTTATCATCGATGTAAGTACAGGCCAAATTGAATCCTTTATTTTGCCTAATAAGGGTGGAGTATTAGGCTTTTGGGTAGATAAGCAAAATTTGGTGATACCTTGGTTGGCGATCAAAAAAATTGGTTCAGAGGTAATTATTGTGGAAATGGATCAAGGCCATCCCAATTTTAACCGCCATCATTATTAAAACTACATTGACGTTCAGTATAAGTTGTGTTAAAATATTACAAACTTAATAAGTACCTCATCTCTCAGGGGGTGAGGTAGAGGCGCGGGGAACATGAGTAACCTTATGGAGAATGGGGATTCTTAGAGATGAGGGAAAAGGGGACTCCGCCGAAGTCCAATTAGCCACCCAGGCTTTTGGGCTGGGTCTGTGCAGAAAATGCACAGGACTGTCACCAGAAATATCCCGATTTTCTGGTGGAGCACTATCTCACGGTGGGGGAGGAGGGTATTTATATGCTTGTTTGCCTTTAGGCGACTTCTGAGAATACCGGAGGTCGTTTTTTAATATCAGGAAATTATGCTTTCAGAAAAGCTGTGGATAGACAGAGTTCTTGTGTTTTCGTTAGAAGGGGTGAAACTATGGAAACAATTAAGGTAATGGTCGCGGGAGCTTCAGGCAGGATGGGTCGAGAAGTAGTTAAAGCAATTCACGGAGAAGTTAATTTACAACTTGTCGGAGGTGTGGATATATATTCAGTGGGCGAGGATTTGGGTAAACTTGCCGGAATTGGGGAACTAGGTTTAACCATTCAGCCTAATTTAGCGGAAGCATTGAAAATTTGTAAGCCTCAGGTATTAGTAGATTTTACCCAACCTGAGTCAGTAGGAGAGAATATTAAGCTGGCTATTGAGCATGGGGTTAGACCGGTAGTGGGAACTACTGGTTTAAACGAAGTGGTAATTCAAGAAATCAAAGTGCTTTGTGAACGAAAATCTATCGGCTGCCTAATTGCACCTAATTTTGCAATTGGTGCAGTTCTAATGATTAAGCTTGCTGTTCAAGTAGCTAAATATATGCCCAGTGTAGAGATTATTGAGTTACACCATGACCAAAAACTTGATGCTCCGTCGGGTACAGCACTAAAGACCGCTCAAGCAATTGCCCAAGTTCGGGAAAGCTTTAGACAGGGTCATTTCAATGAAGAGGAAAAGATAAGCGGGGCCCGGGGGGGAGATTATGAAGGCATGCGTATCCACAGTATCAGGCTGCCTGGCTATATTGCCCATCAGGAAGTAATTTTTGGAGGTCTGGGCCAAACCCTAACTATTAGACATGACTCAATTAGCCGGGAATCTTTTATGCCTGGGGTAATAATGGGGATAAACCGGATAATTCAGGCCAGTGAGCTAATCCAAGGTCTGGAGAATATTCTGGATTAAGACTGACAGGCACCTCCCTATCTAGACCAACATATACTGACACTATCCAAATGCCTAGTATTTTTGTTTAGCAAGAAGAACAGCCGCTTTCCTGGATGAGAAGGAGGTCAAGTACATGTTGTCTAGGTTAGAAGGAGTTAGGGTAGCAGTTTTGGGAGGTGACGGCAGGCAGGTTTTATTAGTTAATGAACTGGGGAAATTGGGAGCCAGAGTCAAGGTTATCGGTTTAAAAGGAATTCAAGAGAATTCTCAAGTGACCATTCAATCATCACTTGCAGAGACAGTGAAGGATGCCCAGGTGATTTTACTCCCTATGCCAGGGGTGAATGATGAGGGCAGGATTTTTGCCCCCCAGATTAACATTCCACTGCATTTGACCGCTGAAATAGTAAGTACTATTCCGCCAAGCACGCCAATTTTGGTGGGAGTTGCCAAAAGGTATCTTCGAGAACTGATGGCTGAGAAAAAACTAAAACTTATTGAAGTGTTGGAGCAAGATAATGTGGCAATCTTGAATTCTATTCCCTCGGCAGAAGGGGCAATTCAAATGGCTATGGAAGCGGTGCCAATTACCATTCACAATAGTAATTGTTTTGTCCTTGGCTATGGTCGTACAGCAGTTACCTTGGCTAGAATGCTTAAGGGTATTGGGGCCAAGGTATGGGTAGCAGCCAGAAAGCCCGGACATTTAGCCAGGATTGAGGAGCAAGGTTATCAACCCATCCCCTTCGAGAAGCTTGGGGATTATATCTATAAGGCTAATTTTATTTTTAATACCGTACCCACCATGGTTTTGGATAAATTATTGCTCGAAAATGTACCCAGAGAGTGCTATATCCTGGATTTGGCTTCAACTCCGGGTGGTACGGATTTTATTGCTGCCTCTAACATGGGAATCAAGGCAGTATTAGCACCCGGTCTACCTGGAAGGGTTGCCCCTAAGACTGCGGGACAAATGTTAATTCAAGTGATCCCCGAACTAATCTGTAAGTTACTAGCCCAGGAGTAGCTGTGTGACACGGGAGGTGGATATCCGTGACTGTAAAAGGCAAAAAGATTGGCTTTGCTCTAACCGGTTCCCATTGTACGCTTGATGAAATAGTTCCCCAGATCCAAGCTTTGGTTCAGGCAGGGGCCGAGATTTACCCTATCTTCTCCACAACTGTGGATTTAACGGATACTAGATTCGGTACTGCCCAAAAATGGAAGGATGCAATCAAGAACTGTACCAATCAGGCAATTATTTCTACAATTGTGGGAGCAGAACCCATTGGACCGCAAAAAATGCTGGATGTTTTAGTAGTGGCACCTTGTACGGGTAACACCATTGCTAAGTTAGCTAATGGCATTACTGATACCCCGGTACTGATGGCGGTTAAAGCTCACCTTAGAAATCAGAGACCAGTGGTGCTGGCAGTTTCCACAAATGATGGTTTAAGCATGAACGCCCAGAATATTGGCTTGTTACTAAATAGTAAAAATGTCTATATGGTACCCTTTGGCCAAGATAATCCCCAAGGGAAACCTAATTCCCTAGTGGCCAATATGTCTAAAATACAAGAAACTATCGAAGTTGCCATAGAAGGCAAACAAATTCAACCACTACTGTTAGCTTAATAGGCAAAGAACCAGAGGGTGTTCAGGGCCAGGGGAAAATGATATTATAACTAATATCAACTTTTGTAGAATTAGGAGGGGAAGATAGTGAAAAAATATAATGTAGTTATTATTGGAGCCTCGGGAGCAGTAGGACATGAACTAGTGAAAATCCTGGCCGAAAGAAATTTTCCTCTTGACCAACTACGTTTGTGTGCTACTGCTCGTTCAGCCGGTAAGGTTATGCCATACCAGGGCAAGAATTATGTAGTAGAGGAAACAACCGGGGATTCATTTAACGGAATGGATATTGCCTTATTTGCTGGTGGTGCAGCTAGTAAGGAATTTGCTCATGAAGCAGTCCAACGGGGCGCAGTAGTAATTGACAACAGTAGTGCTTTTCGTATGGATCCCCAAGTTCCGTTGGTTGTTCCTGAGGTGAACCCGGAAGATGTTAAACTACACAAGGGGATAATTGCCAATCCAAATTGCTCAACTATTCTAATGGTGGTTGCCTTAAAACCCATTCATGATGCAGCCGGAATTAAACGGGTAGTTGTTTCTACCTATCAAGCAGTTTCCGGGGCTGGAATTGAGGCAATTGATGAACTTACTGCCCAGACGGGGGCAGTTTTAGCTGGGCAGCATTATCCACCCCAGGTGTTTGCTCATCAAATTGCATTTAACCTCATTCCCCATATTGATGTGTTTGGGGAGTTGGATTATACCAAGGAAGAATGGAAAATGGTTTACGAAACCCAAAAAATAATGCATGCTGATTCTATTGCGGTAACTGCTACTACTGTAAGGGTTCCCGTATACAGGAGTCATTCGGAGTCTATTAATATTGAAACAAATAAAAAGTTAACTGCAGAGCAAGCAAAAAAACTACTAGCAGCAGCCCCAGGAGTTATAGTGCTTGATGATCCATCAGACAAGAAATATCCCATGCCCCTCTATACTTCAGACCGAGATGAGGTATTTGTTGGGCGGATAAGGGAAGATAACACTATAGAAAATGGATTAAACATTTGGTGTGTAGCCGACCAAATTCGGAAGGGCGCAGCCACTAACGCTATTCAAATTGCCGAATTGTTAATTAAATATGACTGCTTAAAATAATTCCAGCAGGTTGTTCCGGAGGCTAATTTGCGGAGGGAAAAATGTTGGCTGAATCTCGATTTATTATCCAAAAGTTTGGTGGTACTTCGGTGGCTAATGCCAATTTGCGGCAACAGGTTGCCCAAAAAGTTCTTGGGGCTAAACAGGAAGGTTACAACCCCATAGTAGTTGTTTCGGCGATGGGTCGAAGTGGTGAACCGTATGCAACTGATACACTTGTGGGATTAACCGATATTGGGTCTTGTTCGGCAAGAGAATTAGATTTATTAATGGCCTGTGGGGAAATAATCTCTGGAGTAGTTTTAACTAATACCCTGAATCAACTTGGTTACCCGGCAATATTCCTTACCGGGGCCCAAGCTGGAATTATCACCGATGACTCCCACGGCAATGCCCGCATTTTGGAGATTAGGCCTCAAGAAATTCAGCGGTATGCCCAAGAAGGTTATATTGTAGTTGTGGCCGGATTTCAAGGTATATCCGAGAATGGTGAAATAACTACCTTAGGCAGGGGTGGAAGTGATACTACGGCCGCAGCTTTGGGGGTAGCTGTAACTGCTGAGTTTATCGACATTTATACTGATGTGGATGGTATAATGACTGCTGACCCGCAGATTGTTGAGGATGCCAAACTTTTAGAGTCAGTATCATATAATGAAATTTGCCAGCTTGCCCACGAAGGTGCGAAGGTAATTCACCCCCGAGCTGTGGAAATTGCCATGCAGAAGAACATACCCTTGCGGGTTCGATCCACCTTTTCCGATTCATCAGGGACATTGGTTACCGTTCGTGGTGAAGCTATGGAAAGCATCAGAATTGGCAACTATGGTTTGATTACGGGTATTACCAATATCCCGAATATTACTCAGTTAAAAATCTTTACCAAGGACTATCCGGGAATAGAAGATATCCAGCTAAAGATATTTAGAGCGATGGCTCTAGCTGAAATAAGCGTAGATTTTATTAACATCCATCCTCATGCGGTAATTTATACCGTCAAGGACGGAATCGCCGACAAGGCTATGCAAATACTAACTAACATGGGTTTTAAAGTGGAAGCGGTATCAGGCTGTGCGAAAATAGCTGCCGTGGGCGCCGGAATGACAGGTATTCCGGGGGTAATGTCCAGTATAGCGGAGGCTTTGGCCAAAGAGAAAATACCCATCCTCCAGTCTGCAGATTCCCATACCACTATCTGGGTATTAGTTAGCAAGCAGGATATGGAAAGGGCAGTACGTGCAATTCATACTCAATTTAAGCTAGGGCAGTAGAACATCTAGGAGTGCATAAACTAACTAATTAGAGGTGGTTGGAATGAATTTTGGAAATGTCTTAACGGCAATGGTTACTCCTTTTGACGATAATTTGGAAGTAAACTATATCGAGGCTAAAAGATTAGCTCAATATTTGGTGGATAATGGTTCGGACGGGATTGTAGTGGCAGGAACTACTGGGGAATCACCAACCCTAACTAAAGATGAAAAACTAAGACTATTTGCAGTAGTTAAGGAACAAGTAGGGGACAGAGCTAAAGTTATTGCCGGCACTGGTTCCAATAACACTAAAGAATGCATCAGCCTTACTAGAGAAGCAGAAAAACTAGGTGTAGACGGGATTATGCTGGTAGTGCCTTATTACAATAAACCTTGTCAAGAGGGCTTGTATACGCATTTTCAGGCAATTGCTGCGGCGACAACGCTACCAGTAATGCTGTATAATGTACCTACTCGAACAGTTACCAATCTAAACCCGGACACAGTAGCTAAACTAGCGGCAATCCCTAATATCGTCGCGATTAAAGAATCCGCCGGCAGCATGGATCAAGTAACTGAGCTGCGCAGAGTAGTTCCCGAAGACTTTGTCATCTATAGTGGTGACGATTCGCTGACACTACCAATGTTAGCCCTAGGCTGTCATGGCGTTGTTAGTGTGGCTGCTCATATTGCGGGTGAAGAAATCCAAGCTATGGTTAAAGCTTTTAAAGACGGAGACCATGCTAAAGCCACTGCTATTCAGGTGCAGCTTTTCCCCATATTTAAATCTATGTTTGTTACTAGTAACCCGGTGCCTGTCAAGGCGGCGGTAAATCTATTAGGGATCAAAGCAGGTTCGGTCCGTCTACCTCTGTTGGAAGCAAAACCCGAGGTAGTGGAAGCGGTGCGTAGATCATTAGTCCAGTTAGGCAGGCTCTAGTAAGCAGGCTGTTGAAATTCCCCGTCTAGCGTTGTCACCAGAATTGCCAAGATCCTCGATGTACAATCAGTACACCTGCGGTCTTGGCGATTCTGCTTCCTAGCTAGACGGGTTTTTCAACAGCCAGCCTGGGGTCGGGAAATTCCCCGTATAGCAGGTCACCAGCTGTGCCAAGGTCTTCGACGTACAAGAGTATGCCTGCGGCCTTGACACATTTGGCGACCTGCTATACAGGTTATTTATCAGCCTGCTCGGGTCTTGGAGCTCTTGTAGAAAAGTAGATGTAGCATTATTTTCATCGCAAAGGTTTGAAAACAGGTATAATACTTTTGAAAAATGTTAATATTACACAGGTAGCCTCTATACCTAAATTTGATACACATTCCACTTGTGAATAAAAAGGAATTCAAGTATAATTGTAACAGAGTTCAAGGGACGGCTTTTTCCTAGATATCCAGAGTCAAGCACTTACAACAGAATATTTTCCTCTACTTCTCCTAGAACGAACTACTTGTCCTGCCATAGACGCAACGAGGTTTAATTTAGGAGGTGTGTAATGGCAAATAATAACCAGAAATTGCAACTGATACCATTAGGAGGGTTAGGGGAAATCGGTAAAAACATGATGGCGGTAAAGTGCGGAGATAATATTCTGGTGATTGACTCGGGATTAATGTTCCCCGAAGAAGAGATGCTAGGGATCGATGTGGTTATTCCTGATATCACGTACCTTTTGGAAAACAAGGACATGGTTAAGGCTATTGTTCTAACTCACGGTCATGAGGATCATATTGGTGGTTTGCCTTATGTGTTAAAACAATTGAATGTGCCTGTGTACGGAACCAAACTTACTTTGGGCATCCTACAGGGCAAACTCAAGGAAAATAACACCTTAGGCGGTGCCAAATTGATCACGGTGAAGCCAAGGGACGCTGTACAAATCGGCTGCTTCAAAGTAGAGTTTATCCGAGTAAGTCATAGCATTCCCGACGCTGTAGCTCTGGCTGTGCATACACCTGTAGGCACCATAGTACATACCGGAGACTTTAAGTTTGATCAAACTCCTGTGGACGGTGAAATAACCGACTTTCATAAGTTCTCTGAATTGGGTGACCAGGGTGTACTAGCCTTACTGTCCGATAGTACAAATGTGGAACGTCCAGGATATACCATGTCCGAGCGCTCGGTGGGACAAACCTTTGATGAGACCTTTCGCGAAGCAAAAAACCGGATTATTGTGGCCACTTTTGCTTCCAATGTGCACCGTTTACAGCAGGCCATCTCTTCCGCTTATAAGTACGGTAGAAGAGTGGCCATTGCAGGTCGTAGTATGGTGAATGTTGTGGGCATTGCTTCTGAGTTAGGCTACTTAACCATTCCTGAGGACATGCTCATAGACTTGGATAAGGTTTCCGATTATCCGGCTGAACAGGTGGTAATTCTTACCACCGGCAGTCAAGGTGAACCTATGTCTGCACTCACCAGAATGGCTTTAAGTGACCATAAGCAGGTGGACATCATTCAAGGTGACACGGTAATCATTTCAGCTACACCAATTCCGGGAAACGAAAAACTCGTAGCCAGAACAATCAATAACTTGTTTAAACAGGGAGCTGAGGTTATTTATGAGTCCTTTTCGGGGATTCATGTTTCAGGACACCCTAGCCAAGAAGAACTTAAGTTAATGATTAACCTAGTTCGGCCAAAGTTTTTAGTACCTGTCCACGGAGAATACCGAATGCTGGTCAAACATGCTCAGCTAGGTATGGATATGGGTATTGCTGAAGAGAATATTTTTGTCGGTGAAAACGGACAGATTATCGAGTTCACTAAGCGCAGCGGTAGATTCGCTGGCCGGGTAACTGCAGGCAAAGTACTAGTTGATGGTCTAGGCGTTGGCGATGTAGGAAACATCGTGCTTAGGGATAGGAAACAATTATCCCAGGACGGAATTGTCATTGTAGTGGTGACCATCAATAAGGAAACTGGTTTGGTAGCTGCCGGACCTGATATGGTTTCTAGAGGTTTTGTCTATGTGCGCGAGTCAGAGGCTTTAATGGATGATGCTAAGGAAAAAGTTAAAAGTGCCCTTGAAAAATGTGAACATCGACGGATATCGGACTGGGGAACTATCAAATCCAATATCCGGGATGTTCTTGGCAGGTACTTGTATGAAAAAACTAGGAGAAGACCAATGATTTTACCGATCATCATGGAAGTTTAATACGATGAGTATTAACTAATACCAACAAACGCTGAAAGCCGCTATTAATGCGGCTTTTTGCTTATTTGAGATTCAATAGCTAGCTAATTGAATAGTTGATTTAGTCAACGCTTAATTATGTCTGTAATAGCTACGCGGTTTAATAGGCCGTGTATTTTTTTGAAGTTAAGGAAATCATAGTTTTGAAGGTAATTTCTATACCGAAAAAATAAGGATGGTGAACTGAACTCATGACTACAGATATTAATACACCAGAAGACACAACACCAGAAAAATTTACTTCGACAAATATTTCGCAAAATGACCAGTTAAATAATGATGAATTCCCGATAGAACCTCAGGTTCCAGAGCCGAATTACCAGCCCCCTTTTCCTGTAGTGCCAGAACCGGAGATGCCGAGAAGGAGATCGGGCAGAAGAAGTCAGCTAGAAAATCTTAAAGAAGTCGGCCAGCTTAATTTACCTCCGGCCAAAAGCCAAATCCAGTGCTTATCCATAATTGGTCAAATCGAAGGTCACTTGGTGCTTCCACCCCAAAATAAAACTACTAAATATGAGCATATAATTCCCCAACTGGTGGCTATCGAACAAAGTCCGGAGGTAAAAGGGGTACTAATAATCTTAAATACTGTTGGGGGAGATGTCGAGGCCGGTCTAGCCATTGCCGAGATGTTAGTAAGTATGTCTAAGCCTACTGTATCTTTGGTATTAGGAGGCGGACATTCCATAGGAGTGCCCATAGCAGTTGCATCCGATTATTCTTTTATTGCTGAGACTGCCACTATGACCATTCATCCCATCAGACTAACTGGGTTAGTAATTGGAGTTCCTCAGACCTATGAATATATGGATAAAATGCAGGATAGAGTGGTTAGATTTGTGACTGCTCATTCCCGGGTAACCGAGAAAAAATTCCGGGAGTTAATGTTTCAGACTGGGGAACTGGCTCGGGATATTGGTACAGTTCTAGTTGGCAAGGAAGCAGTGACTATCGGAATGATAGATGAGGTAGGTGGCTTAGGACCTGCTGTTGCTAAAATTAATCAAATGATCAAAGGGGGACAATTACAATGATTCTCTACACTCCAATACCTATAGAGCAAGTTTTAGAGGGGCATGACCGCCCCCTAGATAACTTGCAGGAGATGACAATAGATGGAAAACAGGTTCTGGTAGAGTCTGTTGGTAATGGCGAAGGTCGGGTGGTTAGGCTTTTTAGTACCGACCCAGCGGATTATTTGGATGAACGGTTTACCCCCGGGGGACGTGTGGTATTTAGCGGTAACCTCGTTAAAGAAAATAATTTAGTGTAGATTGAAGAAATTATTTCTTAACATATTAATAATGGTTTTCATTCCCAGACTATGTTATAATAAAAGCCATGTAAACCAAGGAGGGGAAGGACTACCATGCACTTCTTTGAAACCATTATGTTAGGAATAATTCAGGGGCTAACTGAGTTTTTACCCATTAGCAGCTCGGGACACTTAGTTTTAATGCAGAAGCTTTTTGGATTAAAGGAAGGAAACTTAACCTTTGATACCATGTTACACTTAGGAACGCTTTTAGCAGTATTAATAATTTTCTGGACAGATATAATTAGCATGATTAAAAAGCCTTTAAGCCGCTTAACTATTCTGGTGGTAGCAGGTACGATACCAACTGCGATAATCGGGCTGTCCTTCAAGGACTTTTTTGAGCGGCTGTTCGCCTCTGGTAGCACTCTCGGAGTGGAGTTCATCATTACCGGCCTCATCCTCTGGTGGGCAGAAAGCAGGCCTTTTGGATATAAGCAACTTGAAGAGGTCACCCTTGCAGATGCCGGAATAATTGGGGTAATGCAGGGAATAGCAATCCTTCCAGCGATTTCTCGCTCTGGTTTAACTATTGCGGGTGCTTTATTCCGAGGGATTGAGCGAGATACTGCAGCTAGATTTTCCTTTCTGCTATCCATCCCATCAATTTTAGGGGCGGTGGTCCTTCAGGCTAAAGATATTAGAGCTCAAGGGTTAGGTGATTTTCAACTTTTGCCCATGCTAGTCGGAACAATAATATCGGCTATTTTTGGTTACCTGGCAATCAAATGGATGTTAAAGCTTATCACTAAAGGAAAGCTAAAGTATTTTGCTTATTACGTCTGGGTTTTAGGCACAGTAATTATAGTGGCTCAACTATTGGGTAGGTTTTAGATGACCTTTCGGTCTTCCGGAAGGTTCAGTTTATTGAGAAACTCGATTATTTTATCCCAGATCAGGCTGTTCAAACCCGTATAGCAGGTCGTCAGATGTGCCAAGGCCACAGGCGTATTTTGTGTACGTCGAGGACCTTGGCACATCTAGCGACAAAGCTAGACCGGGAATTTTACGACCCTAGGCAGGCTGTTTGAAAAACCCGTTTAGATATCCATGCCACTAACGTGGCACCAACAGTATATGTAAATTAAGTATGAATTTTCAGGATAGCTAGGAAGCAGAATTGCCCTTATGCCCATGGCGTACTTGTGTACGTCGAAGATATAAGGGCGATTCTGGTGACAACGCTAGACGGGGATTTTCAACAGCCTGTACCTTCCGGTTTTCCGGAAGGTTTTGTATATAGCCGTACAAGGAATTTAAGGCTTCGGTGTAGAATCAATGTTGGGGGGTGAAGTTTATGGCTAAACCACAGCAAATTAAAGAAACTCTTAAATCTGAGATAATCGGGATAGGGCTTATCGCCTTAGGTGCACTTGCCTGGATTAGCCTAACTTCCGATAAAGCAGGAACTTTGGGCGGATGGCTGGCTTGGTTACTACGCAGTCTAGCTGGACAAGGGAGTATAGTTTTCCCTATAATGCTAGCACTAGCTGGTTTAAAGATGATGATTTCCCGCAATACTACCGTACCCAGAAGTAAAACTTACAGTCTGTTACTTTTAACTATAATCATATTGAGTTTACTACACCTAAAATTACCTCAGGAAGGCACTATTAGCACTACCAAGGGAATTTTCGGAGGATTATTTGAAGCTGCCGTAGCCGGTACTAAGGGTGTTGGAGGAGGGTTACTGGGGGCAGCTGTATCCTTCATATTAAGCAAAGCCTTTGGGATAGTAGGTTCATACATAATTTTAGTTAGTACAGGCTTAGCATCGATACTAATGCTGACTAATAGTTCTTTAACCAGTATAACTGGGAAAAGCAGCAAAAAACTAGGGGGCTTATTCACCAGAGTCCGCCAGGATGTAAGTGATTTTATATTTGAAGCTGTTGAAGAAGAGGATGAAGTAGACGAGGATGCTTTGATAAAAGAACCCATAAGCCAAGCGAGAAGGTCAGGTAATACTATTTCTGGTAATTTAGTTAGGCAACAGGAAAGCGGGCCATGGGACACTAAGGCCAAAGCCAATGGCAAAGGGATTATAGCAGTGGCGAGGGATGCGGTGGAAGAGGCCAAAGAGACAATGCTTCCTAAAATAAATTTGTACCCTAATGCCTGGAGTGATTATACTAAGGAGGAAAACTCCGACCGGGCATTAAGACCTGGCGAAACAGTGATTAAACATAGTGAAGAAGTGCTAAAATCCCTAGAAGAGGAAACTGCTCAGGGTCCAATACGTGGAAAGATAAACCAAGAGACTGGGGAGTTTCCAAAGACAATTAGAACATTAGCGAATTTTGCGGAAAATCAGGTGCATACCCCTCATGGCTATCAATTACCATCGGCTAATTTGTTAGCCCGCCCGTCTAAGCCTAAAAATGTCCGCGCAAATAAAGATATTACCGAAAATGTCCGCATCTTAGAGGAAACTTTGGCTAATTTTGGCGTCAAGGCCAAAGTCACCGAGGTTTCCCGGGGACCGGCAATTACCCGTTATGAAGTTCAACCTGCTGCCGGGGTTAAGGTGAGCAGAATAGTAAACTTAGCAGATGACCTGGCTTTAAGTATGGCTACCGCTGACATACGTATAGAAGCACCAATTCCTGGGAAGGCGGCAGTTGGTATTGAGGTACCAAATAAAGAAATTTCGCCGGTGTTCTTAAGAGAAATTATTGATACTCCCGAATTTCTCCAAGCCGGCCCTAAATTAACAGTGGCTTTAGGCAAAGATATTGCGGGGATACCCATTAGTGCTGATTTAACTAAAATGCCCCACTTGCTGATTGCTGGTTCCACTGGATCGGGAAAAAGCGTTTGTATGAACGCCCTTATTGCCAGCATTTTATTTAAAGCCTCCCCGGAAGAAGTAAAGTTTTTAATGATTGACCCCAAAATGGTTGAATTAACAACTTATAACGGTATTCCCCACTTAATAGCACCAGTGGTAACCGATCCTAAAAAAGCAGCTACAGCTCTTCGCTGGGTTGTGCATGAAATGGAAAAACGCTATTCCTCCTTTGCCGAATCTGGAGTGAAAAACTTAGCAGGTTATAACACTTTTAGATTAAAAAACGCTGAAAAAGCTTTACCGTTAATAGTTGTGTTAATTGACGAGTTAGCTGATCTAATGATGGTAGCTCCGGCTGATGTAGAAGATGCCATCTGCCGTCTGGCCCAAATGGCTAGGGCTGCGGGTATTCACTTGGTGGTAGCCACACAGCGGCCCTCAGTGGACGTAATCACCGGCTTGATTAAGGCTAATATTCCCTCGAGAATTGCCTTTGCCGTTTCTTCCCAAATTGATTCCAGAACTATTTTAGATATGGCAGGAGCAGAAAAACTACTGGGTAAAGGGGATATGCTTTTTTTTCCAGTGGGAATTCCTAAGCCGGTCAGGGTTCAGGGGGTGTTTGTTTCCGAAAGAGAAGTGGAGGAAGTGGTTGATTACCTGAAGAAACAAGGCCTACCAGAATATGCAGAAGAAGTGACCAAAGTAACAGAAGCAAAAAATACTCGGGAAGAAGTTCATGAGGATGATTTATTACCAGAAGCGGCCAAACTAATGATTGAATGTGGACAAGCTTCTATATCCATGCTTCAACGTAGATTTAGAATCGGCTATGCTCGAGCCGCTCGGTTAATGGATATAATGGAAGAAAAGGGTTATGTGGGCGGCTACGAAGGCAGCAAGCCTCGAAACGTACATATGACTTTGGAACGCTGGGAAGAGGAATACGGTGGGCAGGAGGACTAATATTGTGAAATTAGCTAATACTACCGCTAAAGGACTACGAGGTACAAGCTTTCGACCTTATCCGGCTGTAATTGTGATTATTATTGGCTTGTTATTTACCCTTATCAGCTCTGGCTGTTTAGCTAAGCAGCAAAAGCAGGTAGGTAAATCAGTATATAAAAGCAGTACAGAAAAAGTTGCCCGGGTTGGAGTGGTGCTAGCCTCGGGAGGTCCTAAGGAACAACTGCTAAACCAAAGCGTTGGGGCAGCCTTGAAAAGGGCTGGTGAAGCTTTCGGAACAGAATATTTAGTGCTGGAGCATGGTGAATTGGCCAGTGCTCGAGAAGCTATGAATTATCTGGCTAATAACGGATATCATTTAATCTTGGGCTTAAGTTCTGCTCAAACCAATGATTTGGTGGAGACAGCCAAGGAATTTCCAGACCTGCTATTTGCTATGCTTGACGAAGAAATCCAAGGCCCCAACATTGTTGCAGTTACCTTTCGGGAGGAGGAATCTGCCTTTTTAGCAGGGGCGTTGGCGGCATTGCTGACCAAAACTAATATTGTAGCTTTTATCGGTGGAGCGGACGTACCGGCTATAAATCGGCAAGAAAAAGGTTATAAGGCTGGGGTGGATTATGTAAATAAGCTGGAACAGCGGAATATTCCTGTCCAAGTGAAAGCAGATTATGCTGGGATGTTTGCCAAAGCTTTTAAGGACCCGGATAAAGGTAAAGCAATGGCCCTAGCAGACATTGACTATGGTGCGGATATTATTTTTCAAGCTGCTGGTAATACTGGAGATGGCGTTTTGGCCGCTGCTGCTGAACGGGGGATTAAAGCAATTGGTTCAGGCCCTAACCAGAATGTTCTTTTTCCAGGGACAGTTTTGACTAGTACAATGAAAATAATGGACCAAGGCATTTATCAAATTCTTGAGGATTTTACGACCGATAACTTAAAGTCTGGAAAACGTTCTTTAGGCATTAAACAAGGAGCTGTAGACCTAATAGATTTAAAAAGCATTACGCCAGCGGAAAATGCAGCCTTAGCTAACAATGCTGCAGGCTTAGCAGCACTAAAGGCGATGAAAGATTCCATCCCACCGGAAGTAGTGGATAAACTTAATATAATTCGAGATCAGCTTACCAAAGGTAATATTACTGTGGATATTGGCAAGTAGGGAATTTCAACAGACTGACTATATAAGCTCTTTAGGAGGTATACGGTATGACCTTGCCATTAATGTATAAGGTTCGCCAACAAATGCCCCGGCCAAGACTAGAGAATATTGCTCAAACAGTTACTTCAGAATTAGAATCTGGCCAGTTCTGGGCTAAGCTTAAACCAGGGGCGAGAATTGCAGTAACTGCCGGGAGCAGAGGTATTGCTAATATTGAGTTGATTCTTAAAACGGTGGTAAAGGTTTTACAGGAAAAAGGTGCCCAACCCTTTATACTCGCGGCAATGGGAAGTCACGGTGGTGGCACAGCAGCAGGACAGTTAAAGGTTTTAAAAAGCCTAGGAATTACCGAAAGCAGTATGGGAGTACCTGTCCAAGCTACAACTGAAGCGAATGAACTAGGGAGTATTCAGGAGGGAGTTCTGGTCTATCAGAACAAACTGGCAGCTGATAGTGACGGAATTGTGGTGATAAACCGAGTAAAACCTCACACCTCCTTTCAGGGCAAAGTGGAAAGTGGTCTATTTAAAATGTTGGTAGTAGGTTTGGGAAATGTGGCTGGGGCTACTGCTATCCATAATTTAGGCATACAGGGCTTAGAGAATTATTTGCTGCCTTTAGGGCAATTAATTATAAAGCAGACGCCTGTGCTATTTGGGCTTGGTATCGTAGAAAACGGGTTTGAGGAAACCGCTTACATCAAAGGCTTTGAACCGGCTGAACTGGCTTCAGGTGAGGGGAAACTGTTACAGAAGGCTAAGGAGTTACATTCCTATCTTCCCTTTGACCAGGTAGATCTGTTAGTGGTGGAAGAAATGGGGAAGGTGTTTAGCGGTACAGGAATGGATACCAAGGTAATAGGTAGGCTGCGTATTCATGACCAACCAGAACCTAAAAAACCCCAGATCAAAAGGATAGTTGTTTTAGACCTAGTTAAGGAATCCCACGGTAATGCTAACGGAATTGGCTTGGCAGACTTTACAACCAAGCAGCTTGTGGACAAAATAGATTTTAAAACTACTTATACTAACGTGCTAACCGCTACCTTTATCCAGCGAGCCATGATTCCTATGTACTTTCCTACAGCCAAGGAAGCACTTGAGGCTGCTTTGCAGTCTTTAAGCCTAAAGCCGGAGTCAGCTCGCATTGTGCGCATCAAAAATACATTACAGCTAGAAAATATATTTATATCCCAAAATTTACTGAATGAGGCAAAAAATAACCCAGCTCTAGAAATAATTGGCCAGGGCCAGAACTTCGGTTTCCATAAAAACATTCCTACCCCGAAATGGTAAACTTGAGGTTTTATCCGACTATTTCCAGCATTACCGCTAATTGGCCTAACCAACAGATGTATAGGTTGTAGGTCACTTGTCCCATAATAGTAATAGTCCTGTAGAATACTGGTGTAAGCAACAATTGGCAGCATCCAGATGCAGAAGTTCCGTCGGTTGACAACAACAGTCAAAAACGGCGGAAGCTAAGCAAAAGGGGTGAAAAAATGAAAAAGTTAAGTATAAATATGCAGATAACTTGGCTGGGTACTGTTTTTCTCATCTTATTAATCTTCTGTCCTTGGATGCAACCTAAAGCTGTTAGCTTGTTGTACGTACCTACAGAGATAACCGGAGGGATGGAAGATGGAATTGATGATATTATTAATGAGATAGTGGAAGGATACAAAATAGTACCGATAAATCGGGTTAAAACATAATAGGAAGCTAGTTTCCTCTGGGCTCAGTAGTTAAGAGGGTTGACTTTTCCTGACTTTTGAGCTAAAATTAATTTGATATTTAGAACTTATGGGGAGTAGCTGTCAGAGAAGCACCCTGATTGACAAAATCTTCAGCACGGCTTCCAAGGCTTGTTAGGACTTTTGGTCAAGCCAGACCTTCATTTGCACTAGCTTCGCTAGGTAAAATGTTGGTCTTTTTTAATAAGAGAGGAGTGTATTGTTATGGGATTATGGTTTGTTTTAGTTCTGCCAGCTTTTTTACTTGCGATGTATGCCCAATACAAGGTTAAATCTACCTTTGCCCAGCAGTCTAAAGTGGCCTCCGCAAGTGGATCCTCAGGTGCCCAAATTGCCAGAAGTCTATTGGATGCCAAAGGTCTAAATAGCATTCCGGTGGAGCTAACTCCGGGAAGTCTTAGTGACCATTACGATCCCAAAAGTAAAGTTTTGCGGTTATCTCCAGAGGTTTTTAATGGGACTTCGGTTGCGGCCTTGGGAATTGCTGCCCATGAGGTAGGACACGCTATACAGCATCAGCAGGAGTATATCCCACTAAATATTCGTAACAGTATTTTTCCAGTAGCGAGTCTAGGCTCTACATTAGCTATGCCGCTAATTTTTATTGGTTTTTTATTAAATTTTGCTAATTTAACCTTACTGGGCATAGTAGCCTTTAGCTTTGCCGTGTTTTTTCAGCTAGTTACCTTGCCGGTAGAGTTTAATGCTAGTAATCGGGCTATGTCTATGCTTGAAGGTGGAGGTTTTATAACTAGAACTGAAGTTGGACCTACTAAAAAAGTATTAGATGCAGCCGCCTTAACATATGTAGCTGCTACCCTGGTGGCAATAGCTGAATTAGTAAGATTTGTGTTGATGTTTCTGGGGCAATCTAGGGATGACTAAAGGTGTCTAGGGACACAACTGATTAATTAGGATTGGAGTTGATAAAATGGAAGTGCTTAATATAAATTCTTGTCCCATTTGCGGGAGTAGGAACGTAGGCAAGATAAAGCCTAAACATTACTTTTGCCGAGAATGTTTTTCGGAATTAGAATTTGACCAGGCTACATTAATCGCCTACGAAATTGATGTTGATGGGAGCTTAAAAGTAGTAGAAAAATCTGCCTAATGATTAGCCAGCTAGCTAAGGGGGTAAGTAAATGGTCAGAGAGTTGGTTAACAAAAAGATTACTATTAGAGATCGGGAAATTAATTTTACTTTTTTGTCCACGAAGGATGCCGTGGTAATTGTGCCCAGAACACAGGACAATAAAATCGTCTTAGTGCGCCAAATCAGGCCGGCCATAGGCGAGGAATTATTAGAATTACCTGCGGGAGGAATCGAAAAAGGTGAGCAAGCTTTGCCAGCAGCCCGTAGGGAATTAGCCGAGGAAACTGGATATGTGGCCCGGGAAATTAAATTAATTTCCACCTTTTATCCCAGCCCAGGGATTACTTCAGAAAAGATGTACCTATATTTGGCAGAGGTGGAAGAACAAGCAAGCCAGCAATTAGATAATGGTGAAGATATTACTGTCGAAGAGTACACTTTGGAGCAGGCTTGGGAATTAGTAACCCATGGGGTAATAAAAGACGGAAAAACCATTATCGGACTGTCCCTTTTAAGGTTATCAGCTATCTGATTTAACCCAGTCGGCAAACGCTAAACGAGTATTCTCCAGACTTTGACCATAGATTGCTTCCAGCCTGATAGGATTAGCCTTGGGGCCATTAACCACCAGCACTTTTTGGGGATGGGGGCAAGAACGATGAGCGAAATCTAAGAGTTGAGCAGCTAGAATATCTGCTGCTGGCAGTGAATAACCAATAACTATCAATATATTGGCATTGGATAAGTACTTAAAGGCAGAGTGCCAGAGCCTACGCAAGTCTGGTAAGGAATAAGACTTAAATAGAGTTGGTGCTATTAGAAATGGATGCAAAATTGCCCTTTCATCTGGTAAAGTTATTAAAGCACAATTGCTACAAACCAGATTCCGGTCGTTCTCGGGGCATGCTTGCTGGATATGGTTACACCTGTTACAAAAGAATAAATTGATAGAACCATGCAGCTTTATAACCGGAATAGCTGAGATCAGCGAAGTTTGAGAATTATTTTGAAACGCATCAGAGCTAGTGGGGGATAAAAGATAGTCAAATCCAAAATGTTGACGTTCTAATGCTTTTTCCACCACTAGGTCATAATTAAAAGTAAGGATTATGTCCTCCGGAACTAACTTGCTGACAAAGGAGTTGTAACAAGATAAGTTGTTTTGGAGTAGTTTCGGTTGTAGTAAACTAATAAACTCATGAAGCAGGAGGCCAACCATGGCCTCCAATTCTCGTCTTTGGGGCGAATTAGGTTTAGAATAGTGTTCAAATAGCTCCAAACGGCTAATAACTTCTTCGAAATCCGCTTCCCTACAGTTGGTTGGATGATTATGAAATAAATGGCTGTCTAACCAGGTTTCAAGTTGGGCAACCTCTACGTCTAGGGAGTGCTTGGAAAAAATTTTTCTTAATATTTCCTTAGATAAGGGAGCACCAGCAGGAACAGAAAAACCAGAACCTAATAAAAATACTCTTTGCATGCTATTATCCTCCTTTCAACCCATCTTAGCTTAACCAGATAATCAGGCGATATTTCCCCGATATCAAGAATAATTTTTTGATTAATGGTGCATAATAGTTTTAGAATTAAGGAGGTGGGATGTTGTTTCAAAACAGGGTACGATTTATCCAAGAAAAGAGGGGTAAGGACTTTAACAAACTTACTCAAGAGGAAGATGCTTTGGCATCGAAAGCCTTATACACTGGGCATGCTGTATTTTGGCAAGATGGAATAAACCTAGTTAATGCTAATTACCCAAACCTAAATATGATACCTGGAAATCAACTGGAATCTGGAATTATAATTCAACCAGTTGACTAAAGATCTCCTAACTTAGGAGGTCTTTTTGATTTCTGAGTTAAAACGTGGTAAACTCCGATAAGAGAATTAACGATAATTGAGAGTTTATTGCCCTAGAAGAAGGAATTTGACATAAAACGTCAAATACTTTGTTAGGATACAAGAAGGTGTAGAACTGATGACTGATATATCAATTGAAGAAGCTTTAAAAATTAAAGATAGACTATTCGTTGATGTCCGCTCCCCAGAGGAATATAATGAAGCATCAATTCCAGGGGCGGTAAATCTACCTTTGTTAGGTGACGATGAACGGGTTAAAGTTGGTACGTTATATCGACATAACGGTCCAGAGGAAGCAAGGGAACTGGGGGTGGAATTTGTATCTCCAAAAATACCTCTGCTAATGAATAGAATTAAACAACTAAGCACCCAATATTCTGTGATAATTTTTTGTTGGCGAGGAGGCCAAAGGTCTAAGGCTGTTTGTGACCTGGCCAAGATAATGGAACTATCTGTGTTGCGCTTATCTGGAGGTTATAAGGCCTACCGTAGATATGTTAACGATTTTCTAAGCGGACCTGATATCCCAGGACATAGTGTGGTACTCCATGGTCTGACTGGTGTTGGTAAAACCCAGATCTTGGATATGCTAGCTGAGAAGGATGTTGGAATAGTAGATTTAGAGGGGATGGCCAATAATCGAGGGTCCGTTTTTGGAGCAATTGGCTTAGGGCAACAACCCAGCCAGAAAATGTTTGAGGCGCGGATAGTGGAAGTATTGACCTCCTCACAATGTGCAACCGCTTTTGCCATTGAATGTGAGAGTAGACGAATTGGACGGCTGAGTGTACCTGATTTAGTAGTTAAAGCCATGGCAGAAGGCATTCACATTTTACTATATTCTTCTATGGAGAAACGTATCAAACGATTGGTAGAAATGTATGCCGGTGTTGCTGAAAATACCGAAGGTCTTTATAAGGCCATTGATTCCTTGACCAAACGATTAGGTAAAATTAAAACTGAACAGCTCAAGGTACAAGTTTCCCAAGGGGATTTCGCATCCGTGGTGGAATATTTGCTAATTAATTATTATGATCCGCTTTATAGCTATCCTCAAGAGCCGTCGAATCAGTATCCTCTTTCGGTTTGTACAGACCAGCCGGATATTGCCGCTGACAAGATTACTAAATTCATGCAGGGAGTAGCGAAGAAATAAATATCAGGATATTTCAAGTAGCATTTCTACATTTGACATTAGATAGGAGGTAAAAAGATGGGTAATATTGGTGATATTCTCCGAAAAACCAGAGAAGCTAAAGGATTATCCCTACAACAGGTTGAAGAAGAAACTAATATGCGTTGGAAATACATTGAAGCTCTGGAAGAGGAAAATTATGAAGTAATACCTGGTCAGGCTTATGTCAAAGGTTTTCTGAGGAATTATTCCGCCTTTTTAGGTTTGAATCCTGAAGAAATGCTGGAATACTTTAAAGCAAAATACGAAAAAGAGTTGACCTATGAGCAGCCTGAAGAGAAAAGACCTACTAGAGGAGTTCGGAAAGATAATAAGAAAAGCAGGCTTAGACTAGCTTTATTAGTAGGGGCTTTACTATTGATTATACTAGGGGGATGGGAGCTATGGGCTGGAATGAGAATTAATACTAACCAACAGCTGTCTAAACCCACTGAACAAAATGGGCAACAAGCCACTAATAATCCTGCTGAACAGCCAACTACACCTACTCCCAATGAACAGGTTCCCCCGCCAGCCCAATCAACCACCCAACCTCCAGCTGCAGCACCAACTGATAATCCCCAACCCACCGAAAACACCCAAGGTGTGAATATCACTCTTAAAGCCGCCGGGGGACAATGTTGGATAGGGGTGACTACTGATGGGCAGAAAATATTTGAAGGCTTTCTCAAAAATGGAGAATCTAAAAACTTTAAAGCTAATGATAAAATGGCTATCCGGTATGGTAACGCCGGGGTAGTTGAGGTTTTTCAACAGGGGAAAAGCATTGGTAAACCAGGGGCCATAGGCCAGGTGGTTAACAAAGAATATCTTAAATAACTAAAATGAAATTCGGAGGTGTCCTAAATTGGCGAAAGATAGTTCATTTGATGTTGTTTCCCAAGTGGACATGCAAGAACTAGAAAACGCATTAAACCAAGCAATCAAGGAAATCGATACCCGTTTTGATTTTAAAAACAGCAAAAGTTCCATAACTCATGGGGATGATAAGATAACCTTAGTTTCTGATGATGAATTTAAGTTAAAAAATGTGGTAGATATCTTAGAAAGTAAAGTCATTAAAAGGGGAATATCCCTTAGAGCTATACAATATGGGAAGGTGGAACCTGCTGCCAAAGATACCGTACGTCAGGTGGTTACCTTAAAGCAAGGTATTGCCAAAGAAGAGGCTAAGAAAATTACTCAACTGATTAAAGATAGTAAGATTAAAGTCCAAGCTCAATATCAGGGTGATATAGTTCGGGTAAGTGGTAAAGATCGGGATGACCTCCAGAATGTTATTAAGTTACTTAAAGAAAAAGACTTAGAATTAGATCTCCAATTTATTAATTATCGTTAACTTTAAGGAGTACTGTCTAACGTGAACAGTCACAGGTTTTTGCCAATCTCCCGTGAGGATATGGACGCTAGAGGATGGCATTATTTAGATATATTAATAATCACCGGGGATGCCTATGTAGATCATCCCAGCTTTGGTGCAGCTATTATTGGCCGAGTGCTGGAAAGCAAAGGCTATAAGGTGGGAATTATTGCCCAACCTAATTGGCAGGGAACTGGAGATTTTAAGGTTTTAGGTAAACCTAGGTTAGCAGTTTTTATTACAGCTGGAAACTTAGACTCGATGGTTAATCATTATACTGCTGCCAAAAAACCTCGGGAAAAGGATGCTTATTCCCCAGGAGGTCAGTCAGGTTTAAGACCGGATCGGGCAACTTTAGTTTATGCTCAGCGGGCAAGAGAGGCCTTTAAGGATAAACCTATTGTCATCGGAGGCATTGAAGCCAGTCTGCGTCGTTTTGCTCATTATGACTATTGGAGTAACAAAGTCCGACGCTCCATGTTACTAGACGCCAAGGCTGATTTATTGGTTTATGGGATGGGTGAAGGGCAGGCTGTAGAAATTGCTGATACCCTAAAACAAGGTCGTCCCGTTACTGAATTAACCCAGATTAAAGGAACTGTATATCTTCGGGAGTCTTTGGAAAATTTTAAGGACTATCGCTTAATCCCAAGCTATGAGCAAGCAGCTGAGCACAAAATTCAATATGCCCAAGCCTTTATGGCCCAAGCCGATGAACAGAACCCATTTAAGGGAAAAACTTTGGTTCAACCCCATGGGGACAAATATCTGGTGCAAAACCCACCGGCCTTGCCTTTAAGTCAAAAGCAATTAGATGCCGTTTACGCTCTGCCTTTTCAGCGCACTTTTCACCCAATTTATCAAGAGGCTGGTGGAATACCGGCTATAGAAGAGGTGGAGTTTAGCCTGACCAGCCAGCGAGGGTGTTTTGGGGCTTGCTCTTTTTGTGCCCTTACTTTCCACCAAGGGAGAATAATCCAAGCCCGCAGCCACCAATCTTTGCTGGCTGAAGCTAACCAAATGGTTTGGCAGCCAAACTTTAAAGGCTATATCCATGATGTGGGGGGCCCAACAGCTAATTTTCGTAAGCCCTCTTGTCATAAACAGCTCAACCAGGGAGCTTGCCAGGACAAACAGTGTCTTTACCCTGAACCTTGTGCTAATCTGGAGGTTGAGCATAAGGACTATATAGCCCTTTTACGCAAGTTACGACAGATTCCTAACGTAAAAAAAGTCTTTGTGCGGTCGGGAATTAGATATGATTATCTAATGGCTGATAAGTCTGAAGAGTTTCTGCGTGAACTTTGTACCCATCATGTTAGTGGTCAGTTAAAGGTAGCCCCAGAACATGTTTCCCCCAGGGTGCTTGCTAGAATGGGTAAGCCTGGGCACCAAGTATTCGACCATTTTGTAGAGCGTTACAACGCAATTAACCGGGAAATTGGTAAACCGCAATACCTGGTACCTTATTTTATGTCTAGTCACCCGGGTAGTACTCTGCGAGATGCGGTTGAACTGGCGGAATATATTCGGGATATGGGTTATAACCCTGAGCAGGTTCAAGACTTTATTCCAACCCCCGGCAGTCTATCCACGTGTATGTTCTATACAGGTTTGGACCCTAGGACCATGGAAAAGATCCACATACCTAAATCAGCAAAGGAAAAAGCGATGCAAAGAGCTCTTTTACAATACCGGAACCCGCGAAACTACGACTTAGTACGAGAGGCGCTAATCCTGGCCCATCGGGAGGATTTAATCGGATTTGGCAAACAGTGCCTGATTAGATCTAATCAGAACAAACCGCATAAATCCGACAAAATAAGGAAACCCGGCAATCCAAGTAAACCAACAAAAGTTGCACAGAACAAGCTGAGTTCCACCAAGGGGAATAGATCGGGATCAAAAGCTGCCAAGAGCAAGTAAAAACAGCATAAAGCAAGGCAGAATTGCATTTTCCTTAACTCACGATAATTGACTTTTACTCTAAATGTACATATAATTATTATGGAATAACTTGGAACATAGGTGGTGAGATAATGCCTAAAACTTATGATGATATCTGTCACCGGATGATTGAAAAGGACTACAAACTTACCCCTCAACGAAAGGTAATTCTGAACGTATTTATGGACAACGCTAAAGGTCACCTTAGTGCGGAAGATATCTATGGAATTGTGAAAAGTAGAAACCCGGAAATTGGGCTAGCCACAGTTTATCGCACTTTGGAGTTGCTGGCTGATATTGGGGTTTTACAGAAAATGAATTTTGGGGATGGTCGGAGCAGATATGAATTTGCTCAAGAAGAAGAACACCATCACCATCATCTTATCTGCCTAAGCTGTGGAGAAGTATTAGAATTTACCGATGATCTTCTGGAATCCTTGGAAACTACTGTAGTCGGTAAAACCGGCTTTAAGATATTAGATCATCAGTTAAAATTCTATGGCTATTGTAAGAGATGTCAGGCATGACATTTCTTTTTTTGACACTTTTCAGACGATAAAGTATACTAAAAACAGATAATTGCACTTTTCCTCAGGAGGGATCTTTGTTGACGGTAAAAGTTGGACTTATTAGTCTCGGTTGTGCTAAAAATCTGGTAGATTCAGAAGTGATGCTGGGTATACTGGATAAGGCAAATTACAAAATAACTGGAGAAGAGCACCAGGCTGAAGTATTGATTGTAAACACCTGTGGGTTTATTGAAACCGCCAAACAGGAATCAATCAATACAATTTTAGCTTTGGCAGTACATAAAACCACAGGAAAATGTAAAGTGCTTATTTTGGCCGGATGTCTGGCTCAAAAATATCGGGATGAATTAGCGCTAGAACTTCCCGAGGTGGATGCAATAGTGGGCACTGGTGAAGTGGAGAAAATAGCTGAAATTGTAGAAGCTGCTTTGGGTGGTGATAGAGTAATTAGGGTGGATACGCCTAAATATCTTTATGACCATACCAGCCCTAGAATTCGTTCCACTCCAGGCTATAGTGCTTATGTTAAAGTTGCTGACGGTTGCGATAATCGTTGCAGCTATTGTGTTATTCCTGAGTTAAGGGGAAGCTTCCGTAGTCGTCCTATGGAATCCATAGTCACTGAGGTAAGCTCTCTTGTAGAGCAAGGAGTTAAAGAAGTAATGCTAATTGCTCAGGATACTACTAGATATGGAATTGATCTATATGCAGAATATAAGCTAGCCGATTTATTGGAAAGACTTTCGGAAATTAAGAACTTACACTGGATTCGCTTGCTTTATTGCTACCCCACTCATTTTACTGAACAGCTAATTAACACAATGGCCCAAAACCCTAAGGTCTGTAAATATTTAGATATACCTTTACAACATTGTGATGATGATATCTTGGTTGCGATGAACCGTAAAGGCAAGCGTAAGGATATCCTGGATTTGCTTTCCGGAATACGTACGGCCATGCCAGATATAGTGTTAAGGACATCTTTTATTGTTGGTTTACCTGGGGAAACTGAGCAAAAGTTTCAAGAGTTACTGGAGTTCATAACTCAGGTAAAATTTGATCGAGTTGGGATATTTACATATTCCAGAGAAGCAGGAACTCCGGCAGCTGACATGGAAAATCAGGTATCTGATGAAATCAAGCAAACTAGATATCACCGAGCAATGGAGATGTTAATGCAGCTTTCCTGGGAAAAAAACCAGACTAAAGTGGGTAAAACCCTGGAGGTTCTTGTGGAGGGTCGGGAAGAACAGGGACACTGGTTTGGACGCAGTCAGGGGGATGCCCCGGATATAGACGGTAAAATCTACTTTGATGGGGGAAATCCTGAGGCGGGTAGCTTTGTAAATGTTTTGATTGCCGAAGCTTATGAATATGATTTGATGGGAGAGGTCATTAATGAACCTTGCTAACCGCTTGACCCTTGCCCGAATATTTCTGGTGCCTATTTTTATGATGATCTTAATTAGCAAAATACCATACGGTAACTTTATTGCGGCGGCAGTATTTATTTTAGCGGCTAGCACTGATGGACTGGACGGCTATATAGCCCGTAAAAAGAACCAGGTCACGAGGTTAGGAAAATTTATGGATCCCTTAGCGGATAAACTCTTGGTATCTGCTGCTTTAATTTCCTTAGTCGAACTTCAGGAAATTCCAGCCTGGGTAGCTGTAATTATTATTGGTCGGGAATTTGCTGTTACCGGGCTAAGGGCAGTTGCTGCTGCAGAGGGTATCGTAGTTGCTGCCAGCAAGTTAGGTAAGTATAAAACTGTATTCCAAATTATTGCCATTTCCGCTCTTTTTTTAGAAGATTACCCCTTCAGCCTTTTGAAAATACCCTTTGGTAAAACGGTAATGGCAGTGGCGTTAGGCTTTACTATTTGGTCAGGAATTGATTATTTCCTAAAAACCAAAGATATTTTGCGAGTTGGTCTAAAATGAGAGTGCTCTTTTTAGCTTTAGCCACAGGGTTTGGTTCAGGATACAGTCCTAAGGCTCCCGGCACAGTTGGATCGCTCCTCGGAGTAATCATTATTTATTTCCTAAAATCCAGGGGCTTAGACAGTTGGGTTATATTGGCTGCCTCCATTCCCATCGGAACCGCCGTAGCCCATGTAGCGGAAAATTATTTAGGAGAACATGACAGCCCGAAAATTGTAATTGATGAGATTACGGGAATGCTTATAGCTGGCTTGTTTTTACCAATTGCCTTCCTGCTACCGGCTTTTTTGCTTTTTAGGCTGTTGGATATTTTTAAACCAGGACCAATTGGTTCGCTGCAGAGACTACCAGGAGGATTAGGTATTATGGCCGATGATGTACTAGCAGGCTTTCTGGTTTGGGTCAATTTGAAATCCATATCAATGCTGTTTTAACATCACCCTTAGCTCATGTGGGGGTGATGTTTTATTTTTTCCAATGATTCCATAGGGAAATCTACCCTCTAACCATGGTATAATCGTATAGTACAGAAAGGGGGGGCCGGCATGCTAGAAAAGGGAAAACGTCCAATTACAGCAATATTAGTAACTGGTTTAACCATTGCGCTACTCCTAGTCGGTCAATATGCTTGGCATAAAACCCAAATTGAAAAACCCCTTACACTGGAGTTAAACCAAATAACAGCAGTAAAGAATTGGTCGATTCAATATGATGCTAATCAAACCAAAGTTAAGGTTACCTTAAATAGGGAAGCTGACTTACAGGAAACATACCTATCCCTAAGTGGTGTGTTAAATAAAATAATCGGTGGGGGAAAATACCAACTGGAAATTCAAAATACTTCTAGTAAAAAGTTAACTAACTTTTATCAAAATATCCAGCCTGTATTGTACGAAGGGTTAAGCACTGGACGTTTTACTTGGTTAGTCAAAGAAGTTGATCAGCTAGCTAAAAATGAGGGGTTAGAAACTAAGGTGCAGTTGGATAACAACTACTTGTACTTAAAAGTAGTTGGTCAAGACCAGTCAATTTATAAGCTGCTTCCTAGGGATAACGAAAAAAAACAAACAGTGGCTACAGATACGACTGACGCTGGCAAGGCAAAATAATGTGGCTTGGTGGATAGGATGGAGGTGAGGGTGTGGTTTTGGAAATTTTAATAGGCATTTATCTAGGCCTAATGATATTTTTGGGCTGGCAAGGGTTTAATATCCTTCCTCTGGTGATAATTAGCTTGTTAGCAGGGGTTGGAACTTTTTTTGCCCAAAAGAAGGGACTTATTGCTCTGGATTTGGGCCAAAAGGAAAAGGTTACGGAAAAAATCATCACCTTTGAACATATTGGAGGACAAGACAGTGCTATTAACGAACTTAAGGAAGCTTTAGACTTTCTAGCAAACCTAGACGAAATTAAACTGATGGGTATCCGACCCTTAAAAGGAATTTTGCTGACTGGACCTCCGGGTACAGGTAAAACACTGTTGGCCAAAGCAGCAGCTTCTTATACAGACTCCTCCTTTATGGCAGTTTCTGGCTCTGATTTTGTAGAAATGTATGCCGGAGTTGGTGCTCAAAGGGTTAGACAGTTGTTTAAGAAAGCCAGGAAAACAGCCAAAAGTGCAGGAAAACATAGTGCTATTGTGTTTGTGGATGAAATTGAGGTTCTGGGGGGTAAACGGGGTAGAGTGAGTAATCAGGTAGAATATGACCAAACCCTGAACCAGTTACTGGTGGAGATGGACGGCTTGGATAGTAACCAAGATATCTTGGTGTTAGTTGTGGGTGCTACCAACCGGCCGGATATGCTTGATTCTGCACTAATTCGACCTGGGCGTTTTGACCGGCAGGTTCCTGTAGACCTTCCGGACAAAAAGGGCAGGCTGGCTATCCTGCAGATCCACGCTATAAACAAACCACTTCATTATGAGGTGTCCCTGGACGAGATTGCCAAGGAGACCTATGGATTCTCCGGAGCCATGCTAGAGAGCATGACTAATGAGGCCGCTATTTATGCCCTGCGGGATGCTAGTAAGGTAATTACTCAGGCCCATTTGCGCTGTGCCGCAGATAAGGTTATTTTAGGAGAACGCCAAAATCGGCACGTTACCAAAGAAGAGCGTCGTCGGATTGCTCACCATGAAATTGGCCATGCCTTAATTAGTGAATTAACTAGGCCTGGTTCGGTGGCTACCGTTACTGTGGTGCCCAGGGGTAAAACCATGGGCTATATGAGACAGCATCCAATTCAGGAGATTTTTCTCCGGACAGCAGAGGAACTTAACCAGCAAATCTGTACTTTTCTTGCTGGAGCTATTGCCGAAGAAATATTTTTTGGCAGCCGAAGTACTGGGGCTAAAAATGATTTTCAACAGGCGGTGGCAACTGCCAGAGAAATGATCTTTGCCGGACTATCCCTCTTGGGGATTGTGGATGAAGAAACTGTTCCTCAACAAAAAATTCATGAAACTATCCAAGAAATCATTAGCTGGCAAGAGAATCGAGTCAAGCAGATGCTTAATGCGTATAGTCCCATAGTTACTGAGGTGGCTCAGCGTTTACTGGATGAAGAGACTCTTTCTGGGGAGGATTTCCGGGCAGCGCTGGGTACAAATGTACTGGGAGCCAGGAAGTATGGATATATGACCGGTATGGGGATGAGCTACTCTGATGTTGATACAGCCGGGAAGCCAGAATAAGTAGCAGGCGTTGAATCCCCGCCTAGCTTTGTCGCCAGCTGTAACAAGATCCTCAGCGTACAAGGAGTACGCTTCCGGTCTTGTTACAGCTGGCTTAGTGCTATACGGTTTTTTCAAAAGCCTGCTCTTGCAAATTTTAAAAACTCATACTGAAGGTGCATATGCCCACTTATAAGTACGCCGCTGGTATAGGGTCATACCCTGAACTGCCTGTTCAGGTCATAAGAAAATACTGTTTCCTAAACTAATCTAAAAGATATAATTTCTCTGAAAAATGGGAAAATATATCTTTTTTTGCTAGAAAACAACTAATAACAGGGACATTTTAAAAAGTAAATGTTATAATATGTAAATATAAGTTGTCGACATTTCTATTATATAGTGGAAAAACAAGCTGATTCATCATAATAAACAGGTAAATTAAATATTTTGAGGATATCCGAAAATAAAGGAGGTAAAGGTTAATGTTCTGTCTCAAAAAAATGATTGCCTTACTTACAGTATTTTCGATGGGAACTGGTCTTTTGGCTGGTTGTGGCGGGGTCAGCAAAGACGAAACTCCTCAAGATGCAAGCTCAAATAGATCAGGGATGGCCAAGGAGCAGGTAATCCGTTACAATATCGGTACTGAACCTGAAACTCTGGATCCCCATAAAGCTACCGGGATGACGGAAGGAACTATTTTAGCTTCTTTGTTTGAAGGCTTAACCCGTTATGATAAAGACGGTAAAACAATTACTCCTGGAATAGCCGAGAAATGGGAAATGTCTACTGATGGTTTGAAATATACCTTCCATTTAAGGAATGCAAAATGGAGTAATGGAGCTGCCATTACTGCCCAGGACTTCGAATACTCCTGGAAACGGGCTTTAGACCCCAAGGTTGCTTCTGAATATGCCTACCAGTTGTTCTATTTAAAGAATGCTGAAGCATATAACTCCGGCAGGTTAATGGATGCTTCCCATGTTGGGGTTAAAGCTACTAATGCCAAAACGCTGGAAGTAGAATTACACACTCCAGCTCCACAGTTTATGGGCTTAACAGCTTTCCAGACGCTATATCCTCTAAACCAGAAAGTAGTTGAGGCAAATCCGGAAAAATGGTACCAAGACCCCAACACTTTAGTTTCCAATGGGCCTTTTAAGCTAGTTAAGTGGAACAATCGGCAAAGCGTGGAGCTAGCGAAAAACGCTGCATACTGGGATGCTAACACAGTTAAGTTGCAAAAGCTGATTTACACCTTAATAGATGCTGAAGATACTGTTTTAATTATGTTTGAAACAGGTCAGATTGATATGGCCATGAACCCACCAAGACCAGAACTAGATAGATTGCAGAAGGCAGGCGATTTAACGATTACTCCCCAGTTATCAACATATTTTTACCGTTTTAACGTGACCAAAAAACCTTTTGACGATGTTCGAGTTAGGAAAGCTTTAGCAATGTCGATTGACCGGGAGGCAATTGTGAAAAGCATAACCAGGGCTGGCGAACGACCTGCTACTGCTTTTGTACCTTATGGAATTCAAGATGCCAATCCCGCCAAGGATTACCGTAGTGTTGGCGGTTCCTTATTAACTCAGTGGGACGCAGCACAGGCCAAGAAATTACTGGCTGCTGCTGGCTATCCTGAAGGTAAAGGTTTCCCAACGACGTCTATCTTATATAACAATGATCAGCAGCATGCCAAAATTGCCCAAGCCATTCAGGAAATGTGGAAAAAGAACCTAGGGATTGATGTACAGCTAATCAACCAGGAATGGCAAGTATATTTGGATAACGAAGATAAACTGGCCTATGATATCGCTAGAGCCGGTTGGTCAGGGGATTATGTTGACCCGATGACTTTCATGGATTTGTTTGTAACCAAGGGTGGTAACAACGATACTGGCTGGAGCAATGCTGAGTATGATAAAGCTATTCAGAGTGCGAATAATACTTTTGATCCCAAAGTCAGGATGAATGCTATGCATAAAGCTGAAAATATCCTGATGAACCAGCTACCCATTATGCCAATATATTTCTATACCCAACCTTATCTAGTTAATTCTAAGGTAACAGATGTGGTGCTTCCTTCCTTTGGAACATACGGTGATTTCAAATGGGCTTGGCTGGCAGAATAGAGTAGCAGTCTAGCAGGCACGTTTTCCAACTGAGGTATGTGTGGGAAACTACATAACCTTAGTTTGTTGAGAAACTCATTATCAAGAATATCAGCTAGAAAAAAGAAGGTGAAACAATTGGGCAGGTATCTGCTACAGCGGCTAGTATCCTCGGTTTTGGCAGTATTATTTATAGTTACGCTAACCTTCAGCTTAATGCACACCATCCCGGGAGGGCCTTTTGCTAGAGAAAAAGCAATTCCCCCAGAAGTACTAAAAAACATCGAAGCCCGCTATCATCTAAATGATCCACTTTGGTTGCAATATCAAGATTACTTAAAGAATTTGACCCGGTGGGATTTAGGTCCGTCGTTTAAGTATAAAGCTACCTCCGTTAATGAAATTATTAATAAGAGTTTTCCTGTATCCGCTACCCTTGGTGCATTAGCTGTGGGTTTTGCTTTAATTGTAGGTGTATTATCCGGGGTAATTGCCGCCTTAAATCATAACAAATGGCAAGATTACCTGGCGATGGTTGTAGCAACAATTGGCTTTGCCGTACCTAGCTTCATCCTTGCTGGAGTGTTAATGTATGTTTTTGCCTATAAGCTCCGGTGGTTTCCTGCCGCCTTGTGGGGTAGTCCGTCTCAGATGGTTCTACCTGCTCTAGCTTTAGCCGGAATGCCCACGGCGGTAGTTGCTCGGTTTATGCGCTCTAACCTGCTGGAGGTTATGCAGCAGGATTATATTCGAACTGCCCGGTCTAAGGGCTTATCCCAGCTAGTAGTTGTGTATAAACATGCCTTGCGCAATGCTAGTTTGTCCATTATCACTTATTTAGGCCCGTTGGTGGCAGGTATTTTTACAGGCAGTTTTGTGGTAGAAAGTATTTTTGCCATCCCCGGATTGGGGCAATACTTTGTTTCTAGCATTGCCAATCGAGACTATACAGTTATCTTAGGGGTAACAGTTTTCTACAGCATCTTTTTAATCACCATGAACCTGCTGGTAGATTTGGCTTATGTCTGGGTAGACCCCCGAATAAGGTTAAGTAAAGGAGGGGAGGGTTAAATGAGTTCATTGCCCAAATTGCACCTAACTGCAGAATTATTTGAACCAGTCCAGAGTCAAGCTGGGACTGATGAGGTTATTATCAGGCCAGTAACTACCTATTGGCAGGATGCCTGGCGACGACTAAAGCAAAATAAAATGGCCATAATCGGCTTAACCACTATTGGTTGCTTAATAATAATGGCGGTAGTTGGACCATATATGTCCAAGTATACCTATTACCAGCAAGACTTAACTATGGCTAACCAGCCGCCAAGCACAACGTATTGGCTAGGTACTGATGCCTTAGGCAGGGACTTATACACCCGCTTATGGTATGGAGCTAGGATATCGTTATTAGTTGGGGTGGTGACTAGTTTGATAAGTCTTGTAGTAGGGGTGTTATATGGGGGAATTGCAGGTTTCGCAGGGGGTAAAGTGGACGAAATAATGATGCGGATTGTAGAAATCCTGTGGGCGGTGCCTTTTCTACTTTATGTAATCTTACTAATGGTAGTTCTCGGACCTGGACTTAAAACAATCTTTATTGCTTTAGGTGCGGTATTTTGGATGGGGATGGCCCGAATAGTTAGGGGGGAAATGCTCAGCTTAAAAGAAAGAGAATTTGTTTTAGCGGCTCGGGTTCTAGGTGCATCTTCCTGGCGGATTCTCTGGCGCCACTTAATACCTAATGCAATTGGTCCAATTATTATCCAAATGACTTTGGCTATTCCCGAAGCAATTTTCATCGAAGCGTTCTTGAGTTTCTTAGGGTTAGGTGTTTCCGTCCCAATGGCTAGTTGGGGGGTTTTAGCTAGTACTGGTATGGAGGGTATTCGTTCCTACCCTTGGCAAATATTTTTCCCGGCAGCCTTAATTACCATTACAATGCTGGCTTTTAACTTCCTAGGTGATGGGCTAAGGGAAGCTTTAGATCCCCGAATGGGTTAATAAAGGAGATGAACGAAATGCAACCGGTATTAGCAATAAATAATCTGCAAATTAACTTCGATATCTATGCCGGTGTAGTCCAAGCAGTTCGGGGGGTCAGTTTCACAGTAAATCCCGGGGAAGCAGTTGCCTTAGTTGGTGAGTCCGGGTGTGGTAAAAGTGTAACCGCTCAAGCTATCATGGGTCTAATCTCCTCGCCTCCTTGCAGGGTAGTAAATGGTGAAATATTATTTGGGGGCCAAGATTTATTGAAATTCTCTGAAGTTCAAATGCAAGGGGTAAGGGGAAAACAAATTGGCATGATTTTTCAAGACCCCATGACCGCTTTAAATCCCACCATAACTGTGGGCAAACAAATTGCCGAAGGATTACGTAAACATCAAGGTTTAGCATTTTCCCAAGCCATGGAACAAGCTAGAGAGTTATTAAATATGGTAGGTGTTCCCCAATCAAATCGGAGAATCAAGCACTATCCCCATGAATTTAGTGGTGGGATGCGCCAGCGTGTGATGATTGCTATTGCTTTAGCTTGTCGACCTAAGCTGTTAATCGCTGATGAGCCAACAACCGCTTTGGACGTAACCATTCAAGCCCAAATTATTAACCTGATTCGTAATCTCCAACGGAACTTAGGTATGGCTGTAATGCTAATTACCCACGATTTAGGAGTGGTAGCTGGGCTTTGTTCCCAGGTTGTGGTTATGTACGGTGGGCAAATCATGGAGGCTGGCCCAGTCCGAGAAATATACTACCGTCCAGGACACCCCTATACCAAAGGACTGCTGGCCGCAATACCTAAAATTAATCAAGAAAGTAAACCATTGGCTTCTATTCCCGGAACTCCTCCGGATTTAATAAATCCTCCAACAGGATGTCCCTTTGCCGCCCGTTGTCCAAACCTACTGAAGATATGTACTATGGAAGCACCGCTAGAGCAAGAGGTTTCAACTGGGCACAGAGTGGCTTGCTGGCTGCTCCATCCTTTAGCTGGGCGTATATGAAAGTATAGATTTCAGGCACTACTCAACTAATGCAAGTAGTTCCGCATAAGTGCAGCTAAGGCTTCCGCCTGCGCTAGCGCTTGGCGCAAGCCAAGCTTTCTTTATCAGCAAAAACTGGAGGTGGCTGGTTTATGCCCGAGGTGGAGTACTTATTAGAGGTAATAGGGCTAAAGAAGTATTTTAAGGTTGGTGGCGGACAAGTAATCAAAGCTGTGGATAATATAAACCTGCAAATCAAAAAAGGTGAGACGTTAGGATTAGTTGGGGAAAGTGGTTGTGGTAAAACTACTGCCGGTCGGACCATCCTCCGACTTTATGAACCAAGCGCAGGGGAAATATTCTTTGCCGGTGAGGATATCAGCAAGCTTTCTGGACCCAAGCTAAAAACAATCCGTCGAAGGCTCCAGATGATTTTTCAAGACCCATATGCCTCCCTAAATCCGCGCATGACGGTGGGGGAAATTATCGGAGAAGCTTTGGATATTCACAACCTAGCCCAAGGCAAACAACGCCAGGGACGGATTTTAGAGTTATTGCGTCTAGTTGGGTTAAATGCTGAACATGCTAGTCGTTTTCCCCATGAGTTTAGTGGCGGCCAACGTCAGCGGGTGGGAATTGCTCGAGCCTTGGCAGTAGAGCCTCAATTAATTATTTGTGATGAGCCAATTTCTGCCCTAGATGTAGCTATCCAGGCCCAAGTGGTAAACCTGCTAAAGCAATTGCAGAATAGCTTAGGCTTAACCTATCTCTTTATTGCCCATGACTTATCAATGGTCCAATATATTAGTCACTGCGTGGCAGTGATGTATTTGGGACAAATAGTAGAATTGGCTAGCAGCAAGGAGCTGTATACCCAACCCTTACATCCTTATACCCAAGCCTTGATATCTGCTATTCCCGTAGCTGACCCGGATTTAGCAGCTAAACGGGAGTCGGAAGCCCTTATTGGTGATGTTGGAGCATCAATTGAGCAAGATGCTGGCTGTTCATTTCAACCTCGTTGCAGGGTAGCACAGAGCATATGTCGGCAGCAACAGCCAGAATTTTTGGAAAGGAAACCAGGCCACTTTGTAGCGTGTCATTTAGAATATAATAATAAGCTTTGCCAAGGCAGGACAAAGCTTTAACCACAGTTCAGCCTTCTAGCTTTTACACTGACAATGTGGTAAAATTATTTATTAGATTGGGAAGAAGGTGAAGAACCATGAAAGCTGAGATTATAGCCGTTGGCTCGGAGTTGTTATTAGGTCAGATTGTCAATTCTAATGCCCAGTATCTATCCAAAAGATTAAGTGAACTAGGAATAGACATTTATTATCACACTGTAGTAGGGGATAATGAAGGGCGTTTAGTTGAGGAATTAAACAAAGCGTTAGAAAGATCTGATTTGGTAATTACCACTGGAGGACTGGGACCGACCATGGATGACCTAACCAAGGAGACGGTGGCTAAAGTTTTAGGCTTACCTATGATTCTACACCAAGCTTCTTTGGAACATATCCAGAGTTTCTTTACCCGTTGGGGTAGAGTTATGCCGGAGAATAACACCAAACAGGCCTGTTTTCCTGAGGGAGCCGAGATTTTAGCTAATGAGGTGGGTACTGCGCCTGGAGCAGTAGTAAAGGCTGGCGGTAAAATAGTGCTGATACTACCTGGTCCGCCCTTTGAGCTGGAATTAATGTTTGAACAACAGGCAGTACCCTACCTAACCAAAGAACGTGCCTATCAGGGGGAGGTAATCCATTCTCGGGTGTTACGCCTCTTTGGTAAAGGGGAGTCAGCGATTGAAGAGCTGATTATCGACCTATTAGAGCAGCAGACTAACCCGACCATAGCTCCTTTAGCCCAGATTGGAGAAATTAACCTTCGAATTACTGCCAAAGGTAAAGGTAGGGAACAGGCTGAGACCTTGCTAAAGGGTGTACTGACAGAATTGGAAAAACGGCTGGGAACGCTTATTTTTGGCTATGATGAACAGTCTCTGGAAATGGTGGTTGGCCAAAAGCTTAATGAACTGGGTTTTACTATTAGTTTAGCCGAGTCCTGTACCGGGGGGCTAATCAGTAGTAGAATAACCGATGTTCCGGGAAGTTCCAACTACTTTCACTATGGGGTAGTTTCATATAATAATTCTGCCAAGGAAGTTTTTCTAGGGGTAAAAGAAGATACTTTACAGACATACGGGGCAGTCAGTGCACGGACTGTCAGGGAAATGGCTATGGGAATCCGGGAAAAGCAAAATACCACCTTGGGTTTGGCGGTGACTGGAATTGCCGGACCGGGTGGAGGTACCCCGGAAAAACCTGTAGGCCTAGTATACATAGCTCTGGCCTCGGCCCAGGATGTAATAGTAAAGAGCTTTCAATTCGGGGGTCCCAGAAAAAATATTAAGCTATTAACAGCTAATGCTGCCCTGAATTTGGTCAGATTGTATCTGCTATCCCTGGAGGGCAAGTACAATTTTAAGAGAGGGGATAATTAATGACGGAAACAAAAATATTTGGAGATATTGAAATTAGTAAACGGGTGTATCATGCCATAATGGAAATGGGCTTTGAGGAACCATCACCCATCCAAAGCCAGGCAATTCCTCTTTTGATGCAGGGCAAGGATGTCATTGGACAAGCTCAAACGGGAACTGGGAAGACGGCGGCTTTTGGCATTCCTATTGTAGAGATGGTTAATCCCCGCCTACGCACTGTCCAAGCTTTAGTACTTACCCCGACCAGAGAGTTGGCGATTCAGGTTGCTGAGGAAATTGCCAAAATCGGTCGGTTTAAAGGTATTAGAACCTTACCAGTTTATGGAGGCCAACCTATTGACCGGCAGCTTAAAGCTCTACGTCTAGGTGTTCAGGTAGTAATCGGCACTCCTGGTCGGTTATTAGACCATATCGGCCGTAAAACGTTGCGTCTAGACCGTTTACAAATTGTTGTCATAGACGAAGCTGATGAGATGCTGGATATGGGCTTTATTGAGGATATCGAAAACATTTTGAAGGAGACCCCGGAGGAAAGACAAACACTATTATTTTCTGCAACCATGCCTGAACCAATCCACCGCTTGTCCAAACGCTATTTGCGGCAGCCGGAATGGATTACTGTCAGCAAGGATGAGCTTACAGTTCCATTAATTGAACAGGTTTATTATGAAGTTAGAGAAAAAGATCGCTTAGATTCCTTGTGCCGAATTATCGATAGTATTGATATGACTCAGGTTATTATTTTTTGCCGAACCAAAAAGGGAGTCGACGATCTATTTAATAGCCTTCAGGCAAGAGGATATGGTGCTGAAGGGCTCCACGGGGACTTAAGCCAATCCCAACGGGATAGAGTAATGAAGAAGTTTCGGGAAGGATCAGTAGAGATTCTAGTGGCTACCGATGTTGCTGCCCGGGGAATTGATGTGGAAAATGTTAGCCATGTAGTAAATTACGAAGTTCCCCAGGACCCTGAATCGTATGTCCACCGAATTGGACGGACGGGAAGGGCAGGGCGCACCGGGGTTGCTGTTACTTTAATTCTTCCTAGGGAATACCGCCAACTACGCTTAATTGAAAAATTAGCTCGAACCTCTATTGCTAGGGTTGAGCTGCCCTCTCTAGCGGATATTGCCGAGCGCCAAAAAGAAATCATTCAAGACAAACTGTTACTATTTATCGAAGAAGGTTCCTTGGAGATTTACCGTAAAATGGTGGAGGATTTGGCCAAGAATTTTGACCCGCTAGATATTGCTGCGGCCGCCTTAAAACTAAACTTAGATTTAGGAGAGGATGAACTAGAGCCGGAATCAAACTTGGATTTCGGTAATACCGGAGCCCGTCAGGGGATGGTGCGATTTTTTATGAATCTAGGACGGGTGGATAATGTAGGTCCCCGGGAAATTATTCAGTTTATTAGCGAGGAAGCAGGGATACCTGGAACTTCTATTGGCAATATTCGACTGCATGACCGCTTTAGCTTTGTCGAGGTAAGTTCAGTAGTCGCCGAAAAGGTGTACTATTGCTTGCAGAGGAGTAATCTGCGTGGGCGCAGGGTCAATGTAGAACCGGCTAAAAATAGAATTGATAGATAGCTACCCAAAACCACTATAGCTACCCAGCTAAGACTTTAGGGTCTTCAATACCTTTACAAAGTTCGTTGAGCATTAATTTGCCGGAGGCTCCTAGAACGTCGCTAACTACTGAACTAAGTTTAATATTGGCTCCCTCTAAAATTTTTGGATCCGGTTGATCTCGCAAGAGCACTCTTGTACCATACTCCGACGATAACGAACTAGTTCGCGTAATTTCCTATGTTCCTGCGATGGGATGAAGCTGGATATGTGTACATTTTTTGTCCAAAACCCAATCCGTTAATTCTAAAAGTTCATCTGTCATGGTGCCAAAAGTTCTGATTTCTTTCTTCTCAGGAGTGAGAACACAGGCAGTAATAGTTTTTTTGTGCACATCCAAACCACAACAACGTTGATAAACGACTTCCACAGAAAATCACCTCTTAATAAATTCTAACTGGCGCAGAAGTCCCACTGTATCGCTTCCCTAAATGGGCCTCCCTTCATCATCATCCATATGGGAAGGAAATCTCTTCCCAACGCAGCAGTGAATTATTCCAGTCCATATCTGAAAAGGACAAGCAACATTTCTTCAGGCAACAAGGCAAACGCCCTAGTTACACATTGGTTGGGAATGCAGGGTACCTCTAAGGGGTTTTGCTTTTTGTAATAAATAAATGCAAGATAATGGAAAAAATATCCATAAACCCTTTGACAAGTGTTGTTCCACCCAGTATAATAAAATTGTAAATACGAACAAATGTTTTGGAGGGATAGTAATGTCGGACAAGCAAAGAGCATTGGAAATGGCCATGGGAAATATTGAAAAACAGTTTGGAAAAGGTTCGATTATGAAACTGGGTGAGGCTTCAGCTAATATGAGTGTAGAGGTTATACCAACAGGGTCTTTGGCGCTGGATATAGCCTTGGGTATAGGTGGAGTGCCAAGGGGTCGAGTAATAGAAATATACGGACCAGAGTCTTCAGGAAAAACTACTGTGGCTTTACACATTGTGGCGGAATCCCAAAAGCTGGGGGGAACAGCTGCCTTTATCGATGCTGAACATGCTTTGGATGCTTTGTACGCAAGGAATATTGGGGTAGATATTGATAACCTTTTGATATCTCAGCCAGATACAGGGGAGCAAGCTTTAGAGATTACCGAGGCCTTGGTACGCAGCGGGGCGGTGGATGTGGTGGTTGTAGATTCAGTGGCAGCTTTGGTACCTAGGGCGGAGATTGAAGGGGAAATGGGTGATTCTCATGTGGGCTTGCAGGCTCGCCTAATGTCTCAGGCTTTACGGAAACTCACTGGAGCTATAAGCAAATCCAAGACGGTGGTAATTTTTATAAACCAGATTCGGGAAAAGGTTGGGGTTATGTTTGGTTCTCCCGAAACCACTCCTGGTGGACGGGCTCTAAAATTCTATGCTTCAGTGCGACTTGAGGTACGAAGAGTAGAGACGTTAAAACAAGGTACGGATATGGTTGGTAACAGGACTAGAGTCAAAGTAGTTAAAAACAAAGTAGCACCTCCTTTTAAGCAAGCAGAATTTGACATGATGTACGGTTTGGGTATTTCCAGAGAAGGTTCGATTATTGATGTGGGCACGGAACTTGAAATTATTAATAAGAGCGGGGCTTGGTATTCCTATAAAGGAGATCGTCTGGGACAAGGCAAGGAAAATGTAAAAGAATATCTCAAAGACCATCCCGAAATTACCACAGAAATTGAGCAATTAATTCGGGAAAAAACCAGTGCCAGTGGAATCAACATGGTTAAAATCGGGGCCAAGGTAGTGGATGAGTAAAGATTAATAAACAGCCAGGCTGGAGTTTACTCCAGCCTCAGGATGCTGAGAAACTCACTTTTTCTTATAACCGGGCAGGTTGTTGAAAAACCGCTTATACCTATACCCCGAGCAGGCTTTTGAAAAACACGTATAGCATGAAGCCAGCTGTAACAAGACCGGAAGCGTACTCCTTGTACGCTGAGGATCTTGTTACAGCTGGCGACAAAGCTAGACGGGGGAATTTCAACAGCCTGGGCTGGTGACAAAGCTATCCTGAAAATTAACACGTTAATTTTCATATACTGTTGGTGCCAGGTTAGTGGCATGGATGTCTAGGCGGGGATTCAAGTCTGCATGTCTAAAAGGACTGGTGTGAGGGTAATATATGGAAGAAGAGGATGCTTTTGAACAGGCTAAAAATATAATCCTTCGCTTTCTGAGTTTTAGGGCCAGAAGTGTGGAGGAAGTCAAACGGCACCTGACCAAAAAAGGCTATTCAGAAGCTATGGTAGAGGCGGCTATAGCGTGGGCACGGGAGTACCGACTGCTTAATGATGTCGAGTTTGCGGCCAGGTGGGTGGAAAACCGTAAAATACAAAAGCCAATGGGAAAACGACGTTTGATCCATGAACTAAAAGAAAAAGGAATTCCCGAAGCTATTATAGCCAGCCAAATATGTGATTTTTCTTCAGAAGAAGAATACCAGTTAGCCCGCAACTTCGCTGAGTCTAAGCTGGACAGGACAACCCGGACTGTAACACCAGAAAAGGTAATGGGTTGGCTATTACGCAGAGGATTTTCCTCCGAATTGTGTTACAAAATAGTTAGGGAGTTAAAGAATAACCCACAATGGTCCAGTAAAATGAGTAAAATGCTAAATTCTTGACATTATACTAAAAGTCTTTTACAATTATTAATGGAGAAGAAACTGGAACTAGACTTTGATTACCACCTAGTGGTTTTCTTATAAATTATGGCTACTTTCCTCTTGAAATTCATTTAATAAATAGCTCTTGAGGATGAAAAGTTATAAAGTATGAAGAAAGACCATCTTTGGCCTGAACAAGCAGTGCTGTTTAAGGTGAAAGAAAGCCGGGTGGAAATATGTCTAATTCCCTGCCGAGTTTCTACTCGGTATTTTTTTATTTCGTAAAAAATAATTTAAGCTAAATCTAAGGACAGGAGGTGAAGGAATGGAATACATTATTGCTTTGGTGGCTTTGCTTTTAGGTCTGAGCGGGGGATACTTCTATCGCAAATCTATGGCCGAAAGAGCTTTTGATTCTGCCGAAAATGCTGCCAAAAAAATTGTAGAGGATGCTCAAAATACTGCTGATGCTAAAAAGCGAGAAGCAGTCTTGGAAGCTAAAGAAGAGATTCTTAAACTACGTAATGAAGTTGAGAAGGAAAACCGGGAACGGCGTACTGAACTCCAAAGGCAAGAACGTAGGCTGGTCCAAAAAGAAGAAATGTTGGACCGTAAAATGGAATCCTTTGAACGCAAAGAGGAAAACCTAGCTAAAAAAGAAGCAGATAATGAGGAGATTAAACAGCAACTTAATGACCTTTATAAAAAGCAGGTCTTAGAGCTGGAAAGACTCTCCGGTTTGACAAGTGATGAGGCGCGAGCTATATTACTAGCTAATGTAGAGGAAGAAGTCAAGCATGAGGCTGCTGTGTTGATTAAGGAAATTGAAACTCAGGCCAAAGAAGAAGGGGATAAGCGGGCCAGAGAAATTATTTCCCAGGCTATTCAACGTTGTGCTGCTGATCATGTAGCGGAAAGTACAGTTTCAGTGGTTGCCTTGCCTAATGACGAGATGAAGGGTAGAATTATCGGTCGAGAGGGGCGGAACATCCGTACCCTGGAAACACTTACCGGTATTGATTTAATTATCGATGATACACCGGAGGCCGTTATTTTATCTGGTTTTGATCCCATTCGTCGAGAAGTTGCACGGATAGCCTTGGAAAAACTTATCCTTGATGGCCGGATTCACCCAGCCAGAATTGAAGAAATGGTAGAGAAGGCGCGCAAAGAAGTAGATACCCAAATCAGGGAGGCCGGTGAACAAGCTACATTTGATACCGGAGTACACGGCTTGCATCCAGAAATAGTTAAAATCCTAGGTAGATTGCGTTATCGGACAAGCTATGGACAGAATGTATTAAAACATTCTACTGAGGTTTCTCATTTAGCAGGTTTAATGGCTGCAGAACTTGGCGTGGATGTTCAACTAGCCAAACGAGCTGGATTACTTCATGATATTGGAAAAGCTGTAGACCATGAAGTGGAAGGTCCTCATGTCCAAATCGGGGCAGATTTAGCCAAAAAGTATCGGGAGAGTGCCGAGGTTATTAATGCAATTATCTCTCACCATGGTGATGAAGAACCTAAGTCAATTCAAGCTGTACTGGTAGCTGCTTCTGATGCAGTTTCAGCTGCTCGCCCGGGTGCCAGAAGGGAAAGCCTGGAGAATTATATTAAACGTCTAGAAAGACTAGAGGCTATTGCTAATAGTTTTGAAGGCGTTGACAAATCCTTCGCTATTCAGGCTGGTCGGGAAGTACGCATTATTGTTAAACCTGATAAAATTGATGACCTTGGTACAGTTCGCTTAACTAGGGAAATAGTTAAACGGATTGAAGAAGAACTGGATTATCCCGGACAAATTAAAGTTGTAATCATTCGGGAAACTAGGGCTGTTGACTATGCAAAATAGGTTATAAACCTAGATGTTGATTCTAGAAGTCGATATGTGTCATAGGTAGGAAAATTAACGACCTCTTAGGAGGTCGTTTTAATTCATAACCCCTAGGTGGATTATAGTTTGCAGGAAAAAACTCCGCTTGTCCAGAATACTGTTCGTTAGTTAATAGAATTCCATTATTCGTAGATTTTATTACCCTACGGACATAAAATAGTTTGATCAGTTATTTAGCTATTTATATTAACCTACAGCAGGTAAGGAAGGTGACGTTTAGTGCACCATGAAATTGAAGAAAATCCAGCAGATAGTATTGGTTTGTTAGTATCTTTACTAATTCGTTATCCAGAGATTACGGCGATTAACTATGAACCGGAGCGTAAAGTTCTCCGAATGTCCTTTTTAATTGAGCAAGTATTATCTGGTGAGCAATTCTTAAACTTAACGGCCAAGCTAAAACAACATTTAGCAGCACACGCCTACTTAAAGGGAAGTAGTCCAAAAATTAATGAAATAACTAACTTGACCTTGGAAAAGTGTACGTTTATAGAAATCCATCGTGATGTGGATACTATTACCAGAGAAGAAATAAGCCTTTTGATTCAATTACTCAGTGAAGAGTTTGCAGGGGCATTAATTGTTGATAGCAGAGATAATGATCAGGAAGAGCAGGAAGTTCAGGAAGAGTTAATTGGACATATGCTGGAACACTTTAGAGTACTTAACCAACATAATAAATTATTTGCCTATAGTGAAGATGGTCGGGTTTTAGTATTTAATAAATAGGGGGAAGGATAAATGCGTATCCTGATGCTTGGCGATATAGTAGGAAAGCCGGGGCGCCGGGCGGTGCAAGCCAAGTTAAATCAAGTGAAAAACGAGTGGAAAACAGACTTCGTAATCGCAAATGGGGAAAATGCCGCAGGTGGTAACGGAATTACCCGAGAAATAGCCGATGAACTATTTAATGCAGGTATTGACGTGCTTACTATGGGTAATCATGTTTGGGACAAAAAAGAAATTCTTACTTTTATCGACAATGAATGGAGAATTCTCCGACCTGCTAACTATCCTCCGGGAACACCTGGTCAAGGTGCCGGGGTTTTCAAAACATCTACAGAAAAAATTGGAATTATCTGCTTAAGCGGCAGAGTATTTATGGGTGAACAACTGGACTGCCCTTTCCGCATAGGTGAGGCGATAGCCCAAAAGCTTAGGGAAGAAGTTAAAGTTATTTTGGTGGATTTTCACGCTGAGGCTACTTCGGAAAAGATTGCTTTAGGCTGGCACCTGGCTGGAAAGGTATCCGCAGTCTGTGGTACACATACCCATGTTTTAACTGCTGATGAGCGGGTGTTACCACCGGGAACAGCTTATATAAGTGATTTAGGGATGACGGGACCACGTGATTCGGTACTGGGTGTAAATACCATGACCGTGGTGAATAAGTTCCTTTCCCAATTACCTACTAGGTTTGAAGTTGCCTCCGGACCTTATCAGTTAAACGGAGTAGTTATAGATATTGAGGAGCAAACAGGAATGGCTACGTCTATTCAAAGAATTACTTTAATTGAGGGAAATTATGCTTAATTGCAGATAAACACGTTAAATTGTATGAAAAATTCAAAAAAAACATAATATCATTTTGCTGAGTAGAGGAATTCTTTGATTTATAGCGAATATACATTTATGGAAAAATAGAAAAATATAGCCAGTCAAGGAGGTTGTGTTCATGGACGTCTTGAAGGTCTCAGCAAAATCCAACCCAAATTCCGTAGCTGGTGCACTTGCTGGTGTTCTGCGTGAACGTGGCGGTGCCGAACTGCAAGCAATCGGAGCAGGAGCATTGAACCAAGCGGTTAAAGCAGTGGCTATTGCCCGGGGCTTTGTAGCTCCAAGTGGAGTAGATTTAATCTGTATACCTGCCTTCACTGACATAACCATTGATGGGGAAGAAAGAACCGCCATTAAACTGATTGTTGAACCCAGATAAATGAAGAGTTTGCTTAAAGCCTGTTTGTAGTGGACAAACAGGCTTTTTAGTGTCCCTTAGGAACTATAAGCTGCCTCATCCTGGGGATAAGTGCAGCTAAGGCTTCCGTCTGCGCTAGCGCTTACACTGGTCAGCATAAGTGCGACTTAGGTTTGTACTTATGCTGGAGCTTGGTGCAAACCTTAGTCTTCTTTAGCGCAAGCCAAGCTTTCATTATGTAATTTTGAAGAAGGGGTGGTAGTCTAATGTCTGGAGGGAAACAGTTATCTTTCCAAATGCTGCATAATGAGATGTTAGTTGTCGATACCCATAGTGACGTACTGATGAAGCTAGTTTCTGGGGAGCGTAGATTGTCTGAACACTCTCAGTTGGGACATGTGGATCTACCTAAATTAAAAAGCGGGGGAGTAAAGCTACTGTTTTTTGCAGCATTTATTGAGTCAGAATATAAACCGGAACGGGCGGTAAAAAGAACCTTGCAGCTTATTGATGTTTTTTATCGGGAATTAGCAGATAATCAGCAAAACCTAATGTTAGTTACAAACTGCACTGATCTAAAGCAAGCTACCAAACAAGGTAAAATAGGAGCATTGCTTACAGTGGAAGGTGGCGAGGCTCTTGGGGAGGACCTAGGGGTGTTAAGAATGCTGTACCGTTTAGGTGTTCGTGGACTTGGCTTAACATGGAATCAGCGTAATGCTTTGGCTGATGGTGTTAGCGAGACAATAACCGGTGGTGGGCTAACTAATTTTGGCCGGAATGTTGTTGAGGAGATGAACCGTCTTGGGATGTTGGTGGACGTGTCCCATCTTGCCGAGGCAGGATTTTGGAACGTATTGGAAACCAGCACTAAACCGGTAATAGCTTCCCATTCTAATTGTGGTGCCTTATGCCAGCACCTGCGTAACTTAAGTGATCAGCAACTAATTGCCTTAGCCAAACTTGGCGGTGTGGTGGGAGTTACTTTTAACCCATCTTTTGTACATCCGGAGCAGGCTACTCTAGAAAGAGTGCTAGAGCATATAGAGCATATTGTTAAATTGACCAGTGTGGACCATGTTTGTATTGGTTCGGATTTTGACGGTATTGACAAAACACCAACTGATTTAGAGGATGTTAGTAAGTTACCAGGTATTACCTTAGGACTTTTAAAGCGAGGGTTTTCTGAAGTGGATATTGGTAAGATTATGGGCCAAAATGTTCTACGGGTTCTAGAACAGGTAATGAGTGTCTAATTTTGACACCTGCGGCATATACTAGCTATAGTATATGTTTGGAGGTGTTAGAGGTATGCAAATAGTAGCAGAAATCGAGCGTTTAAAGCAAAGAATCGAGGAGCTGGAAGAGAAGGTTGAACGGCTTCGGTTTAGTCGGCGGGTGTTGATGAATCTCTTGGAACGAATAGAGTATGAACATCGGGATTGCCTTTTGCGTTTGGAAAAGCAAAATCAAAAATTGAAGCATAATAATTATCGGTTTGCCACTGACCTTTTGTATAAAAATAAAAGGATAATAGAACTAGAAAAATAAAAAATATTGGGAAATTAGACACATTTTGCAGGAACAACCCCTTTTTTGACGAATAAATAGCTATAATGTCACCAGCAAGATTCCGAAAGGGGCGGTTGTTTAGTGCGGTTTCCCATGCTATGTTTAGTGGGTGCGATAATAATTGTGAATTTTGCATGGCCCGGAAGTGAGGTTCAGGCCAAAAGTCATAAAACCTCAAACTCCGCAAGCGTTTATAAAGTTCGTTCTGGAGATAATTTATCTGTAATTAGCCATAAGTTAAAAATTCCGCTAAGTCAACTAAAAAAACTTAACCAGCTCAAAAGTGATAAATTAGATATAGGACAGCTACTTAAAATATCCACCCAATCCGCTAAATCCAAAAGTAATCAGCAAATAAAAGCAAAATCAATAAGCACTACCACTAGAAAAAATGCTGACCTGAAAAGAAAAACTAAAGTATCCCGCAGCTTAGCTGGGGAAAGAGTTGTTGGTGAACTCCTGACTTGGCCGGAAGCTAACAAACTTTTTGAACAGGGAATGATTGTAAAAGTTTTTGATGTAGCTAGTGGACAAACCATAAAGGTTAAAAGAAATTATGGTCATAACCACGCCGATGTGGATCCCTTAACCAAAGATGACACAGACATAATTAGAGGCTTGTATGGAGGTAGTTGGAGCTGGGATCGTAGAGCAGTTATTGTAGATATTAACGGTAAGCTTGTAGCTGCTTCTATGAACGGAATGCCTCATGGCAATAAAATAGTTAATAACAATGGTTTTCCCGGACATTTCTGCATTCATTTCCTAGGTAGCAAAACCCATGGATCAAGCTATACCCGAAGGGGAGTACCTATTGTGGATGAGCAACATCAGGCGATGGTACGCAAGGCAGCAGGCTTATAAGTTAAACTAGAACCTTGGAGGAATTTTATTCTTCCAAGGGTTTTTTGTAGTTAAGGAAATTACCGTTTTACAGGGCTGTGGATAATTTCCTTAACTGGGGTTGTTAAGGGGTACGCCCCTTATGTAAATCAGAGGAGGGTTACAGCGTCAGTGACCCAGGGAACCTAGGTTCCCTGCATATAGAACAAAAGCATATCTTAGCGAAGGCATCAGATATGCTTTTGTTCTATATGCAGGAATGAGTGGAGCTACGCAGAATATTTAAAGCTAAATAAATATGTAGGAAATATAAAACCAATCTGGGGGATTGTTATGAGGAAATTAATCATTTTAGTAATTATAATTGGACTAGCTATATATTTATTGGCATATAACTCAGCAACGGGAACATTTGATCAGTCATGGATTAAAGCTTCTCAGCGAATAATGGTCGCTATTCGTTTGGATAATTTAAGTGAATACTTACCAGTCGATGGTCAAGAGATTGTTGAGATTAATGGGAAATTAGCTGCAAACCTTGAGGAGAATGAGCTTATGTGGATACCTTTAGAGCGAATTCCTCAAAATTTGCGGTTTGCAATAATCGCGGTAGAAGACATTAGATTTTATCAGCATGGCCCGGTGGATTTTCAGGGAATAGCCAGAGCCTTATTGGTAAACTTAACTAAAGGGGATTTCTCTGAGGGGGGCAGTACCATAACCCAACAGTTGGCTAAAAACCTCTTTTTAAACGGGGATAAAACCATGGAACGTAAAGCGGAAGAAGCGGTACTGGCTTATAAACTTGAGAAAAAATTTTCTAAAGAGCAGATTCTGGAAATGTATCTTAATCAGATATATTTTGGCCCGGAGACTTATGGAGTGACTAAGGCCAGTATGCGATTTTTCGGAAAAACTGTGGACAAGCTGAGTTTAGCTGAAGCGGCTATGTTGGCAGGTATTCCACAAAATCCGGCTAAATATTCACCAGTAAAGAACTTTAAGGAATCTAAAAAACGCCAGGAATTAGTGCTTGATAGAATGGTGAAAGCTGGGTTTATTACTGACGAAGCTGGCAGTCGAGCTAAAAAAGAAGTTATAGCAGTTAGTAAAAGCACCAAACCGGTGAAGTTGAATAGCTCTAATTAGTGCGTATGCTTTACATCCCCGTAGCTGCACTTTTTGCCCCCCTGTCAGGTATGGATATATATCCAAACGGTTACAATAAAACAGAAAGGGGGTAAAGCTATGAATAAATTAAATGAGTTAGAGTTTGCTAACCTGGCACCTGAAGATCTAAATCGGATAAAAAATCTGGAGAAAGAACTTAATTTCCAGGAGGAATACCTAATAGCATTAAAAAAATCAAATATTTAAACGGGAAAGGCTGGACTTCAACCCCCAAGCCTTTCCTTAGGCTGTTAAAAATCCCCGTCTAGCTTGTCGCCAGCTGTAACAAGGTCCTTACGGCTGTTAAAAATCCCCGTCTAGCTTTGTCGCCAGCTGTAACAAGGTCCTCGACGTACAAGGAGTACGCCTTGCGGCCTTGTTACAGCTGGCTTCGCGCTATACGGGTTTTTTAA
>JBAQLS010000012.1:0-78223 GCA_049302075.1 Carboxydocellales bacterium | reverse complement strand
TGAACTGCCCCCTGTCAAGTAGACAGATGAAAAATGTAAATTATGCTGCTAAGGTCTGATTTCGATATTCTATCGGAGTTAGGCCTTTTAGGTTTTTCTGTAATCTTCTCATGTTATAAAAAGTCATGTATTCATCAATAGCTTGTTTCAATTCCTCATATGTATGGAATTTTTGCAAATAATACATCTCTGATTTGATGATTCCCCAAAAGCCTTCCATCGGTCCATTATCAATACATCTGCTGACACGGGACATACTTTGGGTGGCATTAATGCTATCAAGCTTACTTTTGAACTGTCTATGGGTATACTGAAAGCCTCTATCGCTATGGAAAAGTGGATGTGCATCAGGATTGGCGGCTACTGCTAGGTCAAATGTTTCAAAGACAAGCTTGTTATTATTGGAATGACCAATAACATAGGAAACTATACTTCTGTCGCCAAGATCCATTATCGCACTCAGATAAGCTTTCTGCCCATTTGTCAGTTTGAATTCCGTGACATCGGTCAACCATTTCTGGTTCGGTTTATCTGCCTGGAATTCCCTGTTTAGTACATTCTCAGCAGTTATCTGCGGGGTACTTTGTGTATATTTCTTTTTCTTCTTGCGTATGACAGACTTCATGTTAACGGATTTCATCAACCGATAGATACGTTTGTGATTATACTGTTTTCCCAGATTCCGGTTGATGTTCATCGTCATACGTCGGTATCCGTAAATACCGTGAACGTCTGTGTATATCCGAATCATCTCTTCCAGTATCATTGCATTCTTTTTGTCTGATTCACTTTCCAATCGATTAATCCATTTATAGTATGAAGATCGTGCACTATCAGCAAAAGTACATAATTCCGCAATCGGATATCCCTGTTCTTGCTGAAGTTCTTTTATTACTCTATATCTGTCTTCTTGGCGTATCCGACTGTTTCCCGCCTCCTTTCCACTTTGTCCAATTTTTTTAAGAAATCATTCTCCATTTTTAAACGTCTATTTTCAGCCTCAAGTAGCTTTAATTGTGCCGCAAATTTTTCAGCTTCAGTCATTTCTTCAGGGTTTTTACGTTTGCCACGGCGGTCAAGTAGTGCTTCGCTTCCTTGCTCTTTGTACTTTTTTACCCACGTATAAATCTGTCGATAGGAAACTTGAAATTGTTCAGATGTCATCAAGTAATTATCATTGTTTGCAACACAGAACGCAACAATCTCTGCTCTTTCTTCACGAGTAGTTTTTCGTCCTTTGGTCATGTATCTATCCCCCCGAGTATAGTTGGATTTAAATGTTTCATGACCATTATACTTTTTTACCCAACTTAGGAGTACCCTATGTCCTGAAATATTATATTTATTGCATAGCCGATCAAGTGATCCTAGACCTTCATTATAGTCTGTAACCGCCTGAAATTTTATGGCCTCGGGATAGTATTTATTGTTACTTAAAGTCTGTAAGCCTTGTTTTCCTTGTATCTGATATTTACGAAGCCAATCGTAAAAGGACCTCTTATGAATTTGTAATTCGAAACAGATTTGAGATGCTCTCCTTTCACCGGTAAGATAATCTTCGATTGCTCGCAATTTTTCCTCAATTGGAACTTTTGCTTTTCGTCCCATTAAAATATGCCCCCTTCATAGAAACAGTTTACATATTTCGACTGTCTACTATAAAGGGAGCATATCACTTCGCGCTATACGGGTTTTTTAACAGCCTACTTGTAAAAGAAAAAGTGAAGTTAGCAATAATAGGGGGCTTATCGAATCTAAAGTTTCGATAAGCCCCCATAGCATACTCTGTGTACGTCGTGGACCTTGGCAAATTATGGTGACAAAGCTGGACGGGTAATTATAACAACCGTTTCTATCGGGCAGACAAATTATAAAGTTCTGCAAGTTTCCGGAAGGCTGGCAATGAATTTTGAATGATTTCTTTTTCCATACAATAAGCAATCCGGAAATAACCTGGAGCTCCAAAACCGCTTCCAGGTACTAACAACAAGTTTTCTTTAGCGGCCTCTTTAATAAAGGCTACATCATCAGCAATAGGTGACTTAGGGAATAGGTAAAACGCCCCCTGAGGCTTAACCATTTGATAGCCCATGGCTATTAAGTTATCATAAAGGATGTCGCGCTTTTCTTTATACTCGGTTAAATCCACAGTTTCCCGCTGAAGCTTAGTAACAGCCCGTTGTAGTATCGCAGGAGCATTCACAAACCCTAAGGTTCGGTTTGCGAAGCACAGGCCGCCCAGCAGTAATTCCGGGTCACTGATTTTGGGACTGAAAGCGATGTAACCAATCCGTTCCCCTGGTAGGGCTAGGTCTTTACTATGGGAGGTAACAACAAAACTATTGTCCACATATTTAAAGATATTGGGCACTTTAATACCATCATAAGTTATTTTAGCATAAGGCTCATCGGATATAACATAAATTGTCGAATTATACTGGGTTCCTTTAGCTTGGAGTAAAATGCCTAACTCTTCTAAGGCATCAGCATGGTAAACAACCCCGGTAGGATTATTAGGAGAATTTATAATTATCGCACGGGTGTTGGCTGTAATTGCACTAGCAAGGGCATCCAGATCAGGTTGGAAATCCTCTTTAGTCTGGACCACTTTGATGGTTCCACCATGATTACCTATGTAGAAATCATACTCCACAAAATAAGGGGCTAGTACTATAACCTCTTGACCAGGATCAAGGATGGTCTTAATCACTACGTTCAGGGCTCCACCAGCGCCTACTGTCATAACAACATTATTTGCACTAAAAGCAAGTCCGGAATCTTCGGAAACAACCTCAGCCACAGCTTGGCGAGTTTCCAAGTAGCCAGCATTGTTCATGTAACGATGCATGCCGGGGACCGGGTTCAAAGCTAACTGCTTAAGTTCTTCCTTAAAAGAAGCAGGAGGCTCCACCGCAGGATTGCCTAAAGTTAAATCAAAGACCTTGTCGGCTCCATAAATTTTTTTAAGCCTTTCCCCTTCCTCAAACATTGCTCTAATCCATGAGGATCGTGTAAGAAACCCTTCGATTTGTTTGGAAATAATCAATACTACCACTCCTTTTGGCTATTATAGGGGCTATAAAGCATGATATAACATCAAGAAACTATTTGCAATATTTGTTCAGATATATGGCAGGAAATGGTAATTATCTGACGAATAATTAATCGTATGGAAAAAACTGTCATCGGAGGTGGATCATGCTGGCAGTTGTAAAAAGTGTAACCTTACTTGGGTTGGAGGGTCGGTTGGTACAAGTGGAAGTGGATGTTACCAACGGTTTGCCCGGTTTTGATATTGTTGGGCTCCCTGATACCTCAGTTCGTGAAAGCAAGGAACGAGTTCGAGCAGCCATCCGTAACTCAGGTTTTGAATTTCCCCTTAAACGGATAACCATTAATTTAGCTCCTGCTGACTTGCGGAAAGAAGGACCTCACTTTGATCTCCCAATAGCTATTGCCTTGTTGGCAGCAACTGGCCAGATTGCTTTGTCTGGGCAGTGGGGTGAATTAGCTTATTTGGGTGAATTAGCATTAGATGGGCATATTCGCGGAGTGGCTGGGGTACTTCCTAGTGCTACTGTAGCTCTAGAAAATGGAGTGCCGGGTGTTGTAGTTCCTAAGGTCAACGGAGACGAGGCTGCCTTGCTGGAGGGCTTGAAAGTACACGCCATTAATAACTTAGAGTACTTAGTTTCCGCAATCCGGGGGCACTCCCAACTTACTGAGCATAAAGTAGATCTGGATGAGCTATTGTTACGTAGTGAGCAAACAATCGCTGATTTTGCTGAGGTCAAGGGACAGGTTATGGCCAAACGGGCGCTTGAGGTTGCCGCTGCTGGAGGACACAATATTCTATTGCTAGGTACACCTGGTTCAGGTAAAACAATGCTAGCTAAGCGTTTACCGGGTATTTTACCTAGGCTTAATCTGGATGAGGCACTAGAGGTTACCAAACTCTACAGTATCGCCGGAATTCTGCCCCAGAAGAATCCATTGATTACCATCCGCCCCTTCCGAGCCCCCCATCATAATGCTTCCCGTTCCAGTATGGTGGGGGGTGGGAATATTCCCCGACCTGGGGAGATTTCCCTAGCTAATAATGGGGTGCTGTTTTTAGATGAATTACCCGAATATGATCGGTCAGTCCTAGAGTCCCTGAGGCAACCATTAGAGGATGGTCAAATTACTATATCCAGAGTTAGTGCGGCTTTGACCTATCCTTGCAAGTTTTTGCTGGTGGCTTCTATGAACCCTTGTTACTGCGGGTATTACGGTGACCCAACTAAGGAATGTACCTGTAGCCCCCACTTAGTCCACCGTTATATGCATAAAATTTCCGGACCCCTGTTAGATCGGATAGATATTCAATTGGAAGTACCTAGACTGGAGTATGTGGAACTGGAATCAAAACATAAGGCCGAAACCTCCCACGAAATCAGGGAAAGGGTGGAGGCAGCCCGCAGGAGACAACAGCAGAGGCTAGCGGATAAAGAGATAAGCTGTAATGCCCAAATGGGTGTTAAAGAAGTAAGGGAATTTTGCCAATTAACTAGGGAGGCCGCCGGACTGCTCAAGAGCGCCTTTGATCGATTAGGCTTAAGTGCCCGGGTACTTGAAAGGCTTAAAAAGGTGGCTAGGACAATTGCCGACCTGGAAGGGGTAGAATCTATCCAAGCTCGACACGTAGCCGAAGCTTTACAATATCGTAATCTCGACCGCAAATACTGGGGATAAAATTCAGATAGTCAGGCAAGTTCTGGGCAGTACTAGCATATATTAAATGTGGAGGTGGTAGCGTGAAAACAGGTGTTATTGTCAAGCGCAGATCTTATGGGATGGATATTTCTTTTAAGGTGTTACACGTCCTTAGGCACGAAAGGTTAACTCTCCTGCAATCGGTTTCCGGAAAACGGATATTTTTTGCCGACGCGCCAATTGAAGACCTGGTGGAAGATTAGTCGGCCCTCAAGTATACTTGAGGGCTTTTTTTTGACTTAGAAATTGCATCGCCCTGCTCGCTTTTGATAAATGCAGCGATAGAAGTTCCTATAATCATATTGGGAGTGGATAAAAAAGCTAATCCCTTGTTAAGCTAAAGCATGCAGGCATTTAGCAAAAGGAGGATTTGTCAGTGGGTAAAATGGGTAAAGGGGGACTATTGGCGGTATTTACAATTATAATTATCGGCCTGTCTCTATTGGTGTGGGTAGTAAAGTTAGTAAGAAACCCCAACTTGCAGACCTAGGACAGGAAAGCAGGTTTCGGCCAATCCCAGAAAACCCGGCCTCGCAGACCCCTGGACCTGGCCTCCCAACCCCGCTTATTCCTGGAGACAGTGCTATTTCTGGCGAAGAAAAAAAAGGGCAGTACCCTGCATCACCCGCTGACCCCCACCAGTATACTGTGGGCTGGGAACAAGCCTTATCTTCTGTAGCGGGGGTGAAGCAGCCGGTGGTCGTAATCTGGGGAAACAAAATATTTGTAGGCTATCACTCAGGGCAGTTACCTCAGGAGCAGGTTAAAGCTGGAATTAAGCAAAGGATTAAAACTATGGAACCTTGGTTTCAGGAAATTATAGTCACTGAAAGGCCCAAGGATGTTAGTATATTACAACAAATAGCAACCGATATTCAACGTGGTGGTTCTGCGGGTTTACATACCCGTGAACTGACCAACCTTCGCCAAAGAGCATATCAATAGTTATAATTCTATGGATATGTGTATTCTGGTCAGCCCTGCCTCGCGAAGAGACTGTAGTTCCGCTGAGGTTTTACGCAGAATAAATTTTGCAGAACCATAGACATTAATTCGCTCAAGGTGGGGAAAGAGCTGGAAGGAATATTGGAGAATTTCCAGTAAATCTTTGGTTTTCAAACAAATAGTATTACCATCATAACGTTTTTTGGTACAAAATAAACCTATTCATTCCTCTAACACCTGTGATAAAATTAATTGCACTTTAAAGATGCAATGGGGAAGGAGCAGAATATGAACATCAATATTGACCCCAATAAAGTTGATTTCAAGAAAGAGAATAAATGGTTGGTTCGGGTAGGTGTATCCAGAGCCCACGTCCACTTAACGGATGCCCATGTGCAGGCCTTGTTCGGCGAGGGTCACCAGTTAACTGTGCTTCGGGATTTAGTACAGGCCGGGCAATTTGCCGCCAAAGAAACTGTTAATGTGGTCGGTGCAAAAGGTGTACTTCAACAGGTTCGGATCATTGGTCCCGTTCGGAAAGAGACCCAAATAGAATTAAGCCGTACTGATACATTTGTTGTAGGTATTGATGCCCCCTTTCGGGATTCCGGCAACGTAGCAGGTACTCCCGGTGCGGTACTAATCGGCCCCAAGGGTGTAGTAGTCTTGGAACAGGGATGTATTGTCGCCCGTTCCCACATTCATATGCATGCCGATAAGGCTGAGCACCTAGAGCTAAAGGATGGTGACAAGGTTAGTATCTTAATTAAGGGAGAAAAAACTGTTTGTTACCATGATGTGTTGGTGAGAACCACGGACAAGGGTCATACGGAATTCCATATCGATACTGATGAAGCTAATGCGGCATTTGTCGACACTGGTGACGTGGCCATGATTAAACATAAAGAGATGGTCATTAAAGACAATTTCGGTAACATTTTAGATGTGAATACCGATAATATTAAGTTCGTCCGAGGCAAATCACCTAGTGATTACTATACTCAAGAAGGAATTCGGTTACTGCTGCATGTATTTGAATACCCAGTCTCCGTCCAGCATGGCATTATCAAGAAACTGTTACAACCGGAATCAATCGAACCTAACCTATTTTATTTATTAACCGCAGTAGAAGGAGATAAAGTAATCGGAATTGCTTGCTTTTATTATTTACCGAGCGTAAAAATGGGTTACATGGAACATATCGGCATTACCCCCGAATTCCAAAAAAGAGGTATAGGTAGCTTTTACTATCATAAAGTAATATCCTTCCTTGAGAAAGAACATCCGGAAATTGAAGGGGTGTTACTTGAAGTTCGCCAGAACAAGGAAAACCTAGATAACAGAAAAGAGTTTTTCCTAAGGCAAGGTTGTATCCCGATTGATACCAGCTTTTACTCTTCAGATAAAATAAAAATTGGTGAAAAATTGTTACTAATGTTTGATCCAATTATGCCCGGTGCTAGTTTGAACACTGCCACCTTGGAAAGAGTTTTCCAAAGTCTCAAGCGGGCCTTATAATTACTCAAAAGCATATCTATCAAAAGTGAAAGCGGAGCATTCACAAGCAACAAGCAGAGCCCTCAAGCTCTGCTTTTGTTAATTATTTGGATTCTTTTTCTAATACCCAAGTAGGCTGTTAAAAAACCAGTATAGCACGAAGACAGATGTTCCCCTATGCCAAAGTCGTACTCGCTGTACGTCGAAGACATTAGGGAACATCTGGCGACAAAGCTAGACGGGGAATTTTAACAGCCTACTTATTTTATGGCTTCGTTAAGTTGCTGTACTAATGTCTCAGGGTTCACACCGTGAGCAAGGGCCCCTTGCTCGATATTTTCATATCTAGCCACAGCTCAACCAAAGCAACCCATTCCATTGTTTCTAAAAACATCAACTGTTTTTGGAAAATTGTTTACAGTGTCGGTTATCGTCATATCTTTGGTAATCTCCACTTCCAATCCCTCCTCTCAAAAGTCTATACCAATATAATACTTATTTTTGAAGTTACTATCAAGTTTTTTTTACAAAGAGGAAGGAGTTTCCAACGGGATTGCCGAATAATAATCCTGTTTATGGAATATAATGGTAAATAGATTAATATGGAGGTAGACCAAATGGCCGAAGATAATAAAATGCCCCAAAATGATGGAAAAGTAACTCCATTTTCCATTGAAAATGCTTGTGAGATTAGCTGTACTGAGGATGCTACTAAAAGTAAACAGGTATTTATTGCCATTAGAGAAAATGTTGAAACGGGAGGCACCAAAAAGTACCGGGCCCATGTAACCATTGATTCAGTGAAGTTTTCCATCCCCGGAACTACCGACGGAACTACCAAGGACTTTTCCTTACATCGAGAAACAGCTGCTGTGGTCATGAATGCCGGTGGCCAGAGAGTAGAAATAATTACCGGAGGGGCAAGAGTAGTGGGCATAAACTTTGCAAAAAAATAATCCGTCAACGCACGAATTTTCTTCCGCTTATAGCTTTTTCGGCTTAACCTGATTAATCGGGATAATTTGATAACCTTGGGCGGTAATTTGGGTAAGAATTTGGTCCAAGCCTTCAGTCACATCTTGGGAAACTCCATGCAGTAAGATGATGGCTCCATTATGCAGGTTGTCCAACACTCCTGTAACCGCTTTATCAGCCCCGCCCATAGGCATCCAGTCTTTTAAAGCTATACTCCAGAGCACAGTTTTATATCCCAGGTCATTGGTCCAATGGAGGGTCTGTTCACTATACTCGCCCATAGGAGGCCGCAGGTAATTCACCCTCAGCTTTTGACCGGTAGTCTCCACGATTTTATCCTCAAGCCTTTTAATATCGGCCTGCATTTGATTTTTGCCAACGGTGGGTAAACTAGGATGGGACCAGGTATGATTGCCAATAATATGACCTTCCTTGACCATCCTTTTAGCTAAGTCCGGATTCTCCTTTAGCCAAGGTCCGGTCACGAAAAAAATGGCTTTTGATTTGTGCTGGTGCAGAATATCCAAAATTTGCTTAGTATAGCCTTTTTCATAACCCAAATCAAAAGTTAGCACTACCCCTTTGCTTGTGGTGTCGGCTACAAAATAGACCCCGTACTTGTCTACTAAAGACTTTTGGTGGGTGGTAATTTCCGGAATTTGGTGTTCACCGTTTTTTCTAAAGCCCCAGCCTTCCTTAAGCGTACTTAAAGCAACAGGTTTAAGTACCCGGGATTCATTATCTGCCTCAGGTAGACCATTTACCAGATTATGCTGTTTGGGCAAGCTGGTATCCGGACTAAACGGTGGTTTTTTCCCAACGCCTATGGGAAATAAAATTTGCTGAGCTACAAGCATTGTTAAAATAAGCAGCCCGGTTACCAGAACTATTTTCCTATTCATTAAGTTACCTCCAACTATTAATTACCTATAGTATGGCTGAAGGTTTAAGAAAAAATGCCTGACTTGTTAATATTTTAGAATATTAAAATAAAAGAAGACCGAGGTTGTTAAACCTCGGTCTTGCTCTTGGAGTCGATGACGATTTTCTTGTGTTTTAGTACCTGGAGTAACTCTTGGTGCTTCTCTGGGCGCTATAGCAATCACGGCAATAAACCGGACGATCACCACTAGGCTGGAAAGGAACCTGAGTTGCGGTACCACACTGGGCACAAGTAGCGGGATAAGTTTGACGCTGTTGGCCATAACCACCACGTCCGCCACCTGATCTTTCAGCTTTTCTGGCTGAACGGCACTGAGGGCAACGTCCAGGCTCATTGGTGAAGCCTTTTTCAGCGTAGAACTCTTGCTCGCTGGCGGTAAAATCGAAACTTTCACCACAATCCTTGCAGGTTAAACTTTTGTCTGTAAACATAATTACAAACCTCCTTTGGTCTAGTTGGCTGACATGTTGGAAAGGGTTCACCATTAATCTTGCCAAAAGACAAAGGAGAAATGTAAGTGACCTCACAACACTTGAACCACTTATTATAGTATGTCAGAGAAAAACATTTTTGTCAAGGGAAGCTAGTTCCTAATAGACAAGGGTTTTGAGCCCCTCAAAGAATACAAGTGTGTGATAGAAGTCACATTAATTCAAGGAGAAAAACCACGGTATTTTAACCAATACTTTGTTAGAATTAAATCAACCCGATTAGAAAAAACTATAAATAAAAGGAGCGTGGACTTAATGAATAAAACAGGCCCGATTACCTCAGATTGGTTAATTGGCGATATTCGGGAAATAGGTACTGAAGCAAATCAGGTGATGGATAAAGTATTTGGCCCCGGTTGCTTTGGGTGCCCTAACTCTAGAACTAAAACAATTGAATTTGGAGCTACCGTCCATGGAAAAGATGTAACAACTGTGCTAAAAGAGCTGAACCAAGTCTTGGGCAGGTCTTAACTCTCCAAGACATTAACTCAAGGGACGCTATAAGGATTAGACCCCACAAGGTCTAATCCTCTAACGTTTTACCTTTAACTTTTTGACCGCCTGATCCAAACCATCTACCGTTAGCTCAAACATGGGAAAGACTTCCCGAACTAGATTAATGGTGTATCGGCCATAGGCGGAGTTCCAACGATTCTCAGGTATGGGGTTTAGCCAAACCCAGTGGGTAAAGTGGCGAACCAGTCTTTCCAACCAGACAATTCCGGGCTCACTATTGGTGAGACCCCAGTCAATAATTCCGTCAATATGGGTAAGTTCACTGGGGGCCATGCTAGCATCTCCAACAACGATTAGTTTATAGTCGGAGTTGTGGTTGCGTAGTAGGTCCTCAGTTTTTATGGAATTCCGGTGTTGACATAATGGGTCTAAAAAGACCCGGTCATAAACACAATTATGGAAATAATAAATGTCTAGAGCCTTAAAGTGGGCAGACTGGTTGACTGCTGTAAATAGCTGGTTACATAGTTTATAGAAGGGAACCATCGAACCCCCAGAATCCATTAAGAGGATAATCTTGATGGCATTTTTCCGGGGTCGGTCCCAAACTAGCTTAAGTTTGCCAGCATTATTACAGGTTGCGGAAATGGTTCCATCCAAATCCAATTCATCCTTAGGTCCTTCCATCCTGGTAGTGAACTGGCGCAATTTCTTTAATGCTACTTCAAACTGCCTTACCCCTAATGTTTCATCACCACGAAATTCTAAGTACTTTCGCTCACCAGCCACTTTTACTGCGGATTGCCGCAAAGAACCTCCGCCAACCCGAATACCTCCAGGATGGTATCCGGAATGCCCAAAGGGAGAGGTGCCTCCTGTGCCAACCCATTTCGAACCCCCGTGATGCTGGGATTTTTGTTCCTTCATCCGTTCCTCGAACATTTGCTTTAATTGTGCTAAGTCCAGTTCTTCCAACTGATATTTAAGTTGGGCCTCTAAATCAATATTAACATCGAGAGGAGGCAGGGACTGCTCCAACCACTTATAAACCTGTTCACTTATGAGTGGAGAGGTTTCCAGACCTTCAAAATACTTTTGGAAGGCTATGTCGTACTTGTCAAAGTTAGTTTCGCTTTTGACTAAAATTGTTCTGGCCAAGTAGTAAAACCCAGTTAAACTGGAATTGGCCAAGCCCATACCCAAAGCTTCCATAAGGGTCATCCATTCAGTACTACTGACGGGTATCCCTTCTTTTTTTAGCAAGTAGAAGAAATTAATAAACATCTAATCCCCTGCTTTCCTACCAGCCCCGGTAAATGTTTTTGCCGGCCGGCTGGTTTTCGCCTGTTCCCCGGCTGTGGGCTCGTCGCAGCACAACATCAAAGTCCTGGTTTTTCTTCAGTAAAGTACCAAGGAAAGGCAGTTCTTCATAAATCCGTTCGGGACTAATTCCACTCAAGGCCAGAGCCTGAATCCAATCTAGCAGCTCGCTGGTGCTGGGTTTCTTTTGTAAGCCACCGACAGTACGCAGCCAATAGAATGCTTTCATCGCTTCGGCTAAAATTGTTTTTTCTAAGTCAGGATGGTGAACTTTGACAATTTGCTCCATCATTTCCGGTTCGGGAAAGGCTATATAATGGAAGATACACCGCCTAAGGAAGGCATCAGGTAGTTCCTTTTCCGCATTACTAGTTATAATTACTATTGGACGGTGCTTTGTTGAGATGGTTTCCTTAGTTTCCGGAATGTGAAAATTCATCATATCCAATTCCCATAATAGGTCATTAGGAAACTCCAAATCAGCTTTGTCAATTTCATCAATCAGCAGCACCACTGGCTGCTCTGATATGAAAGCTTCTCCTAGTTTGCCCAACCTGATGTACTGCTTAATATCGGCCACGTTTTTGTCCCCAAACTGGCTATCGTATAGCCGCTGGACAGTGTCATAGACATATAGACCTTCCTGAGCCTTAGTGGTGGATTTAATATTCCAGATTAGCAGCTGCAGGTTTAGCGCACTGGCAATACTCTGGGCTAATACCGTTTTGCCTGTTCCCGGCTCCCCTTTAATCAATAAGGGTCTACCTAGACTTACCGCTACATTAACACTATTCCGCAGATCTTCCGACACAATATAATTATCAGTGCCGGTAAAGTTGGCAAGTTTCTTTCTCAATTAATTCTCCTCCCCCAAATTAAACAATATAGTAATGACCTCAGAATATCAGAACCACTCTAGGGATGTCAATTTTGCAGTTAGTATCTAGAGTATATTTAGAAATCAGCTAGTACTATTATTGTAAAAAGTTCTATCATAAATTTTTCTAGCCAAAAAGATTTTCCCAAACTACCCCCAAAAAGTGACCTCCCATTCGTATAACTGATAGGAAGCAAAAAATAATCGATAAACATCAAGGGAGGCCTAAACTATGTTCACAAAACTCAAGAAATTTGCTGCTTTAAATATCATTTTGGCCATGGCAGCATCAGTAGCTGCACCGGGAGTAGCCCTTGCGGATAATGATCGCAAGAATAACCAAAACGAGATTAAAATAACATTAAGGGATGTAGACAAGCACTGGGCTAAGAAGAACGTCTGGAAGCTAAATATGGAGGGGGTAATCAAGGGCTATGAGGATGGCTCCTTTCAACCGGAAAAAAGCGTGAGCAAGGCTGAATCGGTAGTTATGGCAGTTCGTCTTCTAGGTCTGGAAGCGGAAGCCAATACTAAAATAAATGCTCAATTGCCCTTTAAGGATGCCGCCGCAATACCAGCTTGGGCGGTAGGTTATATTGCGGTGGCTCTAGAGAAAGGAATAATTGATCAGGGTAATGGCTATTTCCAGCCTGAGAAACCCGCTACCCGGATGGATGCTACCACCATTCTAGTGCGCTCACTAGGTAAACCGGTGGACCGTCAAGCATCAGAAGCCCAGCTCAAATTTACTGATGTCCGGACAATAAGTACTGATGCCCAGAATTACATAGCCATGGCGGTGCTCAATAACTTAATTAAAGGGTATGAAGATGGTTCCTTCCGACCGTCTGGTTCGGTAACCAGGGCGGAATTAGCCACTATTTTTGCCAGGGCTCAGGAAAGAAATGAACTGGGAATTAAAGCAGCTAGAATTAAAGGTACTCTGACAGCAGTTTCTGCCAGCGAATCCATAGTTAGTGTTAACACCGGTGTTTACGATGCAGTCTACGATGCCGTCTACAGTGGTTCCAAAAACTATAAAGTAATCTCCGGTGCGGCAATTTATCGCAACAATCAGGCGGTTGAATTAGTCAGCTTGAAACCTCAAGATAAAGTTGAGCTATTGTTAAACAAGGTTGGTGAGGTAGTATTTATTGATGCCAAGGAGCCTGCCCAAGTTGAAGAACAAAACCTGCTTAAAGGCTCAGTTACCCAAGTGGAGGCTGTTAACAAAACTCTGAAGGTTCTACTCTCCGGGGTGATCGAAGTCCAGTATGCAGTGGCTGGAGATGCCGTTATCATGCGGGAGGGCAAGAGTGCTGCTTTAAGTGATATTCAAGTGCATGACCGGGTAGAAATGGTGCAAAACCCCCAGGGGTTGATAGCTAAGATTAATGTCGTTCCTGCCGTGACCAAAAAGCCTGGAGCAGTAATTAGCTTTGTAAAAAAGGTGAAAATTGAGGTAAAAGGTAAGGGTGCTAAAATCGAACTGGAGCAAAAAGGGAAAAACGGCGAATTAAAGAGTAAGGTGGAAATTGTAAAGCTCGGACAAAAACTGGAATTAAAAGGTAAAACTGCTCAGGATTTTATTGAAAATATTCTCAGCAAACTTGATCTGGATCAGACTAACAGCTCGTCCGAAATCACTGATGCTGTAAATCGGGTGTTTGAGCCAATTCTGGGTACTAAAGTTGAAAAGTACCAAATCGAAATTCAGGGACCTAACCAAAAGGTTAAAGCAGAAAATCAAAGTGACAACAATGATAATGATGGCGACAACGAGGATGACTAGAACCCGCAACAGGGGGAATCAATCCTGAATAATCTAAAACCCTGGTCTTAGCGACCGGGGTTCTTTTTGGTGCGCCACGCATGTTGATTAACTAGGTGGTGAAAGTCCACCTATAGTAATTTTATATAACTGGTTAGTTAAAAGAACCTAAACAATGGATATGAATAAAATGTACTAAGCATTTAGTAATAGGGAGGTCAAGTCAATGCTTAGTGTGTTTATAAATAAGTCAACCAGGTTAATTACTCCGAATATGGTGGCGGGAAATAGGACGATGGTTCCTATACTTAACGGTAAGAAAACTAGTTATCTCAATTTGGATAACGCCGCTAGTACACCACCCTTTAACGCTGTAGTACGTAAAGTTAGTGAATTTATGGAGTGGTATTCCAATGTCCATCGGGGTACGGGTTTTAAGTCTTTAGTGGCAACCCAGGTCTATGAAGAGGTTCGTCAGGTGGTAGCCCGTTTTGTGAACGCCGACCCAGAAGAAAATAGCATTATTTTAGTCCGCAGCACCACCGAAGCAATAAATAAACTAGCGGCAAGGTTGTATTTCCCCCCCGATTCCCTAGTAATCACTACTGAAATGGAGCACCATTCCAATGATCTTCCCTGGCGGGGCAAAGCTCGCTTAATTTATGCTCAGGTTAATGTTCAAGGTGCGCTAGATATACAGGATGTAGAAGCAAAATTAGCCCATAATGCCAGTAATGTACGCCTGCTGGCGGTAACTGGTGCCTCCAATGTTACCGGTTATGTTAACGATATCCATCACTTGGCTCGACTAGCCCACCGTTACGGAGCGCAAATCTTAGTAGATGCAGCCCAATTAGCTCCCCACCGGCCCATAAATATGTTACCCAATGACCACCCTGACCATTTGGACTTTGTGGTCTTTTCCGGTCATAAGCTGTATGCGCCCTACGGCACTGGTGTGCTTATCGGGCCGAGAGAGGTTTTTGCTCAAGGGCTTCCGGAGCATGTGGGTGGAGGAACTATTGAATTGGTTACCCAGGAGGCAGTGCTTTGGGCGGAGCCTCCCCAAAAAGATGAAGCCGGAACACCTAACTTGGCTGGAGCGGTAGCTCTTGCCAAAGCCCTTAGAATTTTGCAAGAAGTTGGGATGGAGAAAGTAGCTGAACATGAATGTCGCCTAACTGCCTATGCCCTGGAACGGATGAGTAGACTCCCCGGCCTGCGAATATTTGGAGCCTCCAAGCCCCAGGAGGTTGACAGTAGGGTGGGAGTAATCAGTTTTACTATAGAGGGGTTACCATCCGCTTTAGTGGCGGGAATTCTTAGTTCAGAAGGGGGTATCGGAGTACGGAACGGATGCTTTTGTGCCCACCCCTATGTGTTGAAGTTATTGGATTTCCCTTCCCAAGAAATGGAGGCTTTGTGGGAACAGGTAGCTGCTGGCGACCGTCGGAACCTACCTGGGCTTGTAAGAGTCAGCTTTGGGCTTTATAACACCAGGGAGGATGTGGATCGACTAATTCGCCAGTTGGAAAGAATAATTAGTGGCTGCTATGAAGGGAAATACCTACTAAATGCTCAGGAAGGCAGTTATTGGCCACAGGGGTTTAGTCCTAAGGTAGAGCATTATTTTTCTCTGTAGAACCCATTGTTAACCATAAATACCTACGGTAGTTGACTAATAATTTAATACTTATTATAATTAAGATAAAAATGGCAGCTTGGCTATGAGCTGTCATTTTTTATATTGACATTGTTAACCGATAGGAGCAAATAAGTTAACGAAAACTAAAAAGAAAGGATTTGATTAGCATGATGAAGTTAATTTTAGAAGTTGGTAACCGCATTTTGGAGGGCGGCGAGATTACTGAGGATGAAGCGCTGCAGCTTAGTGGGGTCAAAGGGGGAGATATCCAACTCTTAAGTGCCCTGGCCGGAAAAATCCGGGAAAAATATGTTGGCAACAAAGTAGATCTCTGTTCCATTATCAGTGCCAGAACAGGCAAATGTTCTGAAGACTGTGCCTTTTGCGCCCAATCCTCTCATCACCAGACAACGATAAAACAACATGCTTTCTTGAACATTGAGGCAATTGTCGATAAGGCAAAAGAGATGGAGAAAGCCGGAGCCCACCACTTTGATATTGTGATTAGTGGCTTAGGGGTCAGGGAAAATGATGGAGATTTTGCCCTTATCCTAGAGGCCTTTACCAGACTTCGGGCAGAAACCAAACTGGAATTGTGTGCCTGCCTAGGTACCTTAACTGAAGGTGCCGCCAAGAAATTAAAGGAGGTAGGGGTAACCCGTTACAATCATAATTTGGAAACAGCCCAAAGTTTTTTTCCCGAGATTGTTACCACCCACAGTTATGAAGCCAGGGTTAAAACTATTCAAATAGTAAAAGCCATTGGCATGGAGGTTTGTTGTGGAGGAATCATCGGACTGGGAGAAACTCAGGAGCAGCGCTTGGAATTTGCCTTTGCCTTGCGGGAGCTTGATGTGGATGCTGTTCCTATCAACGTGCTAAACCCGATTAAAGGAACCCGCTTGGAAGCTAGACAGCCCTTAGAACCTCTAGAAGTTTTGAAGAATTTTGCTTTATTCAGGTTCATCTTGCCTGGAAAGAATATCCGCTATGCCGGGGGACGGGAGGCCAATTTAAGAGATCTGCAGGCTCTGGGGCTAATGTCCGGGATTAACGGCATGCTGATTGGCAACTACCTTACTACCAGTGGTCGGGAGGTAGAAGAGGATTTGCAGATGATTAAAGACCTGGGATTAAATATTTAAATGCCAGCAGCTATTATTGAATATGGGGAGTGAGCAGGGTGGAAGATCAGAATTTAACTACAATGGAAAAGGATAAACTTTATCTTTGGCATCCCTTTACCCAGATGAAGGCTTGGGAGAGGGAGGAGCAGGTGGTGATAGTAAGCGGTAAGGGAATCATGCTCATTGACGACAAGGGCAAAGAATATTTTGATGGGGTGTCCTCCCTGTGGGTAAATGTTCATGGCCATCGAAAAAAGGAGATTGACCAGGCTATAATTAGTCAACTGGGAAAAATTGCTCATTCAACTTTTTTGGGCTTAACCAATATACCGGCTGTTGAGCTGGCGGAGCGGCTGGTAAAGCTGTCACCGGATGGCCTAACCAGAGTTTTTTATTCTGATAGTGGCTCAGAGGCGGTAGAAATTGCCTTGAAAATAGCCTATCAGTACTGGCAACAAAAGGACACGCCACTTCCCAACAAGCGAAAATATCTCACCTTGACCAATGCCTACCATGGGGACACCATCGGCTCGGTCAGTGTAGGCGGGATAGATTTGTTTCATAGTGTTTATAAATCCCTGCTTTTTCAGACCCTCCAAGTGCCCTCCCCCTATTGTTACCGCTGTGCTTATGGCCTGGAACAGACCAGTTGTGCCATGGAGTGCATTCGCGAGGTAGAAAAGCTGATGACCGAGAACCACGGGGAAATCGCAGCTATGCTTGTGGAGCCTATGGTCCAAGGGGCAGCAGGGATGTTAACCTTTCCATCTGGGTTTTTAAAAGCTGTCCGGGAACTTTGTACCCGCTATAATATCCTGCTTATTGCCGATGAGGTAGCAACTGGTTTTGGGCGGACCGGCAAGCTGTTTGCTTGTGAGCACGAAGGAGTAGTTCCTGATCTGCTAACTGTTGCTAAAGGCATTACCGGGGGCTATCTGCCTTTAGCCGCTACTTTAGCCAGCGAGGAGATTTATCTGGCCTTTTATGGTGAGTATGAGGAAATGAAGACTTTCTTCCACGGTCACTCCTATACCGGCAATCAACTAGCCTGTGCAGCGGCCTTAGCTAATTTTCAGATTTATGAACAGGAGAATCTGCTGGCAAAGCTCCCAGCCAAGGTAGAGCTAATCCGGGCTGAACTGGAACACTTCCGGGAACTTGGTCACGTAGGAGATATCCGGCAATGTGGCTTGATGGTAGGCCTTGAATTAGTACTTGACCGGAAGACCAAGGAACCATATCCCGTACAGGACCGAGTGGGTATTAAAGTTACTGCTGCCGCCAGGAAGCTGGGCATGATTATTCGGCCTTTGGGCAATGTCATAGTGTTTATGCCTCCGTTAGCTAGTACAGCTATCGAGCTTAAGACCATGCTATACATACTATACCAAGCCATTGCCAGGGTTACCGGAGAGTAATTAGGGTGGAAATGGTTAATAGAGGAGGTGTCCGTTATGCAGCGCATTAGGGAACAATTGACCGGCCTCCGTCAACAAGGACTTTTTCGCGAACTCAAAACCCTCTCCAGTCCACAGCAGCCTGTTGTGGTTAAGGAGGGCCGGGAATACCTCTTGCTGGCTTCCAACAGTTATTTAGGTATAAGCACCCATCCGGAGCTTATGGCGGCAGCTCAGCAAGCCATCGCCCAATATGGTACTGGTTCAGGAGGCTCCCGGTTGATTTCTGGGAATTGCCTACTCCATGAAGAGCTGGAAAGGGCTTTGGCAGAATTCAAAAATACCGAAGCTGCCATAGTATTTAACACCGGTTATATGGCTAACCTGGGGGTTATCAGCTCTTTAGCTGGTTCAGGAGATGTAATTTTTAGCGATGAGCTTAACCATGCCAGCATTATCGACGGCTGCAAGCTTAGTCGAGCTAAGGTAGTGGTTTACCGGCATTGTGACTTGGGTCACCTAGAAGTTTTATTGGCCGGAGCTTCAACTACTGGGAGAAAATTAATTGTTACTGATGGAGTATTTAGTATGGATGGTAACCTAGCACCCTTACCTGGAATAGTTAATTTGGCTCGGAAATACCAGGCAATGGTAATGGTAGACGATGCCCATGGTACAGGGGTTCTAGGCGCAAATGGTCGTGGAACGGTAGAATATTTTGGTTTAGAGAATCAGGTGGATATTCAACTGGGAACTTTGAGCAAGGCCTTAGCAAGCGAAGGGGGATTCGTGGCCGGAAGTAAGGAACTAATCCAGTACTTACGCAACCGGGCCAGGACTTTTATTTACTCTACCGGACTTGCCCCAGGGGTTATAGCTGCCTCACTGGCTGCCCTCCATGTTGTCGATCAGCAACCCTGGCGGAGGCAAACTCTTTCCGCCAATGCTAACCACCTGCGCGAGGGCCTGGCTGCCATGGGTTACAGGGTAACACCCACTTGTACACCAATCATCCCGGTCATAACCGGGGGAACAGAGCCTACAATTGCCTTAGCTAGTGCCATTGACGAGGGCGGGTTATTTGCTCCGGCTATTCGCCCACCCACAGTTCCCCCCGAAACCTGTAGGCTTAGGGTAACTGTGATGGCTACCCATACCACCGAACAAATTAACAAAGCACTAGAAATTTTCCGGGCAGCAGGCCGCCAAACAGGTCTAATTTAGCGTATAGGAAAGTATAAATTTCAGGCACTACTCAACTAATGCAAGTAGTTCCGCATAAGTGCAGCTAAGGCTTCCGCCTGCGCTGGCGCTTGGCGCAATCCAAGCTTTCTTTAAGCGGGAAGTTATCAGGAGGTGTGTAATGGCGGGTTTGTTTATAACCGGCACCGATACTGGGGTTGGCAAAACTATATTTACCGCTGCCCTGGCCGGCGCCTTAAAAGACCAGGGTTGGCAGGTGGGAGTCATGAAACCCGCCCAGTCAGGAGTAGAAGAGGGCAAAGACAGTGATGCCAGCCTGTTAATTAGGGCAGCAGAGGTCACCGACCCCCCAGAACTGATTGTGCCCTATTCCTTGCGGGCCCCCTTGACCCCTATGGTGGCGGCCGAAGTGGAGGGTCAGCAGATTGAACAGCGGGTGATAACTGCTGCTTACCGTTCTCTATCCATAAACCACCGCCTAATACTGGTGGAGGGTGCAGGTGGGCTGATGGTTCCGTTAAATAGTAACTTGCTAGTAGCACAGTTGGTCAGTGAACTTAACTTACCATTAATTATTGTAGCTAGGCCCAATTTAGGTACTATTAATCATACCTTGTTAACGGTGGCAACTGCCAGAGGCCTGGGACTTAAGATAGCCGGGGTTATCATTAACGGATATCATGCTGGGCAAGCTGGTCTTGCGGAAAAAACCGCGCCGCAAATCATCACCCAATTTTCTGGGGTTCCGGTGTTAGGCCTTGTCCCTTATATTGCAGGTGGGGATGATTGGGAGAAAATCACCACCTTGCGAAGGATTTTACCGGAATATATCCCTCTTGAAAAAATTATCCACCTAGCAGATAATTTCTCATGTCCAGATAGCTGCTAATGATGGATTTATTTTTTACTGTACAGTAACCCCTCCCATTACAGGAGCATATAGTGTAGTAAACAAAAGTTAATATCCCTCAAAGGGGAGTAGCTGGCAGCCTTTCTGCCAATTGGATCGACACACTGGTGCTTTAGCACCCGGTCCTTTTGACAAGGAAATAATTCCTTGGTAGCGAGACCTTTGTTTCAGTGCTGGATATCAGTCTGAAACAAAGGTCTTTTTATCTAAACAGAACAAAGGGTATCCCAATTACTTGGGATACCAATGCGGGATACCAATGTGGTAACAAATGAAGGAATCAAATGAGGGATACAGATGAGAGATACAGCACTCATATTGCAAAGGCTCCACCGAAAGACTGATACAGTAGTAGTATATTAAGCAGGATTATGACCGCAGCAGTGGTTACTGCAAGAGAAAATTCCACCTTGCCACTGGCAAAGCAGCCCATTATCCGGGGGTTTTTTACCAGAATTAGCAAAGGGATGATTGTAAAAGGCAGGATGGTGCTTAAGACTACCTGACTTAAGATTAATAACTGGTAGGAGTTTAATTTTAACCCGATAATTATTAGAGCCGGTAGGGTTAAGGCCACCACTCCCAACCGGAACCAAAAGGGTTTGCAAGCCTCTGATTTGGCCATGTAGCCGGATACTATATTACCACTAGCCAAGGAAGCGGTTATCGATGACCCGAGACCGCAAAACAGCAAAGCGATGGCAAAAACCATTCCCGCAAACTCTCCTGCCAGAGGTTTGAGGGTCGCGGCAGCTTGCTCCAGGCTGATTATTTTGGTGTTAGTATTATAGAAAACGGCGGCAGCTACCAGAACCATAGCGGAATTAACCACCCAGCCTAAGCCCATCGCCAGGAGGGTATCAATAAATTCGAAGCGCAGCAGTTCCCGTTTTTTAGCGTCCGTACCTGCCCAATTTCTGCTTTGAATGGTAGATGAATGTAGGTAAATATTATGGCTCATTACGACTTACAGGTTAACTGCATAGCCTTGTAATATACGCCCACGTATGCATAAAGGCGTTTTATTTAGGTAGTTTAGGGTAGATTTCTAGGGTAAAAGCATCATGTTTTTGGTCTTTTTCTTTGCGGTAAACTGCGTACTCTATTGCTGTTTTTAGCAAAGTATTCTTGTCTCCGGGGTTAGTGATTTTACTATATAGGTCAAGCACTTGCTCAACCTGGGGTATATGCTCTACATGGTCTCTTTGACGTTTGATTTCCACTTCCAAGGACATTTCAGACTCTTTGATAGATACTCGGATCGTCTGTAGTTGTTCGGCGATTACTGCAGACCTTTCTAAGTAAGTATCAACTGTGTAAATACCGCGTTCTAGAAAGTTATGCAGGTTAGCCTTTTGTTTTTCGTACTCTTGCAAATCTTTTTTCAGTTTTGATAAAGCCTTTTTCCGAAATTCTACTGCCTCAGTTCTCAGTGGCTGCGTATGATAGGCTTGCTCCAGTTGGTAACGCTTAAGCCATAATCCCAGCCCTGCTAATAGTTTTTGCTCAACGTAGGTATGCCTAGCGCTTTTATTTCCGCAATTCCGGTAACATTTAATATGGGCATGAGGGCGGGAAGGAAAGGTTTGCATAATCATTGACGCCCCGCATATGTCGCAATATATCAAGCCCGCCAAAGGATTACTTATTTTATGAGTCGGCACATGCCTATTTTGCCCTGCTAATAATCCCTTGGCTTTTTGAAATACTTCCTCAGAGATTAATGCCTGGTGCTTGCCGATAACCTCTATAATCTCATTTTGTGGCCTGGTTCTTGTGTCCCACTGCTTACCTGGTGAGACAGACTTTTTTATCTCTCTCTTTTTGTATTGAATATATCCTATATATACTATTTTTTTCAGCAGATAGGCTATAGTTTGCCCAAGCCACTTGCCGCCTTTGGACGATGGAATTCCTAATCTGTTGAGTTCATTAGATATTTTCCTGGTTCCCATCCTTAATTCAGCATCGTCTTGGGTATACCATTCAAAAATCATCCTGACCACGGGGGCTTGCTCGGGATGGGGGACTAAGTATCTTTCTTTTCCCTTTTGTTCGATTAGATATCCGTAGGGCGGTACCGCACAAAGGTAATTGCCCTCGCTGACTGAGGCAATTCGGCCTCTTTGCAGCCGGCGGTTGATATACTTTAACTCTTTGCGGGCCATAAAGGCCTCAAATTCACTGTATTCTTCGTCCCATTCATCATTGAGGTCATAGACTTTCCTGGGAGTGATTATTTTCGTTCCGGATTTTTTAAAGGTGGTTAATATCAAGCCCTGATCCTGCATATCCCCACGCCCAAGGCGATCTAAATCCATACAGATGACACCATCATAGAGGCCCTGTTCCACCTCTTGCAGCGTTAAGAGCATTTCCGGACGATGCACCAGGCTTTCACCGGATTCCAGCTCCCGTCTCACACATACGATATTTATTTTATGCTCCTTGGCAAACTGGCAAAGAAACTTCTCATGCTTGGCCAGGGTTTCCCCTTCACCCAGAGCCTCTGCCTCAAGGTCTGTCCGGGACTTTCGGAGATGTAATAGTGCTCGCTGGAACATTCAGCTACACCTCTATATTGATAAGTCTGTTAGGTAAATAATACGAGGTGGAGGATAAAGAAAGAACATGAATTGATAGGTGGTTCTATTTTACTTGAAACAGCGATTAGGCCATTTTCTATTTCTACCAAAATGAACAGGGACGTCCAACCCATACCCTAGCATAAACATATTAGGGGTGGTTACATGAAAAGTCTGGATGAATACGCTGAAACCTACCATTTGGGAAAAGCGGTGGTACATATTGTGGCGCCGCCGCCGATGACAGAGGAAGAACTAAAAAGAAGGTTGGAGGAAATGCAATCAGTGGCCTGGAGTATTATCTACAAGTTGGCGGCTAACGGAGTGCAAGTATAGGCCGATGTCAATAGCTGTACTCTCCGATAATACAATAAATAACAATAAAAATAGAAAAATGACTAAACGCTCAAAAACTACTATTGCTCTTAGTACTAACATTGTAGTAGAATGTTAGTATAATAGTTTAATTATCTTCCGATTAGCTCAAAGGGGAGGGGAAAATATGTTTTTTAAAAAACTAATTTCGGACTTTAAACCCCATAAAATGGGTTATCGCAAAGTGTTGGGCGATCTAGAGGCAGATGTAATGAAAGTAGTATGGAAGGATGGACGAGTTACAGTCAGGGAAGTTTACGAACAATTACGGTTAGAAAAAAAGCTTGCCTATACAACTGTAATGACCATTATGTCCAGGTTAGCAGATAAGAGGTTGTTACTAAAGGAACCTATAGGAAATGCCTTTGTGTACACCCCGGCAATGAGTGAAATTGAATTTGCCAGAATGGTAGTTACCGAAGTGCTAGATGGACTTTTTGAAGAGTTTGCCGAACCTGCGCTTTCCCACGTAGTTGATAGACTTAAGACCGAAGACGCCGGCAAGTTGAATCAGTTAGAGGAACTGATTAAGGAGCGTAGATTGAAAGGGGAATGATAAATGACCTACATTGCTTTTATAGACAAATTCATCCACCCCTTTATCATCTATGTGCTGGCCGGAACTCTAACTAGCTATCTGCTGGTTTTGTTAATGATCCGGATTCCAGGGCTGAACAATTCCCGATCTCGCACTATACTGTATACAATTCCTTTTATTGTTCCCTTTTTGGCATACCTGGTATTTCAGCCCTATATTCCGACTAATTGTATACTCTTTAAGCAACCAATAGGTATTATCAATAATTGGTTATGCGCTGGTGCCAGAGGCATTGCTACTATTCTAACTCCTCTTTTCTTTTTTGCGGCAACCTTTGCCTTGGTTAAAGCTGGACTCAGTATTTTGGCCACTGGCCGGATTAGGAAGAAATATGGTTTTGCTACTCGGCTCGATTATCCGAAATTGTTTGGTATTCTCGAAAATTTATGTCTTAAAATTGCTATTCAGCACCCTAAGCTAATTGTAACTAAAGACCTTTTTGCCAGGTCTTTTACCATGGGTAGACGCTCCCCAATCATAGTTTTATCGGAAGGCATTCTGAGCACTCTTGATGATGAAGAGCTGGAAACTGTAATAGCCCATGAACTTGGGCATATTGTGAGAGCTGATTCTTTACTCAACTGGCTGATGGTCTTTTTACGAGATCTAATGTTTTTCACCCCGTTAAGTTACTGGATGTTTAGAGATTTAGCCACCGAAAAAGAAAAGGCCTCCGATGATTTTGCTATTGAATTAACCGGAAAACCCTATGCTTTCGCCCAAGCTTTGATTAAAGTATGGAAGTTATCTCCCCGTACTTTGTTTAGTAATCTTGTTTTTGATAATTTTATGCCCCATCCTAACTTCGTGAGTAGTTCAGGCATATTGGAAATTAGAGTTAAAAGAATCCTAAACAAAGAGCAAATAGTATCAAACAATACTTTGTTGGTCTATTCAGCAATGGTTATATTAGTCGGTTTATCACTTTCTATCGTCTATTGGCTATGCTAATAAATTAAATTAAGGAGTGAGTGAAATGTCCAGGGATGAAAAGAAAAACAAGTTTACCCAAACTAATACGTCTAACACTGGTATTTATGCTATTGTGGGGGTTGTTGTAGTAATCATGGCAATCGGCGTATTCATGTTTTCCAAGAGCACTTCCGGAACAGACACGCAAGCTGTAAATGTCGGTGCAACTGAATATCAAACAGCGGAGTTTGCCAAAATAGCAGCAAGTGAATCCGGTGGAGATGTAGTAATCAACTTGAATGAGATAAAAACCAAGCAAACCACAACATTTGAAGTTCCCGGTATCAGCTTCACCCTCAATAACGGAACCACCTTTAATAGCCTGCCCTTACTGGCCTATGTTTCTCCTCAGGGCAATGTAGTTGTAGCCACAAGTCTGTGCGAACCATGTAGTGGCATTACCTTCCACGTAGAAGGAGATCAGTTGGTCTGTAACGCCTGCGGAACCCGTTGGACACTTGATAGCTTACAAGGAGTTAGTGGCGGTTGCCTCAAGTACCCACCGGAAACAGTTAAATATACTGTCCAAGGTGATAATTTAATCATCAAAAAAGCTGACCTGCAAAATTGGAAGCCAAGGCAAGTATAATGACGGTTGGAGGAAAAAATATGAGTAAGCATAGTGAGTACAAAGGTAACGAGGATTTAAATGAGGAATTGGAAAAACAACTTTTGGCAATTCGGAAAAAAGACCGCATTAAGCTGGTGGCTTTGGGGATTGTGGTTGGTCTAATGGTGGCTGCCGGAGCTGGTATTTATATCTCAGAGCTAAATGTCAACTCCGCTTATGCCGAGCAATACTCCAATAACCAGTTAAGCTTAGCTAAATGGAATGTTTCAGGTGCTGCTAGTAGTTCCAACACTGCTGCTAGCGGCCTATTTGGTGCCGGTGGCAGCGGCGGTGGCTGTGGTTCTGGCGGCAGTGGCGGTGGTGGTTGTGGTGTCGGCGGAGGTGCACTTGGCAGCACTTCATTATCTGATCTGGAAAAACAGGGTTTGGACCAATACAAACAAGAAAAAGGAGCTGCAGATGTAACGGCTAAAGCTGCCAACTTAGGGTGCCACATTCAAATTGATATTAGCGATAAATCCGGCACTGTGGTGCGTAGTTATGGATTTCAAGGCGGACCTTTATATGTGATTAAATAAGGTGGTGCTGATTGTGAAACTGCACAACATTGCTCTAAATAATCTCCGACGCAGGAAAGCCAAAATGGCTTTTCTGGCTGTTGGAATGGTAATAGGGATTGCAACTATAGTAACGCTGTATACAATTACTAATGCTATGAAAACAGAGATTGCCGATAAATTTGACCAGATTGGGGCTAATATGACTATACTCCCCAAGTCAGAAAGCTTAAGTATGTCTTATGAGGGGGTTAATGCTTCCGATGTGGGGGGGGTACCTAACCTAATCAGCATGAGTGAAGTTGCCAAAATACGGACGATAAAAAATAAGGAAAACATTTCCATAGTTGCTCCGAAACTGTTAGATACCCTAATGGTTGAAGATAAAAATCAACTAGTTATGGGGGTACAGTTCCAAGAGGAACTTAGAATGAAACGCTGGTGGAAGCTAGAAGGTAACAAACCGGTAGGTGCTGAGCAGTTGTTATTAGGTTCCCAGGTAGCTAGTGAAATCAATAAAAAGCCGGGTGACAAGTTAGCGATTAATGGTCAGCAATATAAAATTTCCGGCATTATTCAGGAGACCGGCAATCAAGAGGATTCTATCATCTTTATGGATTTAAAAGAACTTCAGACCATCACTAATAAGCTCGAGGTGGTTAGTTTTATAGAGGTCAGTGCTCTCTGCAGTACTTGTCCGATAGAGGAAATCACTCAACAAATTGCCGAAAAAATACCAGGCACCAAAGTTAGTGCCATTCGAGAGGTTGTGCAGGCCCGTAAAGATTTTGTCGACAGCTTTGCTCAACTGGCAATATCAGTTTCGGTGATAGTGCTGATTATCGGTGCACTGATAGTTATGATTACCATGATGTCCTCAGTAAATGAACGTACCAGAGAAATTGGGATTTTCCGGGCTATCGGGTTTAGAAAGAGCCATGTAATGAGGATCATATTTATGGAAGCGGGAATAATCAGCCTTTTAGGTGGTTTCTGTGGTTATGTAGTGGGAATGTTATTTGCCATAGTTGCTGCTCCGTTAATAGCCCAAATGGAGGTTAATATCGCCTGGGACTATCAGCTGGGGATTTACTCCTTATTAATTTCTGTGCTTATCGGTCTGGCCGCCAGCTTCCTTCCTGCCTTTAAGGCCGCTAGACAAGATCCGGTAGAAGCTCTCCGTTTCATATAATTAGCAGCTATCCTGGTACTAAGGGAGGAACCTAAATGAGTTTAATTACTGTTCAAGATGTTAAAAAAATATATAATGGCGGTGAAGGTGAAGTTACTGCTCTGGGGGGAATAACCTTTGAGGTAACAGAAGGCGAATTTGTTGCTCTGATGGGTCCTTCCGGCTCTGGCAAAAGCACTCTCCTGACCATGCTGGGAGCCATGAATCCACCTACTTCTGGGGCCATAGTTATTGATGATATAGATGTTTACCAGCTTCCCTCAGAAAAAAGAGCGGATTTTCGCAGTGAATATCTGGGCTTTGTATTTCAACAATTTCAATTAGTACCCTACCTAACTGCCATAGAAAATGTGATGCTGCCCTTGGCTATTACCGGAAAATCAAACCGGGAACAAGCCGAGATGGCTGCCAATGTTTTGCATAAAGTAGGTTTAGAGGGTAAAGTAAATAGACTACCCAATCAACTTTCCGGCGGAGAACAGGAACGGGTGGCTATTGCGCGAGCAATTGTCAATGAACCTCCTATCCTTTTTGCGGACGAGCCTACTGGCGCTCTGGATTCGAAAAATAGCGAGGAAATCATGAACCTGTTTAAAGCTCTTAATGCTGAGGGCCAAACCATAATTATGGTTACCCATAACCCGGAATTTCTAGCCGACGTCAAGAGGGCGATTTTTATCAAAGATGGACTTCTAGATGAAAGTAGTCAGGGGAAAAAAGTAGCGGTGTAGGAGGAATAAATATGCAGCTACAGGATATTGCCATCAAAAATCTACAACGCCGTAAATCTAAAATGCTGTTTTTGGTGTTCGGGATGGTATTCGGGATAGCTACAATTGTAACCCTGTTTACGCTGACTAATGCTATGGAAACAAGTATTAACCGAAAAATCCAAGACACTGGAATTAAGCTTGCTGTGGTACCAAAATCCGATACGGCATCCTTTTCTGTGGGAGGCATCCCGATTATTTCTGAGGTATCTTTTAATGTAAAGTACCTCTCACCTCAAGCGGTTAATAAAATAAGTTCTGTAACTGATGCCGATAAAATTAAAGTTATTGCCCCTAAAGTTATGGGCACCATATTGGTAAACGGAAAGAAAGTTCTCTTGGTAGGTGTTGATTTCCCCAGCGAGTTTAAACTAAAGTCCTGGTGGGAAGTTGACGGAAAACGTCCTGAACAGGCAAATCAAGCACTTATTGGTTCAAAAGTTGCCGACAAACTGAAAATTACCCTCGGGCAAACGATAATTTCCAATGGGAAAGCACTGGTTGTAGCTGGAATTCTCAAGGAAAATGGTGAAGATGAAGACGGAATTATTTTCGTTGACCTTAAAACCGCTCAAAGCCTACTGGGTGAAAACAATAACTTAAGCTTTGTAGAATTAACCACAGTTAAAGACAATGTGGTAACTGCAAATATTTCCAAGGAGATAGCCCTTAAATTACCTGATGCCCGAGTTAGCATAGTTAAAGAAGCGGAAGAAGCCAGACAAGAACTGGTGGACAAATTCAGTAAGTTTTCTTTAGTGGTAAGTTTAGTAATGATTTTGATTGCTGCGCTGATTATTACAACTACCATGATGGCCTCAGTTAATGAACGAATTCGAGAGATAGGTATTTTTCGGGCTATCGGTTTTCGTAAGGCCCATATAACTAAAATAATTTTAATAGAGGCTGGAATAGTCTGCGGCATTAGTGCCCTCACGGGTTATTTATTGGGAATGGTCACTGCGATAATTATTGCCCCCCTGTTTGCTGGTTTTAAATTAGTGATTTCCTGGAACATACTTTTAGGAATTGCTGTTTTGGCCAGTGCAATATTGCTGGGCATCCTCGCCAGTCTGTATCCTGCCGCCAAAGCTGCCAAACTTGACCCAGCTGAAGCCCTTAGATTTATATAATATTCCTTAGTATCAGCTGTTACCGAAGAGAGCTCAGCAGTTGCCGAAGAAGTTTCTACTTCTACAGAAGAGATGAGCCTCAATAGATTAATTATTAGTAACTCAGGCCTTATTGTCGGGGAGCCCATAATATTACGGAAATACCTATTAAGCAGATTGCTGCACCAAGCCAATCGTAAACATCAGGTGTTTTGTGGTCGATTCCCCATCCCCATAAAAGGGCCAGGACTATAAAGACCCCGCCATAGGCAGCATAAACCCTGCCAAAATCGGGAAATTTCTGCAGGGTAGGTATTATGCCGTACAACATCAGGATTATTCCACCAATCAGGCCATACCAGCCTGGTTTGGCTTCCCGTAACCATAACCAAACCAGATAGCCACCACCAATTTCGGCAATTCCTGCCAGAATAAACAAAACTATGGAATGTAACATTTGCTTTCTCCTTCGAAAAAAATGAGTGATATATATGGCAGTATATCACATGTTCGTTAAAATGACCCCCATTGACATAATGTAAATCATTAAACTCCACTGCCCCAAATTAAAAGAACCGTTCAAGTGATTTTTCTTTGCTTAGCTGGTTAAATGTGTTAGGATAACGTTATATTTGTCTTAAAAGATCAACCCTCAGGACAATTGGCACCTGGGGGTTGATCTTTTAAGCAAATGATAATTCGTACCGCATGCACATACTCGGGCGGAGGTGGTAATTTACAAAAAAAATACGGCTTCCGAAAAGAGCCATTATCACAATCAATTAGAAATATGACCAATACCGTCATATTTCTAATTGATTGCAAACATTAAGCATTTAAATATTATTATAAAATATGTATTTCTGTGCATGAAGTAAATTTCCTGCCGCAGGAATATTGCGAAAACATCGACAAAACATGACACTAAACGACAATAGCCGTCAGTGTGTCTAGTGAAGGCACAGCACTTGCTTAAAGAATCCGATCAAATTATGTTAGAGAGTAAATCCGTAACTTGCTTTTGGGGGTTAATCCTTTGGTCGTTGTAAATTAGTAAGGTTTCTATTTTTACATGACGACTTAATTTTTGAACCATAAGAACGTTACCATTTGTTGCTTCCAGTGCTGCTGTTATGGCAGAATGTCTCATTCGATGTGGACTCATTTTTTTAGTAATACCTACTAACCTCGCTGTTTTTTTAACCAAAAGTGCTATTGACTCGCCAGTTAGCCGATGTCCTCGATGTACCCTGTCTAACGAAATGAATAAAGGTTCACTTGGGTCTGACTCTTTCCTGTAAATTAGCCATTTTTGGATAGCCTGGGCTGTTTTTGAGCTTAGGCTAATTTTTTGTTTTTGTGTACCTTTACCTTTTCCTACGATTGATAAGGTTAAAGCTTCAGCGTCAAAATCCTCGATGTTAGCCCGCACAATTTCCCCCCGTCGCAGAGCGTTATCCCATAACAGTCTTAGAATTGAATAATCTCTTTTGCCCTTAAGCGTTGAATGGTCAATTACTTCTAGCATGTCTGCAATTTTACTCACGGGTATACCACTGGTGTCACGATATAGTTCGACTTTTTCACCACGCACATCGGCTAAATTCCATTCACAGGCTCCTACCCTACTAGCATAAGAAACTAGGGAACGTATCGATGCTAGTCGCCTATTTACGGTGTTCTCCGTTAGGCCTCTTTCCAATAAATTCACTTTATACTGATACACCAATGCTATAGCCTGATGTCGATTAAGATTAATAAACCATAATACTACTTCTTGGCTAATCGAGCTATTTGTAATAATTTTAAAAAAATCCTCTAAATCCTTTCTATATGCCCGTTTAGTGTTGTCGCTTCGCTTATCAGCTACGAAATCAGCAATTAGATTATTATGAGTGACCACAGTTGAAATTTTCATGCTAACCTCCATTTAATTAATTGCGATGTTTGTTTTAAGAAAACGCACTAAAGCCTGTGTGATTGTGATAATGGCTCTTTTCGGAAGCACTTACAAATTTCATTGCGTAAATAACGGGTTACCTTTTGCATATTATAGCAACAATTCTTAAACTCAGCTTTTTCTGATTATCGTTATTATTTTAGCATTTGGAGGCGAATATGGTTCCAAAAGTAAATATAAGAGGTTATACAATTCAAGAAACTGAAGCTACTGCACTACTAATTAGACTTCAACTGTATCCTGAATTATTTGAACATTGTTTAAGAGTTGCTAACTTTGCGGTAGAAATAGCTAGGGACATGGGACTTCCTAACCAAATTCAGGAGGAAGTGCGGATAACAGGACTTTTTCATGATGTAGGGAAGGTAGTTATCCCCCAAGAGGTATTTCTTAAGAAAGAACTAACTTCGGAGGAGTGGGAGCTTATAAAAACTCATAGTCAGCAAGGAGCGGATCTGACGGAAGAGTCGAAGTTCTTAAGAAATTTTTCTATATTTATATTATATCATCATGAAAGATTAGATGGTTCAGGTTATCCGGAAGGTCTTATGAAAGAGAAAATTCCACTTATCTCACGAATTATTGCTGTGGCCGATAGCTTTGATGCAATGATTTCCTATCGACCGTACCGGAATCAATCTTTCTCTATTACCCAATCAATTTATGATTTAAAAAATTTATCTGATAATAAATATGATCCGCGAATAATAGAAACATTGGAACGTATTTCTCAGAAGCACCTAACGAGACTATTAATGTGTTTGTTTTGATAAGAAATGATTCTTCGAATCAGGTTGCTGCTGCGAAGTTCGCTTCGTTCTTTGTCTATGGCGAATTTACATGGTATAATGTCGATGATAAATGTAAATTTTTAAGAGCACAACTAAGTTGTGCTCTTTTACGGTATATCTACAGAACAGGATTCGAGAAAAAGGGGTATCAATAGGTGAATACTGACGAAAAAGCTATTCCAGCTACTATTGAACAAAACAGGGGGATTGCCAAAGCTGCAGGGGTAATTATGATTGCCATGCTGCTTTCCCGGGTATTGGGCTTTGTGCGGGAGCAGGCAATGACTACCCAATTTGGTCGTACCTACATTACGGACGCCTATTTTGCTGCTTTTTCCATTCCCGATTTGTTATATAATTTACTGGTGGGAGGGGCGTTAAGTTCCGCCTTTATTCCTGTGTTCTCCGGTTACCTGGCTAAAGGAAAAGAGGAAGAAGCCTGGGATGTGGCTAGTACGGTAATCAATATTGCGGTTATGGCCCTATTTTTAGGAATTATTTTGGGTGAAATTTTTACACCCTTCTTAATTCCTATAGTTGCCAGTAAATTTCAGGGCGAGAGTTTGGATTTAACCATTAAATTATCGCGAATTATGTTACCAGCAGTCTTATTTACCGGATTAAACGGGATAATGATGGGAATATTGAATTCCTACAAGGATTTTACTTATCCAGTTATCGGGGCAGTAATTTATAATGTGGGTATTATTGCTATGGGTGTTTTATTAGGCCCCTACATTGGCATTGCCGGTTTCTCAGTCGGCGTAATAGTAGGTGTAATTGGCAACTTTTTAATCCAGTTTCCCTCCTTAATTCGCATGAAGAAAATGAAATACCGACCCGTTCTAAACCTAAAACATCCCGGAGTTAAAAGGATTTTCTTGCTGATGATCCCGGCCATAATTGGCTTATCGGTGAGTCAGGTCAATCTATTGATTAACCAAAACCTGGCCTCCGGCTTAGCCTCAGGCAGTATTACCGCCCTACGCATGGCCAACAGGTTAATGATCCTGCCAGTCGGGGTTTTCGCTTATGCCATTAGTACAGCTGTATTCCCCACCTTAACCGCCCAGGCGGCAACAGATCGAATGCAGGAGTATAAGCAAACTTTTTCTTTGGGGATTCGTTCCATTATTTTTATAACCATTCCGGCCAGTGTTGGGCTGATGACTCTCGGGGTGCCCATTGTGCGCCTGCTCTTTGAACAAGGTAAGTTCCTCCCTGAAGACACCCTTGCTACAGCTGCCGTGTTATTTTATTACTCCATTGGGCTTTTTGCTCAATCGGCAGTATTTGTGATTGTTCGCGGGTTTTATGCCATACAGGATACCACTACCCCTTTGAAAATTGGCTTACTGACTATCGCTGCTAACTATATCTTAAACCATCTGTTTATCCGGTATTTAGAAGCGAGAGGTTTGGCCTTGGCCTATTCCCTGACCGGATTTTTGGATATGATCGCCCTACTCTATTTATTAAGGCGGAAAATCGGACCGATTGGTATGCGCAAAGTAATAAATTCAGTGTTGAAAATTCTGGTTGCGGCTAGTGCCATGGGAGTCTGCGCTTATTTTATGGCTTACTATTGGGAAGTATTTATCCCAGTTAATCAAAAGATTTTACAGCTTGCGGAGATTGGTATTATTATCAGTGTGGCTGTAGGGATTTACCTAGTAATTGCTCGGATGTTTAAGATGGAGGAACTGGATATGGTACTAGGGGTTTTTCTGAAAAAGTTTAAACGCAAACGAGCGCTGTCTACGGAATAGAAAAAACAAGGTAAGGTGTTTAATAATGGATGAATTAAAACCAGGCCAATACCGTCATTATAAAGGTGGCCTATACCAAGTTATAGGATTAGCCCAACATAGTGAAACTGAGGAGGAATTTGTTGTTTACCGGGCGTTATATGGTAATCAAGAGTTGTGGATTAGACCTAAAGTGATGTTTTTAGAAACTGTCTTGGATAGAGGAATTGAGGTCCGGCGGTTTACCTTCATAGAGGTCTCAGGCTGCTGAAAAACCCGTATAGCACGGAAAAAGAATTGACAAGACCACAGGTGTACTTATTGTACATCGAGGATCTTGTCAATTCTTTTGACACAGCTAGACGGGGAATTTCAACAGCCTGAAGTTAGTTGGTGAACCACTGGGTCCAATAATGATGATAGTTTTGATTTGCAGATACGTAGCCGACACCGATTTTACCAAAGTTACCGTTTAGAATGTTTGCCCGGTGACCTGGACTATTCATCCAACCGGCTACTACTGCTTCCGGGGTACTTTGGCCGGCAGCAATATTTTCACCAGCGGTCATATAACTGATTCCGAAGGATTTCATCATTTCAAAGGGTGTACCGTATTTAGGAGAGTTATGGGCAAAATAGCCTTGATCGGCCATGTCCTGGGACTTTGCTCTAGCGCCCTTACCTAACAGCGGGTCGCCAACTAGGGGTTTTAAACCGGCCTTACCCCTTTCAATGTTCACTAAGTCCACTACTTTTAACTCAAATTGACTAATGGTATAGCCAGGAGCCGGAGCCGGAGCCGGAACAGGAACAGGAGCGGGAGCAGGAACAGGAACAGGAACAGGAACAGGAGCGGGAGCAGGTTTAGGAGCGGGAACAGGAGCAGGAGCAGGTTTAGGAGCAGGTTTAGGAGCAGGAGCCGGAGTAAGTTTCGGTGCAGGAGTGAGCGTCGGCAGCGGCCTAATTTTTCCCTCCCGGACGTATTTCTCTAGTAGTTGCCAAATTGAGTTGTAATTATGTTTATGTGTCTGTAGGATAGTATATTTAACACTTTGTTTATTGTGATAACTGGTTGCAGCCAGCGCTGGGGAAATTATGCTTGCTGATAACATGACGGTTAAAGCTGAAATTGATAATATTTTTTTAATGCTCATTGGTAACTCCTTTCTTACCCTTATGTTTTGAAAAGTTTAATTTAACTTGTCCCACCAATATAAAACACCTCCCTTTCAACGCCTACGAGGTTAGCTGACGGGTGCGGACCGAAAAGTAGCCCGGCCATTGTTAGGTGGCTTAACCCCTGAAAAACGGATCCCCCGCTTCAATAGAATTCGGCGATTTTAGGTGGGCTAGTTAACATAATTAAACCTTTAGTGAATTATTTCGACTAAGAGAACGAATTACCTTTATGTAAATTGTGGTAGGTGGAATATTTAGCCCAGCTGGTAATATAGAAGAATAAAAGGTGGTGTGCTTTAACGGGAGGTAGGGATGTTTAGCGTTTCATTTTGGTGGATTAGGACTTCCTTTTTAGTGATTTTAATCTCCCTATTTTGTAACCTAACAGGTTTATGGCGGGATGTCTTAATTACCGCAAAGTTTGGGGCTACCCTTGTTACCGATGCCTATTTTGTGGCTTTGTTAATTCCCGAGGCTTTATTTCAGATTTTTGGGAGCTCTCTAGCGGTAAACTTTGTGCCTCTATATTACGAAGCGGAGAAGGCAGGACGCCACCGTCAGTTAGTAGCAAACCTTTTTTGTTTGTACCTTCTTTTGGCAAGTTTACTTTTCTTGTTGGGGTTAGCCAATACTAATCGCTTAATCACCCTATTTTCCTCTGGATTTAGTGGCCTAGCAGTGGAAACGGCAGCCTTTTTGCTCCGGCTCTTTCTAGCTAACATCTTCTTTATTACCATTGCCAATTTATGTCTGGCTTTTCTCCAGGCCCATAACCGGTTTCTGATTTCCTCTGCGATAGCCTTATTTTATAACTTTGCAGTTATTGCCGGCACTTATTATCAGGGTCCAGCACTACCCTTATATGCCTTAATAGGGGGAACCCTTGTTGGTTATATCCTGCTGTTTGTTCTTCAGCTCCCTCAGGCAATCGCCCTAGGTTTACCTGCGCCGGCTTGGCCCAGCACTTTGTTCCCTGAACTCAAAAAATACTTGCTGTTAGGTATTCCCGTAGCCCTGCTCGCTTTACTAAAAAAGCTAACTGTTGCACTAGAAAACTATTTTGCTACTCATCAGGGTGTGGGTAGTATAACTTCCTTAAACTTAGGTTTTCAGGGCTTCATATTGCTTTATTCTACCTTTATAATCAGCATAATGTTTATTGTCTATCCAGCCCTTACAAAAAGCATAGTCCGGAAAAATTTCCAAAGTACAGTGCTAACCCTGCAAAAGATAATCAATTTACTATGCATAGTGCTGGTACCCATGGCTATATATTTTTGCGTACAGGCAGTTCCCATCGTAGACTTTGTGTTTAGGAGGGGAGCCTTGACGCTCAAACAAAGTGAGCTAATCGCCATAGTTTTTCAGGGCTATACCATTGGTTTGTTTTTCTATGCTTTGCGGGATCTTTTACTCAGGTACTACTTCGCCGAGTATAATTTCCGTATTCTAATTTTTAATGGTGTTGTGGATGCCAGCTTAAACTATATCTATTTATTAATATTCGTACCGCTGATCGGTTTACCTGGGATAGCTGTGGCGGCTACTCTAAGTGTAGTGTCCTCCTGCTTGCTGCTATTAGTTTTAGGTGGTAAACAAAACCCGGTACTGGGCAACCTAAAATTCTTCCAGCCCGGCGCAACAGCCTTAGCTTCCACAGGGATTTCCCTGATGGTAGTGTTGGTGCTTAAACCTTCGTTGCCTTTACTTTGGCCTGGTGTTGATGGTTTACATAGGTTAATTCAGTTGGGTACAGAATTTTTCATTTTTGCTGTTGCCTATAGTCTGCTGTTGTTCCTACTCGGCAAAAGTAGAAGTTTAGGCCTCTTCACAAAGTAGTTAACTAGCTTTGGAGGTAAACAATGCAAAAGCCAATACATGTCAGCGGAAAAAACGTGCTGTTTATAGCAATTCCCTTGAAAATACCTGTTCAAGGAGTTATCAAAGGGGTTAGTATGGCCATTTTGTTAGTGCTGATAGCTCTAACGGTGATTTTTTGGTCATCTAGCAGCCGAGTTTCCAGTTTGATTCGAACCAACCAACTAGCAGGTAAAAGAATATTAATTGACCCCGGCCACGGGGGGATCGATGGTGGCGCCAACAGCCAGGACTTTCTGGAAAAGGAAATCAACCTAGCTGTTGCCTTAAAGCTTGACCAGCAGCTGACCAAACTTGGGGCCTTAGTCACCTTAACCCGCCAAAATGATGTAGACTTGGGCAGACAAGGCGATAGCAGACCCGCCAGCCATAGGGCCGACCTTGCAGCCCGGGTGACCATCATCGAAACCAATCAGCCGGATATTTTTCTTAGTGTTCATGTTAATGCCAATGGTAATAAACCCTCTACAACCGGAGCCATGCTGATGTACAACCAAGATATCGCCAATGCCTTGGAGCTAGCTGGCGCTGTACAAAATTCTCTAAACAAACAAATGGTACAATACAACCTAAATAAACATTCGGCTCAGCCGGCTAACTACTATATCCTAAGAAATACCACCCAGGTTGGGGTGCTCATTGAACTGGGCTTTATGACAAACTGCCGGGAAAAACAGTTACTTCAGCAGGAGCAATACCAATTGGAGTTAAGCAAGAGTATAGTTAGTGGCTTGCAGGACTACTTTTTCATCCGCAATGTTTCCCCAAGCTTCAGTTGGTCATTGCCTACAGATTAATAGAGGAATAGGATTAAAGGTTGACGAATTAGTTATAACCCAAATTATTAACTAAGCTTGTAACAATTACTATTCTTTGCTCGGGAAGGGAGGAGCCGGCTTGCAATTAACCAATACAGTAGGAATTGCCGGTTATTTGGATGTGGAGACAACCGGGTTAAGTCCCGTCTCTGATGAAATTGTGGAACTTGCTTTATGTCTTTTTGAGTTTCGGCGGGAGACAGGGGAGATTATTAGCATTGTCGACGAATATGTGGGCCTTCGGGAATCGATCAAGCCAATTCCTTGGGCGGCTTCCCGGATTCACGGCATTTATCAGCGAGATGTAAAGGGTAAACACCTTGACCATGGTCGAATCGAGGAGATGCTCCAGCGGGCTGAGTTTTTAGTTGCCCATAACGCCTCATTTGACCGGGGCTTTATGATCCGCTTATTTCCTTATTGTGAGCAAAAGCCCTGGTTATGCTCAATGCGAGGCATCAATTGGAAGCAAAAAGGATTTCCCTCAGCTGCGTTACAACGACTTTTGGCGGCCCATCAAATCAATGTTCAACGTGCCCACCGGGCTGATGATGATGTCCAAGCGGCGCTTAAGCTTCTAGCTCAGCTTGATCAAAATGGTAAGGTGTATTTTCGGGAGCTTCTGGAAAAACACCGGGCTATCTAGGATGTACATAGTCCGCTAATTTTACAAACATGTACCCCCGGCGTTTTAATTTCGGAAGGGCTTGCATCAGTCCTTCCGCCGATTTTTTAGCTATAGACAAATCGGGAAAAACAATGTTAAAATTAAACGATTCGCATCAGAACAAACTGTAAAGAACTATGGGGGTAAGCGCAAATGAACGGAAAGCGGAAAATCATGATCATTTCGGTCTTGTTAATTATGTTAATCACTATTCTAGGTGTTGCGGGTTACTATTGGTACGAAAACAAGTATTATGTTTCCACAGAGGATGCCAAAATCACTGGTGATATTGTACGGGTAAGCCCACAGATTGCCGGTAAACTCCTGGAATTTAACATGGAAGAGGGTCAAGTGGTTCAGAAAGGCCAAATCCTCGGCCGACAGGAAATGATTAATTTACCTGATTCTAGCTTGGATATGGCCATTATTAAAGCACCAATTAGCGGAGTGGTCATTAAAAAACAAGGAACCGTTGGAGAAGTGGTTTCCCCGGGACAACTCCTAGGGATGATAGTCGATCCGACCAAGCTTTATATTTCCGCCAATATTGAGGAAACCAAGTTAAATATGCTTAAACCTGGACAACAGGTGGATATTGTAATTGACGAATTTCAAAGTCAGCAATTCACCGGGCAACTAAAATCTATTGGTCAGGCTACCGCCTCAACTTTTTCCTTACTGCCTACCTCAACTGGTGGCAATTTTACCAAGGTAGTACAGAAGATTCCGGTAAAAATTGAATTTACCAATCTGAATACAAAATTTCTACCAGGTACTAATGCGGTTATTAAAATTCACGTAAAATAGACGGGGTGGCAAAATGGAATCCCAAAAACAAGATGCTTTTTATAAATGGGTAGCTTTATTGGTGGTAGTTTTCGGAACTTTTATGGCCATTCTGGATACTAGTATCGTGAATATTGCCATCCCCAAGATGATGGCGGTGTTTGGGGTATCCACTAACGATATCCAATGGGTGCTCAGCGGTTATATGCTAACCATGGGGGCGGTCATTCCTTTATCCGGATATTTTGCCGATACTTATGGCAGTAAAAAGACCTATGTCTGGGCCTTGGTGCTGTTTACTGTAGGCTCAGCACTATGTGGTTTTGCTTGGAGCAACACCGCCATGATCATTGCCAGGATAATTCAAGCCCTGGGAGGAGGAATGATCATGCCGGTTAGTATGATGATTCTTTATCAGGTAGTTCCCCAGGAAGAACGAGGTATGGCTTTAGGGATCTGGGGGATTGCGGCCATGGCCGCCCCGGCTATTGGTCCTACTTTAAGTGGATATATAGTAGAACACTTGGATTGGCGGCTAATCTTTACTATTAATATACCAGTTGGTGTGGTTGCGGTAATCCTAGCCGGTTTGTTACTCAAGGAATCTCCCAGTAAACCAGCCAAATCCTTCGATTATTTAGGTTTTATTTTATCAGCAACAGGCTTGGTTAGCATATTATACATTTTAGGCGAAGGTTCAACTATCCAGTGGTCTGATTTTAAAGTGGTCGGCCTATTAATGCTCGGTGTTTTTAGCCTAGTGCTGTTTGTGATCAATGAATTAACTCACGAGGACCCTCTACTGGATTTAAGAATTTTGAAGATTTGGCCCTTTACTTTAAGTATTATGATTTCCGGCATGGTCAATATAGCCATGTTCGGAGGGATATTTCTCTTGCCCCTGTTCTTACAAAACCTGCAAGGCTATTCTGCTGTGCAGACAGGGATTCTAATGTTCCCCAGCGCCATAGCTACCGGAATTACCATGCCCATCGGGGGCAAGCTTTTTGACCGTTTTGGGGCAAAACCCGTAGTAATTCCCGGTTTAATTATCCTCACCTGGACCACTTACCTTTTAGCCCAGCTCACCTTGGAATCTAACGCCACTTATATTACCTGGGTTCTGATATTACGCGGGTTAGGTATGGGCTTGTCCATGATGCCGGCCACAACCGCCGGTATGAATTCCGTGCCCTTCCACTTAGTAGCCCGGGCCTCAGCCTTGTCCAATGTACTCCGACAGATTGCCGGTTCCCTGGGGATTGCGGTACTAACGACCATTATGCAGAATCGGCTGGTTTATAATTATTCCCAATTGGTTGAACAAGCCTCCTCCTTTAATTCCAACACCCAGGATGTGTTAAAATATATCCAAGGCGGGTTAAGCTCAACAGGGTTGGCTCTGAGTGAAATCCGAGGGGTGTCACTGGGGATTTTAACCGGTTTGGTGCAGAAACAGGCTGCTTTGATAGCAATCAATGATACTTTATTGGTTACCTGCTTTATTGCTTTAATAACATTGCCCCTGGCTCTAATGATGCGTGGCAAGAAAGCGAATAAACCTGCCGAGGTAGCCGGAGCGGCTGATAGTAAAGCTGGTGTTGCTAATCAACCCCAGCTGGTTATGGACTAGGTTGGGATAATGGAGAAAGTAACCCATGGTGACTATAACTTAATTAAACTATTAAAAAGCCCACCCGGTAATAAATACCTGGTGGGCTTTTTACTGTGCGCCCAGTATGAGTGCTTGCCTGATAAAATTATTTAGCTATTGGTCAATCTGTGTTTCGGCACCTCTTTGACCCTTTATGGATTTGAACCAAGTGGTTAAACTCTCTAGCGTATGCTGGATATCTTCTTCCGGGATGCCGGTTTTAGCCGCTACAAAATGCTCCAGGGCCACTAGCTTAATACTGGGTTGGTTAGGTAGGAAAGTACTAACCTGCTTAACAGTATTACCTAACAAAGCTATCGTACCGATGAAAAACACCAGACCAACAACCACTACGGCCACTACAATTCTTTTTACCCACCCTTTAGCCCCGGTTAAACTGCTTGTTACAGGCCTTTTATTGCCTACGCTGTTTAGTACTTGAACTCGAATCTGTCGGAAGAATAATCTTTTCAACTTCATCACTACCAACCCTCTCGTAATAGCATTAATGATTAGTATATCTCAGAGTGGATAATTTTATTCCTGCAGGCTGTTAAAATTCCCCGTCTAGACATCCATGCAACTCACGTGGCACCAACAGTATATGAAAATTAAGTATGAATTTTCAGGATAGCTTTGTCGAAAACAGTAACAAGGTTCTCGACGTACAAAGAGTATGCCTGCGGCCTTGTTACTGTTTTCTCTGCGCTAGACGGGTTTTTTAACAGCCTGCTCGGGGTCTTAAAGTTAATTATTCAAGCTAAAAAGAAAGCGGGAGCCGCAATGGCTCCCGCTTAGTTAGACCTTATTACTTTATAAGACTTTTTACTAATTGTTCTTAGTAGCTGTAGTTACCTGCGCCTTTGGAGTGGCAAGCTTCGCAAGTACTCATGTTAGGCAGACGCTTCAGAGCAGAGGAACCGGCATTTTCACCGGATACATCGCCAGCCCAACCGGAAGTAGTTTTCCAGTCAGTCCACCAGCCTTGGTCGGTACCGTGGGCAACGTGGCAGGTCATGCAGAGTACTTCATTACCAGTGCCTAATTTCAGGCCGGGTTTCTGGCCACTGCTGTAGGCGAAGCCAACAGCGTGACGGTAAGCCTCATGATAGACACCATTTAGATTTTTGCCTGCACCGGTAATACCAGTTGTGTTATAGTCAGTATGGCAGGCTCCGCAGAATTTGTTAAAGCCAGATCCATATACAACAGTTTCAGCAGCGGTTAATTTACCAGTTACAGTAGCACTTACTTTTATAGCAGGTACATAGTCAGCGGTTACAGCACCGGTTTGGGCAGCATTAAAGGTTACTTTACCGGCTTTATAGTCGATGGTATAGGTGCTGGAAGCAGCAGCTACTCCGCCTACATAAATCTTGGTGGACTTGCTGTAAGGATAGCCGGCAATCCAGTTGGTATCAGGAGAGGTGAAGACTAGGTTGTCGGTAGTTGTTAAAGCTTGACCGACTTTTTTGCCTAACAGGGCCAGGCCGTTAACATCAGGAGTCAGAATCCGGAAGTTGGCACCTTGACCGTGAGGAGTGTGGCAAGAGGTACATTCGAACTGATTAGCCCAAGCGGAGCCGTTAGCATCTGTGGTAGCACTGGCACCGGCACCACCGGGGGCTGCGCCGATATTAACAGTTCCTACACTGTGCCGAGAAAGGGAATTAGTTCCTTCGGCTGCAGCCTCGTTGAAAAGACCGCCAAAGGTCCGCTTGCCAGTAGCGGCGATTATACCATTCATTACGTCATAGGTCTGAGCAATGGTACCATCGTGACAGGCATTACAGGTTTCGGTAACGGTTGCCCATTGGAGCAGAGCTGCGCCAACGCCGGTGTGAGTTGCGTGACAGGAAGCACAGGCGTCAGTGTTACGCTGGTAGTTGGAGTGAATGTCATCAACGATGCCATCGGCATTCTTGTCTTCCAGGTAGATACCATCAGGATAGCCGGAAGTAGTGTTCTTGGGGGTAGCTAGGAAGTCAGATACGCCGTCACCTTTTACTGCGGCAGAATCCGCATTTTGGGCGGCAAAAGCGGTAGCTGTGATAGCAAGTAAGAAGGTTAGGGATAGAGCTAGAATCAAACTGAATCTCTTCATGGACATGTGTTTTGTTCCCCCTTGTTTTTTAGTTTTTTGTTAGCTGGTTCCCTGTTGCTCTAGGACCTGCCTAGCATTGCCCTTTTATGTAACGGGTTACTGACCGACCCTAGGCGCCGACCTTACCCCCCCTTTATGTTTTATTTTAGTAACCAGCTTATATAATGGCGGGCGTACCGTCCCTTAGAATGGACGCCCGCTCATTACCACGGGGTTAGTTTTGATAGACCACTATCCTTTGGTTAACAGTATCGGCAATGTAGATGCGGCCCTCAGAGTCCACAAACAGTCCGTTGGGTAGGGCGAATTTATCGTCATCCTGCCCCATGCCCCCCCAAGTCAAAAGCTTAGTACCGTTCTTATCCAGGGTTACGATATAATTGGTTACTTTGCTGGCGATGAAAACCTTACCAGCAGCTACTCCAATGCCCCGGGGGTTAACAAACATCCCGCTGTTATTTCCGGAGGCAGCACCCCAAACACTAAGGTGCTTGCCGGTAGTATCAAAGATCTGGACCCGGTCATTGCCGGAGTCAGCAACATAGACTAGGTTGCCATCGACGGTAACGCTATTAGGGGATTTAAGTTCCCCTTTGCCTTTACCCGGCTTGCCGAATTCCAGCAGCTTGCTGCCATTTAGGCCGAAGACCTTAACCTTGGCCGCCCCAATATCTGTTACATAGAGTTTATTCCCTGCCAAAAATATGCCACCCGGCTTGTTCAGGGACTTTTTGTCCACCAGTACCCGGATAAAACGACCAGTGTTATCAAAAACTGAAAGGTTGGCGTTATTCATATCTGAGACGTAAATTGAACCATTACCATCCACAGCGATTCCATAAGGGAAATCAAATTGTCCCGGGTTAGAGCCTGCTACGCCAAATTGCTTAACAGAGTTGCCCTCCCGGTCAAAAATCTGGACTCGCTTATTGCCGGTATCAGTAACATAAATTTGTTCGCCGCTTACCGTAACCTCCATAGGCTTACTTAAGCCACCGTTCATACCGGAACCATAGATGGCAAAGAGGAAACGGGGCTGGCTATTAGTTAAACTAAAGGGCAAATTGTTGCTGATGATATTCACCGGGTTGGTTTTCAATATGAATAATGCAGCGAATATTAAGGTAACCAGGAGAAAGCTTAGACCAACTGCTAGTTTAATTCTTCCTACGGACCACCCGCGATTTTGTGCTATTTGCATCTTGCTGCCGGCAAAAATTACCGGCTCACCTCGCTCTCTAGTGCTTATTTATTTGGTTGATTTAATTTAGCTAGGGCCTCAGCGGCCTTGGTGTTTTTGGGATCAAGGCTGAGAGCTTGCTGGTACATGTACTTGGCATCTCCCAGGTTACCTAGTTTTTCACTGCAATAGCCCAGATTGTAGAGAATCTCTACTGAACCAGGGTTAATCTGGTAGGCAATGTCCAACTCTTGCTTTGCTTCTTTGTACTTTTCTTTTTTAATATAGACCAGACCTAGGTTAGTATGGGCCATGTCGGATTTTGGCACTATTTTTATGGCTTGTTTAAGGTAATCCTCGGCTCGGTCATATTTACCTAGTGAAAGGTAAGCTAGTCCCATGTTGGCCTTAGCAGCAAAGTGGTTACTATCGTACTTGAGAACTTCTTTATAGGTAGCAATGGCCTGCTGGTAATTTTGCTTTTGGAAATAGGCCCAACCCAAGTTTGCTAATTTGTTAGGGTTTTTCGGGTCGGATTTCACCTGCTCCAGGTTTTGAGCCAAAACTGCATCGGCTCGAGAGATGGTGTTATAGTTATTCCAAAAGAACATTTTACCCAGGAATATTCCAACCCCTGAAAACATCAGCAGGGAAACCAAGATAATCACAATGCCGGTTATCGGCTTAATGGTTTTTGGTGCTGGAAGCTGTTGAGATAATTCTGCCATGGGACCTTCACTCCTTATTTTTTTATTAGTAGCTAGCTTGCTAATAAAGGTTTTTACCTTTTAGCGGCGGGTCCAATATAATGACAATTACTACACAAATTTTTGGGGTGACAGCTTATACAGCTAGCATTGATTTGTCTGCCTTTTAAGGAAAAGGGGTGTCGATTCTGCTCTACAAAGCCTTGGTGCATTGGCTTGCTGTGGCATTTGGCACAAGAGGATTCAGGTACAGTGCCTTTGACCGACTGGGGAACCCGGTTCTCCAGGTGACAAGCCAGACAACCGGAACTGTTTGCGTTGGCTTGAGGACCGTGAATATTGCGCCAGTCCTCAGTATGGCCGGGCGGTTTGTTTTTGGCATGACAATTCAGGCAAAAAGTGTTGTTCCGGAGATAACCTTTAACTCCGGGATCTTTGGAATTAACTACCCAGCTGCCGGTCTTTGAGTGACATTTATCACAGGCCTGGAAATTATTTTGGGCCTGTTTGCCGTGTTGTTGCATCCAGCCTGATTGATGGGAGGGAGGGGAGACCAGCTTAGTATGGCAGGTATTACAGGTTACCGGGACATCTCTGGATTCGTGGCACTCCACACAATTCTCCATTTTGGTTCTGGTGAAATCCGGCTTCATATAAGCCTTGCCCATCCCTGGAGTCCAGGAAGCATAATCTGTAGCCGTGGTAAAACCCCGTTGCTCAATATTGCCGTGCACCACCCCGGAGTGGCATTGGACACAGGCTAGCTTTTCGGCTATGTGTTTTTGGTGCGGGAAGCTGAGATCACCACTAGGGGATACTATCCGGTTTGGGCTATGACATTCCAGGCAAACCCCATTTTTAATCGGTTCAGGTAGTTCGATGGGAGTAACATAGGAGTTAGTAAAATGAAAGTAAAGCTGTTTCATAGCTGTAAGCTTATGTTTGAACAAGTTGACAGCCCCAGGTTCAATGTGACATTTCGTACAAGCTACGGTATTATGAGCCGAAGAAAGCCAGGTTACATATTCAGGCTGCATTTCGTGACAGCGGGAACAAAACTGGGGAGTACTAGTTACCTGGATGGCCACCACAGAACTAATCCCAGAGATCATTACTAGACCTGCAACGATAATGAAGAGTTTTAGTTTGTGCTCTGTGGTGTGCAGATCCAATCCTAGTAGTTTCATCCTGACCACCCATTTCTGTGCACTAAACTAGGAGTTATTAACTTGTGCTAAGCTAACTTTGCGAAAAAGGTAACAAACCTTTTCATAAGGAGAGGATTCGACAATAATCGACAAAAACCTTTACTATGAAGGGATGTAAATGTTGACATTTTTGGCAAGACCCTTGACATAAGGCTATTCTGCATGAAAGTGAGTTCGACAAAAATCGACAAAAACCTTGCTGAGGAATGATGTAATAATATCCTTATTTGGAGTAATATTGATTTTTACACTCAAATGTCAATTGAATTGAGTACAATAATGGGAAAACCTGAAGGACAAAAAATAGGTGGGCAAAGTAAATAGCCAATGTAATGTTTTATTACATTGGCTATGCCAGAGTAAACACTTCAACCACGGAAAAGCATTTCCGTGGCTTTTTGACACTGATTAAAGGAGTTACTCTTAAATGGTGGAACAAAATGTTGCTCAGACGGTGGTTTGCCAACTAGCGGCCTAGGGGGTAAAATATATAGGTACCGGCCTTGGTGGAAGTAATAACTGAGGATGTAAGGCTGCCAGAGCAAGGGGAGGGGATTTAGGAATGAGTAATCAGTTATTGCAGGCCATCGCAGGCGGTGGTCAATTACGGGCTTTGGCTATTAGTGCGACAGAAATGGTGGAGGAAGCGCGCTTGCGTCACTCTACATTGCCCACAGCTACAGCCGCCTTGGGGCGTAGTTTAATGGCAGCAGCTTTAATAAGTGCTACATTGAAAAACGAGGAAACTGTAACCCTACGCATCATTGGTGATGGCCCCTTAGGAGGGGTCATTACCCAAGCAGGGGCCGATGGTATAATTAGAGGGTATGTTCAGGAACCCCTGACAGATTTGCCACCCAAAGCTCCTGGCAAATTGGACGTGGGTAAAGCGGTTGGTAAGGGTCATCTATACATAACCAAAGATTTAGGTTTAAAGGAACCTTTTACCGGAACGGTACCTCTGGTTTCCGGGGAAATTGCTGAGGATTTAACCTATTATTTTGCCCAATCGGAACAAACCCCCTCAGTGGTGGCTTTGGGAGTACTTGTAGCCCCCAATGGTCAAGTAATCACTGCCGGAGGTTATCTTATTCAGTTGATGCCGGGAGCTGAGGAAGAGATAATTAAGCAGTTGGAAGCTAATGTTGCCGCAACCCGTCCTGTCTCGGAACTGCTAGCAGAAGGCTTAAGTGTGGAGCAGGTGCTAGAGACGGTTTTAGTTGGTATGGATATCCGGATTTTAGCCGACAGGGAAGTGAAACTAGGCTGCAAATGCTCCCATGAGCGATTAGGCGGAGTACTAGTCTCCCTGGGTTGGCGGGAATTAGCCGAAATGGCTGCCGAAGGTGGAGCGGAACTAAGATGCCATTTCTGTGAGCAAGTTTACAACTTTAGTAAAGCGGAACTGGAAAAGCTAATGGAGCAAGTGGGGGAATGAACTGATGGAGCAATTCAACATAACTACCTGCGTCATTTGCTGCAATGGTACCTCTTAAGATTTCTTCCAATCTACAATAAATGTCATATCTCTGCTGAAAGAGCTCAATTTTTAAATTATTTTTTGATAATTCTACCTGCTTTTTAGATATTTTATATGTAAATAATACCTAAAATAATCGAAACAATAACCGTGCCAAAACCACTCGCCCAGTGTCCTAACATAGACCATTTTTCATAACTAGTCATTAACAATCACCCATCACGTAAATTAATATCCGCGCCCTGAATGGACATAAAATTTTGCGTCATCTTTTGCCTAACGTTTAACCCATTACCGAACTCACGGTAAGCTGGCGCACCTCTTGCCATACAAACCCCATGCCCGATCCGTAAAAAGTGTGCCAACGAACAAGTTAGGCGGAGCGCAGCGGGAGTCGTTTATACTGTTGATATGTGAAGTTGGTTCGGCTTAACCTCACACTTATAAATTTTCAATAAATAGCAGGTTTTTCCTACTTGTTGTCGAAATCCACATTTTAAGTAAATATATAGGAAGTAATCATGTCAAAAGTCGTTTCGATTTTTTGGGATTTAGACAATACATATTGGACCATGTCCGATTATTATGGAGGGTTGACAGACCCGCTTGTAAAAGTAGTGGATAAAATTTGGGATTTATACAAAGAGGACACCGTTCGCATTTTTCGGGCATATGCTGATTACGAAAAAATCCGCAATGTACAAACAGAGATTCAGAAGCGCAGAGTAACTCCAAAACATGTTTTTAGTAGCAACCCCGGTAGTGAAAATAGAAAAAATGCGGGTGATATTGAACTAAGCCTTGATGCTCTTGAAACAGTCCTTAAACGTCAAGAAGTAACACATTACGTAATAATTTCAGCCGATAAAGATATGATTCCACTAATGAACAGGCTCAAGTTTTACGGGAAACATGTTCATTTAGTTTATCTTGAAGCCGCAATTGCTGAAGACAAATTAATTCTGAGTTTTGCAGATTCCGCAACTTCAATTGAATCGATGCTTGGAATAGAAGTTGCTACACAAGATGAATTAAGTGCTGAGGAATTGGATAAACTAGTTCCTGATACCGTCCAGATTGTAAAAGATTTTTATACAAGAAACGCTGGAAAACCTAATATGTACCTTGGACAAAAGTTATTTGTTAATGAATTGATCCAAAAGAAACATATTGCAGGGAAAGTTGCAAGTAAGTTGCTTGAACATTGTTTAACAAATAACCATTTGGACCTTATTGAACAAACTGGTACACCTTACAAAAAAGTTGTATCAAAATAATATTCTGATTCATAAGATATAATAAAACATATGATTCCAAACATATGATTCAAAATATTTTTCTTGAACTTTTACCGAAACAGTAGTACAATAAATTTGAACAAAATTCCAGTTCAATTTCTAATTCGTTTTCTTGTTCGTTTTCCAATTCAAGTTCTTGTACGTTTTCTGAAAAGAGACTCAGTTATCTGGGTCTTTTTTCTTTTTATCCCCAACTTTAAGAACAAATTTCATACCTTCGCATGCCGAATAGCCTGCTCTTGCAACTGTTAATTTCTTAACAATGCATACTAACTGGATAATTTCTCTGCCGCCCGAGCCATCTTGGCTGCAATGGGTAACCCGTAGGGGCACTTTTCCTCACATTGTCCACAGGCCTGGCAGGCAGTACCGGGAACGGGCAGGGTGGCATACCGCTCCTGGGACCAACCCTGCAATTCATAACGGTCATAATAACCTTCTAGTAGAAAGACCATGGGGATGTCAATTCCCTGGGGACAAGGCAGGCAGTAGCCACAACGGCGGCAAAAATCCTGACCGGCTTGAGCAGCCCAGGCCTCCAATTCCCTTGTTTCCTCCAGAGTTAAAGGGCCTTCCTCTAAAGCCTTAGTGTTGGCTGTAATTTCGGTATGTGAACCCATGCCCACCAAGATACAGTCCACATTAGTATCAGTGGCCAGATAACGAATGGCCTGACTAGCTTTAGGGATAAAACCACCAGCTAGGGGTTTCATGGCCAATGTCAAGGTTCCCTTAATTTGGGAGGTTGCAAAAAGCTGCTTATTTTGACTTTCTATCACATTATAAGGAAACATCATAGAAGCAAACTGGCCTTGTTCTAGAATGATGGCCATGGTGTCGGCGGAGTGGGAAGTCACCCCAAGCTGTAAGATTAGACCTGCCTGTTGGGCTTCGATTAAACCAGCCAAAGCACCATCAGGGGCGGAAACCTGTTCCCAGTCACCTTGTGTTCGGATATTATGCAGTTGGTAGATATCTAGATAATCTGTACCTAAGCTAGTTAAACTAAGCTTAATATCCTGGAGAATTCCCTCTTTACTACGCTGCATGGATTTACTAGCCAGCACGAAGTCAGTCCGCTTGGACTTTAGTCCTTGACCAAGCAGCTCTTCACTTACTGAATAACCCCGGGCAGTATCAATAAAGTTAATCCCCGCCTCCCTAGCGGTGGCAAGTATAAGCCCAACTTCGGAAGCAGTAACCCGTTGGAGGGGTATCCCGCCTAAACCTAACCGGGAAATCTGCAGCTTGCTATTGGGGAAATGACGAAATTCCATGTTATAAGCCTCCTAAGCAATTTAGTTAAAGCAGAGCTGAATTTAAGTAGGAATTTGGTTATATAAGTCGAAAACCTAATATATATTATTACATAAAAGGAGTCATAAATTGAAGCGTTTTTCGGTAATCTAGTTAAATAAAATAGCCATGCTATTGACAATTAGAGTTCAGAATGTGAATTAAGTTCGGTAAGGAGACGGGTTAATGGTTGCTTCAGGAATTATTCTAGCCGGTGGAAGAAATTCCCGGATGGGTGTGAATAAAGCTTTATTGACCCTAGGGGACAGCACTTTTATTCAAGAGGGTGTCCAAAACCTGCGTCGGTTTTGTACAGAGATAATTATTGTATCCAATGAACCGGAGCAGTACCGGGACTTAGGGGTAAAAGTAACAACCGATATAATTCCCAAGAAGGGCCCACTAAGTGGGATTCATGCAGGAATCACGGTTTCTGCCAATTTTTACAACTTTATTGTAGCCTGTGATATGCCCTTCCTAAACTGGCAACTAGGTAAATACATGGTGGAAAATGTAAATTGCTTCGATGTGCTTTTGCCTAGAATAGGCGAACATCATCAGCCTTTACATGCTGTATATAGTAAAAACTGTATTGGACCTATTGCTAAGTGTCTGGAACAGGAGATCTTCAAAATAATTGCCTTTTACCCTGAGGTTAAAGTCGGTTACCTAGAAGAAGATAAAATCAAGGAGTATGCTGAGGCGGAAAAGGCTTTTTTTAATGTGAATACCCCCGCCGATCTAGATCGGGCAAGGGCACTAAAAGGTACAGGTGAATTAAGTAAATAGGGAAATAACTGAACAGTTAATAAGTAATAAAATTAAGCAGGAAAAGTATAAGGAGGATGGTGCTGTGATGATTCCGGTTATTTCACTAGTCGGTAAGTCTAATGTAGGCAAAACTACCATGCTGGAAAAAATTTTACGGGAAATTAAAAAGCGGGGTTGGAAGGTTGCTACCATTAAGCATGATACTCATGGCTTTAATATCGACAAACCCGGAAAAGACACTTGGCGTCATGCCGAGGCCGGAGCTGACACTGTGGTCATTTCCTCGCCTACCAAGTTTGCCATGATTAGCAAGGTGGAGGAAGAACTCACCCTCGACCAAATTGCTGAAACTATCACCGGTGTGGACATTATTATTACCGAGGGCTACAAACGGGGAAACAAACCAAAAATTGAGGTTTTCCGTTCCGGGGTTTATGAAGAACTACTTTGTCAACCGGAGGAACTAATTGCCATCACCAGCGACATTACCTTTGACTTGGGAGTTCCTTGTTTCGGGTTAGACGATGCCCCAGGCGTAGTTTCTTTTTTAGAACGGCTTTACCTCAAGAAGTAAATAGCTATTCCCCTGTCTTTTAGTCCGATGATATAGCTCCCAAAGCTAGCTGCTCTCTGTAGCTGAACCCTGGGCCTTGCGTCCAGCCACCTCGTAATTAACTAACACCGGGCTGTTGAGAATAAGTAAACGCTGATCAAAGGCTAAAAAGAACTTTTTTGCCCACGCTTCTTGACAAGCTCCCTCAATGGAGGCTATATGTCGGCTAATGGCCAAAAAACGTTCTTCAGGCGTTTCCATTAGTTGCAGGTAACGTTCTTCCAGAATTCTGCGGGCAACTGAGCTCAATTCCATGGTGTCAACCCTCCTAACCACTGTTCAACCCTAGCTTTTCAAGAAATTCTAAGCATTATCCGGCGATTAACTCTACTAGGTAATTGCAGTTAGTTTTAATAGAAACCACTTAGTTTAGTATTTGTCCGTTTAACTCTAGACTCTGCAAAAAATTTCTCGACAAATAAAGGAATCCTGAAAAATAGATAGAATATTTATAATGTTGCCTTAACAAACATTTTTACTTAGTAATGGGTACCTCGCAGCGCATTGATAATTACCAAAAGTTGCACTAATGGTGTAATTACACCGTGGCAGGAGGGGAGGAACCCAATGAAATTTTTGCGGGCTGCCGGTTTAGGTTTAGTGCTGACTCTAGTACAGACTTTACTAATCGGTGTGCTAAAGGTTGGGACGGAAATCTGGTTGGAGATTACTCTCCTATTAGGCCTGATTAATATTATTATAGTCTACGCTGTCTCGGATTATATGGGTAAACGCCGGGTATTAACGATAAATATGGATGACCATCCAATAGATTCCACTTTGCAAATTGCCAATGAGACTTTGCCATTCCTGCGACGAGGGCTTAATGAAGAAACAGCCCGTAAAACCGCGGAGATAATCCTCAAGATAAGTGATGTAGCTGCTGTCGCAATTACAGATACCGAACGGGTTTTAGCTTATGTTGGTGCGGGTTGCGAACGCCACCAACCAGGCAGACTGATTTTAACTTATGCAACCAAACAAGTTATCGCCACTGGGGAACTAAAAATAGTCGAAAATAAAGAAAATCTTAACTGTCCGGTCAAGGATTGTGATTGCCCATTGGAAGCCGCAGTAATTGCCCCCCTAAAATGTCAGGGTAAAGTTATTGGGGTGGTAAAGCTGTATCAGACTAAACTTGGTAAAATTCCCCCTCATGTGATTAAACTGGCCGTGGGAATTGCCCAGTTATTGGCTGTCCAGATGGAACTGGCCGAGTTGGACCGTCAGACCCAGCTGATTACCCGGGCTGAGCTCCAGGCTCTCCATGCCCAGATAAATCCCCATTTTTTATTTAATACCCTAAATACAATAATTATGTTTAGCAGGACCAATCCTGAAACGGCTCGGAGGCTGTTAATCCGATTGGCCGCTTTCTTCCGCCACTCTTTAAAAAAACACGGCATGTTTAACACACTGGAGGAAGAACTAGAATATGTCAACACTTATTTAGTGTTAGAAAAAGCTAGATTCCGGGAAAAGCTAGTAATCTTACGCGATATTGATCCGGAACTTATGAAATATAAAGTGCCGGTGCTCTGTATTCAACCACTGGTGGAAAATGCTGTTAAACACGGGATTACTCCCAAAATGGGTCAAGGTGCTGTGCAGATTATCGCTAAGCAGGTGGATGGAGAAATACTTGTCATTATTAAGGATGATGGGGTGGGTATTTCTAAAAATAAATTTCCTAAGGTATTGCTTCCCGGTTTTGGTTCCGGCAATGGGGTGGGTTTGAGTAACGTTCACGAACGGTTGAAAAGCATGTTTGGAGTAGATTATGGTCTCAAAATAGTCAGCGAAGAAGACAAAGGCACGTCAATGTATATGCGTATTCCGTTAATGCTCAAAGTAGATGAAGGAGGGGAGAATTATGAAGTTAAAAGCACTAATAGTTGATGACGAGTACCCTGCTCGTAAAGAACTGCGTTTTTTATTACAACAGTTCGAGAACGTAGAAGTAGTAGGGGAAGCCGCCAACGCCCAAGAGGCTCTGACGTTAGTTAATGCGCTCGACTACTCCATCCTGTTTTTGGATATTGAAATGCCTGGGATGAACGGTTTGGAACTAGGTGCCCGCATTAAGGAATTATCCAATCCTCCTAAGGTTATCTTCATTAGTGCTTATGATGAATATGCAGTTCGAGCCTTTGATGTTGAAGCTATTGATTATCTGCTCAAGCCAATTGATGAAAAACGTTTAGCACGAGCAATTGCTAAAGCCGCCAAAACTGTGCACCAGCAGCAAGCGGCGGAAGGGGCTGGAGTTGGCGATAACGATCAGGCTAAGGGGGACGTACCCCAACCACAGCCTGGTTCTCAGTTTAAGATTGACCGGATTCCCGCTGAAAAGCAGGGCAAGACAATTTTAGTAAATGAAGCAGATATAATTTATTCCTTTACCGAGCAAGACTATGTGTATATTAAGACTTTTTCTGATAAACTCTTTACCCGATACACCCTCAAAGAACTGGAAGCCCGCTTGAGTTCAACAATGTTCTTCCGAACCCATAGATGTTATATTGTCAACCTGCACAAGGTAAGAGAAATTGTCCCCTTTTTCAACGGGACCTACACCCTAATAGTGGAGGATGCCGAGAAAAGTGAAGTACCAGTTAGCCGGGCCCAAGCGAAAAAACTCAAAAAAATTCTGGGAATGTAGCTAATTCCCTTTCGGTTGGTTGGGTAGTGCAATCATAAATTAGTTTTATTTTAATTAATACAACCCTCTGCCCTGGCAGGGGGTTGTTCCACTTGTACGCCTAGCGTGGGCGGTCAACTGGCGAGTGGATAGCCATTATTCTGGCAAAGCTATTACAGAGCAAGTATGGGAAAAAGCAGTCATACTGGGGTGATTTGTTTTGATTATTGGCATTGGAACAGATATTATAGAGATAGAACGAATTAAACAGGCAATTCTAGCTGGGGAAGACAAGTTTACCGCCCGGGTGTATACACTGGCGGAGATAGCCTACTGCCAGAGTAAAAGGAACTGTTATTCTGCTTATGCTACACGTTTTGCCGCCAAAGAAGCGGTGCTTAAAGCCCTCGGTTGTGGTTTTATTGGGGTCAGCTGGCAGGATATCGAGGTTGTCAAACCTGACGGTGCCCCGGTGATTGTGTTGCGGGGCAAGGTACTGGAGATAGCCCAGAGTCAGGGCGTGAGCCGAGTACATATTTCCTTATCCCATAGTAACAGTCAGGCTGTAGCCTACGCTGTGGCGGAGGGATAATTCCGGGTGGTGGGATACCAGTTCACGTTTGGGGTCTGATATGACCGGTCGGATACCTGTCCCGGTAGGATGCAGGACAATAAACCGAGACAGGTATCCTCCCAGGTAATATTACCAGCAGCGGCCTCAGGATAGCTGTTACTGGCACCTCAACCGTTTACCCCAGAGGCTAATAATTCTGCCCAGGTCGGGTGCCTACCTGTGGGGGAGCGACTTCGCGTAGTATCTTTGCAGGTCTAAGTGAAGGTATGCAACAGAAGCGACCTTGCCGACAGGACGTCGGCAACCTTGACGGGGGCATGGACGCCCCATCGTCAAGGTTGGTCGATTCTGTTAGCGTACCAAGTCTAGAGCTGCTAGATACGTAGCGTGGAGCGACACCACCGGTATGAACTCGACCGGAGATAGACATGGAGAAAAGGCTTGGATTAACCCGGATTAATAGCTTGGAGCTACATTACCGGCAGATACGAATATTGTGCCAGAGTTAGGGGGATTGGACGGATGTACATAGCCACTACTGAGGAAATGCGCAAACTGGACCGGACGGCTATCGAAAGCCTGGGAATTCCCGGTGTTGTGCTGATGGAGAATGCAGGGCTGCAGGTTGTCGAAGTAATTGCCCGGGTTTTAGGGGAGCTTAAGGATAAAAAAATTACCATTATGGCGGGCAAGGGTAATAACGGGGGAGACGGCTTTGTCATAGCCCGACATCTACTGAATCGGGGAGCTGAGGTAAAAACCTTGCTCTTTGCCAACATAGAAGAGATATCTGGTGATGCCAAAGTTAATCTGGAAATTCTCCAGAAGCTTGGCCACAAAATCTACCCGGCGGTTAATACTAACAGCTTAAATATTGTCCGGGTTGCCCTGGTTTACACTGATTTAATAGTTGATGCTATCTACGGAACCGGGTTTAAAGGTGAACTTAGTGAACATGTTGGCCGGGTGGTAGAAGTTGTCAATGAAAGCAAAAAGCCGGTAGTTTCTGTAGATATTCCCTCTGGGGTGGCAGGTGATACGGGGAAGGTAAACGGCTCTTGTATCCATGCAACCCATACCGTAACCTTTGCCCTTCCTAAGCTGGGAAATATTCTTCAACCAGGAGCGGATTACGGTGGTAAGCTGCATACCGTGGATATTTCTATTCCCCAACAACTGGTTAACAACCTAGGTTTAAAATGCCAGTTAATTACTGGGGAAATGGTACGTTCCATGTTACCTAAACGACATTCTACCACCCACAAAGGAAGCTATGGAAGGGTAGCGGTGATTGCCGGCTCAGAGGGACTTACTGGGGCAGCTGCCTTGGCCAGTATGGCTGCCTTGCGTACCGGCGCAGGACTGGTAACCTTGGGCATACCACGAGGTTTGCATGACCTGATGGAAATCAAGCTAACTGAAGTTATGACCACACCACTTCCTGACACTGGACGCAAAACCCTTGGAGTGGAAGCACAGGAACCAATCCGGCAGATGTGCGCTACAGCGCAGGTATTGGCTATAGGTCCTGGCCTTGGCCAGGATGGGGCAACAATGGAACTAGTCCAAAATTTACTACCCCAAATCCCAATCCCTATGGTTATTGATGCCGATGCACTAAATGCCCTGGCTCAAAAAACTGAGCTGATCAAACAAATACCGGGGCCAGCAGTGTTAACTCCCCACTCGGGAGAAATGGCCAGATTATTGGGAGTCTCGAGAACTGAAATTCAGGAAGATCGCTTAAAAACTGCCCAAGCTGCGGCCCAAGACTGGAAAGCTGTTGTAGTGCTCAAAGGAGCTAAAACTATAGTTGCCTGCCCTGACGGTCGTACATATATCAACTCCACCGGCAACCCAGGACTGGCTACTGGTGGGACGGGTGATGTGCTCACCGGAGTAATTGCCGCCCTGATTGCCCAGGGCCTAAAGCCTGAAGAAGCTGCGGCAGCAGGAGTCTATCTCCACGGTTTGGCCGGTGACTATCTCCAAGGACAGCTGGGGATGCTAGGGATGGTTGCGGGAGACCTCCTAGAGGCCTTACCTATAGTGACCCAGGAATATGACTAGGCAAGCACGAAGGAAAAGTATATAGTTAATAAAGGATAGTTTATTATGATAGAGGAAATTTCAGATAAAAGGAGGCGATATTATGCAAGCTAAGGATATTATGACCACTGAGGTAGTCACCGTAACCCCTGAGGATACAGTTGAAGAGGTAGTTAAAATCATTTCCGAACGGGGAATAAGTGGGATACCGGTTGTTGATGCCAGCGGCAAATTGGTTGGCATTGTAAGCGAGGGTGACATCATTACCCGCAGCAAAAATCTGCAAATACCTACTCATATTCAGCTTCTAGGTGGAGTGATTTATCTGGAAAGCACTAAAAAGCTAGAAAGTGACTTGCGTAAAATGGTGGCTTTCCAGGTTAAAGACCTGATGACCAGCAAGGTATTTACCGTAAGCTCGGAAGCACCGGTTGCGGAAATTGCTACAATTATGACTGAAGAACAGGTAAATAGAATTCCGGTAGTTGAAAATGGCAAAGTGGTGGGTATTGTTAGCCGAGCGGATATTGTGCGCACCTTAATCAAACAGTAAGCAGGTAAAGAGGTGACCCAAGTGTATTCAAGACCGGTTTGGGCTGAAATTGATCTTTCAGCTCTTGCTCATAATGTGCGGGAAATTAAAAGTATCTCCTCCCCCCGGGCTAAAGTGATGGCTATAGTCAAAGCTAACGGCTATGGTCACGGTGCTTTAGAAGTTGCCGGGGTAGCTCTAGCCAATGGCGCTGACCGCCTGGGTATTGCCATTCTAAGTGAGGGTGTCGCCCTACGTAAGGCTGGTTTTGGAGTGCCTATTTTAATCCTAGGCTACACTCCTCCAGAGTTAGCAGTGGACGTAGTTAAATACAACTTAGCTCAAACTGTGTTTAGCTATGAGCTTGCTGAAGCGCTGTCTTGGGCGGCAGTTCAGTTAAGAAAAACCGCCAAGGTGCATATTAAAGTAGATACTGGCATGGGTAGGATTGGGTTGGTAAATGGGGATAAAGACACAGTAAATGAAATCCTCCGCATTGCAAAACTCCCCAATCTGGAGATTGAGGGGTTGTATACCCATTTTGCCATAAGTGACCGCCAGGATAAGACCTATACCTGGGAGCAATTTAACCAGTTCCAGGAGCTAAGCTTGGAATTAGAAAAAAAGGGGCTAGTTATACCGTTAAAGCATGTAGCTAACAGTGCGGCAATCATTGAGCTCCCCCAAACTCATTTAGACTTGGTAAGGCCGGGGATTATCCTTTACGGCTTATACCCTTCCGAGGAGGTGGATAAACAGGCCATTGACCTTAAACCAGCCATGAGTCTGAAGGCCAGGGTTGCTATGGTTAAGACAGTTAAGCCCGGCACCAATATTAGCTATGGCTGCACTTATACCACCAGTAAAAAAGAATTAATTGCCTCTCTGCCCCTAGGTTATGCTGATGGTTATTCCCGGTTGCTTTCTAACCAAGCAGAAGTGTTGGTCAAAGGACAGCGGGCACCTGTGGTCGGCCGAATATGCATGGACCAGTGTATGATTAAGGTTACCCACATTCCTGATGTGCAAGCTGGTGATGAGGTAGTGTTGTTTGGAGAACAAGCTGGGGTGAAGTTGCCGGTGGAAGAGTTGGCCGCAATAATTGGCACCATAAATTATGAGTTGGTTTGTATGATGAGTGCGCGAGTGCCGAGACTATACGGCCGTGGTTGAGGCTGTTTCAGGCTGTTGAAATTCCCCGTCTAGCGTTGTCACCAGAATCGCCAAGATCCTCGACGTACAAAAAGTACGTCATGGGCATAGGGACAATCCTGCTTCCTAGCTAGACTAGTTTTTCAACAGCCTGCTCGGGTAGTTAAAAATTCCCGCCCAACACATGTGGTGGAAACGAGCTTGTTTGGGAATATTATTGATAGTGCAAAAAAAAGGAGGAATAACAATTATGGATTTCATATGTCAAATCAAAACTAATAAATCTTTTGAAGATGCGGTAATCGCAGTTCAGGCACAGACTCAAGCCAATGGTTTCCGAGTACTTCATGTTCATGATGTTCAGGCTACTTTAGCCGAAAAAAACTTTACGCATGAACCATTGAAAATAATTGAAGTATGCAATGCGAAGTACGCTTACAGCGCATTGCAAATTGAGATAACTGTCAGTCTGCTAATGCCATGCCGTATCAACGTGTACACCAAAGATGGACAAACGATTATAAGCACTTTTAGACCAACAGCACTTGTTGCTATGTTTCAAAAACCGGAATTAGCAGACTTCGCTGAGGATGTCGATAGAATCTTAACCAAAATAATTGATGAAAGTAAATAGCACACCTAGACGGAAATTTTTTCCCTTTCAGGTTTTTCAATTTATTGAAAAATGTCTAGCCATAGTAAGTTTTGATAAAGCAATCAGTGTATTAACTGTCATTAAGCCCGTTTTCCGATCCCTGAGGGGGTGCAGAAAACGGGCTTAATGACCCTCTATAGGTCAGGCTGTTGAAAAACCCGTCTAGCACGAAGACAGCTATTACAAAACCACAGGCGTACTCGCTGTACGTCGAGGATTTTGTAATAGCTGGCGACAAAGCTAGGCGGGGAATTTCAACAGTCTGACAAATCGTTTATGATCAAGCCGGTGACTATCTTGGGATAAAAATATGTAGACTTCTGGGGCATTTTTTCCCCGCCGGTAGCAATGCTGGTGACCTCTTCTACCTTGGTGGGATTCATAAAGAAACAAAGCTGTGCGGATAGATTTTCTACTGCTTGCAAAGCGTAGGCTTCGTCCCGGGTATAAGTGAGGTTGCTTTCATCAGCACATTGCTGGCTGCCAATTCTCAAGTGTTTGTCTAAAATTAAGGTATGCAAAATAGAAACATCTAAGCGTTTCCAGGCAGTGGAACGGTTTTCTAGATCGAGTTTGTCCAGGCTGAATTCAGCCTGAAGTTTGAGCAAATAAAACAGTTTATCCTGAGTATAAATTCCAAAACTAGGGCTGGATTCCCCGGCAGTCTCCAGTTTAGCCAGAAAGTCATCGAGAGAAGTACTGGCTGGAAGCTTTTCTACCAGAAAATTGTCTGCTAAAGCTGTAATCAGCTTTGCAGTATTTAAGTTAGCAACGTTATGTACTAAGCGATGGGTAGGGAATACTACTAAGCCCTTGTCATATAGGTTGACTAGGGCAATCAGCACAAAATCATAACCCTGCTTACCCTGAGTGGACATTTCCTGGCCAAAGTTCACGGCAGTTTCATAGCGATGATGGCCATCGGCAATGAAGATTTTTTTGTCAGCCATAAACTGAGTTATTTTTGCTACTGCGTCAGCATCGGAAATAACCCACAATCGGTTAACTACTCCAGAATCATCCACAACTTCAATATCGGGAGTCGACTGGGTTTTGGCCCCTGCCAGCAGAGCCTCTACCACATATTGCGGGTCAGAATACAGGCCAAATATCGGGCTAAAATTAGCCAAGGATGCTCTCATCAGATCCAGTCGGTCCGCCTTGTGCTTAGGTAAAGTCTCCTCATGGGGGAGTACTGAGCCCTTGCTGTAATCCTCTGCTTTCACGCCACATATAAAGCCACTACGCACCAATGTTTCACCTTTAACCTGAAACTCTTGCTGGTAGAGGTACAAAGAGGGCTTGGGGTCATGAACTAGCACACCTTGGCTTAACCATTGCCGGAAAGTATGAGCAGCCCGAGTATACCGATTGTTGGTTTCATTATCCTCCGCGGTGGTTTGGTTAAGCTCCAGACGGATGACATTATATGGGTTACGCTCATAGTACATGTTTTGGGCGGCAGCATCAATTACGTCATAGGGTGGGGTAATGACCTTGGAGACATCTCCGACTTTTGCGGAATGATACCGAACACCCTTGAGGGGTACAATTACAGCCATATGCTACCTCCTAGTTTTGCTTTTATGACTACGTCATACTCAATGCCTACATTTTAATATACCCACCACTTAATTTCAACACGGAATTGCCAATTCTAGGCCAATTCTATTGTTAAAGCTTAATTTAGTAAACAAATTAGCATTCCTGGTTATTTATGCAACAGGGGTGTAAAGTTTAAGACAATCTCCAAGATAAACAGGAATACAATAGCCACCTCCAGCCACATGGAACGCCGGGTGGTAATTTCCTCGCTTAACATGGTGTAACTACGCTGGATTACGGAAATTTTGTGCTGTATGTTGTCCATCCATTCCTTGGTGCGGAAGATATTTAGCGCACCACTATAAACTCGGGCATAAAATACATCCTCGGTTACTTTAAGGGAGTTTTGAATCCTTTCGGTTATCTCAGATATGTCCACAACCAGTTCCATTATCTGCTTCATAATCCGTTGATAATTATTTAATCTGCGGAACTGGGTTTCCGCGGCTTCGATAGCATCATACATCTTTTCCATTTCATGGCTCAGCAGACTGTCATAGTAACGTAATTCCAGCAGCTGGGAAACGGCAAACTCTAGCAAGTCAGGGATGTCGGTACTCCCATTGATATCATAGACCAAAGCAGAGTCCCAAGTGATGATAGTTAAGTCACCGAGACCGTATGTAAAGGAATTATTTAGCGTTTCCTTACGCATCTGGGGACTCACAGGCTCAGGTTCAGCCAGCAGCAAGGGAACAGCGTCCCAGTCTTTTTGCCAATCCCGAAAATAATAGATGGTGAAATCCTCAATAAACACCTGATAACTTTCCTTGACCAAAGCAGTGACCAAGCTATTGCGGATTACCTGCAAATAGTCGGTAAAGCTAGCTTCCAGTTCTTCTGTATTATTCAAATGGATTGCTAGCCCCTTAATATCCTCATAAGCCATATTGGGGGACAGGAGGATTCGCTGGGTAATGCTCACTACCCCTAGGTCATAAATTTTAGCAATTATCACCGTGGGAAAAGTGCCCTGAGGTAAGTCCACTTTTCCCCCGTCAAGTTCAACAGTTACCGGCGGATTTTTAAATTGCATTGATTTAGGCTTAATTCGGGCTAACCTCATCCGGGTGGTAGGCTTATTTTGGACGAGGATTTTTTCTACTTTTTCCAGATTAATTTCTTCGGCAATATCAAATAACCGATAAAGCCAGATTGAATTTTGCATTGGGCCATCTCCTTACTAGAATAAGCCAGTAGTTGAGTCACTACCTTTAGAGTTACCACTAGTTAATATGCTATATACCTAAAGCACAGGGTTTGGTGGATACTTGCCTATAGCTTAATTCGGTATGTTTATGTTTTTTCCTTTACTTGCCGAATAATTGCCATAACCATAGAACGCAAGGATTTTCAGGATTATGAATAAGCTAAGTTTTAACAGGGAAAAATTTATTATTAGTATTTATTATGTGGTATAATAGGGATTATCAATAATTGTTCTTGATATTAATAAAAAGGGGGTTTCCGCCATGATTGAACTTAAAAAGAACTTGTACTGGGTAGGAGTTAAGGATTGGGAGCTTAAAAAGTTTCACGGTGAAGAGTTGTCCACACATCGAGGCTCTACTTACAATTCTTATCTGATTAAGGATGCCAAAACTGTGTTAGTCGATACTGTCTGGGGTCCCTTCAAAGAAGCCTATGTAAGCTATTTAGAGCGGGAAGTTGGTTTGGAAAACATTGATTTTATCGTTGTTAACCACTCGGAAACTGACCACTCTGGGGCCTTGCCTTATCTAATGTCCAAAATACCCAATACTCCCATTTACTGTACACAAAATGGGGAGAAAATGCTCAAAAAGCACTATCACCTGGACTGGAATTTCCATGTAGTGAAAACCGGCGATTCCGTTAATATTGGTGAGTATGAACTGGTCTTTGTGGAGATGCCCATGCTCCATTGGCCGGATAGTATGGCTACCTACCTAAAAGGGGCCAATGTGTTATTATCCAATGATGCTTTTGGTCAGCATTATGCAACCTCCAAAATGTTTAACGATGAAGTGGACGAATGCGCATTATATCAGGAAGCAATTAAGTATTATGCCAATATTTTAACCCCGTTTAGCCACTTGGTTAAAAACAAAATTGAGCAAATTAAAAGTTTGAATTTACCCATCGACATGATTGCCCCCAGCCACGGGGTAATATGGCGTCATGAGCCGCTGCAAATTGTGGAAAAATATTATCAGTGGGCCCAGGAATACCATGATAACTCGGTAGTTATTGCCTATGACACCATGTGGGAAGGCACCAAAAAAATGGCCCAGGCCATTGGGGAAGGGTTGGCCGAGCAAGGGGTGGTGGTCAAGCTCTTTAATGTGGCCAAGAAAGATAAAAATGATGTAATCACCGAAATGTTCAAAGCTAAGGGTATTCTGCTGGGCAGCTCAACCATCAACAACGGAATTCTCTCCGGGCTGGCAGCGTTATTGGAGGAAATCAAAGGCCTGAAATTCAAGAATAAAGTAGCTGCAGCCTTCGGTTCTTACGGCTGGAGCGGTGAAGGGGTGAAAATAATCACCCAACGATTAGAGGAAGCAAAACTTCAGGTGGTGGAAGACGGAATTAAATTCACTTATCAACCTGACCAAGCTGAACTTGCCCAATGTAAAGAATTTGGCAAACGGTTTGCCGCCCATCTTAAGTAGCAGAGGGTTTCTTAAGAAGCAGCGGGATTTAAGTAGCTGAAGCTCAATAACCCCTTACTACAATTTCCAGGTGGCCGTCGGTGGGACAAAAGATTAAACCATGTACAGGAACATCTTTTGGTATTAGGGGACTATTTCTAATAATCTCCACAACCTTTTGCACATTGCTTACGGGATCGGTAAAAGCACCCGTCCAAGTTGCCAGATCAGGAATCAACTGATCTATAGCCTGGGGCTCAATGCCTCGGGCTATCATTTTTTTTCTGAGCTCTCCGGTATCTAAACCAGCCATACCACAATCCTGGTGACCAATAACTAAAATTTCTTCCACCCCCAGGGTAAAAATACCCACCACCAAGCTGCGAATCATCCCACCATTAGGGTCCACAAGTGTATTACCGGCATTTTTTAGGATTTTGGCATCTCCTCGCTTAATCCCCATGGCCGGTTCTAAAAAGTCCACTAACCGGGTGTCCATACAGGTAAAAATGGCAAATTGCCTCTGGGGAGCTTTGGGCAGGGGAGGGAAAGCTCCTGGCTTAACAAACTTTTGATTAGCAGCTAATAAATTATCAAGTAGTGTGATAGCGATTTCCTCCTCCATAATGGATAATGTTTACTTTACAATACCATGAGCAATAAATTTCACCCATCATAACTAGTATAAACTAAACTAACAAACCTTATCAAGCTTACCTTTACTAGCAGAAACATACCCAGCATAACTACCGCCCACGGGGCAACACCAACAAAAAGGCGAGGCTGGGCCGACGGGATCCAATCTTGCCAAATTATGTTATTGACGAAGTTTTTCTCTTGGATTACAATTGACCTACATAATCAATATCCATAAATTGCCAAACGCCTTATGGCACTAGATGCTGACTTGTGGAGGCACATGCCATGAATGACATCTTACAGGTTAACATGGTCACTATGTACTTTTTGTACGGACTTTCCTTTTATACCATGGGTGTGGCCATCGCCCTGCAGTACCGTAGCTACAGCAGCTATCGTTTAGCTTACAGTCTAAGTCTATTGGCCGCTTTCGGCCTTTTACACGGCATAAGTGAATGGGGTAGTGTGTTCATACCTGTTCAGGTGCCTTACCTTGGTAATTTTCCTGCTTGGAAACCCATAGCCATTCAACGGCTGCTCAATTCTGTATCTTTATTTTTCTTGTTTTGTTTTGGAGCAAAATTAATTGCTGATTCTCGTAATCATAACTTTTGGTGGTTTACCTTGCCAGCTGTGGCCTTTTTAGCATGGTTGATTGAATTTGCCCGTTTTATCACTTATCTTGGTACCGGTGAACTAATGCCCTGGCTGCTGATTAGCGAAAGCTGGTCTCGATATATCCTGGCCTTTCCGGCAGGTGTGCTCACCGCTTACGGTCTTTACCTCCAGATCCCGGATGTGGAAAAGCTCAATGACAGGTCAGTAATGCGAAACTTATGGATTGCAACAGTTGCCTTCGGGCTGTTTGCCCTGTTTAGTGGATTGGTGGTACCCCAGGAAATTGGGTGGCTTAGCAAGATTATAAATACCGAAACTTTTCGGAATACCACCGGTCTTCCAATCGAACTTTTCCGGACGGCTACTGCCTTATTGGCAACATGGTCGATTACCCGGATGTTGGCAATTTTTGATCTGGAAAAACAGCGGCAGGTGTCAGAGAGCCGGCGCTGGAAAGCAATTTACCGGGAAAGGGAACGTTTCGCCCGTGACCTCCATGATGATGTAATCCAGTCTATCTATGGCGTCGGACTTGAATTGCAAACAACCACCCTTTTGATGCCAACGGAGCCGGAGCTTGCCGTAAAAAGGGTAGGCTTTACCATTAAACACCTTAATGATGTAATTCACGCTTTGCGTGCCTATATACTTGGCTTGGAAACACAGCAGGGTGAGCGGGACTTTTATACATTGATAATCGATACAATAGAACAGATCCAGGAAAAAACGGAACTGCGGATTAAACTGGATTATCAGATGGCGGTCGGAATTCAGCTTCAACCTGTTGTGGAGGCTGAGGAATGGAAGCAGGAATTAAGGCAAATCATCCGGGAAGCCTTATACAACATCGTCAATCATGCTCAGGCATCTGAGGCACAGGTGAATGTTCGGATTGAAGGGAACTTGCTGGTGGTCACGGTTAAGGATAATGGACGGGGGATGCCTGAAGGTGATTACCTGCTCACCGAAAAAAGTGGAAAACACATGGGATTGCGGAATATGCAGACCAGAGCCAAGTCACTTGGCGGTAGTATCCAATTTAATTCCCGGCCGGAGGAAGGAACAAAGATAATAGTTAGTATACCCGTCTTTAGAGAGAAACTGATCAGGACAGGAACTACCCAGTAGGGTAATATGCCCCGCTAAGACAGGACAGATGTCCGTTGTCGCCGGTGCAAGTGTATGATATTTTTAAGGTAAAACCTTCAATAAACGGAGGGAGCATAACTAATGAGTAAAATCAGATTGCTAGTAGTCGACGACCATGAGATCGTAAGACTTGGCCTGATGCATCTGCTGGAACAGTACCCTGATTTAGAGGCAGTAGACGGAGCCAGTAGTTATGACGAGGTTCTGGTTAAAACCGAACAGTGGCGGCCGGATGTGATTCTAATGGACATACGCCTCAAAAGTAGTAGTGGAATTGATGCCTGCCGTGAAATATGTAACCACTTACCCCAGGTCAAAGTAATTATGCTTACCTCCTATGGTGACGAGGAAATGGTGATGGAATCAATTTTTGCCGGTGCCAAAGGTTACATATTAAAAGATGTAGGGAATGATGAAATTATCCGGGCCGTTAGGGCGGTTTACCGGGGCGAGTCCCTTTTAGACACGGTAGTTACCACAAAGCTATTGGAGCGAATGCGGCGCAGCGGTCAAAAGTCCAATGATGCTATGGACCAGCTGACGGAACAGGAAAAGAAGGTGCTGGTGCTAATTGCCGAAGGGAAGACCAACAGGGAGATTGCCAAGAAAGTTTTCTTAAGCGAAAAGACGGTTCGGAATTATGTTAGTAGTATACTGACTAAACTAAATTTAACCAACCGAACTGAGGCAGCAGCATATGCCGCAAAGAAAAACTTTAGAAATGCCTAAATAAAAGGCTGATTAGTAGTTCCAAAAAGATGTCCTAAAAGAAAAAACAAGCCTGAAGACATACAGGCTTGTTTTTTCATAAGGTTCCTTGGGTAAGAACAAAAGTATATCCTAGCGATGGCATCAGAGAAGCTTTTGTTCTGTTGTTCTTGGATAGTCCCATGACAATTGCCCCTACCAACCCAGGAAATTAAGTACAAATAGCCCCTGACATACTGAGTGGTTTTGGGGAGCGTTGACACCTGATTTAAGCATGCAGTCTTCGTATAATAGAAGTAACATCGGATGAAAAGATTGAAAATTTTGATTACGGAGGTGGGAGCGTGGCAAGTAGAATCGGCGGTAGTGGAAGCCTGACCAGAAAACCAATTTTTCGGGTGGGACTTATTCTATTTGGTGTAATAGTGATATTTGTAACCGCTCAGCAATTATCTATACCAAAATCCTTCGGACAATACGGGTACTTCCGGGGGGACAACATAAGTGAATGGGCCGCTCAAGAAGGAAATTATGCACCAGGTAATTCCTGTGAAAAGTGTCATCAGAATGAAGTTCAGATTCTTGACCAGGGGGATCATAAAGGATTAGACTGCCAGATCTGCCATGGCCCGGGACTAAAACATCTGCAAAAGTTCCAAACCTCAAAACTTAAAGTCGAAGGAACTAAGGAACTTAAGGTTGAAGGAACTGAGGAATTATGTGGAATTTGTCACAGAAAAATGTCAGGCAGGTCAGGAGATAAAATTAAGACAATCGAATTAGGTATTCACAATGGGGGCGTGGTCTGTATACGTTGCCACAATTCACACCAGCCGTGGGCCCAGTTAGGAGGGAGGCAGAGTTGAAAAAGGAGTTTAACCGCCGGGACTTTTTAGTCACTGCTGGCAAAGCATTGACCATCGGTCTATTAGGACCACTAAGCAGTATGGTAATAACCCAAAAGACTTCTTTTGCCGGGGAAGCATCGGGAGTAATTAACTGGGATAAAGTTTGGGAAGAAAAAGAGTGGGGTTTTATAGTCGATACCTCCAAATGCATCGGGTGTGGCAGATGTGTAATTGCTTGTAAACAGGAAAATGGAGTCCCAATGGATAAAGAAGTTTTCCGGACTTGGGTGGAGCGCTATGCTGAGAGTGCTAACGGACAGATTAACATCGAATCACCGGGAGGGGGGCTGGACTTTGAGCAAGGGGACGAAAGCTCGGTTAAACAATTTTTTGTCCCTAAATTATGCAATCAATGCCAGAATGCGCCCTGTACCCAAGTCTGCCCTGTAGGCGCTACATACAAAACCGGAGACGGTGTAGTACTTGTTGACAGAAAACGTTGTGTGGGTTGCCGCTATTGTATTCAGGCCTGTCCATATGGAGCTAGGTTTTTTCACCCGGAATTAAATATTGTGGATAAATGTACCTGGTGCTATCACCGGGTTGTAAAAGGAATGAAGCCTGCCTGCGTTCAGGTCTGTCCTAAAGGGGCAAGAAAATTTGGTAACCTCAAAAATCCCGCAAGTGAAGTCGAGATTAGTATTAAAAAGGAAAAAGTAAGAGTTCTAAAACCCGACCTGGGTACGGAACCCCATGTATTTTATATAGATTTAGACGAGGTGGTGAAATAAATGGGCGGCTACGTATTTCCAAATGAATTGGAAGTAAACTGGGGATTATTTATTGTCCTGTATCCCTATATTACCGGCCTTGTTGCCGGGGCATTTATTGCTTCTTCCCTTTATCATGTGTTTGGGAAATCAGAGTTAAAACCGGTATCCAGGTTATCCTTGGTTAGTGCTTTTGCTTTTTTGATGGTGGCGCCGATGCCTTTAATGTTGCACCTTGGGCAGCCCATGAGAGCATTTAACATCCTCTGGACACCTAATCCTACCTCAGCAATGGCCGGCTTCGGATACATATATTCCTTTTACCTGATTATTGTCTTGTTGGAAATATGGTTTATGTATCGCCAGGACTTTGTGCATTTTGCCGAAACTAAGCGCGGTTTTGCTAAATATGGGTACAATATGCTTACCTTAGGGGCCAAAGATGTTTCGCCGGAGGTGTTAAATTCCGACCACAAAATAGTAAGTGTCTTGGCCATTGTCGGGATACCGTCAGCAGCCTTTCTACACGGTTATGTAGGTTTTATATTCGGGGCAATTAAAGCTAACCCATGGTGGAGTACCCCCCTTATGCCGGTTATTTTCTTCCTTTCAGCCATCGTGTCCGGCATAGCCCTGCTCATCCTGATTTATTCTGCAAGTTGTAAGTTGCGGAATAAACAAATTAATTTTGCCTGTCTGATGTCCTTGAACAAGTATTTATGGTCCTTCATTATCCTAGCTTCCGTTCTCGAAATCCTCGAGGTGGTCCACAAGGGTTATGAAGGCAAAGCGGAATGGCCTATGATTCAGGGCTTAATTTTTAACAATATTTCCACCACATATTTTGGCGTCCAAATGACTCTGGGTGTGCTGATACCATTTAGTTTACTTCTGCTTGGCCGCTCAGAACGACTTGCAGTTAAAACTAGACAATTTTTAACCATCCTTTCAGGTTTGTTGGTACTGATTGGTGTCTTTGCAATGAGATTTAATGTAGTTATTGGCGGTCAGCTGATTTCCAAAAGCATGTCCGGTTATGCCACTTTTCACCTAAAGCTTATCAATGATGAAGGCATAATCCCAACTATGTTGCTATTGCTCCTGCCTGTAGTTATTCTAGCCGTTCTGGTACGTATCTTACCACCATGGTTAGGGGATGAAAATCGGGAGGAGGAAAGAGTAGAACGTAATGTTATCCCTGACGTCGTGATTTCACAATAAGCTCAGTGAACTGCTCAAAAGCGATTTGCCCGAATTCATAGGGATGGGTTAAAAAAAGGGGGTTATTAAAATGGCCATTATTTTAGTATATATGGGGATGGCTGCCGTATTTGGATTTTTTCTTTCGATTTATTTTTTCTTATATAGGTTGCATTTTGCCAGACCATGGCGTTTACTGGTAGGCACTATTGTCGGTGTAATCATGGGATGTATAATGGCTGTAATTACTTTACTGACCGTCTGGCCTCCTGTTGACTATAGGTTTAGCGCAGGTGGAATGGTAATTATAGCTGTGATAACATATGGGGTGCTATTTAATGGGAGTAGTACTTTCACAGCTGTAAGTGTAAAGAAGGAGGTTGAAGAGGATGCTCATTTGGCTGCTTGTCGGATTGATTTTGACACTAGCGCTGGGTCTTAGTATAGGCGAGCTGGTAATCAGCTACCACAAGGGATTTTGGCAGAATATAGTCCGGTATTTCCTGGTGGGCGTAGTTGGCTTTGTTACCTCGGCTGTTAGTATGGTCCTGATTATTATTGCTGTTTGGCCTCCTTATAGTTCTTTATCGGTGCTACTTCCTTTCGGATTTATAGTACTCGTACTGGGAGTTCTGCATTTTGTCAAATCTACTAATGCAGTTATCTTTAATGATGAAGCAAAATATAACTTTGCCGAGAATTTTCGGAATATTGACAAAATTACCTGAACTACTTGAGATAGATTGAAGCTGTTGATAGAGTCAACAGCCTGATCTGGTTTACGAAAAAGAGAGTTTGTTGAGAAACCCTATTTTTTTATCTCAGACAGGCTGTTCAAAAACCCGTATAGCACGAAGCCAGATGTGCCAAGATCGCAGGCGTACTTTGTGTACGTCGAGGACCTTGGCACAGCTGGCGACAAAGCTAGCCTGAGCCAGGGTATTACCTGTACGGCAGTACCCTGGCTATTTACGTGCAAATAGTAGGTTGATGGAATTTTATTACTCCTTAATTTTTAACTCTTGCCCATTTTTAGACCAGTGACACTGAAAACAATAAACTTTAGGTACCTTTTCATTTGGAGTAGGTTGTTCCTTTTTATGACAGGTAAGACAATTCTGAAGACCTCGTTCTTTTAATTTGTCCGGGTGAACCGGAAGCATGTTTTTTTCATGCTTTTCCGGCCGCTGCAGGTGGCACTTATAGCAGAACTCCTGAGCCCGGGCAAAATCAGCAGCTTTGTCTCCGGTGGAAGGTGTAACGAAAACCGGGTTGTCTGGGGTTGCGTGGCATTTGGTGCATTCCGCTATCATTATTCGAGCAGTTTTGCCGTGTTGTGCCTTCCAGGTTGGTTTGTCATGGGAGGGCAGGGTAGGGATGGTAGTATGACAGGCCCCGCATTTCCGGGAGATGTTTAATTGTTTGTGGCATCTAATACAGGTCCACATGCTTGGTTGGATATAAAACTTAGTTGCTACTTTTCTGGCTGAATCCAAATTCCAGGCTTCGTAGTTACTTAGTTCTCCTTTAGCAGTTAAGCCTCGTTCGTAGATTTTAGCATGCACTACACCGTTGTGGCAGGTCACACAGGTTACACCGGCATTTAGGTGCTTTTCGTGGGGAATCTTTAAGTCCCCGGAAGGAGAAGCTACCCGGTTTCTGGAGTGACACTGCTCACAGACTTGATTAGGAACAGCATTTACAATCCTGATAGGTTTTGAAAAAGATTGACTGTCGTGCTTTACCTGGTAGTCTGTGGATTTTCGGTCATGACAGGTTGTACAAGCTAACTTGCTATGTGAAGAAACTTGCCAGGTAAAGAATTCCGGTTTCATTTCATGACATCCGACGCACTCACTTTTTCCAACCTCTGTTTGTTTGCTGGATTGATTTGCAGACTTTGCTATGGTTTGGTTCTTGGGATTTGCGATTACGGCAGAACAGCCTGCCGCAAAGATCATCATCAATATCCAAATAGCGCAGGCGGCAAACAAACTTTTAGGATTATTCCACACCTTTTCACCTCCTATAAGGATATCTAGGCAGGTTATCATGGGTCAAAACAACCCCCGATATCCTATTGTGCTTTTATTATAGAGTTTTTTTCCTGAAATATCTTCCTGTCATTTGCTATAAATCTTCAGGTCAATTGACCCGGGTCAATTGACCTGAGGTGCTAGTGAAGAGTGATTTGCGTGAAAAATACTGTATTTTTGCCTAAAGTTGTAGAAGTTATGCAACGCTAATGTTATAATGTTAGGAAAGTCTGCCTGAAGCCTGAATATTAGTGGCTTTTATCTAGTGAGGAGGAAAAATATGCCCCTCTTGTGTAGGGTAGTTAATCTAGGTCTTCAGGATTATTGGGAAGTATACCAGTACCAGAAGGAACTTGTCCAGGCTAAGGCTAGTAATAAGCAAGGTCATGATACCCTGGTTTTGGTGGAGCATCCTCCAGTTTTCACCCTTGGGAAAACTGGTTCCATGGAAAATCTCTATCTGTCTCCTGAACAACTGGTGGAAAAAGGGATTGCAGTCTATGAAATTGACCGGGGAGGGGATATTACCTATCACGGACCGGGCCAGTTAGTGGCTTGCCCAATTATTAGATTAGAACACCATGGTAAAGACCTGCGTAAGTTGATTTGGAGGTATGAAGAGGTTATCATCAGAACGCTAAATGATTTCGGAATTGTCGGCAGTCGCATAGTAGAATATCCGGGGGTATGGGTAGGAGAAGAAAAAATTGCTTCTGTAGGTATTGGAGTGCATAAGTGGATTGCCTATCATGGTTTTGCCCTCAATGTTAACCCTAACTTAAATCATTATAAATTAATTACTCCTTGTGGAATTCATGACAAAAGCATTACCTCTTTAGAATTGCTTCTGGGTCATACAGTTGAACTAGAAGATGTCACCGGGCCTTTAGTTCGGCACTTCGGAGAGGTATTTAGCGTTTATATGGAAATGCGATTCACAAGTTAAGATAGCAAAGTTTTAACCAAAATCAAACATATAAATAGTAATAGGAAGGACTATGACATCATGAAACTTGTTAATGGTGTGCCCGTAAAACAAGGTCTTTATGACCCGAAATTTGAACATGATGCCTGTGGGATTGGTTTTGTAGCCAATATTAAAGGTAAAAAATCCAACGAGATTGTCCATCAGGCCCTAACCATTCTAGTTAATTTGGATCACAGGGGTGGTCAAGGCAGTGAAACTAATACTGGTGACGGTGCAGGGATTCTGATGCAAGTTCCCCATTCTTTCTTGCAAAAGGAATGTGCCAAAATAAATATCCAACTACCTGACGCTGGGAAATATGGGGTGGGTATGCTTTTCCTCCCACCGGATGCCGCCCAGCGGGAAATATTTGAGAAAATGCTGGAGAATATTATTATTGAACAAGGGCAGACCCTTTTGGGGTGGAGAACTGTACCCACCGACAACACCACTCTGGGTAAAATAGCCAAATCAGTTCAGCCCTTTATCCGCCAGGTATTTATTGCCCCTAGTCCAGAAATTAACGATGCTCGGGCCTTGGAGCGTAAGCTTTATGTCATCCGCAAGCTGGCGGAAAAGGCAATTCGCCACGCCAACTTAGAGGGCAGCGAGTACTTTTATTTTTCCAGCTTATCCACCGGGACTATTGTCTATAAGGGTATGCTTACTCCGGAGCAAGTTGACGCCTTTTATTTAGATCTTCAGGACCCTGCAATGGAAATAGCTATGGCCCTAGTCCATTCCCGGTTTAGTACTAACACTTTTCCTTCCTGGGAAAGAGCCCATCCCTACCGTTATTTAATTCATAACGGGGAAATCAATACCTTGCGGGGCAATGTTAACTGGATGCATTCCCGTCAGGCCATGTGTGAGTCCGAACTTTTTGGCGATGATTTGGCTAAAATACTGCCGATAATTGACCAGGAGGGCAGCGATTCCGGGATGTTTGACAATTGCTTGGAATTTCTACACCTAGCTGGACGTTCCCTGCCCCACTCGGCCATGATGATGATCCCCGAGCCTTGGTCTAAACATGAAAGCATGAGCCCGGAGAAAAAGGCTTTTTACGAATACCACAGCTCCTTAATGGAGCCCTGGGACGGTCCGGCCGCAATTGCCTTTACTGATGGCAAAATCATTGGTGCGGTTCTAGATCGAAATGGTTTGCGACCTTCCAGGTATTATGTTACTGATGATGATTTGATTATTCTGGCTTCCGAAGTCGGAGTACTGGATATTCCACCAGAGAAGGTAGTAATCAAGGAACGCCTGCGCCCGGGACGTATGCTGCTAGTTGACACGGTCGCAGGACGGATTGTATCCGATGAGGAATTAAAGCAACAAATTGCTACTGAGCAGCCTTATCGCCAATGGCTGGATGAGCATTTGATTAGTTTAGAAGACCTGCCAGACGCTCCCGAGCCTCCTAAACTGGATCGACAAAAAGTGCTAGAGCGCCAACTGGTCTTTGGTTATACTTTTGAAGACCTGAATGATACTTTAAAGCCGATGACTATCAACTGCATTGAACCGACAGGTTCGATGGGCCATGATTCTCCGCTGGCTGTACTCTCTAAGAAACCCCGGCTATTATATGATTATTTTAAGCAGTTATTTGCTCAGGTAACTAACCCTCCAATTGACGCTATTCGGGAAGAACTAATTACTGCTATTGAGTCGGCTTTGGGACCGGAAAAGAACCTGATTAAACCTGAACCGGAATGTTGTCGGCAAATTAAAATTAGCTCACCCATTTTGACTAATGAAGAATTAGCTAAAATTCGGCACATTAACCGGGAAGGCTGTAAGTCCGTAACCCTGCCCATTCTTTTTCAAGCCTCCGAGGGTAGTAAAGGCATGGAAAAGGCTATGGATAACCTCTGCCGGGCCGCTGATTTGGCAATTAGCGGAGGCTTTGATTACCTGATTCTATCGGACCGGGGAGTTGATGCCAATAAAGCACCCATTCCCGCCTTGCTGGCCTTGGCTGGACTAAACCACCATTTAATTCGGGAAGGAAGCCGGACTAAGGCTAGCTTGCTGCTAGAATCAGGTGAACCTCGGGAAGTACATCATTTTGCCTTATTATTGGGTTATGGGGCCGGAGCAATCAACCCCTACCTAGCTTTTGAGTCCCTAAATGACTTAATTAACCGGGGAATGCTGACTGAGCTGACCTACAAACAGGCTGTAAAAAACTATACCAAGGCGACTACTAAAGGGGTGGTCAAGGTACTGTCCAAGATGGGCATTTCCACCATCCAGAGTTACCGGGGGGCCCAGATTTTTGAAGCTGTTGGAATAGCTCAGGAGGTCATTGATAAATATTTTACTTGGACGCCTACCCGGATAGAGGGAATAGGCATGGATGTTATTGCTCAAGAAGCGCTGATTAAGCATGAACGGGCTTTTTCTTCCCAAGAGGGCAGGGATATAACCCTAGATTCCGGTTCGGATTTCCAATGGCGGAAAGACGGGGAGTATCACTTGTTTAACCCGGAAACCATTCATACCCTGCAGGAAGCTTGCCGGAATAACGACTATAAGCTTTTCAAGAAATATTCCCAAATGCTGAACAATCAGACCCAACAAAATGCCAACCTCAGAGGGCTGTTGGAATTTAAAGCCAAGCGTCAGCCAGTGCCTATTGAAGAAGTGGAATCAGTAGAAGCAATTTGTCGCAGATTTAAAACCGGGGCTATGTCCTTTGGTTCAATTAGTCAAGAAGCCCATGAGGCTCTAGCTATAGCTATGAACCGTGTTGGTGGGAAAAGTAATACCGGGGAGGGTGGCGAGAACCCGGAGCGGTTTACTCGTGATGCTAATGGGAATTTGCGCCGCAGCTCCATCAAACAGGTGGCCTCGGGAAGATTCGGAGTTACCAGTAACTATTTAGTAAATGCTGATGAAATTCAGATAAAAATGGCCCAAGGTGCCAAGCCAGGCGAAGGTGGCCAATTACCCGGGAAAAAGGTTTATCCTTGGGTTGCGGCAGTGAGGCATTCCACACCTGGGGTTGAACTGATTTCACCGCCCCCTCACCATGACATTTACTCAATTGAGGATTTGGCGGAACTAATTCATGACTTAAAAAATGCCAATCCCCAAGCTAGAATTAATGTTAAGCTGGTTTCCGAAATCGGAGTTGGTACTGTGGCCGCCGGTGTGGCTAAAGGTCGGGCCGACGGAGTGCTGATTAGCGGTTATGATGGCGGTACAGGTGCCTCACCCCGCACTAGTATCAAACACGCCGGTTTGCCTTGGGAATTAGGCTTGGCCGAAACTCATCAGACCTTGGTGCTGAATAATTTACGGGATAGAATTACTGTGGAAGTAGACGGTAAGCTAATGACCGGCCGGGATTTAATTATGGCCGCCCTGCTAGGTGCTGAGGAATACGGCTTTGCCACTGGTCCTCTAGTAGTACTGGGCTGTGTAATGATGCGGGTCTGTCAGTTAGACACCTGCCCCGTGGGAGTAGCAACCCAGAATCCCGAGCTTCGCAAAAACTTTAAGGGTGACCCTGAACATGTAGTTAATTTTATGCGCTTTATTGCCCAGGAAATGCGGGAAATTATGGCGCAGTTAGGTTTCCGTACTATCATCGAAATGGTAGGGCGTACCGACATATTAGAGGCTAATAAGGCAGTCGAACACTGGAAGGCCAAAGGACTAGACCTAGAAGCCTTACTGTACCAGCCAGAAGTTCCAGAAAGTATTGGCCGATACTACCAGACACCTCAGAATCATCGGCTGGAGCAATCCTTAGACCGGCAGCAGTTACTGGAAATCTGTAAACCTGCTCTGGAAAATAAGGAGCGGGTAGAGGCTACATTGCCTATTCATAATACTAATCGGGTGGTTGGTACAATTCTCGGCAGTGAGGTTACCCGCCGTTATGGTGAAGAAGGCCTGCCTGAAGACACTATTCGCCTCATTTTCCAAGGTTCCGCAGGACAAAGCTTCGGAGCTTTTACCCCGAATGGCTTGACCTTGGTGCTAGAGGGGGATGCCAACGATTATATCGGTAAAGGGCTTTCGGGTGGTAAATTAATAGTTTACCCGCCAACCACAGCCCCCTTTGTGCCGGAGGAAAATATCGTCATAGGTAACGTTGTCCTTTATGGGGCTACTTCCGGAGAAGCCTACTTTCGGGGGGTTGCCGGTGAAAGATTCTGTGTCCGTAATAGCGGCGCCCGGGCAGTGGTGGAAGGTGTTGGCGATCACGCTTGTGAATATATGACTGGGGGACGGGTGGTAGTGCTGGGCAAAACCGGTAGGAACTTTGCAGCCGGAATGTCGGGCGGTATTGCCTATGTACTAGATGAGGAAGGTACCTTCCCGGCAAACTGTAATCAGGAATTAGTTCTCCTGGAAGCTCTGGAAAACCCTCAGGAAATCAGCGAAGTAAAAACCATGGTCCAGCACCATTTCCAGTATACCGGCAGCCTCTTAGCGCAAAGAGTTCTGGACCGCTGGGATGCTAAAGTACCCAAATTCGTCCGGGTTATTCCTAAGGACTTTAAGCGGATTACTGAAGCCATTGAACAGGCTTACCAATCCGGCTTAACCGGGGATGAAGCCTTACTAGTGGCCTTCTCGGCGGTAAAGTAGAACATAAACTTTGACAATGTTTGGAGGAAACACAATGGGTAAACCTACCGGATTTTTGGAATACCAACGAGAATTGCCTACTGACCGGGAACCGCTTGAGCGGGTTAAGGATTGGCAGGAGTTTCACCACCACTTTTCGGAAGAGCAGCTAAAAATTCAGGGAGCACGTTGTATGGAGTGTGGTACACCCTACTGCCATACTGGCTTAATGATCAACGGGATGGCTACAGGCTGCCCGGTTAACAATTTAATTCCTGAGTGGAACGATCTGGTTTACAAGGGTTTATGGAGAGAGGCCCTGAGCCGCTTACACAAAACCAATAACTTTCCGGAGTTCACTGGCCGGGTTTGTCCGGCTCTATGTGAAGGGGCCTGTACGGCGGGCCTTAATGGCTTGCCGGTAACCAATAAGAACAATGAGTATGCCATAATTGAGCGAGCCTATAATGAGGGCTGGGTTGTTCCCCAACCCCCTGATATTCGTACTGGAAAAAAAGTTGCTGTGGTAGGCTCTGGACCTTCTGGCCTTGCTGCTGCCGCCCAGCTTAATAAAGCCGGGCATTGGGTGACTGTTTTTGAACGGGCGGACAGGATTGGCGGACTACTAATGTATGGTATTCCCAGCATGAAGCTGGATAAAAAGTATGTCCAGCGTCGGGTGGATATTCTAGCAGCCGAAGGTATTGAGTTTATTACCAACACCGAGGTGGGCAGAAATTATCCTGTGGGACGGTTGCTCCAGGAATTTGACGCCGTAGTGCTTTGCGGAGGCTCAACCTCCCCACGGGATTTGCCCGTAGAAGGGCGCAACCTGCAAGGCGTGCATTTTGCCATGGATTTTCTCCAGGCCAATACCAAGAGTTTGCTGGACAGTAACCTGGGAGACGGAAAATTCATCTCCGCCGCTGGCAAGGACGTAATTGTCATTGGTGGTGGCGATACAGGAACTGACTGTGTGGGCACCTCCCTTCGCCACAAATGTAAAAGTGTTACCCAGTTGGAGATTATGCCGAAAGCACCCGAAGCACGGGCCGCCAATAATCCTTGGCCTCAATTTCCCAGAATTCATAAAGTTGACTATGGCCAGGAAGAAGCTGCAACAATTTATGGTGCGGACCCCCGCCAGTATTGTATTATGACTAAGCGGTTTGTGGGGGATGGCCAGGGACAAATGCAGGAAGTGCATACTGTTCAGGTGGAATGGATTAATGACCAAGGTCGTTTTGTACCGAAAGAGCTGCCGGGAACAGAGAAAATATGGCCTGCCCAGTTAGTATTATTGGCCATGGGTTTCACCGGCCCGGAAAATAATCTGCTCGATCATTTGGGTGTGGAGCGGGATGGGGTTTCCAATGTAAAGGCGGAATATGGCAAATTTGCCACTAACCTGGAGGGCGTATTTGCCGCTGGAGATATGCGGCGGGGCCAAAGCCTGGTGGTTTGGGCTATTAATGAGGGTAGAGGGGCGGCTAGGGAGTGTGACCGGTACTTGTCCGGCTCCACCAACCTCCCCTAAAGCAGGCTGTCTAAAAGCCCGTCTGGCGTTGTCAAAAGAATTGCCAAGATCCTCGATGTACAATCAGTACACCTGCGGTTTTGGCAATTCTGCTTCCTAACTAGTCGGGTTTTTCAACAGCCTGCTGGGGTCAAA
>JBAQLS010000011.1:0-113139 GCA_049302075.1 Carboxydocellales bacterium | reverse complement strand
TAGCGCTAGGGATGCTAAAAAGTTTAAGGACAATAAAGCAGTACCAATGGGGATCTGTCTGGTTTGTCATAACGGAGCCAAGGCTAGCAACCAGTGTAAGGCTTGCCATAGGGAGGCTCCCAAAGCAAGCCCTCAGTCCTTGACCATATCTGCTATCGCAGGAAATAGTTGAAAGAAGGGTAAAAGTTGATTAAATTCAGCGGAAAAACTAGGGTTAAAGACTGTTATTTGAGACATTTGCTGAGTTAGCAAGTGTCTCTTTTGTTCTTGGGGCACATGTTTTTGCTAAAATAAAGTATCCCTGTCGGAATTCTGCAAAAAACTTGTCATTAACTATATTATATAGTAAAATAATTTAGTATAATTTAAGCCAGTAACTAGTGGTATACTAGGTAAGCTTGGTAAGCCAAATTAGGAGGGACTTATAGTGGTAGAACAGGGTACTTTTCGGGTTAAAACAGGCTTAGCAGATATGCTTAAGGGCGGGGTAATTATGGATGTTACCACCCCCGAGCAGGCAAAAATTGCAGAGGAAGCCGGAGCATGTGCCGTTATGGCTTTAGAGCGGGTTCCCGCTGACATTCGGGCCGCAGGTGGAGTTGCCAGAATGGCTGACCCCACTATTGTAAAACGCATTCAGGATGCAGTTACCATTCCTGTCATGGCTAAGGCCAGAATTGGTCACTTTGTCGAGGCTCAAATTCTGGAAGCACTCGGAGTAGACTATATAGATGAAAGCGAAGTTTTGACTCCCGCTGATGATCAATATCATATCGACAAATACGCCTTTAAAGTGCCCTTTGTTTGCGGAGCTAAGAATTTAGGTGAAGCACTACGGAGAATCGGTGAAGGTGCGGCCATGATTCGCACCAAAGGAGAGCCGGGAACAGGTAACGTGGTAGAAGCAGTTAAGCATTTCCGCACTGTTATGGGTGAAATTCGCTGGTTACAGAGCCTGCCCAAAGAAGAGCTGATGAGTGCTGCCAAGAACATGGGCGCACCTTACGAACTGGTTGTGCTAATCGCCAAGGAAGGCCGTCTGCCGGTAGTAAACTTTGCCGCCGGTGGTATCGCTACTCCTGCCGATGCTGCTCTGATGATGCAGTTAGGTGTAGATGGAATTTTCGTAGGGTCCGGGATTTTCAAAGCTTCTAACCCGGCAGTTGTGGCCAAAGCAATTGTAGCCGCCACCACTCATTTCAAGGACTCTAAGGTGCTGGCTGAAATCTCTGAGGATTTAGGCGATGCCATGCCTGGAATAGAGATTTCTACTTTAGCTAGTGGTCAGCGGATGCAAGAGCGCGGCTGGTAATAAGCAAAGGGCTTGGTAATAAGTTGGTTAATTTGCAGTAATTAGTACGGGGGGCAGGAAAATGAAGGTTGGCGTTTTAGCCATGCAGGGAGCTTTCCGGGAGCATGGCCAGGTACTCCAAAGTTGTGGCTGCGAACCCGTCGAAGTACGTAAAGCCGAGCACTTGGAAGGTTTAGCCGGATTAATAATTCCCGGTGGAGAAAGCACTGCTATTGGGAAACTGCTAGTAGATTTCGGTCTGCTAAGTGTAATTCAAAACTTTGGTAAGAAAGGCTTCCCCATCTTTGGAACCTGTGCTGGTCTAATCCTTTTGGCGAAGGATATTGTGGATAGCAAGCAACCCAGGCTAGGCTTAATGGATATTACCGCCAAGCGCAATGCCTATGGCCGTCAAGTGGATAGCTTTGAAATCGACCTGCCAGTGCCGGAGATTGGGGAAACTCCCATTAGGGCGGTGTTTATCCGCGCTCCCTATATCGAGAGAGTTGGACCGGATATCCAGGTGCTAGCAGCTTATCAAGACAAAGTTATCTTAGCCCGCCAGGGAAATCTGCTGGCTGCGGCCTTTCACCCGGAGCTAACTGGAGATTTCCGACTACACCAATATTTTATTGGCATGTGTGAGGAATATGTAAAACCCATTGACAGAGACGGAGGACATTAATATAATAATGAGTAATTAAATATTTTCGGATGATTATCGTAGAAGAAGGAATAATTTCCGCCGAAGGGGCAAGGGCTTTTCCCCCGAGAAAAGCTTTAAACTCTCAGGTACTACTTAGGTAACTACTTAGGTAGTGAGTACTGTGATAGGACGGACCTCTGGAGAGACCTGGGCAGACCAGGCGCCGAAGGAGCAAGCTCGCAACTGCGGGTCAATCTCTCAGGCAAAAGGACAGGGAGTAGGGAATTTTCATAGCATGCCCGACAAGGCGCGAAGGTGGGTTTACTTTGACCATTTCGGTCCGGTATAATTTGGGCGACAATGCGGGAATTTTACTCTCGTCCCTGATAGACGGTATTTTCTGTCTCGGGCGGGAGTTTTCTATTTACTTCCACCTTGGAAAGTACTGAAGTGGGTAGACTATAAAAAAGCAAAAAGGAGAGAAACAAGATGACTGCAAGAGTTTTTAATTTTAGCGCCGGCCCTTCAATGCTCCCTGTACCTGTTTTAGAACAGGTGCAACAGGAATTGCTTAATTACAAGGACAATGGCATGTCCATCATGGAAGCCAGCCACCGGGGGAAGGCTTTTGAAGAGATTATTTATAGCGCTGAGGCTCTGATGAAAGAGTTAATGGGTATTCCCGAAAACTATCGGGTGTTATTCCTCCAAGGCGGTGCTAGCACACAATTCGATATGGTGCCGATGAACTTTTTGACCTCAGGAAAGGTGGCTGACTATATTGTCACAGGTAGTTTTGCTGAAAAGGCTTATAAAGAAGCCAAGTTAATTGGCGAGACCCATGTGGCCGGCAGCACCAAGGACTTAAAGTTCACTCGGATTGTCCAGCCAGCAGAAATCAAGTACAGCGCTGACCCGGCGTATGTACATATTACCTCCAATAACACCATCTATGGTACCCAGTGGAAGTGCTTCCCGGAGACGGGAAATGTTCCTTTGGTTGCGGATATGTCTAGTGATATTCTCTCTTATAAGTTTGATGTTTCTAAGTTTGCCTTGATTTACGCCGGAGCGCAAAAAAATCTGGGACCTGCTGGAGTAACGGTGGTCATTATCCGTCAGGATATGTTGGATAAGGTGCCTGCTACCCTGCCTTCCATGCTCCGCTATGATCTTCATGCCCAAAATGATTCCATGTACAACACTCCCACCACCTTCTCAGTTTATGTACTGCGTCTAGTGTTGGAGTGGATTAAAGCTCAGGGCTTAGCTGCTGTAGAAAAGCGCAATCAGGATAAAGCTGCTTATATCTATAATGCCATTGACAATAGCAAAGGGTTCTACCTTGGACATGCGGAAAAGGACAGTCGTTCCTTAATGAATATCACCTTCCGTTTGCCTAACGAAGATTTGGAAAAGACCTTTGTCACCGAAGCAGCCAAGGAAGGAATGGTTACCCTGAAAGGCCACCGTTCAGTTGGCGGAATCCGAGCCTCCATCTATAATGCCATGCCTGCTGAGGGCTGCCAGGCTTTGGCCCAGTTTATGGCCGAGTTTCAACAGAAAAATAGTTAGGAAGGGGAGAACTTAAGTGAAAGTCTTAGTATTAGACGGTGTATCCGAAAAAGGAATTAACATCTTAAAAGAACCTGGCTTTGATGTGGTAGCAATTGAAGAAAAGCTGAGCGAAGATAAGTTGGTAGAAATGATTGGCGAGTATGATGCCATGATCGTGCGCAGCGCTACTAAAGTTACCGCCAGAATTATGGAGCATGCCACCAACCTGAAAATAATTGGCCGGGCCGGTGTAGGTGTGGATAACATTGATGTCAATGCGGCTACCCAAAAAGGAATTATTGTAGTCAATGCCCCTGATGGCAATACCATTGCCGCTGCGGAGCAAACTTTAGCCTTGATGCTAGCTTTGGCTAGATCGGTATCTCCTGCCAACGAAAACCTGAAAAAGGGCAAGTGGATGCGTAAAGAGTTTGTAGGAGTGGAGCTGCGGGATAAGGTGTTAGGCGTTGTAGGCCTAGGCAGGATTGGTACCGCTGTAGCTAAACGGGCCCAAGGCTTTGAAATGAAAACTATTGGTTATGACCCCTACCTGTCCGAAGAGCGGGCTAACGCTAATGGCATTCAGCTGATGAGCTTAGAAGAGGTGTTTAAAAATGCCGATTTCTTAACGGTGCATCTACCCCTCACTAAGGAGACCAAATATCTAATCAACCAAGAAACCTTTAAGATAATGAAGGACGGGGTACGCATAATTAACGTGGCTCGGGGCGGAATTATTGATGAGCTGGCTTTGTGTGAAGCATTGAAGTCGGGTAAAGTTGCCGGAGCGGCTATTGATGTTTTTGAAACTGAGCCTACTACGGAAAGCCCGCTCTTTTGCCTAGAAAATGTAGTAGTAACTCCCCACCTGGGTGCTTCCACCGAAGAGGCCCAGATTAATGTAGCCCTAGATGTTGCTTACGATATCGTCGGTGTTCTGCAGGGCGAAATGGCCAAAAATGCGGTTAATATGCCTTCTATCCCTCCGGAAATCCTGAAGGCGGTTAAACCCTACTTGGAGTTGGGGGAAAAGCTGGGTAAGTTTGTAGGCCAAATTTGTACTGATTTTGATACCATTGAAGTAACTTATGCCGGGGAGATCAGCAACTTAAATGTAGCCCCGGTGACCACCTCCGTCTTAAAGGGTGTACTTGGTGCCTTAACTGACGAGCCGATTAACTTTATTAATGCCAACCTAATTGCCAAGAGCAAAGGGCTGAAAATTGTGGAAGCTAAGCAAAGTCAGGAAGAAGATTATACTAATTTAATTAGAGTCACCCTAGCCGGTGGCAAATGTGCCAAATCTGTGGCCGGAAGTTTATTCAGAAACAACGATGCCCGGATGGTAATGATTGACGACTACCATATTGACGCAATTCCGGTAGGCCATATGATTATTGCTCCCCACATTGACCGGCCCAAAATTATCGGTCGGGTAGGTACGCTAATTGGGGAACACGACATTAACATTGCCTTCATGCAGTTAGGCCGTAAAGAGCTGGGCGGCAGGGCAGTAATGGTGCTGGGAGTGGATTCTCCGGTACCCGCAGAGACCCTGGCCGCTATTGCTAAAATTGACGGGATAATCGATGTAAAGTTTGTAACTTTATAAGCACTAAGACAAAATATGTTTAGGTAAAAGAACCAGCTATAAAGGCAGCTCTTGAGAGGGGCTGCCTTGTATTGCTTAGAGCGGCTGGATTATAGTATAATCTATGTGGTGTTGGAAAAAGCTACAAGGTAGAGAAATAAGGGGTGAAAGTTGTGCTAGATATAAAATTTGTGCGCAATAATCCGGAGGCAGTAAAGCAGGCTATGGCCAAACGGGGAAATACAGTTTCCATCGAGGCTTTTTTAAGTTTAGAGGAGCAAAGACGGATCAAGCTGGTTGATGCAGAGCAGCTGAAATATAAACGTAATACCGTTTCCCAGGAAATCGGTAAGCTTAAGACCTCCGGTCAGGACGCCGAGGCTTTAGTGCTGGAAATGCGCAATGCTTCTCAGCAAATTAAGGAAATGGATGAGGAAATTAAACAAATTGAAGAAAAGCTGGAATACATGATCCTAAACATTCCTAATTTACCCCACCAGTCAGTTCCGGCAGGCACCTGTGAAGCAGAAAACCAGATAGTTCGTAAATGGGGTCAGCCTAAAAATTTTGGTTTTGAAGCTAAGGCTCACTGGGATATTGGTGAAGCTTTGGATATTTTGGACTTTGAACGGGGCGCCAAGGTCACCGGGGCGCGGTTTACCTTTTATAAAGGCCTGGGGGCTAGGTTGGAAAGGTCGTTAATCAACTTAATGCTGGACCTGCATACCGGTCAGCATGGTTATGCCGAAATTTTCCCCCCCTTCATGGTGCACCGAGACAGCATGGTGGGTACCGGTCAATTGCCGAAATTCGAAGAAGAAGCTTTCCGGGTGCAAAACACCGAATATTTCTTGATTCCTACTGCTGAGGTTCCGGTTACTAACCTTTATCGGGGAGAAATTCTGGAAAACGACAAGCTTCCTATCTATCATTGTGCCTACAGCGCCTGTTTTCGGGCCGAGGCCGGTGCCCACGGCCGGGATACTCGGGGACTAATTAGGCAGCACCAGTTTAATAAGGTGGAAATGGTTAAATTCACCCGTCCGGAAAACTCTTATGAGGAACTGGAAAAGCTAGTTGCTAACGCCGAAAAGGTGCTTCAGCTCTTAGAGCTGCCCTACCGGGTAATTACCCTGTGTAGTGGAGATTTAGGTTTTAGTGCAGCTAAAACCTATGACCTGGAAGTATGGCTGCCAGCCTACAACAATTACCGAGAAATTTCTTCCTGCAGCAACTTTGAAGATTACCAAGCCCGCCGGGCTAATATCCGCTTCCGTCGGGAGGCTAAAGGGAAGCTGGAGTTTGTGCACACCCTGAATGGTTCCGGACTGGCTATTGGGCGGACAGTGGCAGCGATCTTGGAGAACTACCAGCAGGCGGACGGCAGTGTGCTCATCCCGAAGGTGTTGCAGACATACATGGGTGTGGACAAAATAGTCAAAGCTTAAGCTTAGACCAAAACCTTAGACCAAAACCTAGATCCAAATTAAGCTTAAATATTAGCAACTTATTAGGCTTTGCAATGGTCAAAGCGATTGTTGAAAATGCTGCTAAATAAGGGAAACAACGCCCTTAGCTGCCAATTTCTATTTATTGACACTAAACATTCTTCTATGCTATACTCTTTAATGTACCTTTGGAGGGGTGGCTGAGCGGTTTAAGGCGCTGGTCTTGAAAACCAGTGTTCCCGCAAGGGACCGTGGGTTCGAATCCCACCCCCTCCGCCAAAGTTTTTGGAGAGATGGCCGAGTAGGTCGAAGGCGATCGCCTGCTAAGCGATTACACGAGCAAAACTTGTGTCGAGGGTTCGAATCCCTCTCTCTCCGCCATATGCGCCCGTAGCTCAGCTGGATAGAGTAATAGACTACGAATCTAGAGGTCGCAGGTTCGAATCCTGCCGGGCGCGCCATTCTTTTCTTGTCCTCGTAGCACAATGGACAGTGCAACCGCCTCCTAAGCGGTAGATTCAGGTTCGACTCCTGACGAGGATACCAATAATGTTAGAAGCAACTGGGATGATTGTTGTGAATGACGAGTATTATATGGAATTGGCTTTAGCTGAAGCCGAAAAAGCATTTGCCCTGGGTGAAGTTCCTATCGGCGCAGTAATTGTGCGGGATGGGGAGATAATTGCCAAAGGGCATAATTTTCGTGAGCTGGGAAAAGACCCCACTGCCCACGCCGAGTTAATGGCCATCCAGACGGCGGCCAGGAAGCTAGGAGGGTGGCGGTTGACCAGGACCACCCTATATGTGACGGTGGAGCCTTGTCCGATGTGTGCTGGGGCGATAGTTCAGGCCAGGATTCCCAGAGTGGTTTACGGGGCACTTGACCCTAAAGCCGGAGCGGTGGATTCGTTAGTTGATTTGCTTAGGCATCCGGGATTGAATCATCAGGTGGAGGTAACCTCCGGGGTGCTGGCGGATAAGTGCGGCGAGATAATGCAGAGATTTTTTAGGCAGTTAAGGGAACGGTAAAGAGAGTTAAATCACGGAGAGATGGCTGAGTGGTCGAAAGCGCTCGACTCGAAATCGAGTGTACCCTTGCGGGTACCCAGGGTTCGAATCCCTGTCTCTCCGCCAAATTTTATAGGAATAGAAAGGGTTACAGCCATTTTGGCTGTAACCCTTTTTTCATTTCGTTAAGCTCGAAAATACCATGGTGGTAACACCGTGGTAACAAACCATAAAACATGAAATAAAACAGTTTAACATTAGACGGCTTTATCAAAGACAATAAAAGGATTCTTTTTAAGTATCTCGTTGACTTTTCATTAAATTTTAAGCCCTGTCTAATTTATCAATGCCAAGACAGGTTTTTTTACTGTTTAAGAATTAGGCTTATTTTTTATGTTCACGTCTTTTCCGATAACTTTTATACCGTAAACGCTTTTCTATTCTAATATTATTGCCTCTACTGCTTTTACATTTTTAATCTTATCCTTTTTAATTCCAAATAGACATATTCGAGTTGCCATATCAGCTGTGCCTATTTCTGGGACTGAGCGTTCCATGAAAAGCCTTAATTTATCCCCGTAAAGTTCGGCTCTCTTCACTTTAAGTTTAATTGAGCCACTCCCTTCGCTTTTAATATAGGCGTATACAACACTATGCTTAAAAAAATCATCATTATAGTCCTGTTGTAATACATCTCGGTTTGTGAATTGTGCAGGATAATTTTTAAGGAATTCCTTCCAATGAATTAAGTTATCTATTAACATAGGTTTGTCATAATTATAACTTCTCTTCCATATAGCCCTATATTCTCCTCTTACTATTTCCAATTCAATGAGTGGTTGTTCAATATGTGTTTCTTTAACCGATGAAGTATTATCAACCACAGGGCTGATAACTTTTTTTTGCTGATTTAACTTTTCACATCCTACAAGCAACAATGATGCAATTAATATTAGAGTTAATATACGTTTCATAGTTTCACCTCTTGAATTTTTGACGGATATGAGTGTTCAGAAGTTCACTTCCAAAATTACTTAGAATAGCCTTTTACTACTAGAAATATATCATATACAGCAAACGTTAATAATAACATAGCGGTTAATTAAATTAAATCCCCTTTATATTATATAACAACGAAAGTAGCAAAAAAAGGTCTTTATTAAAATAAGTAGAAATTAGGGCATTTAGGAGCAAAATGGAAATTACCATAACAATAATCTAACTACGCGCTCTTAATGCTGCTTTTACCCCCATAGGCTGTACGGCATGCGAAGGTTAATTAAATCAGCATCGGAGGATAATTATGTGCAGGTTTATTAAATTTATAATGGAACTGCTTCGAATACTTCTTCTACTTGGACTTGTAAGTGCTGTTCTAACAAATGTATTCATTTGGGTTTTAGACAGATTTAACATAGCTCAGACGGATATGCTTTTACTTGGCTTCCAGGTGGTAATAATTATCCTTTTCGCAATTTGGTATAACAGACGTGGTCAATATGCGGGATGGTTTAAGGCTAATAAATAGGTTTGGCAAAGAATGGAGGTACAACATGTCTACCATATCATTCAGACTAGCAATATCAGTTGATATTCCTCACTTAGCTGAGATCATTTCAACTACAGAGGCGTGGAAGAGATATAACATTGATTATCAGACAGCGATCGTCCTATTTGAGAATATGGAGGACACCATCTACATCGCCGAAACTAAGAACCAAGTTGTTGGGTTCATCACGTTGAGGATTAATGGTGTTGGAAACATTGGTGCTTATATTAGGATGGTGGCTGTTACTGAAGATTATAGGGGAAAGGGAATAGGAAAGGAACTAATTAATTTTGTGGAAGAGAAGGCTTTTGAAAAGTTGAAAAGGCCGCAATCTGGTATCCGCTGCGGGAAGTATGTCTGTCATAAAATTATGCAATTGCAGGCATCCGCGCGTGCACCCTGGATTCTCGTAACACCTAACAATATCTCGTGTCCTAAATCTCCTAAAATACCTGAAAATACTACATTTGTGATACTTCCTAATTGATTTTCTCCTTGTTATGTGTTATGATATGCACATAACAAGGAGGTGTGCCCGTGTCTATTGTATATCAAAAAGATAAGCGATCAGGGATTACATATGCCTACGAATCAAACGCTTGGTGGGATAAGGAAAAGAAACAGTCTCGATCCAAACGCACTCTTATTGGGCGCTTGGATAAAACAACCGGAAATATTGTTCCAACAGATGGACGTTGTCGTAAAGATAAAGCTAAGCAGCAGTCTACGGATGAAAGTCAAGTACCCAAACGTGGACCTGTACCACGTACCGAAACCTCGCACCTCTATTACGGTGCGACCTATCTCTTGGATTGTATAGGAGATTCCGTTGGTATTACACGAAATTTAGAACTCTGTTTTCCTAATGATTACAAACGAATCCTATCCATAGCCTATTATTTGATTCTCGAAAACAATAACCCATTGTACCGATTTGAAAAATGGGGACTTACCCATCATCACCCCTATGGTAAAGATATTTCATCCCCTCGAAGCAGCGAGCTGTTCGCCTCGATTACCGATGAAGCCGTTGCTCAGTTTTTTCGTCTCCAAGGTAAGCAACGCATAGAAAAGGAATATTGGGCTTATGACAGCACCAGTATTTCTAGTTGCTCTGAAATGCTGAATCAGATTCAGTACGGAAAAAACAAAGAAAACGATCGCCTTGCCCTACTCAATCTTTTGCTTGTTTTCGGAGAAGAATCAGGGTTACCCTTTTACTTTCGTAAACTTGCAGGGAATATACCCGATGTTAAAACCGCAAAAACCTTGCTTGCCGACTTGGATGTCCTTGAACTAGGGAAAATCAAGCTCGTCATGGACCGAGGATTCTATAGCGACCCCAAAGCGCGGTATCCAGGTAATGGTAAAAAATGATGCCCTCCGTGAGGCAAAACGGTATTTCGGATACTTCGCACTGGCAAGCAATGAAAAAATGGAAGCTTTTGCAGCACTGAAAATATATCGTATGAAGGATGTCGTAGAAAAAGCCTTTGGCAACATCAAGGAGCGACTGAATATGCGACGTCTCCTGGTATCTTCTGAACGTAGTCTGGATGGTAAGTTGTTCGTTGAATTTGTGGCACTGATCTTCATTTCATACATTAATAAAAAGATGCAGGAACAGGGGTTGTATAAAGATTATACAATGCAGCAGATGCTGGACAAACTCGATGTGATTGAATGTTTCAGTTATCCCGGTCATGAACTACGTGTTGGTGAAATACTCGAGAAGCAGAAGAACCTTTATATTAAACTCGGAGTGGAACCGCCGACCTTGTTATGAGTCGGCGAGAATCCAGGTGACAAGCGGGGACATTATATCCAGATATGGTCACCTTCTTATGAGCATAAAAAACGCCGCCAAGTAGATTTGGAGGCGTCGAAATTTTTTTATAACTGTTGTAATTTATCTTGCTTTAGCATATAATACAAAGTAGGATAAGTAGGAAATATCCCGCCGGAAAGGAGCGAAATATCATGAATGTTCCCATGATTGATAACGCAAAAATAATGTCCAAAGGACAGGTTACGATACCAAAGGAAATCCGAAATCTCTTAAAGGTCTCCGAAGGAGACAGAGTAACCTTCATCTGCGAGGGCGATTATGCCATCGTGATGAATGCAAATCTCTACGCTATGCGCACCCTGCAAAAGGAAATGAGCGGCGAATTTGAAAAGGCAGGGATTAATAGTGAAGAAGATATTATGAGCTTAGTGCGCGAGGTAAGGGCGGAGATTGAAGGTCTATGAGTACGCATCAAACGATAAAAGTAATGCTTGATACGAATGTGCTGATCTCCGCTGTTTATAATCCAAGCAGCACAACCTTTCAGGCGTTCCGAAAAGCTTCGGAACCACCCTGCGTTTTGGTGCTTTGCGATCAGGTCATTGACGAAATGCGCCGGATTTTCAACCGCAAATTTCCGACCAAGATTCAGGCGATGGAGCGCTTTCTTTCGATTGCCCATTACGACTTGGTGACGCTCACAGCCGAGGATGCTCCAAGTGCGGACGAGCCGGATATAAGGGATATCAATGATCGGCCAATCCTCCGGTCAGCTTTGAAAGCAGGCGTTGAAATACTCGTGACCGGGGATAAGGATTTTCTCGAAAGTGCTGTAAAGAAGCCACAGATCGTGACGCCGTCACAATTTATACAGATGTAGGTGATTCAAATGAGTAATGAACCCTTTGAAATTATAAAGGTCGAGCTTGATGCAGCTATCACAGAAGCAGAGGAAGAGTATTCTTCCGATAATCAGCTTATGGATGCAAGGGAGGCCCTATCGGATTTAAAGAAAAAGCATTTTGGATAAATGCTAACACCTTGCTAACAAATATCCGGAAAATATTCTTTTGTTAGCATTTTCCTCGAAGCCTCTTGACACAAGCATAACAGCCATAAAACCTGCGCTGTTGAGCCGTTTTCACCGCTCCCAGCGACACTAAAAAACAACGACAGGATATTAGCGGACACTCAGGGATAACGACTCGAAATCGAGTGTACCCTACGGGTACCCTTCGAATCCCTGTCTCTCCGCCAAATAGATTGCTTATAAGTCAAGGGATTCCAGCCTTTTGGGCGGGAATCCTTTTTGGTTTTGCGCTAAATATGGGCTTATTTCTAGATAAAGAACTATCACAGGGTATTGGTTTTTAGACACTGGTAGTATACAATTATCCCAAGGAAAAGCCAGCTCATCACTAATGAGCAATAAGCAAATAAAGGAAGTTAAATATAATGGGTAAAACTATAATTGCAACAAACCGGCAAAAATGGCTAATTCTTTCCACCACTTGCCTGGGTGCCTTCATGGCCACCCTAGATGCTAGCATTGTCAATATTGCCATGCCCAAGATCACTGGTTATTTCCATACCTCCCTGGCCAATGCAGAGTGGGTAGTGCTGATTTATTTGCTTCTAATCAGCAGTCTATTATTAACTTACGGGCGTCTAGGGGACATGTACGGCCATAAGCCCATTTATATCAGTGGGTTTACAATCTTCACCCTGGCTTCAGCCTTGAATTGCCTAGCCCCCACTATTAGTATTCTTATCGCCTCACGTGCATTACAGGCTTTAGGTGCGGGCATGCTGATGGCTGTGATCCAGGCCATTATCGCCGACAACTTTGACTCTTCTGAACGCGGACGGGCCATAGGCATCCAGGCAATGTCCGTCTCTCTCGGCCTAGCCGCCGGTCCTGCTATTGGCGGATTCCTGGTCGGTCACTTTGGCTGGCAGGCAATATTTTCTGTAAATATCCCCATCGGAATTGCCGGGACCCTCTGGGCCTGGCGGGTATTACCCAAGGGTAAAGGTAAGCCCCAAAAATTTGACATCCTGGGAGCGGTGACTGTTTCTGCCGCCCTGACCACACTCCTCCTGGCCTTGAGTCATGGGGAAAGCTGGGGCTGGCAGTCTCCCTTGGTAATAGGACTCTTAATTGCGGCTGTTGGCCTAATCGGCCTCTTTATATTTATAGAAAGCCGGGTAGATTCCCCCGTGATCAGCCTGGAAATTTTCCGGAACCGGCTTTTTACTATGGCAAATATTGCAGCAATACTAAACTATCTGACCCAGTATGCAGTAGTCTTTTTAATGCCTTTTTACCTGGACAACTTCCTCCAGATGCCTCCTAGCAAGGCTGGCCTGGTTATGACTTCTTTTCCCCTGGCAATGTTGCTTACCTCACCGATTAGTGGCAGGTTGTCCGACCAAATAGGCTCCCGTACCTTGACCTCTGCCGGCATGGGGCTTACTGCCACAGGTGTGCTGATTTTAAGTTTAACTCCTCAGACTACAACCCTGATTCCGATAATTTCCGGGCTAGGTTTAGTCGGCCTGGGCACCGGTCTATTCCTGTCACCCAACAATAATGCCATTATGAGCAGCATACCCAAAAATCAGACAGGGGTTGGTTCCGGGATGCTTGCCACAATGCGCAACATTGGCCAAGTTCTGGGTGTAGCGGTCAGTGGTGCTGTCTTCAGTAACCGCTTGGCCGCTTATTCAGCCCAGCTACAACTGTCTAACCACAACCCGCAAGCCGTTTATAGCCAGAGCTTTGGCTGGGCCATGCGGGATGCCTACCTGGTGGCCGCACTTGCAGCGTTACTGGGTATGCTGGTATCCCTGGTGAGGGGAAACCCGGTTAGTACCTCTTCGGAAACTAATGTTATCCAGGCCAAGGTTCCTAAACTGGGGATAAAAAACACCTAAACATTTACCAAAATGGCGCTTCTATAAGGATGAATTGAACAGGTTACCGGTTAAACCTGAAAGCTGGAATTATTGAAACCCCAGGAGAAGGATATTTTGGGGATTTGGAGAAATCTGTTAAGAGTGTTTGGACATACCTGCCAAACTTGCTGATGATGTAAAGGGAGAATTAGAATCATGAATTTTGGGCTCCAGAGCATGGGGTGACTATAGATATAACTCTGATATTGATATTGCAGTCTTTACGAGCCAGGATACGCAGGTAAGTGGAAGTCTACTGTTTGATTTGGAAGAACCGGATTGTTTATACCGGTTTGATGTTGTAGATGAGGGTACAGTAAATAATGCAAATCTATTAAATGCAATTGAGGTGCAAGGGATAGAGATTTTCAGCAGTTAAAACAACCGGTGTAATATAGCTAGCGTTATCAATACACAAGATAATTAACCAGAACCTTAGCTCATATGGAAGTAGCAAAATTCTACACCCCTCGGAGTTTAGAGATATTATCAAGCCCTTCACCTGTGACTAGATATAGAAAGCCAAGCCTTAAATCGCAAAAATAAAGACTGCTGGCAACTATAAAATCGATAATCGCAGCTGGTTTTCCGGGTAATTCTTCGTTTTGGGCTGTGATTCCATAAAAAATTAGCCCATCCAGCATCATGTCAGAAATCGACCTCCATGAAGGTGTAGAATGAGATATTTTGCCCGGCGCGAAACATCGTCGATAATTTCTCCTAACAGTAAGGATTCAAATTCCTTGGCCTCAACATTGAGGCTCTTAGCACGTTGAATGGTTACCTGCTTAATCTGACTACCTATTATTGCTTCAGACAGCAACTGTTTATAATGTTTCATTTCGGGTATTTCCGGCATATTTATCACTCCTCGTATAAGCTTAATACTCCACTGAGTGGCCGAAAAAGGATATACCTGCCATGTGGAGTGCGTGGCAAGAAGATCGTCCTGCTTTTAATATAAGCTCGGCGGTCTTTTTTTGACTTTTAAAAAACAACTATACTTTCGGATAGTGTAAACAAAGTCTTAAGCTGATATCCTTTTATTCAGGAAGTTGCAGAAAAAGTATTAAATTGCAGAAAATAACTATTTTTTGTTATAATTTTACTTTGCACTTCTGGGAGTAGAAAGGGGTTAGAAATAATGGTTCTGCTATCGCTGGCAGAGGAATCATCACTGGTTACCCGTGCTAAACATGATGACCTTGCTTTTAACGAGTTTTACAGCTATTACTTCCCTCGAGTTTACAACTATGTGCACTATCGTGTTGCCGATACCCATGTCGCTGACGACTTGACCAGCCAGATCTTTGAAAAGCTGCTGACCAGGCTGGAGTGTTACAGTCCGGAAAAGGCAAATTTTCCTACCTGGCTTTTTACCGTTGCACGTAATACAGTAACTGATTATTACCGCAGTCGGAGTCGCTCTATTTTTTCTTCCCTCGACACAATTACCGAACTCACTGCTCCCGAGCAGGATCCTGGAGATATAATTGCTTTAAATGAAATCCAGCAACATTTGATGCGAGCTTTAGCTTCTATTAATAAGCGGGAGCGCGACCTTATCGCTTTAAAGTTCTGGAGCGGCCTCTCAAACAGGGATATTGCAAGGTTAACTGGTATCAGTGACAGTAGTGTAGGTGTTATACTATTCCGAGCCATGCGCCGGCTGCGAAGAATCCTGGAAAGCCAGGGGTTGAACAGTTATGACTGAAAATAAAAAATCGATTATTTATCTTGACTGCTTAGATCAAATTTTAGCAGGGGAAAAAGATGTCGGACCTGTTGAGGATAAAGAAATTCAGGAGCTTCTTTTATTGGCAAAGACCATGATAACTGCCGGCTTTAGCGAAAAAGGAAAAATCAGGGAAGAAATAAAGCAACAACTTCTGACTAAATTATCAGAACGCAATAAGTCAAGTTTTCCGGTGCCAGTAAAAGATGAATTAGATGAAGATGAATTAGATGAGGAGGCTTTACAAAATGTTGCTGCAGGTTTAACAGGAAAAGCTTTGGAGGGAGAGGATTGCTGTCCTTTCTGCGGTTTCAGCCCTAATAATGCTGGAGGGAAATGTCCTATCTGCAGCCGGTAGAAGCGCAAAATCCTTCGGGGTCTTTTTAAAAAATATTAAATATATTTTGTGGTGTAATACATTTCACCTTTTACCGTATTAACAATTGAAAGAAACAATACAGACAATGAAAGGGGGTGAAAAAATGAGTATTGAATCAGCAAAGGCATTTATCGAAAAAGCCAAAAACGATGAGGATTTTAGAAATCGATTAAATGGGTTCAAAGAAGGAAAAGAACGAATCGCTTTCGCTAAGACAGCAGGTTTTGATTTTACAGTACAAGAAATAAAACAAGCAAGTGGTGAAGAACTCACGGACGGTGATTTGGATGCTGTAGCAGGTGGTGTGTGCGCAAAAGTTTGTGTACCTATGGTTGGGGACGGGTATATTGAGTAAATAAAGCTTATCACTGTTCGAGAAATTCTTAAAAATTCTTAATATACATCAGAAAGCGGGAGCTGATTAAATCAGCTCCCGCTTTACTTAATAGGGGACTTTCACGAAAAATCAAGAGGACATAGCTTGGGGGGAACTACCTTGTGCTCAATAAGAAAAGCGTGATCCTGTTGATCAAGCAGACAATAAATGTAGGCAGAGAGTTCAAGTACTCGGCGTTTTAATCGGCATAAAACCTTAGCTTGTTTAAATACTGAGTCACCGGAAACAGCATTCATATACTTGCAGCCACCTGCACAGTAATATTGGGCAAAACAGCTGCCACATTCCTTTATGTATGTCCGCGGGGATTTATGATAGCTATCCCGATCGAGATTCTGAGTGAAGACGCTTCCTAACTTATATTTATCCAGGCCAACGAAACGTTGACACGGATATACATCTCCCGCACAGGAGACGCCTACAAAGCCTAAACCAGCTTGACACGGATAATGCTTTTTTCTGTTGTGCAGCATAAAGACAATCCCTTCATATAGATGTCCGGTTGAAGCCAAGTCCAGTAAAGCTTTGGTAGCTCTGTTTTTCGTATGGTTTAGCCATTCTTCCGCTTCTAGCTCCATCAAATTAAGCAGCTGGTTCATCTCTCTTTCCGGTTTTAGTTCCCCCAATTTTTCATCAAACAGGGATGCAGACATTATCGCCGTGGTTATGTTTAAAAAACCGATTTCTTTTAAGGCTTCCTTAACAATCAGAGGGTCGGTAGCGTCGGCTATTACAGCATGACCCCTGGTTTCAGGTAAAACCGCAAGCAGTTTTTTTATTTTGGGAACGATAACATCATAGGAACCTTTACCGTTGACAAAAGGACGCTGTCTATCCTGTATCTCCTTGGGGCCGTCCAAGCTAATCATAGCATTTACGTTGTGTTCTTTTAAAAAGGAAATTATTTCGTCGTTTAGAAGAGTTGCGTTAGTTGTGAGATGAAACTTAACCTTCTTTCCCAACTCATTAACTCTTTGCTGAGCATATTTTACAACTGTTTTCATCAGAGGAAAGTTTAAAAAAGGTTCACCACCGAAGAAAACGATATTTATTTTGATTACTTTCCGGGATTGTTCGATCAGCCAATCTACTGACTGTAAGGCGGTTTTCTCGTCCAGGCTGCCACCGGTTCCATAACTTCCGCCCTCTCCATAGCAATAAATACACTTAAGATTACAGGATTGGGTTAGGAAAAGTGCCATCCCGGTAATAGGAAATGGTTCTTTTTTTGGCTTTTCAGGGTCTTTTACCATGTCCAAATCCAGTGGTTTATCAGGATTAGCGGTAAGCATTTTAAGATTTCTGGCTGTTGCCTCATCAACAGAGTGGGCAGTCATACCCTCAATATTGATAACATAGGTGCTTCCTCGGTGTTTAAACAGGTGAAACGGCATATTAACTTTATTGGACATAGTATCTTCTCCTTTTTCAAAACCCTAGTATTTATTATCTAAGTTATACTCCGAATCCACGCCCGAATCCACGCCCGAATCCACGCTAGCATGTCCTTATGTAGCTTTATACGTTTGGACAGAGAAAGTATTACAACAATAACAGAGAGTTTTTGAAAGCAAGGCTGTAAATTTTCTTGTCGGAAATAAAAGGAATTTGTTGTTTAAAATAGAAATAAACAGTTAAAAAGCGACGGGAATTAGAGGGATAGTGACCATGAAGTACCAATATATGCCTTATGTCTGGCTTTTACTTATAGCAGGTATTGTAACTCTGACCAACGGGTTATTTGCTTGGCGATTTAAAGCTGCCCGGGGCGCAAAGCCCTTTACTGTGTTTATGCTTATTTTGACTTTTTGGGCATGGGGAAATGCTTTGGAGATGACGGCAACCGACTTGCCAACGAAACTTTTTTGGGCTAACGTACAGTATTTCAGTTACGCCTTTTTTCCCATTGCTTTATTGGTGCTGGTGTTAAATTTCGATGAAAAGGAACACTGGCTTACCGGAAGACGCCTAATTATGCTGCTTATCATCCCGGCAATAACTAACATCCTTATCTGGACTAATGGTTTCCATGGGTTGCTGCGGCAAAATGTTTTTTTGGATTTGTCAGGAAGCTTTCCTGTTATTCATAAAGACTATGGAATGTGGTTCTGGGTACATACTGCTTATACTTATACTATAAATATTACCTCTGTTTTCCTGCTTGGAAAAGGAATGTTCCGTAAATCCTCCCTTTATAGAATACAAATTAAGGCCTTATTTATCGGGGCTTTAGTAACTTTAATATCTAATCTGCTCTATGTACTTAAACTTAGTCCCATAACCCGTTTTGATATAACCCCGGCCCTTTTTGGTATTACTGGTACAATCCTTGGGTGGAGCATCTTACGACATAAGATGTTCGATATCATCCCCATCGCCCGTGCCACAGTAGTTGAAGAGCTGAAAAGTGGCGTTGTTGTGCTGGATGGCCGGAATAGAGTAGTTGATGTCAACCGCCTCGCCCAAAAAATTTTGGGCTGGGATATTAACCATGCCCTGGGTAGACAGGCTGAAGAAATATTGAACGATTATCCTAATATCCTTGACTTGTGTAAGGTTGAGGAGCTATCACAGGGTAAAGAAATAATGATGAAAATGGACGGGGTAAGCAAGGATTATCAGGTAAATGCAACCCTTCTGCATAATCGTGGCACCTTAGTCGGCAGAGTAATTTTGTTCCACAACATTACAGAAATTAAACAGGCACAGAAATTATTGATTCAGCAGCAGCGGGCGCTAGCAGTTGTGGAAGAAAGAGAAAGGCAGGCAAAAGAACTGCACGATAACTTGGGACAGGTGCTGGGATATATTAATGTTCAGTCTCAGGCTATCAGGGAACAAGTTTTGCATAATCAGGACGAGCTGGTCGTAAAATCCCTGGAACAATTGAGCAGGGTTGCCCAAAGTGCCCATCTTGATATAAGGGAATACATTCATAGCTTAAGAAACATTACATATGTAGAGGAAAATTTCCTGATAAAACTTAAGGAATATGCGGGCAGTTTTGAAAGTAACTACAATGTTCCTGTTAAAATCGAACTTTCGGCTAATCTAGCGAATTCTATGTTTACCCCCTTGGCTAGAGTGCAACTTTTCCGCATTATCCAGGAGGCGCTGAACAATACACGTAAGCATGCGGAAGCCAGTTTGGTCAGGTTACTTTTAACCCATGAGGCAGAACAAATCATGGTGAGCATTGAAGACAATGGCAAGGGGTTTGAGGTAGGTGAGGGTAAGCCATGCGCCAAAAAGCTTGGCTTATCCATTATGCAGGATAGAGCGCTGGAAATGGGTGGAAGTATTCAAATTGTTAGTAACTTAGGGCTAGGAACTAAAATCATGGTAAAAGTACCCATTTCAGGAGGGAGAGAAGGAGGGAGGGAGTTTTCAAGTGAGAGTGCTCCTTGTTGATGATCATTTCCTGTTTTTGGATGGACTAAGAAACCTTCTTGTGTCCAGAGATATAGAAGTTGTGGGAACAGCTGGCGATGGGCTGGAGGCTGTGAAAAAAACCCGTTTTTTCCGCCCTGACCTAATTATGATGGATATTAGAATGCCTTTCTGCAATGGCCTGGAAGCAACGCGCTTAATTAAAGCAGAATTTCCGGATATTAAAATAGTGATGCTTACTACTTCCGAGGAGGAAACAGATCTTTTTGAGGCTATTAAAAGTGGTGCCTCGGGATACCTACTTAAAAGCCTTAAAGCAGAAGAGCTTTTTGGCCTGCTTTCCGATTTAAAAAAGGGTGAAGTGTCTTTATCTCCGGTACTTTCCTCCCAGCTTTTAGAGGAGTATAAACGTGGCGTAGGGAAAGGAAAAGATTCATCTGAGAACTATTTAACTGAACGGCAGGAAGAGATACTAACTCATGTTGCTCAGGGAAAGCCTTACAAAGAGGTTGGGAAAATTCTTTTTATTAGTGAAAACACAGTAAAGTATCACATGGGAAGAATTTTGGAAAAGCTGCACTTAGATAACCGGAGCCAGGTTATTGCCTATGCAACTAAAAAAGGAATCATAGGAGAAACCTCATAATATGTATAAACCCCAAGTGGGGTTTTTTTTATTATTAAAAAGTCTACTTTGAGGTGTAATACTATATTCCATTCATCGTATTAACACTTAAATACCAAAAAGAACAAGGAGTATGTAAAGGAATGACTAAAAAAATCTTAATTTCTCAAAAATTTGTCTTGGGGATGATGCTAGTTCTTCTGTTGACAGGTTGTTCGGAGAGGGTTGAACAACGAGAGATAGTGATAGGAGCAGCCTGGCCCTTTGAGTCGAACAATAGCTCGTTTAACGAAGGTATTGACCTTGCTGTCAAGGAGCTTAACAGTAGCGGAGGGATTAACGGCAGAGCAATCCGACTATTAAAAAAAGATGACGGGGGAGATGTTGGAAGGGGTATGGCCGTAGCACAGTCCTTTGCGGAGAACAAAGAAGTTAAAGCGGTGATAGGTCATCGCAATTCTTTCATTTCTATTCCGGCTTCGAGAATTTACAATAATGCTGGACTAGTAATGCTCTCGCCAGCTTCTACAGCACCGGAGCTCACTAAGGGAGAATATAAGTATATCTTTCGCAATATACCGAGTGATGATGAAATAGCTAAACAATTGGTAAGTCATGCTGCAAAACAGGGGCACCGGCGGATGGCGGTTTTTTATTCTGATGATGCTTATGGTATTGGATTGGCAAATTCCTTTGAAGATCATGCCAGGTCACAGGGAATTACTGTGGTTGATAGATATTACTACTATAGCAGCCTCGAAGACTTGCGGCGTATACATAACAAATGGCAATCCTATGGCTTTGATGGTATATTTTTAGCAAAATCCATGCGGGAGGGAGCTCAGTTTATTCAGGATGCCAGGAAAGCAGGTATTACTGTGCCTATGTTTACTGGCAATGCTCTGGATTCACCTTTAGCTCTAAAGATTGCTGGAAAAGCAGCTGAAGGTATTGTAGTAGGTTCAATCTTTAATCCCAACAGTGACCGTCCCGAAGTAAAGAAATTTGTGAAGAGCTATATGGCAGAATATAAGGAAATACCCAGTTCTTATGCTGCCCAGGGCTATGACGCCGTAAAAATGTTGGCTGATGCTCTGCGAAAATCTGATTTATTGAAGCATTCAACGGTAGCGCATGAATTAAGGAATTTAGACGCCTGGTCAGGTGTAACCGGTGTTCATAAATTTGATGATAACGGAGATGATCTCGGAGATCTGGTGGTACTTAAAAAGTTATTGGAAGGAGAATTTGTCTATCTTGAAAAATAGGGAGGTCTAATAATGAGTCAAGGTTTATTCCGTCAAGTATCCTTGGAGAGGCTTTCATCTCCAGAACAACTAGATGAATTATTTAAAGTTACTTCACCAAGAGCTTGGTTTGCCTTAATAGCTGTCAGCTGCATTATTATTAGTGCGATTACCTGGGGTTTTTTAGGCAGTATTCCTACAAAAATATATGGTCAGGGAATTTTACTTAATGGTGGAGGCGTGTTTGATGTAATGCATAATACCTCTGGACAGGTTACTGATGTCAGGGTTAAACCGGGAGATGTAGTTAAAAAGGGTGATGTAGTAGCAAGAATTGACCAACCACAACTTGTTGAGCAAATTAATAGTCTAAGGGGTACTCTCCGGGAGAGGGTAAGCAGAAAATTGATTAATTCTCCTGATTACAGCGCAGTAGAAAAACAAGTTTTACAACTTCAACAAGAACTTGATTATAGGTCTCAGATCGTTTCTCAGATTGATGGTCGTGTTTTGGAATTAATGATCAACGAACGAAGTATAATTCAGCCAGGAACACCGCTTATTAATATGGAGCGACAAGGTAGTACTGTCAAGATGGAAGCAATTAGCTATGTTCCGGCTGAGCAAGGGAAAGCAATTCTACCAGGTATGGAGGTCCAAGTTTCACCTACTAATGTTAATAAAGAAGAGTATGGCTACATGCTGGGAAGAGTTATTGCTGTCTCTGAATACCCGGTTACTACCCAGAGCATGATGCTAACTCTGGGAAATGAAAAACTGGTAGCTTTGCTGGCAGGAGAGGGAGCTCCATTGGAGGTCAAAATTGACTTAATAACTGACGGGAACACCAAAAGCGGTTATAAATGGTCTTCACCTCAAGGGCCTCCGATGTTAATCAATAGTGGCACTCTTTTAAATAGCTCAATAATTACAGGTAGGGATAGACCTATTAATAAAGTAATACCTATTTTTAAAAGCATTCTTAATTGATAAAAGGGGTAGGTGAGTCCGAATGGTAAAGCTGCGAAGGGTAAAAGTCCCTACCATACTCCAAATGGAAGCAGTTGAATGCGGAGCAGCATCCCTAGCGATGGTCTTGGCCTACTGGGGTAAATATATACCCCTTGAAGAACTCCGCCTAGCCTGTGGTGTATCTCGGGATGGCAGTAAAGCGAGTAATATCTTGAAGGCGGCCAGAAAATATGGTCTGGAGTGCACGGGGTATCGCAAGGAGCCTGATGCTTTAAAAGGGATGCAGCTGCCGATGATTATTCACTGGAACTTTAACCATTTCCTGGTATTGGAGGGCTTCGCTAAAGATAAAGTTTATCTTAACGACCCTGGTTCCGGTAGTAAGGTTGTATCAGCAGAGGAATTTAGCCAATCCTTCACAGGAATAGCCCTAGCTTTTACACCAACCGCCCAGTTTAGCAAAGACGGGAAAAAACCAAGTCTGCTTGCAGCCCTAAAAAAACGCCTTCAGGGCTCAAAAACTGCTGTAATCTATATCCTGCTTGTCGGTCTGGCAATGGTTATTCCGGGTCTGGTCATCCCTGTTTTTTCCAGAATCTTTGTGGACGATATTTTGCTTGGGGGAAGAGATAGCTGGGTCATTCCTCTCCTGCTGGGTATGGGAGTCACGGCAGTTTTGAGAGGGATGCTAACGTGGATACAACAGTACTATCTGTTAAAATTGGAAACTAAAATTGCCCTAACCTCATCGGGGAAGTTTTTGTGGCATGTATTACGGTTGCCGGTGGAGTTTTTCTCCCAGCGATATGCCGGGGATATAAGCTCCAGAATGCGGAGCAATGACAGGGTAGCTAAGCTGCTGTCCGGGCAGTTGGCCACCACAGCATTAAATTTTGTAATGATTATTTTCTATTTTGCTTTAATGGTACAGTACAATTTATTATTGGCCTTAGCAGGAGCAGCTGTTGCCCTAATCAATGTTTTATACTTAAAATTTGTTTCCGCAAAAAGAATTGACCAGAGTCGTAAGTTGCTGCGCGAACGAGGTAAATTTGAAGGGATAGCTATGTCTGGACTACAAATAATTGAAACGCTAAAAGCAACAGGTTCAGAGTCTGACTTTTTTGCCAAGTGGTCTGGATACCAGGCAAAAGCACTAAATTCTGAACAACAATTAGGGGTTTCATCCCAATACTTAGCATCCTTTACAGCTTTTTTAACAGGAATAACTAATACTATTGTGCTAATCCTGGGCAGTTTCTTAATTCTGGAAGAGAAGATGACAATTGGTATGCTGGTAGCTTTCCAAAGTCTGATGTCCAGTTTTATGCAGCCTGTAACTGGTCTTGTAGGGCTGGGGGCTCAGCTGCAAGAAGTGGAAGGAGAAATGACTCGCCTGGACGATGTTTTAAAAAATGCTATTGATCAAGAAGCTGAGGATGAATTGGCGGAAGCTCCCTATTCAGGACAAAAACTAGAGGGATATATTGAACTACACAACATTACCTTTGGGTACAGTCGGTTAGAACCGCCATTGATTGAAGACTTGAATTTAGGGTTAAGGCCAGGGTCACGTGTAGCCCTGGTTGGTGGTTCAGGCAGTGGGAAATCTACAGTAGCCAAACTAGTGGCCGGTATTTTTCGGCCCTGGTCAGGAGAAATATTATTTGATGGACAGCCCCGGGGTTCAATAACCAAGTTGGCTATTAATAGTTCGTTGGCTATGGTTGATCAGGAAATCAACATGTTCCAGGGAACAATAAAAGACAATATTACCTTATGGGACGAGACAATTACAGAATTCGAAATAGTCTGGGCAGCTAAAGATGCCTGTATTCATGATGATATTACTGCTCGGTCTGAGGCGTATGACCATCCGGTTGAGGAAGGTGGAAAAAACTTTAGTGGTGGGCAAAGGCAGAGGCTGGAAATTGCCCGGGCTTTAGCCCAAAATCCTTCTATTATGATCTTGGACGAAGCCACCAGTGCGCTTGACCCGATCACAGAAAAGATTGTTGATGAAAATATCCGACGTCGTGGCTGTACCTGTATTATAGTAGCACACCGCTTGAGTACCATCCGGGACTGTGATGAGATAATCGTTCTAGAAAAGGGCAAAATTGTGCAAAGAGGTACCCATGAGGAACTAAAGGATAGTGGCGGGCTTTACGAAAAGTTAATCAAAACTGCTTAAATTCGAGTTAAAGCGGGTGAGCAAAATGAAGGCTTTAGATTATTTTAACCAAAAAGGGAACCTAATTACCATTGAAGGCAACAAACCCCAGGTGTTAACAAATCCGGGTTTTATCTGGATGGTTGCTCAGGGGAAGGTTTCCATTTTCTTGACCGCCATTACAAAAGAAAACAAGCCAGGTGTAAAAAAGTATTTATTTGAAGCACAGCAAGGAGACCTGCTGTTTGGAATGATCCCAGCAGGTGATCAGAAGCAGATAGGCTTACTTGCTTCGGGATTAGTCGGTTCCAGCCTGTTACGACTTGAAGCAGATCAGTTCAGGCAACTGCAAAAGGAAGGATCATCCCAGGAAATCAGCCGATCGGTGGAACACTGGGTTAAAACCCTGGCTAAAGCTGCTAAGCTAGATGACATACCGCAGGTTGATATTTTTTCTGCTTTGAGCATGGAAGATTATCATCGTCAGTTTATTCAGTTTGCTGTTAGCTTGTGGGAAAAACAAAAAGAGGATGAAAAACTTCGTCTGCAAGAAAAAGGTAAACTCGATCGGATGCTGATGGCAAAGGCTGTTTCCAAACTGGCAGCTATCAACCAGGGAGAAAAAGAGGTATTTCTGGAGGGAATCAGGGAAGACCCTTTACTAGAGTGTTGCCGTCTGGTTGGCGAAGCCATGAATATAAAAATAAGCTCACCCCCTGCCAGTGGTCCGGGGAGTCAAAGTAAGGATTATTTAGGAGATATTGCCCGAGCTTCTCGGAGCAGGGTAAGGAAGGTGGTCTTAAAGGGAGAATGGTATAGACAGGATGGCGGGCCCATACTTGTCTATTTGGAGGAGGATAATAGACCTGCAGCCCTTATCCCTGCCTCACCTTCTCAATATATTTTACATGACCCGTTACAGGGAAACAAAATTCTTGTCGACCAGGAATTTGCCCTCAAGGTTAAACCTTTTGGTTTTGTCTTCTATCGTCCCTTTGACCATAAAAAGATTAACCTTCGTGATATTTTATCTTTTGGCTATAAAAGCTGTTGGAAACGTGACCTGGTAATGGTAGCCTTAATGGGTGCCTTAGGAGGTTTACTGGGGATTGCGATTCCTGTGGCAACAGGTATAGTATTTGACAGTATTATTCCCGAAGGAGCAAAGGGGCAGCTGTTTCAAGTTGCCTTTTTTCTAGTGGCTACTGCCCTAGCCGGTATGTTCTTTCAACTGACCCGCTCCCTGGCTACATTACGCATGGAAGGCAGAATGGACGGCTCCCTGCAAGCTTCCATCTGGGATAGGCTGTTAAGCCTGCCCGTACCTTTTTTTAAGCAGTTCTCAGCAGGAGAACTTGCTATGCGAGCCATGGGTATAAGCCAGATTAGGATGATTCTCTCAGGAGTGACGCTTAACACTATTCTTTCCAGTGTATTTTCTGTCTTTAGCTTTGCCCTCCTTTTCTACTATGATGCTATGCTTGCCGGGGTAGCTGCGATACTGGTAGTTATTGCTGTACTTGTTATGGGTACTTTAGGGTACTGGCAAGTACGCTTCGAGCGTAAGGTACTGGAGCTTTCCAATAAGATTACCGGCCTGATCTTACAACTAATCGGAGGAGTCACTAAATTTCGGGTAGCAGGGGCTGAAAACAGAGCTTTTCACCTCTGGTCTAAGGAATTTGGTGAACAGCGAAAGCTAGCCTTCAAAAGAGAGTCCCTGGGCAACTGGCTAACTACCTTTAATGCCTTTTTTCCCGTGCTCTCCACTATGATGATTTTTTATACCTTAGCTTCTTCAGCTAATACCTTGTCACCGGGTAAATTTATTGCCTTCAATTCAGCTTTTATTACTTTTATGGGTTCAATAGTCTCCTTGTCGGAATCACTAATCAGTATAAACATTGTTATTCCCTTATATGAGAGGGCAAAGCCTATACTGGAGACTTTGCCTGAATACGATGAGTTTAAATTAGATCCGGGAAACCTTACAGGTGCTATTGAGGTTGGTCATGTATCCTTTAGGTACAAAGAAGACGCCCCTCTAGTACTGCAAGATGTTTCGCTCCATATTGACGAGGGTGACTATGTGGCTTTGGTGGGTACCTCGGGCTGTGGGAAGTCAACCCTGTTTAGAGTCCTACTAGGCTTTGAGAAGCCTGAATCAGGCAAAGTATATTATAATGGACAGGACCTGTCTAAAGTAGATATCCGAGCCGTACGCAGGCAGCTAGGCGTTGTTTTGCAAAACGGGCAGCTAATGTCGGGTAATATTTATAACAATATTGTGGGCGCTAACCCTAACCTAACTATAGGTGATGCCTGGGAGGCGGCCAGAATGGCAGGTTTGGAGCAAGACATCAAGGAGATGCCCATGGGTATGTATACTGTTATCAGCGAGGGGGCAGGTACAATCTCCGGGGGACAAAAGCAACGCCTGATGATAGCTAGAGCCATAGTCAATAAACCTAAAATTATTTTCTTTGACGAGGCCACCAGTGCCCTTGACAACAATACCCAGGCTATTGTCAGTGAAAGCCTTGACAATCTCCAGACCACACGGGTAATTATCGCCCATCGTTTGAGTACCATTATTAACTGCAACAGAATTATTGTTATGGACCAGGGGAGAATTGTGGAAAGTGGGACTTACCAAAGCCTTATGAAAAAAGATGGTATCTTTGCCGGACTAGCAAAAAGGCAGTTAGCATAAAAGACCAATAAACTTGTAGTGGGGTGATGTTCTGCACAGACCCCACTTATTTGCGTTTTTTGTTAAAAATATTTATAATAACTTACGTAACATCTTTAATCTGAAAATAATCGAGTTGAACAATGTGTTTTATCTTGAGGGGAGAGATTTAATTGGCCAGAAAACAGTTTAAGACAGAATCTAAAAGATTGCTAGATTTGATGATTAACTCCATTTATACTCATCGGGAGATTTTTTTAAGAGAATTAATTTCTAATGCTAGTGATGCCATCGATAAAATTTATTACAAAGCATTAACAGATGATGCTTTGAGCTTCGATAAGGATAATTACTATATTAAAATAGTCTCGGAGCAGAAAAACAGATTATTGAAAATTTCTGATACCGGCATTGGCATGACTAAAGAGGAGCTTGATGATAATCTGGGGATTATTGCCAAAAGCGGATCTTTAAACTTTAAAAAAGAAAATGAACTGCAAGATGGGTATGACATCATTGGGCAATTTGGTGTAGGGTTCTATTCTGCCTTTATGGTAGCTGACGCTATTACTGTCATTAGTAAAGCTTTTGGCAGTGATGAAGCATACAAGTGGGAATCTAAAGGTGCAGATGGTTATACCATCGAACCCTGTGCGAAAGACTCTTTTGGCACAGATATTATCCTCAAAATAAAAGAAAACACCGAAGATGAAAAATTTGATGAGTACCTGGAGGAATACAGACTCAAAGCCATTATTAAGAAATACTCAGATTTTATTAGATATCCCATAAAAATGGATATAACTAGCAGCAGACCAAAAGCAGGCAGTGAAAATGAAGGCAGTGAAAAAGAATACGAGAACTTTACAGAGGAACAGATTATAAATAGTATGGTTCCTATCTGGAGAAAGAATAAAAACGAACTTAAACAGGAAGATTACGACAACTTTTATATTGAAAAGCACCATGGCTTTGACAAACCACTAAAACATATTCATATCAGTGCTGATGGTGCGGTGAGTTATAATGCAATTTTATTTATTCCGGAAAAAACACCCTATGATTTTTATACCAAAGAATATGAAAAAGGCTTAGAATTATATTCAAATGGTGTTATGATTATGAATAAGTGTGCAGATTTGTTGCCTGATTATTTTAGCTTTGTCAAAGGAATGGTGGATTCAGAGGATCTGTCGCTGAACATATCTAGAGAGATGCTACAGCATAATCGACAGTTGCAGCTTATTGCTAAAAACATTAAAACCAAAATCAAAAATGAATTGGATAATATCTTAAAAAATGACAGAGCAAAGTATGAGGAGTTCTACAAAGCCTTCGGCAGACAATTAAAGTATGGCATCTATAGCGATTATGGCAGCAATAAAGATGTTCTAAAAGACTTATTAATGTTTTATTCCTCCAAAGAGCAGAAAATGGTCACTTTGGATGAATATGTTTCTAGAATGCCTGAGGAGCAAAAATATATTTATTATGCGGCAGGAGAATCAATTGCTAGAATTGAGAAGCTGCCCCAGACCGAACTTGTAGCAGATAAAGGATATGAAATTTTATACTTTACTGATGATGTGGATGAGTTTGCTATCAGAATGATCATGACCTATAAAGACAAGGAATTCAGATCTGTAGCAAGCAGTGATTTAGGCATAGAAACAGCAGAAAACGAAAGTTGCTCCGACTCGGATGAACAGGATAATAAGGCACTGTTTGAAGAAATGAAAAAACTGTTGTCAGCGAAAGTAAATGATGTTAGAGCATCCAAAAGATTAAAGAACCATCCGGTGTGTCTTGCCAACGAAGGAGAAATTACCATTGAGATGGAGAAAATACTTAACTCTATGCCGAATAATCAGAATCTCAAAGCAGCTAAAGTTTTAGAAATAAACATCAACCATGATGTGTTTAGAGCCTTGAAAGAAGCTTACGTCAATGATAAGGATAAGCTTAGTCTATATACCGATTTACTATATAATCAGGCACTGCTGATAGAAGGATTACCGCTAACTGATCCGGTAGAATTTACCAACAATATCTGTAAAATAATGAGCTAGGTAAAATAATCATCTAGGTAAAATATTTCAAGCTTAATTTATCTTAAATATATGCGAAATTTTACCTGAAAATGAGCCTTCCACACAAAAGGGCTCATTTTCATCATTTTTTTGTCGTTTTTCTTGATAAAATGAAGGATTTTATGTATAATCATCCTTGTTTATTAACAAAAGGGATTAGGAGGAAATCGATTTGGGAAAAGCTATGATTATAGGCGCTGGCGGAGTTTCTAATGTGGTAGTGCATAAATGTTGCCAGAATCCTGATGTTTTTGAAGAAATTTGTTTAGCAAGCCGAACCCTCGCCAAATGCGAGGCTATTAAAAATACATTAGCTGGCAGTCGGACCATTATTCATACTGCTCAGCTTAACGCGGATAATACGGACGAGGTAATTAGTCTCATCAAGAGCTTTGGGCCAGCTGTGGTAATTAATGTTGCTCTCCCTTATCAGGATTTGACAATTATGGATGCCTGCCTGGCCACTGGTGTGCATTATGTGGATACTGCCAATTATGAACCGCCTGATACGCCTAAATTTGAATACAAATGGCAATGGGCCTATCGAGAAAAATTTGCTCAGGCGGGGATAACAGCCCTGTTGGGAAGCGGTTTTGACCCTGGTGTTACCGGCGTTTTTTGCGCCTATGCCCAAAAGCATTACTTTGATGAAATTCATTCCATCGATATTGTGGATGCTAATGCCGGGGATCATGGCTATCCCTTTGCCACCAATTTCAACCCGGAAATTAATATTCGCGAAATTACAGCTAATGGTCGTTACTTTGAACATGGTCAATGGAAAGAAACTGCACCTCTTTCGGTAAAGAAAGTCTATGACCTTCCAGAGATAGGTCCCAAAAACATCTATCTTTTGTACCATGAGGAATTGGAATCCTTGGCCATCAATATCAAAGGAGTCAAGCGGATCAGGTTCTGGATGACTTTTTCCGATAATTATCTTAATCATTTACGGGTGCTGGAGAATGTGGGGATGACCTCAATTCAACCCATTGATTATGAGGGGCATTCCATAATTCCGCTGCAATTTTTGCAGGCTATGCTCCCGGACCCTGCCTCACTGGGGCCGAGAACTAAAGGGAAAACCAATATCGGTTGTATTATTCAGGGTATCAAAGACGGTAAGCCCAAAACCTATTATATATATAACGTTTGTGTCCATGAAGAATGTAATGCCGAAGTTGGTTCCCAGGCAATTTCTTACACCACTGGGGTTCCGGCCATGATTGGGGCTATGTTGATTATGAAAGGTATTTGGAAAAAGCATGGTGTTTTCAATATTGAAGAATTTGACCCGGACCCCTTTATGGAAGCTTTGAATAAATATGGATTACCCTGGCAAGAGGATTTTTCGCCAACTCTACTCGACTGAGGTATAAAGTATGAACATTGATTTCAGCGCACTACCCTCACCCTGCTATCTTGTTGATGAAAGATTGCTGATCAAAAATCTGGAAATCCTCAATTCAGTTCAGCAACGTACAGGTTGTAAAATTCTGCTTGCCCTCAAAGGCTTTGCCATGCATTCCGTATTTCCATTAGTGGGTCAATACTTAGCAGGCATTACTGCTAGTTCCTTATTTGAAGCTAGATTGGGGTTTGAAGAAATGGGCCAAGAAGTTCATGTTTATGCCCCTGCTTATGTTGAGGAGGAATTTGCTGAACTACTGAGCTATTGTGACCACCTTGTCTTTAATTCTTTTGAGCAATGGAATAGCTTCAAAGCTACGGTAAAGGGTTTCCCCGGCAAAAAAATCGGATGTGGTATTCGGGTCAATCCGGAGTATGCTGAGATTGAAACTCCGCTTTATAATCCATGCTGCCAGTATTCCAGACTGGGAGTGACTTTGTCCAATTTCAAGCCTGCAGAGCTGGAGGGTATTGACGGACTGCATTTCCATACTCTGTGCGAGCAAAATTCAGATACCCTGGAACGTACCCTCAAAGTGGTAGATGAAAAATTCGGGGCCTACCTAAAACAAATGAAATGGCTCAATTTAGGCGGTGGTCATCACATTACCAGGCCGGATTATGATCTGGAAAGGCTTGTACGAGCTATTACAGCGCTTCAGAACAAGTATTCCCTGGAGATCTACCTGGAACCGGGTGAGGCTATTGCTTTGAATACCGGCTTTCTGGTAGCGAAGGTGCTGGACATTGTGGACAATGGGATGAAAATAGCCATTCTGGACACCTCCGCAGCCTGCCACATGCCCGACGTCTTGGAGATGCCTTACAGACCAAATATTCTTGAAGCGGGAAAGTCCGGCGAATATGCTTTTACCTACCGACTTGGTGGTGTTACTTGTCTTGCTGGAGATATTATTGGCGAGTATTCCTTTAAACAGCCTTTAAAACCCGGTGACAGGCTGGTGTTCTGTGATATGGCCCACTATACCATGGTAAAGAATAATATGTTTAATGGGGTAAACCTTCCTGCAATCGCTCTGTATAACGAAGCAGAGGGTATTAAAATCATCAGACAATTCGGTTACGAAGATTTTAGAAACCGTTTATCCTGATTAAGATACATGACTATATAAATGGTATTCTGTTCCTGAATATGATAAGATAGGGACAGAAATAGTATATAAATAAGCAATTGCTGGTGAGGTTTTCATGACTGATTTAGCTAAGCGTAGAAGAGCTAGAAAAAATAAGCAGAATATGCAGAATGAGCAGAATGAGCAAGAATTTTTTCCCAAAGGGATTTTAGACGTTATTCAAACTGACTATCCTGAAAGATACGTTATGATGTTAGAAGATACTCCGGTAAAAAGGTTGTTTGCAGATGAAGAATGGCTAGATATATTGACCAAGGCTAGAAATTCATTTGAAAGCCACAGGCGGCTAGTCAGTCCTAAATTTCGGGATCTGCCGTAGCTGACGTCATTAATTCGGGCACTGAGACTTCCTCAGTGTCTTTTTGTTGCCCAGGAACTTTTTAAAACTCCCCGTATAGATCAAGAAGTTCCTGGCGATCGTTGATTGATAGTTTGCGGTAAACATTGCGTAAGTGGGTTTTCAGGGTGTTGTTCGAAATGTTGAGACTTTCTCGTATATAGGGATTATTCCGGCCTTCCAGGAGCAGCTCCAAAATTTGTTTTTCCCGGGGTGTCAGCTTATACTGTAGGGCAAATTGGGAAGAATAGTTAGTTTCATAGTTAATCGAACAGGCCATTTCCAGACCACTTAAGTTAGTTTCATCCTGATTTGGTTTTATGGGCTCTGAAGGAGAATGCCACCCGGCGAAGGTTTCAGGCTCACCTCGGAAAACCACCGTTCCGATAAACATTAGCAGGGTAGCAAGCAGAGAAATCAAAGCTGTTTCATTCATAGATATAATAATTTCTGAAAATATTCTTGTAAAAAGAAATTCCCCGGTCATAATCGTCGATGTAATCAAGAACATACCCCAAGCAATGACACTTAGCGGAAAACGGTGACGGGAAGCCAGGTAAACAAAAATTATCCAGGTGTAAAGGTCAAAAAGAGCAAAGCCAGTCTGCAAAAAAGTAAAAGGAACCACGGGATAGAAGCTATGTAAAACAGGAAATATTACAAAACCTATTCCAAGGAGGGGAAGGATTGGCAAGTAAATGAACCTAAGGTCAAGGCTGGGCTTAAAGTAAAGAATTCCTCCAGCAGATAGGCATACGGCAAAGTAAACTATATTGGTAAGCCAAAAGTTTTCGTAGAAACCCAATTGTTGTCCCGAGGCAATCAGCTTATACATCAGGCCGCCAGCTAAGTAAAAAAGAATAACGAGGACAACCAACCGGGTGGGAAAGGGAAAGGAAGCAGTCTTCCGGCTGGGGTCAGTACTTTCTGTTTCAGTTAGTGTACCTGCATCAAGAAGTAACAAGATCATGGAAAGCAACGGGATGAAAGCGGTAATTAGAATTGCTATAGGTAATGGAAGAATACTGATAACAAAAAAGATAATCGTTCCGACTGTCACTGCAATACCAAAAGCAAGGCTGGCCTGATTGGCCTGAAGGGTACAGTACTGTTCACCCCATGCCGATATCAGCATAGCAGAACCGAAACCTGACATTAATATACCCAGTGTAATTAACAGGTTGGCTGAAAACACGGGATTGTCTTTTGGCATAAAACCAGTCACCAAAGTTCCCGCTGTCATTAAGGCCACGGACAGAATGGTAAATAGTAATTTTTGCCTGAACGGGGAAGCATTCTTGCTAAATTTGGCAATAAGCAGGTATGAAATGGAGTTAAACAGCAGAAAGGTAATAAATAGCGTTTCGGGATTGCCGCCATATTTAGCGGTTGCGCTATGAAGGAGCGGGCCGTTTAGAAAAAATAACCATAACCAGCCCTGGGTAATTCCCAGCCCAAATGACTTAAGCCACATTTCTAATTCTCTCCTGACTTAAAATTATGTAAAACAAAATAGAAAAAAGTAGTTTAGTCGGCAAAAATCACCCTTCTAGGGTGATAGACGGTTAATTAATTATAACATAAAATTTTCAAATAAGAGTATGCCAATTGCAGTTTACTTGTTTCGCAATAATTTGCAATAAAGTAACTGCACTAAATTTTTTGCAGAAGGGAGCTGTAAATAACTGGAATAGTGTTCGACAAAACGAGAGGGAAGTATTATTAAATGTAGGAGGTTCATGAATGAGTAATAGGATGAATTATAAGATGTTTTTGTCTATTATTTTGGCTATGTTGATGGCGATGCTGCCAATTACAGCTTTTGCTGCTTCTGATATTTCAGACCATTGGGCCAAACAGGAAATTGATCAATGGTCGTCAAAAGGTTTAATTAAAGGTTATCCCGATAATACTTTTAGACCGAATAACAACATTACCAGGGCCGAGTTTTTTGCCTTGGTAAACAAGGTATTTGGCTTTGAGGAAAGAGTAGTAGTAAATTTCTCGGATGTATCCAGTAGTTCCTGGTTTAATGACGTAATAGCAAAAGCTGCAGCGGCAGGCTATGTCTCGGGTTATCCTGATGGATCAATTAGGCCACAGGCATATATCACCCGTCAGGAAGCCGCTAAAGCAGTAGTAAAGGCCTTTGGTCTAGAGGATAAAGCATCCTTAGCCTTGTCTGAATTTAAGGATTCAAATCAAATTGAAACCTGGGCTAGAAACTACGTAGCTGTAATGAAAGCTAAAGGTTTTATCAGTGGTTATGCTGATGGTACCTTTGGACCAGCCAATAATCTCAAACGTGCCGAAGGGCTAAGGATTCTTGCTAATGCAAGCGGGGATATAGTTAATCAAGCAGGCATTTATAGCAAAGAGATAAAGGGCAATCTTGTTGTTAATGTTAGTAATGTAATTCTTAAGGATATGAAAATTGCAGGCGACTTGTATCTTGCTGAAGGAATTGGTGACGGAGAAGTAACCTTGGATGGAGTTATGGTAAAAGGTAAGACCATGGTTAGAGGCGGTGGTGAAAACTCTATCATTTTAAAGAACTCTACCTTAGCTGAGGTAGATGTTAATAAGCCAAGAGGCTCAGGTCAACAAGTGAGACTTGTGTCGGAAGGGAGTACCAGCGTTTCCGGAACATTAACAGTAAATTCAGGAGCTAAATTGGAGGAAAAGAATCTAGCCCCAGGTGCAACCGGGTTTACAAATATAATAGTTTCAGAAAAACTTCCTGAAACTGCTAAGGTTCATTTTGCCGGTGATTTTAAAGAAGTTACTATAGCAGCTAATAAAGGACTTATAGAAATATCAAAAGCAGCAACTATTTCTACTGTATCAGTACAAGCTACAGCTAAAGTTGTTATCGCAGAGGGTGCAAAAGTTACCAGTGTAAATGTAACAGAAACAGCCAAAGGGGCAAATATTGAAGCTAAGGCTGAAGTAAAAATCGTGGTTAAAGCTGAAAATGTAATTGTTAACAATAGCTCAATTGCGGTAGGTAGTACTGCGTCAGTTTCTGCAGGGGGTACAACTACAACTACAACTATAACTTCCATTACCACACCAGCAACTAGTGGTGGCAGCAGCAGCGATAGTGGCAGCAGCATTACTGCTACAAGTGTTATTTTAGCAGTTCCCGGCGAGGGTATTATTCCCTACCACTTCGATGCAGTTGTAAAAAATACTCAAACCAATACTTCAATAACAGGATTAGTCGTCGGTGATTTCTCTCTTAAAAAGGGCGACACTGACATACCTCTCAATGCGGAAGCTTTTAAGGAGCAGATATCTGATAATCCGGATTATAATAAAGCGGGCCGCTACACTATTTATCCTATTGACGAATATCGGCCAATGGCGGGTGAATATACACTTACATTTAGTAAGAGTGGCTATGTGCTTGCAAGAACCACATTTCAGGTGGATACCCCAGTAGATAAAGCAGCATTAACTGGTGCTCAGGTAACTATTACAACTGGTAGTGCTGTGTTCAACTATGCGTTTTATGGATCAAGCCTTTCACCAATTACCTATGATGAGGCTTTGGCTGCTCCATACAATCTTAATCTGGCGGCATCGACAGTAAGATTAGAAAAGAGGAGTGGCGAAACGGTCGCTCAAGCAACATACAATATAAAATTAGACGGATTAAAGATCACATCAGGAAGTGTAAGCTATGGGGATTTAAATGCTGTAGAAGCTGCCTTTGGTAATCCCAGCTTTATGAACGTTTGGCAGGGTCCGCCCACCCATGTTGTACTTGAGCTTCAAGGAGGACTGGGAGAGGATGCCTGGGTGCTAAATCCAATTACAATTCAGTTGCAGCAAAGCGACCTAAATGCTTTTGAAACTATTATGCCGGCAGTTTATGCATATACACCAGGAGAGGGGGGAAGCATGCCTGCCTTCACGCCTTTAAGTGGTAATCCGGGAAAAATTGGCGGACTGTTGGTAGAGAAAAGTCACAGGGTAAATAATTTAATTGGTGAGGGCAATAGCGCTGTCATAGAATTTAGTTTTACACCGCCACAGGAATTTGGTGCTGCTAGTTATACCTTGCAATTTTCCGGTGACAACGGCTCCACCTGGCAGAATTACCAGAATAATGCTGAAGATGTTACAACAAGCAATGAATTACAGGATAATTTCGTTATATACCCATCGTCAAGCTATAGCTACCGCTTGCTGGTGAATGGGAGTAATAACAACGGAGCTACATCTAATGAAGTGGAGGCGCCACTATCTAATGTGGCTACAACCTATACAGGATGGAGCCTTGATGAAAGTATGGGGATTAGTGGTGTGATCACACCTTATCTCGGTAGTGGGAAGGAAGCAGCGTTTTCTGCAGCCAAGCTGCTGACTCAGGATAATACTGACCTTACCCAATTTCTCAGCTATCAGTGGTACCGGGTTAATCCGCTTACCTATGAAATGGAGCTCATACTGAACGCCACAGGCCTGACCTATATAACAACCCCGGCAGATGCAGGCTACATGCTCCTTTGTCGGGCAACTGGTGATGGCGTAAATGTAGGTGGTTTTAGCCAGATATTAAGTCATTATGTACCGGTACTGCCTAACAAGGCCTACATTACTAATGTTACAAATTCCGGATTCAGACTTAATCTGTATAAAAGTGTTTCCGGACTTTTACCGGAAGAGTTAAAACTTGGATATTACAATGACCAGAATCAGTTAGTGCCTGTCCCGATTAACTCCATCACCCACATAGAACAGAATGCAGTATTTGATGTTAGTGCAAACATTCCAAGTGGGGTGAGTTCATTGCAGCTTGAGAATACTTCACCATTTTGGCGGCTGGTCACGGAAATTTCTGGGCAGATGATAATACCAAATGTGGAAATCACGCCACCAATGCTTGGTTAATAGAAAAGCCGAAATTAACAAAGGGAGTGTCCCATAAGTAAAAAACTTGTGGGGGTCACTCCCTTTTGCTAAAAAAGAAATCCCAACATGTTTGCTAGTCACACATGTTGGGATTTTTACATGTTGAACCTTTCACACAGGTTGGGCGATTTCAGTCGGGTTGACATTATGGAAAACGGTTTATATTATAGAATAAAATCAGTATAGGCGGAGGATGAGCAACCGTGGAATACCAACTGAACCAATTGCCCTATGATTGGTTGAATGAAGTCGTAAAAACAGTGGAGAAGTGCTTGGTTGTGGTTGATCAGGAAGGGTTAATTTGTTATATCAATCCGGGATATTGTGAATTTTTGGGGGTTTCTGCGGAAGCTGCTTTGGGGAAGCGGGTGCAGGAGGTTAGTTTAGCTGCGATGACCATTCAACCCCTGATGACCCTCTTTGCGGGGCAGGAAATAAAACTTAAAACCCAACCAGTGGATCCTACCGATTTGTTTCGGGGGGATTACGGATCCTGAGTTATGAAATCAACGATATTAGTCTTAGCCAGTTTCCGCAACTGGACGCAGTAAAATCAAGCCTCTGGGATAAAGACCGCCTCTGGAATTATGCAAAAAGTGAGCAGTACCAGAGGCCCGATAAAACTATAAGCATTACTGTTGACAGCCGTACATTATTTTGGTAGCATTAAAGCAATATTATTAAACTGACTATGATAGGGAATAGTAAGTGCTTGCCCTGCTGGTTCAGAGAACCGCCGATTGGTGTGAAGGCGGTCAAAGCAGAACACTGAACTCTCCCTTGAGTTGCCGACCGAAAGCTTTACAAGTAGGCTCGGACGGAAGCTTCCACCGTTACAAGGAAGGGGGGATATCGGATTTTTAATCCCGTATCTTTTTAAGTGAACGGCTTTTTTGTCGTTACATTGAGTGGTACCGCGGAGGAAACCCTTCGTCTCAATTTTTTGAGATGGAGGGTTTTTATATTTTGTACTCAAAAAGGAGGTGGTGTTGAATGGAAACAGACCTTAGCGACCTTACAATTTCTAAGTCAAACAACTATGCTAAGTTAATTAAGGGATTAGTAAAGGAGGAAATTAAAAGTGCGCAAATTATATATATTCGATACCACCCTGAGGGACGGTGAACAGTCCCTAGGTATAACTCTAAACATTAATGAGAAGCTGGAGATAGCTCGGCAATTAGTTAAACTGGGTGTAGATATAATCGAAGCAGGTTTTCCCGCTTCATCACCAGGGGATCTGGCTTCAGTAAGTAAAATTGCCCGGGAAATCAAAGGGGCAGTAATCTGTGGTCTAAGCAGGGCTGTGGAGCAGGATATCGATTGCTGCGCCGAGGCCTTGCGGGGGGCGGAACACCCTCGAATCCATACTGGGATAGCAGTATCGCCAGTACATATGGAAAGCAAGCTGCTGCTGACTCCTGAACAAGTTGTGGAGACAGCGGTAGCTGCGGTAAAACACGCCAAAAAGTACGTGAGTGATGTGGAGTTTTATGCCGAAGATGCTTTCCGCAGCGACCCTGTTTTTTTGGTTAAAATTTTGGAGAAGGTTATTGCAGCAGGGGCCACTGTAGTGAACATTCCTGACACTGTAGGGTATGCCACTCCTTGGCAATATGCGGATTTAGTTACTTTTGTGTTCAACAATGTTAAAAACATTGGGTCCACAATCGTCAGCACCCACTGTCACAATGACCTGGGCATGGCCACCGCCAACTCGTTAGCAGGGATAAGGGCCGGCGTAAGCCAGGTAGAGGGTACTATCAACGGAATAGGAGAGCGGGCGGGGAACACTTCCTTGGAAGAAGTTATTATGGCAATATACTCCCAGCCCAGCCTGTACGGAGTTGAGATGGATGTGCGAACTAGAGAGATTTCCGCCACCAGCAGATTAGTTTCTACAATTACCGGAGTACCTGTTCCCAGCCACAAAGCCATAGTTGGGGCTAATGCCTTCATGCATGCCTCCGGGATTCACCAGGATGGTATTTTAAAGGAAAAGCAGACTTACGAGATTATTGACCCGGAAATTGTAGGTGTACCTAGGAACAAGATAGTTTTAAGCGCCAGGTCTGGGCGGCATGCCCTCAAGCATCGCTTGGAGGAACTGGGCTATCAACCGGAACAGTATGAGTTAGAAACAGTATATAAGCAGTTTTTGCAGTTGGCTGATCAGAAAAAGGAAATCTTTGATGAGGATCTCCATGCGCTGATGGGCTATGTCGAGCAAGAGAATAAAAGTATCTTAATCAAAAGTATAGCTGTGGCTACAACCGGAGTAGCTACGGCCACCGCCACGGTATCTTTAGAACTGAATAACGAAACCATAACCGATGCCGCCTGCGGCAATGGCCCGGTGGATGCTGTGTTTAAGGCGATAGACCGAATTGTGGGCAAAACTGTTAAACTAGAGGACTTCAGCTTGAATTCCGTTAGCCGAGGAAGTGAGGCCCTGGGCAATGCCATTGTGAAGATCCGCTATGGTGAATCGGGTTTAGTGGTTGGCCGAGGAGTTAGTACTGATGTTATTGAGGCTACGGCTAAAGCCTATGTAAGTGCACTATCTAAGCTAAAGAAATAGTCCCCTTAATTCTTCCTCGGTCATTTTGGAAATCAGCGTTTCTCCGGGTTGAATAACTGATTCAATGAGGGCTTTTTTCTTCTGCTGTAAGGCGTAGACTTTATCTTCAATAGTTCCCTGGGTAATTAATTTAATCACTTGGACGACACTCTTCTGCCCAATTCGGTGGGCTCGGTCTGTAGCCTGTTCTTCTACAGCGGGGTTCCACCAGGGGTCGAAATGAATCACCATATCAGCGCCGGTGAGGTTAAGTCCGGTTCCGCCGGCCTTTAAGGAAATCAAGAAAACCTGGCCAGCTCCCTGGTTAAAGGCTTGGACCATTTGCATTCGGTCTGCCGACTTAGTAGAGCCCCTTAAATAAAAATGGGGGATATTTTCCTCAGTTAAATGTTTTCGGATGATATCCAGCATGGAGGTGAACTGAGAGAATACCAGCACCCGGTGGCCGCTATCCAAGGCATCGCTTAGCACTTCCTGAAAAAGCAGCATTTTACCACTCTCATCAGTGTAATTTTCCAGGAACATGGCTGGGTGGCAGCAGATTTGCCTAAGTCTGGTTAGGGCAGCCAGAATTTTGATGCGGCTGCGCTCAAAGCCGACTGTGGCAATTTCCCGGGCAATTTCGCCTTGGGCCTCTTTTAAATAGGCTATATAGAGTTTTTTCTGCTGTTCGGTCATTTGAGCTTTAAGCTGAGTCTCGATTTTATCCGGCAGCTCTTTTAAAACATCTTTTTTTAGCCTGCGCAGGATAAAAGGGCTGGCATGCCGACCTAATTCGATTAGGGGCTGGGGGTCTTCTCCTTTCACAATGGGCAGCTCATATTTCTTGCGAAAATCCAGGTGGGACAGGAGATATCCCGGCATAACAAAGTTAAATATCGACCACAGTTCTGACAGGGAGTTTTCGATAGGCGTTCCGGTTAGAGCGAAATAGCCCCCAGCCTTAATTTGCTGAACTGTTTTGGCGTTAATGGTATGGGGGTTTTTAATGTGCTGGGCCTCATCTAAGAAGCAGTAGGAAAACTCCAGGCTGGAATAAATATCGATATCCCGCCGGATTAAGGGGTAGGAGGTAACCACCAGATCCCACTGGGCGATGTCTTCCAATAGAGTTTGTCGTTCCTGGGGAGTGCCTGCCGCTACCAGTACCTTCATTTCCGGGGCAAACTTTTGCACCTCTTCCAGCCAGTTGTAGACTAGGGAGGTGGGTGCTATGACTAAAGCCGGACCAAGCTTGGCAGCTTTTTCCGATAGGATAAAGGAGATGACCTGTAAGGTTTTGCCCAGACCCATGTCATCAGCAAGGATGCCTCCCAGACCGTTGGAGGCTAGGGTTTTCAGCCACTTAAAGCCGGTTTTTTGATAATCCCTAAGTACTTTCTGCAACTGTGCAGGGACTTCGTACTCTCCATCCTGGGGTTCCAGGATACTCTGGACCAACTGCTTAAAAGCCTTGTTGCGCTGGATACCGGGCAGGTTAGCCTGGCGCAAAAAGTTATCGATATACATGGCTCGGTATTTTGGCAGATGGATTACCACGGCACTTAAATCAGCTGCCTTCAGGTCCAGGTTTTCCAGCAGCCTAGCTACATATTCCAGCTCCGGCTGGTTCAGGTTGATAAAAGAACCGTCCCTGAGCCGATGGTAGCGTTTTTTAACTTGTAAGGAGCTTAGCACCTCTGCTAATTCCTCCGGTTCAATCTCATTGTACTGGAAGGATATTTCCAACAGGTTCAGGTTTTCGTCCAGACGCACCCGACCGGTAAAGGAGGTGGAGTTGCGGATATGAAAACCCTTAAATTCATTGGAATAGTAGATTTCTGCCAAGTCTTGCAGCTGGGGAAGATAATTCATGATGAATTCATAGATTATATTTTCATCATCAAGATAAATTTCACCCTGATTGACAATAAAATCGGCCTGTTCCAACAGGTTAAGAATATTTCTTTCCTTTTCCACCTCACGGATGAGGATAATATCTTCGGTATTTGGGCCATTTCGGGTTTCGCCCATAGAGGTAAAAGGATTGATTACTGTCTCACCGTAGTGGAATTCTAAGCGGGCAGTGAACCCGTGTCCCGTTGCCCGGTCAAAATATATTTTGGCCAGGAGGTTTTTGCGGCTGAATTTACTGGCTAGGTCAGCATCAATTGCCACGGTGCCAGTTTTTTGGATATAGGGTAACACCTCGGAGACAAAGCGGCCTTTTTGAGCATCAGGGAAAATTATTTCCTGGTCGAAACCCTTTTTGAGAGCATTCAGCACAGGCAGCAGAAACTCTTTTTGGTCCCTGGAGGCCCGGTAAATATCCTGCTGGAAATAAAAATAACTGCCATCGGAGGTTAGGGGCAGGGGTGCGTCCTTGGTGTTCAGAGTTAACGCTAGGTCCTGCTCTTTGGGATTGAGGGAAAACTCTAGGGGTAGGTCAGGCCGGATTACTTTGTTCGACAAATGAGGACCAGGGGAAACACTGAGCTGAAAAGACTTATCCCCTAAACAGTCCAACAGCCTTTTTAGATAAAAGTCAGTTAAAGGTAAGGCCTTTTGTTTAAAAAAGTCGTTACTGAAATAAGAACCTTGGTAATGGAGGGATCCCAGGGAGGTATGGTGTTCCAGCATTTCCAGCAGCAGGTCAATTACCGGCTGGTCTTCCTTGTTAAAGGCTTGAGTACTGGGTTCGAAGATAAACTGCTGGCCAAATACCTGCGCCCTTCCTTGTTTAATGCTGTGGAGTAATTGTAAAATATCCCGCACTACATACAGCCGCTTCAGGCCTATTTTTAGCTCCAGGGAAGCAGAAATCCTGTAGGACAACCGCAGGATGTGCAGTTCCAAATCCAAGGTTACTTCTTCTTTAGCCCTCTCCTGACCGAAGTTTTCAAAGAAATCAAAAAGCGCATTGGCCGCCTGCTTCCGCTGCACAAGAGTTCGATTAGCTTCTCCCAGCTTGTTCTGAAGGGTCTTCAGCACGGCAACAATATGCTTACAGGCCCCGGAGGAGTATTCATAGTAGGCAGGGCAGTCACAGCGGCAATGGTCGATAGTACCAGCTCTGTCATAAGATATTTGCACGCTGTAGGGTATTTTCCCCGATACAGTGGCGGTAATACTGCCCAGCTCAGGATCGAAGCAAAAATCACTCACTCTGTTGCTTAAATGATAGGCGATACCTCGGTTATATACCGTTATACTGCTGGCAAGGGCAAGTATTTGCTTGTCAGTGATGCTAAAATTAGACATATGAAAAGGCTCCTTTTGGAATTGGCTTAAGTCCGCTAGTTAGTCTAAGGATAACATAGTATCTGTAATTTTGAAAATTTGTAACCGCACCCTATTTACAAAGCTTCAAGACCCAGCTATAATGAAACTGTATTATATGTACTAATACACAACAAGCGTGCGGGAGGGAGTGAAAGAAGTTGCTTCAACTCAATTTTAGGAGCAGGGGACCAATATACGAACAGTTAGTGGAAAAGCTTAAAGAACTGATTGTACATAAGGTTTTGAAAGACGATGAACAATTGCCTTCAGTTAGGGAGCTGGCCCAGGAGTTAACCGTCAATCCCAATACCATCCAGAAAGCCTACCGGGAGTTGGAACGCTTGGGCTACATCTACTCCGTTCAGGGGAAAGGTAGTTTTGTTATGCCTACAGTAAAAATGGTGAACAGCCGTCAAAAGGAAGAGCTGCTGGGACAGCTCAAGAAGGTTATGGCGGAATTATTGTATTTGGGAGCTTCTATCGAAGAGATTAGAGAGATAGTTGAGCAAACTGGCAAAGGAGGAGCGGAAGCATGATTGAAGCAAGACAATTGTGTAAGGGATTCGGGGAATTTGATGTGCTGACAGGCGTGAACCTTAATGTAAAAAAAGGTTCTATATATGGTCTCGTGGGTTCAAATGGCGCCGGCAAGACCACATTGTTGAAACTATTAGCGGGGATATACAAACCGAACCAGGGAAGTATCCTAGTAGAGGGGCAACCTGTTTTTGAAAATACCATGGTAAAGCAAAAGGTAGTTTTCATACCTGATGAACTGTTCTACTTTAACCAGTATTCCATCAGGGAGACAGCTGATTTTTATTGCCAGGTTTACCCAACCTGGGATGAACAAAGGTTTACTGAGCTGGCCAAGGTATTTGCCCTTAATGTCCAACGCCGGGTAGTTAAGCTCTCTAAAGGAATGAAGCGTCAGGTTGCTTTCTGGATTGCCCTCTCCGTCAAGCCTCAGGTGCTTATTCTGGATGAGCCCCTAGACGGCTTGGATCCCATGATTCGTAGTAAGGTAAAAAAGCTGCTGATGACCGATGTGGCAGAGCGGGAAATGAGCATTATCATCTCATCCCACAACCTACGGGAACTGGAAGATATTTGCGACCATATCGGGATTCTCCATGACGGCAAGCTGATTATTGAAAGTGAACTGGATACTTTAAAGAGCGATATCTGTAAGGTTCAAATAGCTTTTCCAGCAGAGCCGCCGGCGGAGCTGCTCCAGCATGGAAACATTCTCTACCATGAGAAGCGGGGCAGTGTCCATCTCTTAATCATGAGAGGTGCTGAGCAAGATATTAAAGCTCTGGTGCATAACTTCCAACCAATGCTGCTAGATGTGCTGCCGCTAACTTTTGAAGAAGTATTCGTGTACGAGATGGGAGGGGTTGGGTATGACATTCAAAACATCCTCTAAGCAGTGGGTGGTTTTTTGCAGTGCCCTCAAAAGGCTAAAATGGCTGGGGATTCTATTCGGAGTGGTCTTGTTTCTAAGCCAGCCCCTAAGATTATGGATCCAAGTTGCTAACCAAAAAGCTATCCAGGGTAATCTTTGGCCGGAAATGGCCAATAAACTCCCCCTGCAGGATATGTTCTTCCACCCCCTGGTGCTTATAGGCAACATTATAGCGTCCGTTGTATTTGGCTTGATTTTGTTTAATTATCTCCAAAAAGAAGGTGCAGGTACCTTCTTTCATAGTCTCCCGATTAAAAGAGCGGTCCTGTACTGGCAGAACTTGCTGGCTGGCTTAACCCTGATTTGGCTTCCTATTGTGATTAACGGGCTCCTGACCTATGGCATCCTGGGCATATTTGGAATTTCCCAGGGCAGGTGGTTATCCCGGTATATTAATTCCAGTTACGCAATGGGAGGGGTGATGGGGGATGGTAGTGCATATGTTCCTATTGGGCAGGTTTTTGCTTTTTGGTTGTTCATAAGTCTGTTAATGACAGCGTTCTTTTATATATTTACTGTATTTGTCGGGATGTTCACCGGGAATGTTCTGCTTCAAGGAGCACTAACGGTGATTGGTTTAATGCTGCCCTTGGGAATTTATATGTTAGTAAAATTCAACCTTTGGAAGCTGCTTTACGGTTATCCCCGGGATTTTGACGGCAACGGAGTTGAGAAGCTGTCACCGCTGATTTATTATCTAAACTTCCAAAACTTCGGTGAGTTGTTTAGGGGTTGGCATTGGTATGCAGCTTATCTGGCAGTTACGCTGGTGCTTTGTGGAGCAAGTATAATTCTTTATAAGGCAAGAGCTGCGGAGGCTGCGGGAGAGACTCTGGCAGCCGGGTGGATTCGTCAGTTATTCAAATACGGGGTCACCGTCTGTGCGGCTCTTTCCGGAGGACTGTACTTCAGCACCATAAGTGAAAACAGTACAGCGGTTATCTACCTGGGTTATTTAATCGGAGGAGTGCTGGGGTATGCTATATCGGACATGATAGCTTTCAAATCCTTCCGCTTCTATGAGCACTGGAAAGGGTTAGTGGTTTTTGGCAGTGTATTCCTCCTGATTATTGGCCTCGTTAAACTGGATTTCTTTAGCTATGTAAAATATGTTCCGGTCCAGTCAGAGGTCAAAGCGGTGTCTCTGAGCATCCTCAACCGGAATGGCGGTTCGCCGGAGACCGGGTGGCTTCGAGAAAAGGATAATATAGCAAGTGTTACCAAGCTGCATCAGCAGATAATTTTACGGGAGCAAGAAAATAAGGCTCTAATAAATGCTCCACGTAATCCGGAAAATTACAGCTTAGCTAAACCTGTCGTTCGTTCGGTCAATATGATTATAAACACAGATATAACCTATGTCTTAAATAACGGTAAAAAGGTTAAACGAACTTACAGTATTGATGTATCCCAGTACCGGGAATTACTCTACCCCCTCGTAACTTCCCAGGAAGCCAAGAAAATTATGTACAGGTACCTTTTCAAGATAGATGGGGGCATAATCGACCAGATCAATGTAAATAACTTCCGGCTGAACAAAAATATCCGGCTCTATAAGCCGAAGGAAATAAGCGAAGCCTTGGCAGCCATGCGCAAGGATGTTCTAAACATTTCTTATGAAGCGTCCATGGAAGATAAGGTGCCCAATCGGGCCAATATAGAGTTTGTGCTCAAGACAAATCAGGAAAAGCAATATTATTACAATACACTACCCTATTATATGGAATTCAAAAACTTGGATGCCTTTTTGGCCAGCCACGGTTATTTGGGAGAGTTATTCATCAACCCAGAGGATATCTCAACAATCATAGTTAAAACTGCTGAATCCGAGGAAATAGTTGAGGTAAAGGAAATTAGTGAAATTAACCTCCTCTTAAACATGGGTAGTTTAGGTAGTGAGAACTACATCATTGAAAGACAAAAGCAGTCACCATTCAAGGAAATATTCTACTATGGCAAAGTGGTCAAGAAAAACGGTCAAACCTTCTTTGTCGTCTTTGATACTAATCCCTATTTTCAAAAGTTAATCGCTAAAATGATTCAAGAAAAGTAAAGAGCCCAAAAATCACCGACCCAACCTACGATGTTTTCAGGATAAGGGATTCCAGCCTTTTGGGGCGGGATCCCTTGTTTGATTTAAGCTAGAAGGGGGGCAAAATTGTTACATTGCAGGAGAAAATAGGATGTTATGAGGTATATTTGGGTTGAAATAAAGCAATATGTAATGGTATAATTTAGCTACTCCTGAAATTAATCCCAAACAATTAATATTCTTTATGTGATTGCGGGCATTTTCACGAGGATGTAATATTAAGAAAAGGAGGATATTTTTTTATTAGAAAGGAGAGATTTTATGATTCAGATGCTAAAACGGAGGCGTCTTGCAGCAGTCCTGCTGCTTACAGGGGTTTTATTATTAATGGCCGTTTCAATCAGTATGGCGTTGGAAGCTTCGACTCCCAGTATTATCGCCTTAAGCCCAGGGGATAGCTCCACAGTAAATGTTCCGAGTGCGAATATTTCTTTTACAGTTACCGATCCGGATTTAATTGCCGGAAACAACTACTACATAAAATTAAACGGTACTATCATAAACTCAACCTTTGCCTATCCAGGACACTGGGAAGATGATCCTTATGAACCCTGGTGGGTCGATGACCGTTATGATCAGGCCACAATCTCCGGAACCGCCACTGGGCTTAAAGACGGCCCTCAAACCGTGGAAGTCAAGGCTGTTGACCAGTTGGGCAACGCAGTAGTTAAGACCTGGACCTTTAATGGGGCTGTCAAACCTACTATTTCCGAACTAATTCCGGCTAGTGGCAGCACTGCGATAGTTAATAATTCAATTTCAGCAAAAGTTACGGACAACGTTTATGTTGATGCCGGTTCAATAACACTAGTTGTTGATAATAACCCCGTTAATTCATCGAATGTGTCCTTTAATAGCTCTACCGGGTTGGTATACTATGCTATCCCTGCCCCGGGTTTAGCTAACGGAACCCATACAGCAACAATTACCGCCAAAGACGCTGCCGGAAATGAAGCGATTACAACCTGGACTTTTAATGTACAGGCCGTAGGTGAGCCTCTGACCTTTGCGGATAGCGGAAAAACTTTAACAACAGCGGCTCCTGTGTTAAATGTTACTGCGAAGTCCAATGCTAAGCTGGACAGTGCCGGATCGGCCATGACCCTTGACGGAAAACCTGTTGGGGTTACCTTCACCTATAAAGGCCACTGGCTGTATCAAATGGAAATAGATCCGGAATGGATAATCGACAGCTACAATGAAGCTACTATTTCCGGTACTCCCGGCGGTCTAAAAGATGGGGCCCATACTCTGGCAGTAACGGCAAAGGATGTTCAGGGCCAACAGCTTAGCCAACAGTGGAATTTCTCGGTTAATGCGCCACCAATTTTTGCCACCCCGTATCCCGCTAACGGTCAAACCACTACTGATAACAAAGTGATTTCGGTAAAGGTTACTGATAATGACACAATTGTTCCGACCTCTATTACAATTGATTTTGATGGGGCTATGGTTGCCAGCACATTTGACGCTGCTACAGGTATCATAGCTTATCAACCTGCTAATGGAATAGCTAATGGAAACCATACTGTAAAAGCCAGCGCCCAGGATACAACAGGCAATATGGTAAACTACTCTTGGTTCTTTACGGTCCAAGTTGTAGGACCCGAAATAACCTTTGCCAACGACGGGCAAACCTTTGAGACGTGCAAACCAGCGCTGCCGGTCGCCGTAAAATCTAATGTTAAAATTGTGGATACCGGTGTCAACATGAAAATTGATGGGCAGCCGGTAAATGCAGTGTTTACTTATCAAGGGCATATGGAATATCCTCTTGAACTTGACCCCATCTGGGTTGTTGATAGCTATAACGAAGGAACTCTGGATTATATTCCTGAAATGTTGAATGACGGTATTCATGAATTGGTGATCAATGCGAAGGATGTATTAGGCAATCAGAGCACTAAGACCTTTAAATTCACCGTAGCCCAAAAACCTGTCTTTTTTGGAATAGAGCCGGTCAATGGAATTACTACCGGTACTAGAACACCTACGATTAAGGCAACAGTCGTTGATCCCAACGGGACTGTTGACAAGGACTTAGTGAAGTTATTACTCGATAATAGTCCGGTTGTTCCAACTATTACTGATGCAGACGCAGGAATAAACATATCCTATACAACCGGTTCCCTTGCCATCGATTCCTATCATGACGTTTCCTTGACCGTAAGTGATAATTCCGGGAACTCTAGTACTACAACCTGGAAATTCTATGTCAATACCAAAGGTGATATGCCAATAGGTGCCAAGGACTGTGGCAGCTGCCATACCCTCAACGAGTATGATAAACACGTCCATAGTGCAGGGCCGCTGGGTATCTCTGTCAATAATCCCAGTCCAACTCATTTCTATGGAAATGCCTGCTCCCACTGCCATGGTGGCTATAACGACAAAACTTGTGGGTACTGCCATGGTGCTAATGTTTTCCCTGCGTATGACGATGCTACTTGGGTCAGACCTACTCCTAATCCGGCTTTGAGTGCCGGTGAGGATTGCCTCTATTGTCATTCTACTAACAACGGCGGGTGGGTTCCAAGCTCCTATTCCGCATATCATTTCTATCTGATTAAAAACATGATTAATACTGGTTTGGATCCGATCAAGCCACTATATCCGGATCTTGCTTTTACCGTGAGACACGATATTCTACCTACTCATAAGATTGATAAAGGGACATGTAATGCCTGTCACTCTAACTATCTGACCAGAGAACATAACCGGAAAAACAGAAACGGTGTACAGATTACCTGTGCATCCTGTCACACCTCCACCGATCCCAAAGTTCAACAGGCAATTGCTGCTAAAAACCTGGATTGTTTTGCCTGCCATGCTCAAGCTGACCACGAGGCTGTGCATAATAATGGTCTGGACAGCAACTGCCAAACCTGTCACAAGGGTTCTTTAACCGCAGAGCATTTGAATAATGATAAAACCACTGCTGGGAAGAATTACAGTTGCGATACCTGCCATAACAGCACTAGGATGCTAGTTCAGCGTGCTATTGCATGGGATAACGTAAACTGTGCAGGCTGCCACAGCACAGGTCACAATATGAATTTTGCCAGTAAGGTTCCGGAAGGTATACCGCTCTATACAAGCTTTAAATGGACCGACCCAATAGAGGCGAACATCTACACAAATGAAGCTGCTACATCCTTCGAATATGCAGATGGTCAGGTAGTTATATCCAACAGGATGACCGGTGTTACTGCAGCAGATATTTGGAGTTTCTACAACAGTCAGTTGACTTCAAACAGCTGGATAGTCAAATCCGGCGCACCTGACACGGCAGCTACGTACTTTGCCGCTGCATTTACCAAAGATTCCAGGATGGTTACGATAAAGTGCTACAACACTGAGAACAGTGACGGTACAGGGGCACCATTAGCTGTTGGTTATAGAGTAGAGATTTGGATAAAGTAATAATAAGCCGGATTTGACATTTACAATAAATAACGGTATAAGTAATATGCGTGATATCAAGTTTTGAGGAGGTATATTATGACTACCGAGCATAACTTAAAAACAGCCTTTGCAGGTGAATCTCAGGCTAACCGAAAATACTTAGCCTTTGCCCAAAAGGCTGATGTCGAGGGCTATCCTGGAGTAGCCAAACTATTCCGGGCAGCTGCCGAAGCAGAGACCATCCATGCCATGAGTGAATTAAAGGCCCTAGGCTTAGTGAAATCCACTGCGGAAAATTTAAAGGCGGCGGTTGAGGGTGAAACCTTTGAGTTCACTGAAATGTATCCCGGTTTTATTGCGGAAGCGGAAAAGAGTGGCGCCCAGCAGGCCAAACGGTCCTTTGAAATGGCCAATGCGGCGGAAGAAGTTCATGCTAACTTATATAAGGCTAGTCTTGCTGACCTGGACCAAAAGGCAGATGCTGAATACTATGTCTGCCAGGTGTGTGGCAATATTGCCGAGGGTAAAGCTCCGGATAAATGTAGTATATGCGGGGCGCCTGGTGGTAGGTTTACCAACGTAGGGTAATAGAATTATAATTAGTAGTGGGCTGTCCCTAAAGTAAAGTGGGGACAGCCCACTTTTGTTGTCGATATATTGGTTAATATGGTATAATTTATTTCAATAGGAAAATTATACCGAGGATTCGTTACTTATACGACAAACATTACCCACTAATGATTTGAGACCTTTTACTCGATTCCAAATTAAATGCTAGAGTGTGCGTCTGCTAATGTCTAAACCCGACCAGTTTGTTTATTGGAAAAGTTGAGATGTTTTAATTCAAAAAGATTGGACACGACTCGTAGAAGCTTGTGCCTATTTGCGTTTGATGGTTGTCTCCAGAAGAAATAGCTAACGGTGATGATGATTTGAGCAGTGAAAGAGAATGGAGATGTAGTATGATTGAAAATTTTTACTGGTATTACCTAATATCATCGTCACCAATAGGATCTTCAATTAGCAGATTATCGTAGGCGTTTTGCATTTTCTTATAGTAGTCAACATCATGGGTTACCAAAACAGCATCAAGACTTAAAGCTGTAGCTGCGATAAGAGCATCAGGCAATTTTGCCTTGGTATTTACCCTGATCTCCCCGGCCAACCGTGCAATTTCAGAGCTAACAGGCACAATTGTACCACTAGAAAAAAACGCATCAAATGCCTCAGCTAGTTCCTCATCTAGGGGTTTAGAGAAAACTTCGGCTTCGGTGATTGTAGAAAAGAAAAATTCACCATCTGATAAGCTTATCTTTTCAATATATTCAACAGCACCTTCTACTGGTCTTAGAGCATAGATGACAATATTTGTGTCTAATATATATCTATTTGTCAATGTCCGGAACCTCCCTATCTTCGTGGTCCCGTTCGTTCCTATACTTTAATAGATCTACGTATGATTGATCCTTTCTTTTTAAAATACCAGCATACTTTTTTAAAACCTCTATCATTTTAACCTTCTCCTTATGAGGCTTTATACGAATTTCCGAATTAACACCAAAATAGATTTCGACCAGATCGCCTTTCGTGTATTTGCGAAGTTCGGAAAGTAATGAATTATCAATCTTGCGTATTTCTTTTGCGTACATAGCTATTTCACCTCCTGTGTTAGTATTATATCATACAAAAAGAAAAGTTTGTCCGGTACAGAAGAACCTACTAAATGAATATTATTCCCAAATTAGCGTGAAATCAAAGGTGGCTACAAATATATACGAGGTACAAGAATTAAATATAATAAAGCAATAATCACAAACTATGCTTAGGGTAATGCGGGATTAAATCCCGGCTTAACTTCTACAACCGCATGACCTACTCGTACAAGTAAACCGTTCGTTGAGCTAAATGTTTCCGGACTACTTATTTCAACAGCCACCCATTTAGATGTTGCCAGACCAACAGAGTTTTCTGCTGGCTTAAATTTACGCAGCCACGTCCTAAGTTGATGCGGCTTCAAATTGTGTTCTTTACACCATTCTGTCACACTTAGTTCGCTGGATCGATATTCTGCAACTCGTTCTTCCCATTGTTTTCACAACTCCGCTTTTGAGATCATCAAAAAATCTTCATCATTTACCCTTCTGAGGAAGATTTTCTCATGCTGAAAAGATTAAATCTAGGTGGGTAGAGTTTGTCGCTTACTTATATATCAACGTTCTGGTTTTTTGTTTTTTCATGGGATATTTTGAGAGGAAATAGAGGAAATATAGGAAACATGTGGTATTTTATAAAAGAAAATACTTGGAGATTTGTATACTGAAAGCGAGGTTCAGGGATGCCATTAGTTAAAGTTAATCCTGATTTTTTTAATAATGATGCTCAGACTAATTTTTCCCCGGAAACTCATGCTAATCCGGGGTTGGATCTGACCCAAACTGCAATGTCCGCAACAAACATTTTGTTTGAGGGAATACGAGGAACAGGGAAAACTCATATTCTTAAAATGATACGGGATGAAAACCTAAAAAACTTTACCATAAATAGAATTTTGCCAGTATATATTTCTTTAGCAAGATTGTCTGAATATGAATCACTGGACGAGGTAAAATTTAGAACTTATCTTTATACAAATATCGTTAGACTAGCTTTTGAAACAATTAACCTGAATCAAAAAACTATTGAGGAAGCTGGCAATACTTTTCTGTTAAAAAAATTAAGATCAGATGCACCTATTCTTGAGTTTTTTAACGAAATGCCCTTTTCTGAGGTATTAGATAGCGTAAAAGAACTATTTGAACGGTTAAACAAAGAATTGCTGACAAGTGAAATAAAAGTGGAAGAAGATAAGTCTAAAGGTTTTCTCGGTGAATTTGGTATCAAAGGGTTTAAAACAACTGGGAGCTACTCAGATAAAGAAAAAATAGAATATATTCTTCAAAGATTATCGCATAATAATGCATCAAGATATATTATTGAGTTTTTCAAAGGATTACATGATATATTAGATCTAAACTATTCGCTATTGCTTTTGGACGAGATATCAGGTGTTTCTGATAAAGCACAACTTGAAGTTTTTCGTCTACTAAAACTTATTCGAGCTTCAACGGAAACTTCGGAAGGAACAAATTTCTTATATTTTAATTGTAGTGTTTATCCTCCGCAGTCTACTAATTACGCATCAAAAGCAAAAGGCCACGAATTCGATTTTATTCCGGGCGAAGATTGCAGCATGGAGTATCTTGAAATGGATGTGTTATATGAAGAATACGAATCCTTTTTCAAGTATATTACCGAACGAAGACTACAAACCTTACATCCTGAATCAAAGGGTAATATTCTTTGGTTATTTGAGGATGAGAAAGTCCAGTTGTTAGCTACGTTTGCTTCCAATGGGCTACCCAGAAGGTACTTCGAAATAGTAAAAACTGCATATGGTGAGGCAAGTAAAAAATTTTCCTCTGTCCCAGAAATTAAAAAAATTGATATGGTATCAATTAGTTCGGCTATTCAAACGATTGTTGATGGCCAAACGTTAAATGAAAGTCAGTTAACTAACAAAGACTTCTATTATTTAGAGAAGGTAATTATCCCACGGATTTCAGCCAGAAATACTGGCGCAGAAACCAGGAATGAAAATCGTGAGGAAGAAAAAAAATTACCAGTACATTTATTTATCAGTACCTCAAGAACTGATAGACAAAAATTAGCGAACCTAATATACAGGGGCGTAATTCACAATTTGAGTCGTACACGTAAATCAAGGAGTACTACAGTTGAGCCTAAAGGGATACTCATGATGTTAGATTTAGCTGTAGCTTATAACTATAGAGTATTTAACATTCAAAAGGCCTTAGATTATTTTCAAAATGATCTGCGTGAAAACGCAAAAAGAGGGTATTTATACTATTCGGATGTAACTCTAGACTAAAATACCTAAATAGTCTTAACCATATTCTTTTTTAGATTTATGTACAGGTACTTAAGTAACTTTAATGGAATACGTAAATAAAGATAAAACATGGATAGTTGTGGAAATGCACGGAACGGAATGATATAGTATTATTTAGTATCAGTATTAATTTTGCAAGAAAAGTATTGGCTATTGAGCCGCAATCCAATCAAGTGTTTTGGTATTGGTTGGGCCATTCTTCTGGAAGCTAAAAGCCTTCACAGGATTAAAAAGAGCATATGAAATTAAACGACAATTAATTGAGATAAAAAGTACGAGGAAAAAAATGAATCCAAAACTTGCAATTCCAGATGCTGCACCACTAGTATTATCTTTGCGCTCAGTAGGCTATACGCTAGAAACTGCACTCGCTGATATTATTGACAACAGCATTACTGCCAAAGCAACAGAAATACATATTGATGTCAAATGGAACAAAGAATTGGCTTGCATAAGTGTGCGCGACAACGGATATGGAATGAATGAAGCCAATTTGCATCAGGCAATGAAAATTGGCTCAAAAAATCCGATTGCTCCAAGAAGCCATGATGATTTAGGCCGTTTTGGCATGGGGTTGAAAACGGCAGCCTTTTCATTATGCAAACGGCTGACTGTTGGAAGCAAGCTCTTGGGCACAGATGCATTCTGTGTGAGGGTATGGGATATAGACAATATTATGGATTCAAACAGATGGGAATTGTTTGATGACAGCTCAACATCTGCTTGGGAAGATGCCTTAAGCGGGTTTGGCAATTGCGAGCAGGGAACAATTGTTGTTATGGAAAAATTGGACAGACTCATTACAGAAAACCATAGTGATCAAGCAATTGGTCGTTTTTGGCAACGAATTGCAGATATGGAGCAGCACTTGTCCATGGTCTTTCACAGGTTCTTGACAGGAGCGCAAGCAATACACATTTTTATAAATGAAAGAAAAATTGAGCCATGGGATCCATATATGCGCAATTGGCTTGCTACGCAGGAGTTCAGAGAAGAGTTCTTGGAATGCAATGGAAAAAGTGTTGGCGCGCATGCGTTTATTTTGCCGCATCATTCAAAACTCTCGGTTAAGGAATATGATGAAGCTGGTGGCGCCAGTGGATGGCTTGAACAGCAGGGCTTTTATGTGTATAGGAACAAACGCTTGATCGTTCCGGGTACATGGTTTAAAATGCTGCGAAAAAATGAGCCAGGCCAGCTTGCCAGAATTAAGTTGGATTTGACTGGCGATATGGATTTTGAATGGAAAATTGATGTAAAAAAATCATCAGCGGCTCCTCCTTCAATGTTGCGGGAAGGAATACGGAGGATTGCAAGAACAGCACAAGAGGCTTCACGCAAAGTTTATTACTATAGGGGAGCTGTTATAAATCAGCAGATCAAGGCGGAAGACAATGATGCAATCTGGGAACAAGCATCGATTCGGGGAAGAACGTTTTTCAGGATAAATCGCAGCCACGTTTTGTTGAAGGATGTGAAAGCTCAATTAAGCGCTGATGCTGAAAAGAAGCTTAATACATTTATAAGTCTTGTTGAAGGGTTTGCGCCAATGAACGCATCTTTGACAGGGCCTGTTTCAGGTGAGTCAAACCAAGAAAAGGAATTGATAGATAGTGCTGCAAATTTTTGCAGCGACTTGATTGATGTAGGCTACAGTTCGTGTGAGGCTCTGAGAAAGGTGCTGCAAATCAGCATCTATGAAGGAATGGCTGAGTCTATTAAAAACAAGTTGCAGCTTTGAAAGGGGAAACTTTATGGATAGAGATGCAATTGCCAGAATAGCAGTTGAATATTGCTGGTCTATGAAGGAAAAAGAGAACGCTTTTGAAGAAGCGGCTGCCAAAACTGTTGAATTTGTAAAAAACAGTTTGCCTGGCGGATCAGAAATTGATATGGAATGGCTTAAAGAACATCTTAGATTATCCATCACGCAGGAAGTTTCAGACTATTTGATGCTTCAAGGAGAAGATCAGGAAGAAAAACATAAATGGTGGTCAGAACAGAAAAATAGCAATTCACTAGTGCATTGGAATCGTTGGAGAAGGTATTTAACAGTAGAGAAAAGCTGGAATCCAGCTGTTATAGACAGCATTGGTGATACTACAGATAAAATACTCGATGCAATCAATAATCCAAAAGAAAACTCTATATTAGGTGATCGCAGAGGTCTTGTTTTAGGATATGTCCAGTCAGGAAAGACGGCACATTATACGGGCTTGATCAATAAGGCTCTAGATGCTGGGTTTCAGCTGATTATTATACTTGCTGGAATGCACGATAGTCTAAGGATGCAAACGCAGACACGCCTTGACGAAGAGGTCTTTGGATGTGATTCCAGCATCGAACTAGCTATGAAGAATGGCATGTTTATGGAGCGTACAGGGGTTGGAAAACTAGCATTTTCAGAACAACTTATGGTAAATATGTATACCGGAAGAGATAAGAAAGGCGATTTTAAGAGGAGCCAAGCTAATAAAATTCAACCGCTAGGTGGACGTCCGTCTGTATTCATTATAAAAAAGAATGCAACTATCTTGAAAAATCTGTACCAGTTTTTCAGAACTGGCAATTTAACAAAAGATCATTTGCTTAAGCAGGGCAAAGCCCTTATTGCGAATATTTCCATGCTGATGATCGACGATGAGGCAGATCAAGCTTCGGTAAATACAAAGGCGATAAGCGATGAAAATGGGGATATCCTGCCAGAATACGAGCCATCACGTGTTAATGCGGAGATTAGAAGGATTTACAACCTGTTTTCCAACAAGGCGTATGTAGGATACACTGCTACTCCTTATGCCAATATCTTTATTCATGATGAAGCAGAAACAGAGAAATATGGCAATGAACTGTTTCCGAAAGATTTTATCCTTTGTCTACCGAAGCCGTCCAATTATATCGGCCAAGCAGAATTTTTTGGACTTAACCGCAACGATGGTGAGACCATGCGTTTGATTAGAGAAGTGCAGTATGATCCGCTATTTGTGTCAGCAAAAGCCAAAAAGGGTCATTTACCGGAACGGCTACCAGAAACGCTTATTAATGCGATTGGAGCGTTTCTTATTGCATCATCCATTCGGTTGGCCCGCAATCAAGAGAATGAACATATGTCAATGCTTATTCATGTTGCGCGTTATACCGATATTCATTGTGAAATTAAGGATCTAGTGGTTAGAAAAATCAATGACATAAAAAATCGTTTAAGATATGAAGATGCAGCAGAATCTTCTTCCTTTGCAGCTAGGCTCAAGTCGCTGTGGGAGGGCGATTTTGCCGAAACTTCGCTCCATATATGCGAATGTTTTTTTGATTTAGCTGGTGAATGCAGAATGCCTAAGTGGCCAGTTGTTTTTGACGGCATAGCGCGTGTCTTGCTGAAGCTTGAAGTGCTTGAGGTTAATGGTGTCAGTGATGATGAGCTGAAATACAAGGATTATCCTGAAGGGAGAATCGTAATAGCTGTTGGAGGAGACAAGCTTTCCCGTGGACTCACGTTGGAAGGATTGTCAACAAGTTATTTCCTTCGAGCATCTACTTTTTATGATACGTTGATGCAAATGGGTAGATGGTTTGGTTACAGACCCGACTATCTTGATCTCTGCAGACTTTATACAACGCCAACTCTGGCCGAATGGTTCGGACATATTGCCGTAGCAACGGAAGAACTGCGCAGCGAGCTGTTTGATATGGAGCAAAGGGGCGCTACACCAAAAGATTATGGACTAAAGGTTCAGACTCATTCGGAGTTGTTTATTGCAGCAAAAAACAAAATGCAGGCTGCATACGAAATGCATCAGAATTATAGCAACAGTGTGAGTGAGACAACGAAATTTGAACAAGATGAGGATTTTTTTAGGGGAAATCAAAGTGCAGTGGAACACTTCATCAGACAGCTAGGCGCACCTGACCAAGATTATCTACGCAAAATGCGTCCTGAAAAATATGCTCAAGCCGCGAACATGCCGAAACACTATTTTTGGGAACATGTCGATGGGTTCAACATTTGCAATTTTTTATCTGAGTATAAGACGGCCCGCAATGCACCTCGGGCAAATAGCTTCCGATTGAAGGAATATATAAGTAAACAGATTAGTTATAGTGGTTTAACGGATTGGACAGTTTGCCTGATCAATGCAGATGATGTGAATCAGCATCTAGGTAAGGAATTTGAAATTGGAGGGTTACTGATACAACGAGGAGTCATAAGAGCTCGAGGTACTCAAAGTCTTAAAAGAGGAGCCAAGGCTTTTGGACGATTGCTATCAAAAGATCATGAATACTTGGATTTTGATGATGAGCAAGTTAAACTAATAGCTGATTTGCGTGCTAAGGCTTCAAGCAAGAAGGGTAGAAAACGTTCTAAAATAATTCTGGATAGTGATGGTACTGATTGGGAGGCGGCGACATATATTCGGCATGAATTGAGAAAGAATCAGCCAAATCATGGATTGATGCTGATCTACCCTATTGAAAAATCAGATGATAGTGCGTTCTCAAATTTGTCAAATGATATTATTCCAATTGGCATTGGTATGGTATTCCCTCCAAGCCGAGTATCTACTCCAGTTAAATATATGGTGAATAATGTCTTCCTCACTATGGAAGAGGAGGATGAGCAGGAATGATGAAGAATATGATGCAGGCTCATGAAATCTTCTCTGCACTGGATCAGGAATACCGCTTAAAAAATTGGACGGGTCAAGACCCTCTTTTATCACGTCAGATGAGACTGAGTCAAGAGATTTTGGCAGTTTTGGCTGTCAGGAAAACCGATGGAAGACACATTTTATATTTGCAATGCAATTCTGAAGATGCGGCAAAGGGGCATAAATATCCAGCTTTGAAAGGCATTTCTATTGAATTTTCTGGCTTTGACAATGCAGGAATTGAAGGATGCTATGTCCGCATCGAACAGCGTGAGGGAAGCGCCGATGAGGTATATTTTGCGGTTTCCGATTATTTGTGTTCTTGCCTGGAAGGCATTGGTAGAGCAAATCTGCGCAAAAAGCTTTCTGAAGCGCTGGAACGCTGGAGACGTTTTTTCTCCCTTCGTGAGAACATCAAACTGACAAGAGAAGAGCAATTGGGCTTGTTTGGCGAGTTATGGCTCTTGCGTAGCATGCTTCAAAATAATGTGGGTTTGCAGGCAATCGGTTGCTGGAAAGGGCCATATCGTGAAGTGTTTGATTTTTCTCTGCATAATATGAGCATTGAAGTCAAAACTACAGCCGCCAAAATGCCATACAAAGCCTATATCAGCAATGAAATGCAGCTTGATGATCGGCTTGGAGGAGGCAATCTTGCACTGTGCTTTATAGCAGTTCAGCCTAATGACTCTTCCGGAGAAACTCTCGGAGATGTAGTGAAAGGGATTGAGGATTATATTGAGAGCGACGAAACTGCATGCAGTTTATTTCGAGATAAAGTATTCGGGTGCGGACTGAGCAAACCGTATATCGACAGCTATGCTGTCAAATATATCGTCAAAGAGCATGCTTTTTTCAATGTTAAGGAAGGGTTTCCACGTATTTTGAGCGAGAACTTGCCAAATGGACTGGGGGATATTTCATACTCTTTAGAGATAAGTGCTTGTGCCAATTACAGAATCAATGAGCAGGAGTTTTGGCAGACTGCAAAGCTGCATACAAAGGAGGAAACCGCATGATATTGGAAGACTTTCATGCGATGATTTGCGAGGATGCCAGAGAAGAGCATGAAGCTGGCCGCTACCGCACAACAGAGGAAGCTATGGAAGGGATTCTGTGCGGTTATTTGGAAGAAGAGCAGGTGATAAGCGATATCCAACTAAGTCCCTATCAAAAAACCAGTTCCAGCAGACAGGCGATGATAGTAAGCGCGCATGCATTCGATGAAAAAAATGCGACGCTCACTTTGCTTGCGGTTAAATGGGAGCGCAGCAATAAGCTCACAAAGATGAGCCGAAACGATGCAAACCGAATGTTCAAAATGGTGCGCCGTTTTTGTAGAAATGCTAAAACAGGCATGTACAAGGAAATGGAGGAAACGGATACTGCTTATACATTGGCACAAATGATTTATGAGAGGCAGTCCTTTATCACAACGGTTCGCATCTTTCTAGTCTCGAATGCTATTGTTGACATAGATCCCCCAACAGATGCAGAGGAGGAAGATACTGTCTTTTCTTATGATGTATGGGATATAGACAGGATTTTCAGACTTGTTGGACAAGCTGGCAGTACAGGGGAAAACAGTGTTGATTTGCGGGATCAATACGATTGCAGCCTTTGCATGATGAAAATGCAGGCAGACCACCAAAAATATGATTGCTATGTCGGCATGCTTCCTGGAGCAGTGCTGGCAAGGATATATGATGAACATGGACAACAATTGATTGAGCGAAATGTGCGCTCCTTTTTGCAGGCAAAGAATGCTATCAATAAAGGCATTCGAGATACGGTGCGTGATGAGCCAGAGATGTTCATGGCATACAACAATGGCATTTCAACGGTAGCGACATGGATAGAAGCTGATGAGATGGGCAATGGTGTTGTTTCAGTACATAGCCTGCATGGCTGGCAAATTGTAAATGGAGGACAAACCACAGCATCTCTTGCGAACGCATATAAGACAAATGTGGACTTAAGCCAAGTGTTTATTCCTGTAAAGCTGACAATTCTTAAATCAGGCCAAAACAAAGACCGGATTATTGCACTTATATCTAAATATGCAAACAGCCAAAATAAGATTACGATGTCAGATTTCAGTGCCAACACCCCGTGGCATGTTGAAATGGAGAAGCTATCAAGAAGAATTTGGGTTCCGTCTCGCCAGCGCATGCGCTGGTTCTATGAGCGTGCCCGCGGGCAGTATCTTGTTGAACTCAACAGGCAAAGCACAGCGGCTCGAAAAAAGAATTTCAGGGAAGAGAATCCAAAGAGCCGTGTTGTCACAAAAACACTTGCGGCAAAGTGCATGATGTGTGCTATGCAGAAGCCGCATATTGTCAGCAAAGGCTCAGAGACCAATTTTGTAAAATTCATGGAATTGGTAGAGGCTGGAAAAGTACCGTTTCCAAGTGAGAGGTATTATAAGCATATGGTTGCAAATGTCATTCTTTTAGACAAATGCGATAGGATTGTAAAGAATCTGCAATTGGGAGACTATAAGGCAAATGTAGTAGCCTACACTATTGCTTTAGCTTATCTGCTTTGTGAGGCTGAAATTGATCTGGATAAAATATGGGCAAAACAAGACATTGATGAACAGCTTGAGTTGTTGCTGAAAAAGCTGGCTCAAGCAGTATGGGATCATATTACTCATCCATTAATTGAAGGGACCAATATAACCCAATGGTGCAAGCGTGAAGAGTGCTGGAACCTCCTGCTCAAGCGTCAAGGGATTGAAATTGCTTCTACTGAGAAGGAGGATGAGGAAGATGAAGAAGCTTAATACAATCGATTTATTTGCAGGCGCAGGCGGACTGAGCCTTGGATTTATGAGAACCGGCCGTTTTGATATTAAAGCTGCTGTAGAATACGACAAACATGCAGCCAAGACGTATGCTGAAAATCATGAGGGAGTTGAAGTGCTTCAAGATGATGCATCCACGATATCGTTTAAAGAGAAAATAGAAGATAAATATGGCAAGGTGGATGTTGTTATAGGCGGTCCCCCATGCCAAGGGTTTTCAAACGCGAACAGGCAAAAAACCAGCTTGATCAGCGGCAATAATCAATTGGTGCAGCATTATGTACGTGCCATTCAGGAATTGAACCCACAAGTCTTTATTCTTGAAAATGTAAAGACATTGGAATCCAGCAAGCACTTTTTCTTTGTTTCCAGTGCCAATATCGAAGAAGTTCAGGAATTGGGCATTCCAACGAGAAAAGAAAGGGTTGCTTTATGTGCTGGAGAAGAACCAACGACATTGGCTGCTGATGCATTTCAGCTTAAAGATAACTTGCATATGTACAGAATGAATAAGGAAGGGTACAGCGTGCTTTGCACACTGTTGAAATTTTCACGAACCCGCGAGCGTGCGGCGGAGTATGTCAAAGAGCAAGAAAAAAAAATTAAGAAGCTGTTTGCAGATTGGGATCAAATGCATAGTGCTTTTTGGAATGAAAGTTGGGAGAAATTTTTTCGCAGCAGCAAAGAAATTCTCTGGAAATTTGAAGACGAGAAGCAGGAGTATTCTGTGTATTTTGAAAGGCTTAAAACACTGGTCGAAGTTGAGCAGGCGATAGAGCGCTTGAACGAATTGCATGAAAATCATATTGATTTTGACATTCAAACAACTGATAGTCGCATAACGGCAATTGCAGATGCTTTCAGTGTTAAGGACTACTTGGAGCATAAATTCAAAGCTCTGGGGTATGTCACAAACAAGGCGGTTTTGAACGCTGCTGATTTTGGTGTGCCGCAAACGAGAGAGCGCTTTATTAGGATAGGCATAAAAAAAGACATTATTGGCGAGAAAGAGATCAAGATGCCTTCCCGCATTCTTCAAGTGGAAGATTACAATACTGTAAGGGATGCAATTGAAGATTTGGAGAAATTGGAAACATCAATTCAGGCAGATGCGCCAGAAATACATTCTGTCTTTAAAGAAGGTTCAAAACTGGCATCTCTGCTTTGCAACAGAGATGCAATAAGCAATCATGTGATTACAAATACAGGGAAGGTTGCCAAGGAGAGATTTGAGGCTCTTGGGCAAGGAGAAAATTTCCATAATCTTGATACGGCATTAAAGACTACATACTCTCTTCCTGAACGGACGCAGAACACCATCTATCTGCGTTTAAAGTATGATGAGCCGTCTGGAACTGTGCTGAATGTTCGCAAATCCATGTGGATTCATCCGACCTTGAACAGAGCATTAAGCATCAGAGAAGCAGCCAGGCTGCAGTCTTTTCCTAATAGCTTTGTTTTCTATGGACCCAAAAATTCTCAATATCAGCAGGTGGGCAATGCGGTGCCTCCTTTGCTGGGGCAAGCCATAGCAGAGTGCTTGCTGGAGCAGTTGGGAATGCAGTCTGAGAGTTCTTTGACTGATGATCTCGGGGTTGAAAAGGACTGCAATAATGATTGCCATTTGAACAGAGAAGGCGATGATGTTGCCTGATATGTTTGATCCGCAAAAGCGGAGTGAAATTATGTCTCATATCCGCTCCAAAAACACCAAGGGTGAAATAATTGTGCGTAAATATTTGCACCGGATGGGTTTCCGATTTCGTCTGCATGATCCGAAACTTCCTGGCAAGCCGGATATTTAAACGGCGGTTTACAGTAGACAATCCACTCCTTAGAATATAAGGTAGAAAGCAGTTTTTCAAAATCCGTGTCATTAGAAATTTTTGACTGCCATGAAATTTAATCTTGTTCTGCCAATACAATTGTTTGAGGTAATACAGAAATTTGCCTCTGAATATTCGAGATTGAACCTTAACCGGGATAAAAAACCTTTTTCTGCTGTTTACCCATTTGCCAATTGAAGATAATCCACCACCTGGTACGATACAGTGTATATGAGGGTGGTGCATGAGATTTTGACCCCAAGTATGTAGAATAGATGTGAAACCAAGCTTTGCACCGAGATATTTCTTGTCAGCTGCTAATTCTGCAAGAGTTTCAGCAACAGCCTTAAATAAAAGAGTATAAAGCTCTTTTTGATTTTGATATACCATTAAATTTAGGGTATCTGGAAGGGTAAATACCACATGGAAGTATCCTATGTTAAGCAAATTATTTTTCTGATTTTCAATCCAACGTTCTTTAGCAAAAGTTTGGCATTTAGGGCAGTGTCTATTGCGACAAGAGTTGTAAGAAATTTGAGTATTACCACAACTTTCACATACGTCCATATGACCGCCTAACTCTGAAGTCCTGCATTTTTGAATTGCAGATATAGCTTTATGCTGAACAAGGGTAAGCTTGTGGTTTTTACGATATTCTGTACTATATTTTAGAAAGATATCTTGAACCTTAACCATTAGCATTTTCCATTACTGTTAACATATCGAGAGGGCTTGTTACATTTAAAGATTCAATTTTTAGTAAATGGAGATAAAAGCAAGTTGTGCTTATGTCTGAATGTCCAAGCAACTGCTTAATATGAAATATGCTAATTCCGGATTCAAGAAGGTGAGTCGCAAAACAATGCCTTAATGTATGGGTAGAAACAACTTTGGTTATTCGGCTTTATTTTTGTATTTGTTGAATATATTAGCTACTCCGCGAGGCGTAATATGTGTACCAGAATTTACTCTGCTGTAAAAAAGCCATTCTTTAGGGTGGTATGCCTTCCAATAATCTCTGAGTATTTCAAGATTAGACTGTGAAAGTAGTGCAAATCTATCTTTGGCACCTTTACCGTTCCGGATGAGAAGTTGCATCTTGCTACTATCAATATCTGAAACTTTTAGGCAGCCAACTTCACTAAGCCGGAGCCCGGCACCATAAATAGTCATTAAAATACATTTATCTCTTAAGTTATCACAAGCTGCAAAAATACTCTTAATTTCTTCTTGTGTAAGAATGTCAGGGAATTTGCGCTTTTTACGGTGACGAGGTATTTGTTTGCAGTTTAAATTAACACCTAAAATTACGCCGTACAGAAAGCGAAGGCCGCTATTATATGAATTTACACTTCCAGAGGCAAGTCCTTTTTCTGTTGTAAGATAGTGAAGAAATGCTTTGATATCTTTTTCGCCAAGCTCAGTTGCAGGCTTGTTAAAATAATCCTGAAAAATCTTAGCTTTCGTGTAGTATTCGTCTTGAGTGTTTTTGCTCAACCCCCTGAGTTCTGCATCGAACTTCAATTTTTCTAAAACCTGATCTTTTGTCATTGTTTAAAACAGCTCCTTTAAATTAGATTTACATCTATTTGAAAGGACCTACATATTAAAAAGAAACATGATACACTTACAGTAAACAAGTTTCAGTTAGAGCACAAAAATCGCAATACTGCGAATACCACCGCGCCAGCGGTTTAGTGCTATCCATATTTCCTACAAAGTTTAATGTAAAAAAGACCTATAAAAGGTCTTTTTAAGTTTCTAATCCAGCATGCTTGAAAATCTTCTATGTCTACATCGAAACCCTACTGATCGCCAGTAGTTGTATTTCAAGCTGAATAGGCAAAGTCGGGTTAATTTGATGAAAGGCACACGCACACGTTTGACTTCAGTAATGAGTTAGTGTGCCATTTTATTAGTTGCGAAAAGAACACATGTTTTATATAATATACCCATAATTACCAACTCAAAGGCGGTGAGAAAGTGTGCTCAAAGCCTATAAGTATCGGGTGTATCTAAATAAGGAGCAGGAAATTAAACTAAAAACGTTCTTTAACGCTAAACGGTTTGTCTGGAACCACTTTCTCGCCCTTAATAAAGAACGTTTAGACAGTAAAGAAAAGATTCTTAGCTATAATGAGATGTCAGCTCTATTGACTAAGTTAAAACAACAACATAAGTGGCTTTGCCAAGCCGAAAAATCAATTCTGCAAAATACGCTAAAGGATTTACACCAAGCCTTTATAGCTTGTTTTACTAAACAAAAAGGCTTTCCTTGTTTCAAAAGCAGATATGATACTTCCCAAAGTGCAAAGATAAGTTACACTAACAATAATATAACTGTCAAAGCAAAAGAAATTGCCTATACAAGTACCAATAAAGCTAAGAAACAAAACTGCAAACTGAAATTGCCCAAGCTAAAAGACCTGCGAATTATGTACTCCAGACCATATGAAGGCAGGATAATTTCAGCAACAATATCTGTAACACCTACTGAAAAATATTTCGTTAGCTTAACTTGTGCCGATGTGGAAATTAATAGCTACCCGGTAATCAACAACATGGTGGGGATTGACTTAGGGCTAAAGGATTTTCTCGTTGCCAGTAATGGAGAATCAATACCTAATCCAAAGTATTATCGCAAGTACGAAGCTAAACTCCAAAAAGCGCAAAGAAAACTCAGTAAACGCAAGAGACGCAGTAAAAATAAAACTAAACAACGGCTTAAAGTTGCCAGGATTCATGAGAAAATCGCCAATACTCGGTTAGATTTTCTACACAAAGTATCTACAAAGCTGGTTAAAGAGAATATACTAATATGTTATGAATCACTCAAAGTAAACAATATGCTTAAAAATCATAAGCTAGCCAAGAGTATTGCTGATGTCAGTTGGGGTAGTTTTATCGTATTACTGGAGTATAAAAGTAGCTGGCATCACCGGACCACAATTGAGATAGACACCTTCTTTCCCAGCAGCCAGCTCTGCAATGTCTGTAACTATCAGAATAAAGAAACTAAAAACTTAAGTGTCCGAGAATGGACATGTCCTCAGTGCACTACTCAACACAACCGAGATGTTAATGCTTCACTTAATATCCTAAACGAAGGAACTAGAATCTATAAACAACGGTTAGTAAGCCAAATGAAAGACGTAATAACCTATTATTTACAAGCGGTAAGTTAAAATAAAAAGAACTGTAGGAACTACAGGGTTAGCTTGGTAAATTACCTTTCAGTAGAGAGGATTACCCAAGAATCCTATGACTTTAGTCATGGTGAGGTTCAAATGATAGAGTAAAATATCAGCCCATTGGGAAAGGATTGGAACCATGAGTAAAACACTAGTCTTAGCTGAGAAACCTTCAGTTGGCAGGGATTTAGCCAGGGTGCTCAACTGTAACAAGAAGGGGAACGGCTATTTTGAGGGTGGAAACTATATTGTTACCTGGGCTTTAGGCCACTTAGTTACCTTGGCTGATCCTGAGGCCTATAATGAAAAGTATGCCGCCTGGAGAATTGAAGATTTACCCATGCTGCCCCCGCAATTAAAGTTAATTGTCATCAAACAAAGCAGTAAACAATTTTATTCTGTTAAAGAGCAAATGAGTCGCAAAGATGTGGACCAGTTAATTATCGCTACTGATGCCGGTCGGGAAGGCGAGCTGGTAGCTAGATGGATAATTGAAAAGGCCCAAGTTAAAAAGCCTATCAAACGCTTGTGGATTTCTTCCGTTACAGATAAGGCGATTAAAGAGGGTTTTAGTAACCTGAAAAATGGCCGGGAGTATGAAAACCTGTTTGCTTCCGCCGTGGCCAGAGCTGAAGCGGACTGGTTAGTGGGCATTAATGCCACCCGGGCTTTAACTTGTAAGTATAACGCCCAGCTTTCTTGTGGACGAGTGCAAACCCCAACGCTAGCCATAATCGCTAAACGGGAAGAGGAGATTCGCAACTTTAAACCCCGGACTTTTTATGGGCTTACCGCCTTAGCCAAGGGTATAAAGCTGACCTGGCAGGATAGCCAGTCCAAAGATACCAAGACCTTTGATAAAGCTAAATGCGACCAAATCCTACAGACCTTGCAAAAGCAAAATGCTCAGGTATTGGAAGTCACTAAAGCCTATAAAAAAAGCTTTGCCCCTCAGTTATATGATTTAACCGAATTACAAAGGGATGCTAATAAGTTCTTTGCTTATTCCGCCAAGGAAACGCTGTCCATTATGCAAAGCCTGTACGAAAGGCATAAGCTGTTAACCTATCCCCGGACGGATTCTCGCTATATTTCTACCGATTTAGTGGATACCTTAAAGGATAGGCTTAAAGCCTGTGGGGTTGGCCCATATTCCGCAATGGCTTTTAAAGTATTAAAAAGCCCCATTAAGGCTGAGAAATCCTTTGTGGACAATAGTAAAGTTTCCGACCATCATGCCATTATCCCCACCGAGCAAACGGTTTTTTTAGGCTCCTTAACTGATAAGGAAAGAAAAATCTATGATCTAGTAGTTAAACGCTTCCTGGCGGTGCTTTTTCCTCCTTTTGAGTATGAGCAGACCAACATTACTGCTAAAATCGGGGATCAACTGTTTATGGCTAGAGGGAAAGTGGTGCTTAACCAAGGCTGGAAGGAGATTTATAATAATAATTTCGAAGAAGAGGACTCCAAAGAGGAGCTTGCCGAGCAGCTCTTACCCGGAGTAAGCAAAGGGGAGATTTTGCCGATAACTGCCCTGACGCAAACCAAAGGGGAAACTAAACCCCCGGCGCCCTTTAATGAAGGAACATTACTTACCGCCATGGAGAACCCGGCCAAATATATGGCTAAAGAAAATAAAGATTTAATTAAGACAATCGGTGAAACAGGTGGCCTGGGCACTGTTGCCACCAGAGCAGATATAATCGAAAAGCTGTTTAACAACTTCCTAATTGAAAAAAAGGGCAAAGATGTGTTCATAACCTCTAAGGGTAAACAGCTGCTGGAGTTAGTTCCCGAGGGACTTAAGTCACCTTCCTTAACGGCTCAGTGGGAGCAGAAGCTAAGTTCTATCTCCAAAGGTACAATTACCAAAAATTCTTTCCTCAATGAAATGAGAAATTACGCTAATTTAGTTGTCAACGAGATAAAAAATAGTAAGGAACAGTTTAAACATGATAATCTAACTAGAACCCGCTGTACGGAATGTGGTAAGCTAATGTTAGAGGTTAAAGGCAAAAAGGGCAAAATGCTGGTTTGCCAGGATCGGGAATGTGGTCATCGGGTAGGTTTGGCTAAAACTACTAATGCTAGATGTCCCAACTGCCATAAAAAGCTGGAACTACGGGGCGAGGGGGAAGGCCAATTATTTGTTTGCCTCTGTGGCTATCGGGAAAAACTTTCCGCCTTTAACGAACGCAAGAAACATGAGCACAATGCCCTTTCCAAGGCGGATGTATCCAACTTTATCCGTGAGCAGAAAAAGGACGCAGATAAGCCGATTAACTCTGCTTTAGCCGATGCCTTGGCCAAGCTAAAACTCCAATAAAGCAGGCTGTTAAAATTCCCCGTCTAGATAGCTTTGTCGATAATTAGCTTTGTCGCTAATTATCATATTTGACCGGAAAGGAATGATAAAATGTCAGAGGCTGAAAAGAAAGATATTTTAGAATTAGGTGCTATTGTCCAGCGAGACAAGCAAACTTATGCCTTAGCGCCCCATATCCCTGGGGGAATCATTTTCGATACCAACCAGCTTCGCAACATTGCTGATGTTGCCGATAAATATCAGTGTAAAGCGTTAAAGCTAACCTCTGCTCAACGAATTGCGCTAGTTGGCATTAAACCTGAGGATATTGAACAGGTATGGGCGGATTTAGGCATGAAAAAAGGTCATGCCATCGGGCTGTGTGTCCGTAGTGTAAAGATCTGCCCCGGCACTACTTTTTGTAAAAGGGCCAAACAGGACTCGGTATCCTTAGGTCTAAAATTAGACGAAAAATATTACGGCTACCAATTACCTAGTAAACTAAAGTTTGGGGTAAGTGGTTGTGCCAATTCCTGTGCTGAGAGCGCCGTTAAGGATATTGGTCTAATTGGTACCCCAGGTGGTTATATCATCATGGTAGGAGGGGCTGCCAGTGGCTACGGCAGGTTAGCCCAGGTGCTCACCAAAGATAAGTCGGAGCAGGAAGCTCTGACCATCATTGACCGGATTATTGACCTATATCAGGCAACCGGTAAACGAGCCCAGAGATTAGGCAAATATTTAGATGCGGTAGGTCTGGAATTATTCCAGCGGTACATTGAAGCACCACCGGACGATTTAGCTGAACTAAAGGAACAGGCCCGTAGCTTAAATAGTAAATAATCAAATAGTCAAATAGTCAAAGAGTCAAATAGTCAAAAAGTCAAGCATAATCTGAAGCTTTGGACTATATCTGATAAAGAAGGGATTCCCGCCTATAGGCAGGAATCCCTTCTGCTTGTTGTTTTGCAGGCAGTTTAATTCTAGCTGCGTTCGGTTTCAGTGAAGAATAAGGGGAAAATAATTATAATCAAAACAAACACTAACAGGAGAGCTAAAACCTCGTCAAAATCGAAATTAAAAAAACTCTTAGACATATTAATCTTCCCTTCGTTTTTATTTAAGGGTTCTTCCCTTTGCTATAACGTATGAAAAGAATCTTAGTTAGGAAACGCTCCTTTTGCCTAATTTCGCCGGGGGTTTTACATATTGAAGCTCAAAGCTTACCAATGACACCAGATTTCTGATAGCATATTTATAGATGCTGAATAGTTACTTTTTAAGATTATTTGGAAGGATTTTCAAGAGTATTATAGAAATTCTTCAAATAATTACTCATTCATCTTGGAAGGGGGGATAAAAAAAAGAAAAGCTGGGTTAAAGGCAAGTAAAAATGTCTATATTTAGGAGGGATAGCATGTCCGAAGAAAAAGTCTTTATCCTCAAGTCTTCCGCCTTTGAAAACGGTGGAATAATTCCAGAAAAGTATACGGAGCTGAATCAGGTTTCTCCCCCATTGAGCTGGGAAAACGCCCCTGCTGGGACCCAAAGCTTCGCTCTTGCCGTTACAGACCCTGATGTACCGGCGCTGTTAAACTTTCCACGCTGCTTTGCCCATTGGCTGATTTATAACATCCCTGCTTCTTATAATAAGCTGCCGGAAGGCGCTAGCCCTGCAGGAGACATTCCGGCGGGTGCCAAAGAGCTCAATAGTGATTTTGTTACTGCATTCCATGCTCCAGGTTTCCAAGCTGGCTATGGCGCTCCTTGGCCGCCTGACGCTGCACACCGGTATGTATTTACCCTTTATGCTCTAAAATCTGCTAATTTGGGAATCCCTGGTGATGCCGATTACGTTGAGTTTGCTAAAATTATTTTGCCTCAGACTATTACCACTGCCACTCTTATTGGATGCTACGGTCCTGCAAAGAAGCCTCTCCCCGGTGCTTAATCTGTTAACTTTTCAAGCAGTTTGCTGCATAAATATGGATCAAATAAAACAAGGGATTCCGGCCTTTCATTTCGGCTTGAATCCCTTGTTTTATTTGATCCCGGACGCTTGCCCCACACCAGTACCGCTTCGTTCCATATGTAAATTTATCCTACCATTACGTTTCGTGCGCGTAAATCAGGATTCTTGATCCTTTGCTGAATGACCGGGCCGTGGTCAAGCAGGAAATCGCTGGCTGATTCGCTTAAACCCTGGTGCTGAAATTCTACTATTATAGCGGCGCAGATTGCTTCAATCAGGGAATACTTTTGAGCATAGTCGGCGGTGGTGACAATGTCATCCACTGCCGTATAAACAAATTCTCCCAAAATGGGCAGGTTGCTCATAGCTCTGTGCATCCATTTAAAAAACGGCTTGTATTCCCGGTTCAGTAGAAATACCAGTGAGATGACATCCGCGCAAAACTTCGCTTCGGCATAAGCGGCAGCAACATATTCCTTTCTTTTTACACAACGCATGAAATTGTACTGGCCGAACTGGGCGATGGTCATACAGCGGGCAGCAATCTTCTTCAACCATACGTCTTCCGGGTAAAATTCCTTCAGTCCAGCTCTGAACCTGGAGAAATCACCCAGCGGGTCGCAAAATACCCTGCCGTTCGTGCAGACGGCCAGTTCGCTTTCCGGGATCCGGAGCCACTCGCCCAAGCCGTCCGGAAGCCGGTTAAGTCCGATAAAGTGTTGATAAAAATTCCCTATTTCAAATACTCCGACCCGGTTATCACCATACGTGCTCACCTGTCGGGGGCCGTATCCTTCAAAAGTCTTGGGAAGTTTATCAATCTCCGCCTGGAGTGCAGTTGCGATGGTTTGATAATCTTTGCCAGTGAGCCAGATGCAAAACGACGGCCCCCAATCGTGGTCCCTGGAAAGATCATCATCGAATCCGAAACATTCCGAACCGTCACCGACCAGTCCCGCTGCCATCCTGCCTTTAAACTCGTTGAACTTTTCGATGATCATGGGCATACCATAGCAATTAAAATACTTTTCTGCCAGTTCCAGACCTTTCAAAGCCCATACCTCCGTTCCTACTTCATTTTTCCCAGAAGAATGTTAATGTTCTTTCTGGTCATTTCAGCGCGGGAGGTAACTCCCAACTTTAGATACAGCTTTTCCGCCTGCAGGAAATAATTCAGTGCAGAGTAATAATCACCGATTACAGTATAAATATAGCCGACGTTGCCGAGCTCGTTAGCTACCCCTAACTCGTCATCAATTTCCTTGAAAATAGCCAAGGATTCATTGTAGTGTCTCAAAGCCAGCTCGTTTTTCCCGGTGTTCCGGAAAACCGAACCAATGTTGCCTAGTTGATCGGCTTCATCTTTCCGGGAACCGAGTTCCCGGAAAATGTCCAGTGCTTCTCTGAAAATATTTTCCGCCTGATCATGGTCTTTCCGCGCCACAAGTATCAGCCCCAGGTTGTTCAGACACCTGGCTATTCCTGTTTTCCGGCCGGTGTTTCTGAACAACGCCAGTGCCTGCTGGAGACATTCTATGGCCGGATCCCATGCTTTCATTTGGTTGTAAACAGCCTCCATTTTCAGGAGTATGCCCAACAATACGCCGACGTCCTCATTTTTACCCGTTTCATTAAGGGCCGGTAGAGCCTGGTTGAAATACTTTAAGGCCTCGTCCGGATTTCCTTCCGAATAGTAGAGATGGCCGGTGTTGCAGGAAAAAGCACCCTCAAACCACCTGTTTTTTTTCTTTACGGCTAGGGCCAGGCCGCTGGAGTAACTTTGACGTGCTTCGTCAGTATTGCCGGAAATGAAACAAATATTACCCCAGTTAAGGTAGGCGGACATGGTGGGCAGGATGGCTAGCGATTTTTTATAGGCATCGCCTGCCTCGGCATACTGGCCGGAGCTGGATGATTTTTCCGCCAAGAGGAAATAATCCAGGGCCTGCAGCACAGGTGCGCCTTGTTCGGCCAGTTCTTCTTCCATCACCTGCACCGGGGCTTTTATCAGACAGGTGCCATCTGAAATAATTTGTTCTTCTTTTGCCATTTTCACTGACCACCTCTCTACCCAATTTGTAAATTATCATAAATTCTAACAAGAATTCCAAAAAAATCTTCCAGGCAGGAATTACTTGAGTTTTCACGAAAAATAAAACTTATTGTAAACTCTTAATTATTCGATTAGCTCTATGAAGAAATCAAAGACATCATGGTCATGATGACAATTGTCAACGGTAAAATTGTTTGGGAAAAACAAAAAAATTCCAAGAAAGGGGATAACTTTTGATGAAGAAAAACATTCTAATCATCGGGGGAAGTTATTTTATCGGTAGAGTTTTTGTGATGGCGTTGTCTAAAAAAAGCGATTATTCTATTCATCTGATGAACAGGGGAAGAAATCCTTTGCGACTACCGGGGGTCGAGGAACACGTTTGTGACCGGAAAGACATTAGCGGGATAAGAAAAGTAATACCTCCACTGGAGTTCCATGCAGTCATTGATTTATGTGCCGATTTCCCTCGTGAAATTAAAACCATAATTGAGAACCTGCCGGGAAAAATCGGGCAATACATTTATATTAGCACCTGCACTGTTTACAAACCCTCCCTTGACCTGCCAAAGTTTGAGGATTCCCCAAAACCTTCCGCTCCGCTTCCCGGACCCATGGGTGAGTACGGTTTCAATAAATGGCTATTAGAACTGGAAACTAAAAATGTTTGCGAGAGGCATAATATTCCTTACACCATATTGCGCCCGGCCTTCGTTTATGGTCCGTTCAACTATGCACCTAGAGAATCGTTCTTTTTCGACCTGATCCTGTCCAATCAAACTATCCCCGTCCCGGAAAATTCCCTGGCACTCTTTCAATTTGTTTATGTAAAAGATATTGCCAGTATCTTGTTTGCTTGCTTGGGCAACGAAAAAGTTTACAATAACACCTACAACCTATCAGCAGAGGAACTCATTGCTTACGACAAGCTAATTGAAGTATTTGAGCAGGTAAGCGGCGAACAACTCAACACGGAACGTGTAAGCATAGAAACAATAAACAGGAACAATATTAAACTGCCCTTCCCGCTGGAACAGCACGAACTTTACTCAGGTTCCCTTCTTGCCGGTACATTAAATTTCAAATATACTCCTTTTAGCACGGGAATGAAAGAAACCTTTGAATTTTACAAGAAATACTTTTACAAGACTCCTACTAAAGGGTGAAAAAATTAACCACCCTGAGCCTACTCCCTGTTATGCCGGATTTGCAAGAATCAGCAGCAACAGGAGGAAAGGACATGCTGAGGATGGTTTTGGTAATTATTGGTTGCGGTGATTATGAAGTCGGCTTAATTTTTTCATTTGCCTCTTCCAAAGAATTGAAACCGTACTGTTTTACCATAATATCAAGGTTAATTTCTGACCCGTTAATGTTTTCGGACTTTTGCTCTAAGACATGTTCATAGTAGAGTTTTAAAGTTCTTGGCGAATAAGTGGCAAGTTCTCCCCGCATATACGTTTCCATAGACGTTACACGCATTGTATCGTCTGAGCTATGAATGGGCCTACCCTTTTGGATAATGTTAGGGAACTTGATTGCTAATTCCTCCTCCCACCTCATGACAATCGTAATAATGTTCTCGATCAACTGAAGAGTTTCAGGAGCTAAAGGCGGGAGCCGTTGATCGATTCGACTATAATACTCTTTTGGGGAGGTTGATTTCATCATCCGGGCATATTTTTCGGTCAGCAGGTTTCTTTTGTTCTCCTGTGCCTCAGTAAGGTCACCCAGATAGCTTTCCAGTGCCGCCTCTGACCAGCTCATGGCCTGACTAAATCTCATAATTTTAAAAGTTTTGGGATCTTCCTGACAGGAGGCTGTTCCCCCGACGTTGTGCACATTTTGAAACATGTTCCACTCAAGGTCAATGATCTGTGTAATTAGGGTTTTTTTCCTGACCATATTACCTCCACCTCTCTAAATTGATGATGTTACGATATTAGAAATAATGGCAAATGGAACCAACCTTACATCCGGGCTATAAGTTCAAGCTTTTAATTGCTCTCCTAGCTTCTTTTCATATTCCACCCCAAGAGATCATAATCCTGCAATTTTTCACAACTTTCTGAAAAGAAAACACTTAGCTTCTATAGATCTGCACCTTACGAGTTGTTAAACGGGATTGCGCCGTCAGGGGCTGCGAAATGGAAGCAATGCATAGAAATCATAGAACGTTCAAACACTAGGAATATCACCGGGCTCAAAACCGCTGAGGATAGTATAAAGAGGAATGCGGTACAGTTCATAGGAACGAAATAATAAAATTTAAAGGAGAAATGGATATGTCTAAGAACGGAAGAGTTATGGGGAAAGTGGCTTTGGTTACCGGAGCAGCAAGAGGTCAAGGCGAAGCGGAGGCTACACTGTTGGCAAGAGAAGGAGCAAAGGTATGTTTTACTGATGTTTTGGTCGAACAGGGTCAGGCTGTGGTAGAGAGGTTAAAGTCGGAAGGTTTGGATGTGATGTTTGAACGCTTGGATGTGACTAGTGAGGGAGACTGGCAGAGTGTTGTTCAAAAAGTATTAGATAAGTATGGGAAAATTGATATCCTTGTGAATAACGCTGGCATTCTAGCCATGGAGGGTGTTGAAGCGACTTCTCTGGAAACCTGGAATAAACTGATTGCTATCAACCAAACGGGGGCCTTTCTCGGCATGAAGGCTGTTCTACCGTATATGAAGCAGCAGAAAAGTGGTTCTATAATCAACACCTCTTCTATTTATGGTATAATTGGAAGCGGTGCTGCCACCGCCTATCAGGCGACGAAGGGCGCTGTCCGGCTTTTGACTAAGACCGCCGCTATTGAGTATGCCCCCTTTTCCGTTCGCGTCAACTCAGTTCACCCGGGCGTTATTGAAACGGATATGATTGCGCCCATCAAAGCCCAAGAAGGAGCCTTGGAGGCGGTCAGTGCTATGAATGCTTTGCCGAGGCTTGGAACCCCCCTAGACATCGCCTACGGAGTGCTCTACCTTGCTTCCGACGAGTCGTCATTTGTTACTGGCAGTGAATTGGTCATCGACGGCGGTTATACTGCGCAGTAAGATAATTCTTAATACCTGGTAATTATGGCATTAAAACAAGATAAATTAATAACTCCAATAAATCCCAACAAAAAGGAAGCCTTTGCCGGCTTCCTTTTTGTTGCGCTGTCTGTTTTCAAACAAGGAATGCTGTTTGTTTTCAGGCAATCTGCTGGAGAGAAATTGGCCAAAGCTCTGCCGACAAGGGATTAGAGAGCTGGGCGAATTGGCATGCAAATTGCTATTATAATATTTGCCTGATAAGAACCTTGCTTAAGTTAGGCAAAACTATGCTTTGAGGGGGAGAACAAAGGTGTTAACATTGCTGAAATTAAAGTGGAAACTGGTTATGGTTGTAGGGGTCGGGATAGCAATTCTAGGTCTGGGAGGATGGTATTTCTTGGGCAATAAAACCACACCTACGGTAGAAACGGCAACAGTGACGGTGGCAAAAGGTGATATCAAAGTTACCGTTTCTGCTAATGGTACAGTAGAGCCGATGTCTAGCAGAGAACTTACCGCTAATAGCGGAGGTACTATTACAAAAATTAATTTTCGCAATGGTCAACAGATCCAAAAAGGAGACCTATTGTTTACTTTAGATGAAGGCTCAGTGTTAGCAGAAATTGCCGTAGCCCAATTGGATATCCAACAGGCTCAACTGCAACTAAATACTATAATTTATCAACGCAAGCAATTACAGGTAAACGCTCCTATAAATGGCAGAATAACCAGCTTACCCGTTAGTGTTGGTCAGGATGTAGCCAAAAATTTAGTATTAATGACCGTTCAGGATACCGGCAAACTTACCTACAAGGTCTCCTTTAACGGGGCCCAAGTAGGTAAAATATTCGTTGGTCAAAAAGTGGATGTAGTAATAAGTTCCATGTTTAGTGTGCTGCCTGGTAAAGTAAAAAGTGTTGACCGCTTGGGTGTGGGAAACAACGACGGGTCTATTATTTATAAAGCAACTGTGGAATTGGCCAATCCTGGTTCTCTTTCCCCTGGAATCGAAGCTCAAGCGGACATCCATACCGCCCAGGGAATTGAGCAGAGCTTAGATACGGGAGGTTTGGAGCCAAGTGAAACCATTAGTATCAGGTCGGGGGTGACGGGAACTATCCGGCAACTTCCGGTTACCGAAAATTCCCATGTGCAAATGGGGCAGAAAGTAGCGTTGCTGTCCAATGATAGTCTGGACACAGAAATAAAGTCTCAGGAAATAAAGCTCAAGCAATTAAGGCTAAAACTGGCCGCTTTACAAACAAAATTAACGGATTATCGGATCACGGCACCCTTTAGCGGTGTTGTCAATCTGGCGCAGATTCAGATCCAGAGTAGTTCCAGCACCTCAGTCAATTCTAGCGGTTCTGCTACGGACAGCGGTGGCCAAAATTATTGGCAGGTCGGGGATGAAGCTAAAAACGGTCAAGCCTTAGCCAGCATAGTAGGAAGTTCCGGAATGCTCATAACCGTACCTGTAGATGAGGTGGACATTGCCAAAGTAAAGGGAGGGCAAAAGGCCAATATCACTGTTGATGCTTTCCCAGGAGAATCCTTCAAAGGTACTGTCAGTGAAGTTGCGGGACAGGGAACAGTCAAAAACAATGTTGCTAATTTTGATGTAACTTTGACCATAGACGAAGTTAGGCAACTTAAGTCCGGAATGACCGCCTATGTGGAAATTTTAATTGATCGGAAGGATGGGGTTTTAGTATTACCCATTGAGGCTGTGCAGGAAAGACAGGGCAAGAAGTTTGTTGAGATGGCAGGAGTTGCTGCTGATAATAGTAAGCAAGTTAGCCGACGACCCGCCGGTGGTGACAGTAATGGCCGTAATCAAGCGGGCATGGGCGCTGCCGGTACTAATAGCAATCAAGCTGCAGGACGTGCCCAAATGGACAACCGGAGAAGGGTGGAGACCGGCCTATATAATGAGAGAGTTATAGAAATCACCAGTGGACTGGCCGAAGGGGATAAAGTGGTTATCCCGGCAGTGACCAGAAGTACCAGTGGGAACAATAATCGTCCACAGGGACCAGCTGGCATGGGTGGTTTCGGCGGACAAGTGAGAACCCGATAGTAAGCTACTGAAGCATAGTTCAGTAGCTTAGTTCAGAAGTATACTTCGACAGTAAGCATGTAATTAGCCTGGACAAGAAAGGTGTGGTTGGAAGTTGTGATTACGCTCAAGGAAATTAGTAAGTTTTATCAGACCGGTTCTATAACCATTAATGCGCTGGATAAAATTGATTTGGACATAGCTGGAGGAGAAATGCTAGCTATTATTGGGCCCTCCGGCTCCGGTAAGTCAACTTTAATGAATATGTTAGGCTGTCTGGATGTACCTTCCGAGGGTCAGTATTTTCTAGATGGTCGGGAAATCAGTAAATTATCGGAAGATGCCTTGGCCGAAATTCGTAATCAAAAGATTGGCTTTGTTTTTCAAAGCTTCAATCTCTTGAATAGTTTAACTGCCCTGGAAAATGTGGAGCTTCCCTTAATATATCGGGGTATGGCTGCTGGGGAACGCCGTCAAATGGCTCAACAGGCCTTAAATTTAGTAGGCTTGTCCGATCGCCTGCACCATAAACCTACGGAGCTTTCCGGAGGACAACAGCAGCGGGTGGCTATAGCCAGGGCATTAGCCGGCAATCCACCGGTAATTTTAGCCGATGAACCTACCGGTAATCTGGATTCTCGTTCCGGTATTGAGATAATGGGCATGCTCAAGGAACTTAACAGACAGGGCAAAACCATTATCTTGATAACCCATGATCCGGAGATTGCCAAGCAAGTTCAGCGAGTGATTAAAATCCAGGATGGGCGAATTGTTTTTAGCGGGGAGGTGTCCGCATGAATATCTGGCAAACAATTAAATTAGCTATAGCCGGCATTAGGGCGAATAAACTCCGCTCCTTCCTGACCATGTTGGGAGTGATCATTGGTGTAGCTGCAGTCATCGTCTTGGTCTCCATAGGTGAAGGAGCTGGGAAATCAGTAACCGGGCAAATTCAGGGCCTGGGCTCTAATCTAGTCAGTATTACTATCCGCACTAATGAAACTCCGGTAACTCTGGGTTATGAGGAGATTATGGAATGGAAAACCAGAATCGGAATTCAAGGTGTAGCCCCAGTAAATAACGGGAATGTAACCGTAAAATATGGCAATAAAAAATATGATACCAGTTTAGAGGGAGTCAACGAAGAATACGAACAGGTTCGCAACTTCCATGTCCAAAAAGGGAGGTTTATTATCCATTCCGATTTAGTTTACCGGCAAAAAGTAGTGCTCTTGGGCACTGATGTGGCTGGGCAGTTATTTGGACAGCTAGATTCAATCGGGGAAACTGTGCGCATTAACGGGCAAAACTTTTTGGTGGTCGGCTTGCTGGAGTCCAAAGGAGGGGCCGCCTTTGGTTCCAATGATGATAAGGTAATCATTCCTCTGACCACCGCTGAGCGCCTGCTAGACAACAAGGGCATCCGCTCCGTTTATGTTCAGGCTGCCGGGCCGGAAGTAGTGGACAGTGTAGTTGCCCAACTAGATAATATCTTATTTAAGAGAATTAAAAATACTGATGCCTACCGGGTTAATAACCAGGCCGATATGCTAGCCACGGTGAGTCAGGTAACCGGAACCCTAACCCTGATGCTGGGTGGTATTGCGGGTATTTCCCTCTTGGTAGGTGGAATTGGTATAATGAATATTATGCTGGTATCCGTTACCGAACGTACTAGGGAAATTGGCATCCGTAAAGCGATAGGCGGCAAGAGAGGAGATATCCTCCGGCAGTTTTTAATCGAGGCCTTGGTGGTCAGCTGTTCCGGTGGCGTTTTGGGTATCCTGATTGGACTGGGTGGGGCTAGTGTCCTTGGTAAGGTTATGGCTATGGAGACTAGTGTTTCCCTGCGGATTATCGGGATGGCCTTTGGGTTCTCTTTATTGGTTGGCGTATTATTTGGGCTATACCCGGCCAATAAAGCGGCCAAACTTAATCCAATAGAGGCCTTGCGGTATCAATAAACATGCTCAATAATCAATTTACTCAATAATCAAGTGGCTTTTGCTGAATAGGTTGCGGGCATTTTTGCAAAGGAGTTGCAAATTATGAAGCCAATCTTTAAAAAAACCATAGGTTTTCAAATCGGCACCATCTTTTCCTTAGTTTTATTAATCCTGTTGGTGTCTGTGATCACTTTAAATCTGGTGTCTTCCCGCTATGACCGGCAGGTCTTGGCGGACAAGCAAGAGAAGCTGAAAGTAACCAGCCAAGGCTTAAGCCGGGGCTTAGCAGGTTTTCTGGATATGGGTCAAAGTCCCCGGGAACTTAAAGGCTACTTTGAGAACCAGGGAGAGGTTATAATTAACGCCAATCCCCGGATAATAGTAGGTTTGTATTTGCCGGAAATGGGCTATAACCTAATCTACGGAGAAATGTCCGGGGATAACCGTTTCTTGTTTTTTCGGCCCAAAGCTGGTGAGGGGGAAGGGAATCGGTTCTTCGGAATGAAGATTTCTACTATTAAAGAAAGCAAGACTTTTGTCAAAGACGGCTCGGCAGGTATTTTTGTAGGTAGGGCTCAGCCCATCACGGCTGGTGAACGGGTCAGGGGAGTGGTGCTCATAGCTGAGCACATTCAGGAAAGCCCGAACATGGTTCGACACATAATTAGATTTTTAATGTTTATTTTACCAATTTGTTGGATTGTGGGGACTATCGCCACCGTATGGGTGCTAGCTCGCTTAAAATGGCGGGTTCGGCAAATAACTTCCGGTCTGGCTATTATCGAAAAGGATACCAGCTATCGGTTACCTTTGACCCCGGGGGATGAACTGGGTGATATCTCGACAGCTATTAATAAAATGGCTGAGGTAGTGGAGCAAAAGCTGGTTTTGGAGGAACAGTTAGAAAGGTCTCACCGGTTAGCAGCTCTGGGCCGTCTGGTAGCGGGAGTAGCCCACGAAATCCGCAATCCTTTGGGTATAATTAAGGCCACTGTCCAGGTAATGCAAGATGAATTTAGCCAACAACCCCCTATGCAGGAGTACCTAGCGGTGCTTAATGAACAGGTTGAACGGCAAAATAAAATAATTCGGGAGCTCTTGGACTATGCCAAACCAGTCCCTCCTATTTTTCAAAGTGCTAATATTAATGAAGTACTAAATTCTGTCCTTGGTTTCTCTAAAGCCTATTTTCAACAGCACAGAGTTAGCTTAGCACTTCAGACCTCTCCACAGTTACCCCTGGTCAATGTGGATATTGAAAAATTTAAACAGGTTTTCCTGAACTTAATTTTTAATGCTGTTGAGTCTATGCCCGCTAGTGGGGAGTTAGCCATCCAATCCACCTATCAGGATAACCAGGTGATCATCAGCTTTACTGATAACGGTCGGGGAATTCCGGCAGGAGATTTGCCTAACTTGTTTGAGCCCTTTTTTAGTACCAAAAATACCGGAACGGGTCTGGGCCTGGCTATGATCCATAAAGTAGTAGAAATGCACCGGGGGGAAATTGAAGTTAGTAGTAAACTGGGGGAAGGTACTGTGTTTCAGATTAAGCTACCGGTAGAACAGCGAGAGGGGTGAGTAGAACATGGCCGCCACCATTTTAATCATTGATGATGAGGAACACATGCGCTGGATAATTGAAAAGGCCTTAACTAAGGAAAACTACCGCATTGTCGGTGCAGCTAGTGGCACGGAAGGCTTGGCTACGTTCACCAATCTCAGCCCTGACTTGGTACTCCTGGACTTAAAATTACCGGACCTGGATGGAGTGGATGTCCTACGCTCCATGAAACAGGAGCAGCCCCAGATACCGGTAATTATGATCACCGCTCATGGCACGGTGGAAACAGCTATCGAGGCTATGAAAATCGGTGCGGCCGATTATATTTCCAAGCCCTTTGATATGGAAGAACTAAAGCTGATTATTCGCCGTTCCTTAGAGGTTGTAGAATTAGCCAGTGAAATTGATTTTCTGCGGGGTGAGTTGGGTAAGCAACTGAAAACCACCTTGATTGGCCACAGCCTAGGGATTATCAAGGTTAAAGAAATGATTTCCAAGGTAGCTGACACTTTAGCCACTGTGCTCATTCAAGGGGAAAGCGGTACCGGTAAAGAGGTGGTTGCTCAGCTTATTCACCAGCAAAGCTGCCGGGCGGCTAGACCCTTTGTGGCGATTAACTGTGCGGCAATTCCGGAGAACCTGCTGGAAAGTGAGTTATTTGGTTATGAACGGGGTGCTTTTACCGGTGCCACTATGCGGAAAAAAGGTAAACTGGAGCTGGTCAACGGAGGCACTGTTTTTCTGGATGAAATCGGGGAAATGTCACCGATGTTACAGGTAAAACTATTAAGGGTTTTACAGGAAAAGTCCTTTGAGCGGGTGGGGGGTAATGAGCAGCTTATCCTCACCGGTCGCATTATTGCGGCCTCAAACCGGGATTTACAAAAAGCAGTTCAGGAAGGAAAGTTTCGGGAGGATCTTTATTATCGGTTAAAGGTTATTCCCATTGATTTACCCCCCTTAAGGGATAGAAAGGCAGATATCCCCGAGCTGGTCCAGTTCTTCTTAGGTAAACATGACTACCGGCATAATATTCAAGGGATTAGTCCGGAAGCCTTAGACCTACTGAAGATATATCGTTGGCCGGGGAATATCCGGGAGCTGGAAAATGCCATTGAGCGGGCAGTTATTTTATGTGCTGAAGAAATTCTCACCCCCCAGTACCTACCCCATGAAATGCTGGGCGAACACGGGACGGTACAAAATGCCCTAATTGATTTTCCGGAGGACGGTCTATCCCTGGAGGATATTGAAAAAGACTTAATAATCAAGGCACTGGCAAAAAGCGGTGGCAACCAATCCCAGGCAGCCCGTTTGTTGAAGATTACCCGGTCAGCTTTGATTTATCGGATGGAAAAATACCGGTTACACTAACCTGGAAATCCTGCCATTAATTTTACTGCTGTAATGTGGAGCTAAAGCTCCAAACCCCTTGCATCCGGTCTAAATAAATTGTATAATAATCAAGCTATGAATTTGGAGTTTCTTTAATCAGTCATAGTATTTTATGGTAATAGTTTTGTCGTGCTAGATGGGGAGGTAGCGGTGCCCTGTACCCGCAATCCGCTATAGCGGGGTCGAACTCCTGCCTTCGGGTTTATGCTTGTGAGGTCTGGCTTGCGTAAGTGATGTTGACGACCGGGTCCTACGCAACGTAAGCTCTTGAACCGTGTCAGATCCTGACGGAAGCAGCACTAAGGGATGTCTGGCGTGTGCCGTAGGGGCACCTGGTTTGAGTTAACTGCGCAGGTAACGCTTGGAAGGTAAATTCAACGGCAGGTGCACGGCTATATATAAGTCTAGATTGTTAGGTTATAATATAATATGTTCTTTATTTATAGGGCTATAATACCATAGAATGACATAAGAACTTAAGTCAAGTATACAGGAGATGGTGAAGCCATCTCTTATTTGTTTAGAAACTCAATTTTCTTATAACTCGAGTTTAAATCTTGCTGAGACCACAGTAGGCTGATTAAAAAACCCGTATAGCACGAAGCCGGATGTAACAAGGCCGCAGACGTACTCCATGTACTTCGAGGACCTTGTTACATCTGGCGACAAAGCTAGACGGGGATTTTTAACAGCCGTAAGCAAAAAAAGAGGATATGTACATAAATGTAGCGAATAACTTTTCAGTGTTTTAGGTGAGAAGAGGTGGACAATTAATGGGTTATGTTGCCATGTACCGGGAGTGGAGGCCTAAGACCTTTGCCGATATTATCGGGCAAAATCATATTAACCGGACTTTGCAGAATGCTCTGGAAAGCAACCGGATTGCCCATGCCTACCTTTTCTGCGGGCCCAGAGGGACGGGGAAAACCAGTACGGCGAAGGTTTTGGCTAAAGCCTTAAACTGTCTGGATAAACAAGGAGTTGAACCCTGTAATAACTGTGAAAACTGTCGACAGATTAATCAGGGCTCCAGCATGGATGTTTTAGAAATTGACGCCGCTTCTAACCGGGGCATTGACGAAATTCGCGATTTGCGAGAAAAGGTAAAATTTGCCCCATCCGAAGGGAAATATAAGGTTTATATTATCGACGAAGTTCATATGTTAACTAATGAAGCCTTTAACGCCTTGTTGAAAACTCTGGAGGAACCTCCCGGGTATGTGATTTTTGTGCTAGCTACCACCGAGCCCCATAAAATCCCGCTAACTATAATGTCCCGGTGTCAGCGTTTTGATTTCCGGCGTATTTCCCTCCAGGATATTATTGACCGGCTGAAGTTTATTGGTGAGCAGCAAGCCTTAGCCATTTCTGAAGAGGCCTTATTTTTAATTGCCAAAACCGCTGAAGGTGGGATGCGGGATGCCTTAAGCATTTTAGACCAGTGTATTTCCTTTGGTGGCAACCAAGTCGAGGCTGCCACAGTACATACCGTTGTAGGTACGGTTAGTAACGCTCTGATTAGCCAAATAATTTTCGCAGCTACTAATAGCGATGTTACGGTAGCACTACAGGCGGTGGATACCTTAAATAAAGAGGGCAAAGACCTCCGGCAGTTTTTGCGGGATTTAATTGATTATTGCCGGGATTTGATTCTAGTTAGTGTTTGCCCAAATCCGGCAGAAATAGTGCGAACTTCAGTTAACGACCTAACCAGGCTCCAGGAGTTAAGTTGCTGCTTTCGCCAGGATGAGATTATGGGGATTATCGGGATATTTACTGAAACTGAGCAGGGGATGCGCTGGACCACCCAGCCTCGTCTGGTCTTGGAATTGGGCATTATTCAGGCTGTACAGTTTAAAGGTAGTCAGGATTTGGCCACCATTTTAAACCGCATGGAAGAACTGGAGCAGAAGGTTATCCAGTTGCAAACTAACCCAATCCAGGGGGGGACACCCCCCAGAGCCCCAAGTACAGTCAAAACTTCAGCGGCCAGGGGTAAAAAGCACCCCGTAGAGTTAGGCCCAGGCGAGGAAAAACTGCTAATCACCATTCAACAGCACTGGCCGGAAGTGCTAGAGCTAGTCAAAAAACAACGCAGAGCCGCCCAGGCTTTATTGGTAGAAGGACGCCCCTTTCATGTCCAAGGCGGAAACTTAACCTTGTTGTTTAAGGAGGAATATGCTTTTCATCGGGACAAAATAGATCAACCGGACAATAAACTAGCAGTGGAGCAGGCCCTGAGCAAAGTAATGGGGCAGCAACTTCAGCTCCGTTGTGTGATTACAAGTGAGCTTAAAAGCCCGGAAAACCCGGGTCAGGATAATCAACAAGCAGCTGACCAACATTCCCTGATCAAAGAGGCCACCGCGTTGTTTGGGGAAGAAGTGCTGGAGATTAAAGATTAGCTACTAAGGAGGAAGGATGATTATGATGGGAAACATGGGAAACATGGGAAACATGGGAAAAATGATGAAGCAAGTTCAGAAGATGCAAGCGGATATGGCTAAACTTCAGGAAGAAGTGGTTTTAAAGACAGTAGAAGCAACGGCAGGGGGCGGAATGGTAACTGTTGTAGCCAATGGTAAGCAGGAGATTCAACAAATTGTTATCAAACCGGAGGCTGTGGACCCTGAGGATGTGGAAATGCTCCAGGATTTAATTTTAGCTGCGGTAAATGAAGCAGTCCGCAAGTCACAGGATATGGTATCCTCTGAAATGAGTAAAATTACCGGAGGCTTAAAAATTCCTGGCTTGTTCTAAGTAGCGGAGGGAAGTTAGACATGTACTATGCAGAACCGGTAGCCAAACTTATTGAGGAATTAGCCAAGCTTCCCAGTATCGGGCCGAAAACGGCCCAGCGACTGGCCTTTCACTTGTTGAATTCATCCCGGGAGGAGTGCGTAGCCTTGGCCCGGTCTATTGTGGAAGCCAAGGATAAAACCCGCTATTGCTCAGTTTGCTGTAATATAACTGAACACGACCCCTGTAATGTTTGTAGTGACCACGCCAGAAAGCAGGCAATTCTCTGTGTAGTTGAGGAGCCAAGGGATGTAGTTGCCCTGGAGAAAACCCGGGAGTTCAAGTGGCAGTACCATGTGCTCCACGGGGCTATATCCCCCATGGACGGCATCGGACCTGAAGACTTGAGGCTTAAAGAATTGCTCAGTAGGATGGGTAATGGGTTGGTACAAGAGGTGGTGCTAGCCACTAACCCGAATATCGAAGGTGAAGCAACAGCCATGTACATTGCCCGGCTGCTTAAACCAATGGGCATCAAGGTTACCAGGATTGCCCACGGTCTGCCTGTGGGCGGCGATTTAGAGTACGCCGATGAAGTGACCTTAATCCGAGCCTTTGAAGGCCGCCGGGAAATTTAGCCACCCAATTCTAAACAGCCTCTTGCCCGCATAAGCATTTAACAGTGCAGTCAACCGCTACTCGGGTGGACAAGTAGAGCACTTTAAGTGATTTCCGGCGGGGAGAGGGGGTGAAGCCAGTGAGTGTGGGTGTGCTTCTGCTGATCGGGTTTGGCATAGTGCTGTTATATTTATTTGGGACAGCCTTCGAAACCCCAATGAAGGTAATGTTCAAATTGATAGTTAGTGGGGCGTTAGGTGGCTTGGCTTTAGTAGTACTTAATTTTATCGGGTCAATTATTAACTTTAGTGTTGCCCTTAATCCCCTTTCTGCACTGACTGTGGGGTTTTTAGGTATCCCGGGAGTTATGTTACTGATTGTCCTTAAATTAATTATAGTCTAGAGCCGGTTGTATAAACTAAAACTGTAATGACATTTTTTAAGGTAATTTAAGCCCAATTAGGAGCTTTTTATCTTGACTTGTTAATTTATTTTAAATATACTTAATAGTACCCTGTGCTTTAGCGGGTTGGAAGAGTTTATACAACACTTTTCCCGCTGATTCTTTTTTTTACCCAATTGTGATAAATATCCTGCCGCCGAAACAAACTATAGAAAATGGCCCTCATTTTATTGAGGGGGTGAAAACATGACCAGACTAGTTGAAGCCTACATAGGTGAATATGCCAGCGGCAAAAGTGAAAATGCCATTAACCGAGCAATTGAGCTTGCCAGCCAGGGGAGAACGGTTACCTTAGTGGATCTTGATTTAGTGGAACCCTTTTATACCTTACGCCCCATTCAGGCCGAATTACGTGAATTAGGAATTTATGTAGTTGCTTGGGAGACTCGGGATACCATCGGCCTAGGTGAAGCAGGTAATATCCTCAAACCGGAGATGAAATGGGTACTCCGGCGGGAAGGGGATATAATTATGGATATCGGTTATGGAATTGAGGGTGCCAAAACTTTAAACTTAGTTGAAGGAGCCTTCACCGACCCGGATTTAAAGATTTTTGCCATAATTAATGTGAGTAGGCCCATGACTTTTTCCATCCCGGATATAGTCGAACACGTTCAGGAGATGGGAAAAATTCACGGGCTATTAAATAACACTCATCTGGGTGATGATACAACCCCAGAAGTTATCGAAGCTGGGGCGGAGGTTGTAGCCGAAGCCGCCCGGCAATTAAATCTGCCTGTGGTAGCTACGGCCGTTGATGAACGCCTGGCCTCTTCTTTTCCAGGCGGAGTTGACCACTTGGGACATCCGGTGCGCTTGTTACGGCGCTTTATGCCCAAGGCTTTTTGGTAAAGGCCCCACTACTGCCATAGATTTCAAATTTTACAGGAGGTGTTTGACCCATGGCTGAAAAGCCAATCCAAGGCGAAAGAAAAGCTTTTTTAACGGGTAACGAAGTTGTTGCCTACGCGGCAGTAGCCGGTGAAGCTGACATTATGTACGGCTACCCAATTACTCCCCAAAACGAAATTATGCACTACTGGACTAGGATGGCGCCCAAATACGGTAAACGCTTCCTACAAACAGAGGACGAACTTTCGGCCGGCTTTACTACAATCGGCGGAGTTTTAGCTGGAGCTAGGGCTTTTACAGCAACAGCAGGACCAGGAAACACCCTGATGCAGGAACCTATGTCCATGGCCGAAATGATGCGGATTCCTGCTGTGTTTGTGATTCAACAGCGTGGCGGTCCCTCTACGGCGACAGTAATTTACTCCCAACAGGAAGTTACCATGACTACCTACGGCGGTAACGGAGAAGGTTTCCGAATTGTATATTCCACGGCCACCCACCAGGATCTCTTTGACTACACCATTAAGGCCTTTAATACTGCCTGGAAATACAAGTTCCCAACTTTTGTACTGGGTGACGGCTACCAAGCTAAAATGAGAGAGTCAGTTAACTTGTATGACCCTGCATCCAGAGGCATCGAAATGATTAAAACTACCCCCTATGTTGGCAAGCTAGGTTCTATTGGTAAAGACCGAGAAGTAACCCATATGCGAAATACATACAACACCGAAGAAGAACTTTACGATGTAGTTATGGCGATGAATAAAGAGTATGAAGCTATGGCGCCCGAAATAATCGAGTATGATGCCAAGGAAGTTGACGATGCTGAAATCGTCATCGTGTCCCATGGTGTTGTGGCCAGAGCTGCTTTAAGTGCTATGCAGGAGCTACGTGCAGCAGGAGTAAAAGTCGGTTATTTCCGTCCTATTACCTTGCGCCCCTTCCCCGGCGACCAGCTTCGTAAAGTAGCGGATCATGCCAAAAAACTTCTGGTGGTTGAGTCTGCTCTGGGCCAGTTCAACAAACTGGTACAGACCAATATTTATGGCTCTGCCGCTACAATTGATACCATTTTTAAACCCGGTGTAGGAGTTACTTCCGAGGAAATTATCGCAAAAATTAAAGCAACCCTTTAATCTAGGAAGGAGGTTAGATTGATGTCTGTTATAGAACCGCACATGCCTAAATGCTGGCGTGAAGAATCAAAACCCCACAAGTTCTGCCCTGGCTGTGGTCACGGCTTAGTATTAAAAGCTCTTGGCGAAGCTATCGACGAATTGGGTATTCAAGATAAAGTAGTATTTGGTGCTGATATCGGTTGTTCCCTATTAGCTTGGGATTTCTTTAACTGTGATACAGTACAGACCCACCATGGTCGGACTACTCCAGTGGTAACCGGGGTAAAAAGGGCCAACCCGGATCTGGTTTGTATTGCGTACATGGGCGACGGTGGCGGCTATGCTATCGGCTCCCAGCATCTCTTTAATTCTGCTGCCCGGAATGAGCGGATTATGGCTATTCTAGTTAACAATACCGTTTACGGTATGACCGGAGGCCAAATGGCTCCTACAACTCTGCCAGGACAAAAGGTAGAAACAGCCCCTTATGGCAGGGATGTTGAATCAATGGGTTACCCCACTCAGGGTCCTGAGGCAGTGGCTGCCATAACCCAGGATGGGGCTTATGTAGCCAGAGGAACCGTTGCTAATATGCGTCAACTAAAAGGTTTCCTCAAAAAAGCCTTAGAAAACCAAATGGCCGGAAACGGATTTTCTTTTGTCGAGGCCCTATCTACTTGTCCTACCAACTGGAGGACTAACGCGGCCAAGACTTGGGAGTTTTTAGAAAAGGAAATGACCAAGTACTTCAAGGTGGGTGAACTAAAAGCACCTGCTCAAAAAAAGGAGGCGTAGACGCAATGGCTAAAGCTGTCAAGATTGTTCTTGCGGGCGAAGGAGGTCAGGGCGTCCAGTCGGTCGCGGAAATCCTTGCGGAAGCCGCAAATACCCAAGGTCGCGAAGCCCTTTATATCCCCAACTTTGGGGTGGAGCAGCGAGGTGGGGTTTCTGTAGCCTACCTACAAATTTCCGACGATCCCATCGGCTCTCCTAAGTTTCAAAAGGGAGACATTGTGGTAGCCCTGAGTGAACGGGCTGTGTTGCGGTCCCTGCGGTATGTAGATGAAAGAACAACTTTTGTATATGATACCTCTATTGAAGGTATTGAAGATCAACTGCCCAAAAATGCTGGTAGAATCTTAGCTATTCCCGCTATTGATGTATCTAAAAAAGAATTCTCACCCCGGGTGTTTAACATTCTGATTTTGGGTGCAGTTCTTGGGGCTACTGGGGTTGTACCTTTGGACCAGGTTAAAGCTGCCATTGAAGCACAGTTAGGCTACAAGTTCCAAGAGAATCCCAAACTAAGAGAAATGAACTTTGGTGCTTTGGAGCGAGGCATAGACCTCGTACAAAAGGCACAGTAAGGAGGCCTAAGGATGACTGAAGCCAGAAAATATGAACGAGTTGAAGCTGAAAAGGGATTTTGGGCTGTTTTCCCCAGCCTGTGCAAGGGCTGTGGCCTTTGTGTTGAGAAATGTCCGGTAGACTGCATTACTTGGTCCGAAACTTTGGGTGTATACGGTACACCTTCGATAACTGCTGACCCTAAAAAGTGCATTGCTTGCGGAATTTGTCAGACAGTGTGTCCGGATACCGCCATCCTAGTGGAAAAGAAGGAAAAAGCGAAGTAAGTCCAGATAATCTTTAAGTCCAGACAATCAGTAAGTTAAGACCTATAAGTCAGCTTGAGCAACCCGTGTTATTTCTACACGGGTTTGCCATTTATTTAGACAATCTCATTTTCTTAGAAAATGTAGGCTCAAAAACCATATAGCGCGACCCGAGTTATTTTTTTACCAGCAGCAGAGCAGGCTGTTGAAAAACCCGTATAGCGCGAAGCGAGATGTGATAAGGCCGCAGACGTACTGCTGTACGTTGAGGACCTTATCACATCTCGCGACAAAGCTAGGCGGGGAATTTCAACAGCCTGCAGGGGAATTTTAACAGCCTGCAGGAAGGGGGGGTATTGTGCAGCCATATCGCTGTGTTTTATTTGACCTAGACGGAACAGTATTAAACACCAATGAGCTAATCATCAAATCCTTTCAGCACACCCTGAGAACCCATCTGGATCTGCATCCAACCCATGAGGATTTATACCCACATTTTGGGGAACCCCTGCGGGACACCCTGGCCAGATATGATGCCCAGCGGGTAGAGGAATTGCTCACTACCTACCGAGATTTTATGTATGGTAATCATGATGAATTGGTCAAAATTTTTCCCGGCACCTTTGAAACTATGCAGTCCCTCCATCGGGCCGGAATCGCAATTGGGGTAGTAACCTCCAAATTAAAGATGACTAGTATGTGGGGTTTAAAACTTTTTGGCCTGGATCAGTTTGTTCGAGTATGTGTAACCATCGAAGACGTGCAAAATCCTAAGCCCCATCCGGAACCGATTGAATTAGCCCTGCACCAATTAAAACTCGGCAAGGAAAGGGTGCTAATGGTGGGGGATAGTCCCTATGACCTGAAGTGTGCCTATAACGCAGGAGTTTCTAGTGCTGCCGTGGGCTGGAGTGTTCACCCTCAAGAAACCTTGACCAAAGAAAACCCCCACTATGTGTTGAAGCAGTTTTCTGACCTTTTGGGAATGTGTGGTCTTGAGTAATAAGCAAAAGGGGTTATCAAGGGGGAGATATTTTAATATCACCCCCTGTAGAACCTGCACATAAGGTAATTTGAGACTAATTAACCCTTGCATAAGCATATGCTGCATGGGTTATAATAAACTCATCAAGGTCAAAGAAAGTCAAAGGTAGAGAAAATAGAAAAAGTGAGGGGTTGACTATGGCCAATCTAAGTGACTTTATCGAAAAACATCTTAAGGATTTGCTCCATAGCAGCTCCCAAGGCACAATTGAAATTCAGCGCAATGAACTTGCGGAGCAATTCCGCTGTGTTCCCTCCCAAATAAATTATGTTTTAGAGACCCGTTTTACTTGTCAGCGCGGCTATTTAGTAGAAAGTCGGCGCGGCGGTGGAGGTTATGTGCGCATTGTCCGAGTCTGGAACGGCGACAAGGAGGATGATTGGCTAGGGCTAATCGGCGAAACTATCGGAGATGCCATCAGCCAGCATGAGGCGATAGGAATTGTTCAGCGGCTATTAGAAGAGGACTTTTTAACCCACAGAGAAAGTATGATTTTAGGAGCTATCATTGATCGACGGGTGTTAAAAGGAGACCTGCCCGAAAGGGATTTCTTGCGAGCTAGATTGTTAAGAACAGCCTTGTTATCTACGTTAAAGGGAGAATAGGGATTCCACAAAGGGGGCTAGAGCCGATGATTTGTGACAATTGTAAGGAAAGACCAGCAACTGTTCACGTAACTAAAATTACCAATGGGGAAAAAAGTGAATCCAACTTATGTGAGGTTTGTGCCCATGCCCAACATTTAGGAATACTCCAGCAGCCACCTAACGTTTTTGACTTCCTGAGTGGTCTATTTAGCGGGGAGGCCTGGGGCCAGCCGGTAACTACAGCCTTTCCTGAAGTAGTAAAATGCAATAATTGTGGGATTAGCTATCAGGAATTTGCCCGCTCGGGGCTGCTTGGCTGCAGTATTTGTTATGACCAGTTTGCTGAGCCTCTGGAGAAGGTTTTACGCAGAGTCCATGGTGCTACCCGGCATAGTGGAAAAGTTCCGGAAAGAAGGGGTGGATCCTTAAAAATCTCTAAGGAACTGGATAATTTGCGTAGTCAACTTCAGCAAGCTGTTGCCCGGGAGGAGTTTGAGCAAGCGGCAGGTCTGCGGGACAGAATTAAGGAACTAGAGAAGTCTATCACCAATGTCTTGGAAAAACCTGTTGATAAGCCCAAGGGTACCGCCAAAGATGCATCCAAGGTTAAGCCTAAAGATAAGCCTGTAACTAAAGGCGATGCGGAAAAGGGGGGGAAGTAAATGTCTCTCCAAAACACTATCAACACCGCCTTAAGTGGGTGGATGAAAGGAACCGGCCCAGACGCAGACATTGTCATTAGTAGTAGGATTAGATTAGCCAGGAATGTTGAAGCAGTGCCTTTCCCTCACCTGATGAGTGAGTCCGATGGTGACAAAGTGTTGGCTGGGGTCCGCCTTGCCGTGGCAAAGCCCCTTGCAGGCAAAACAGGCAAATTGGAATTTACAATACTTAATCAGCTATCTACTAATGAACGACAAATATTGGTGGAAAAGCATTTGATCAGCCCTCAGCATGCCCAGCCTGGTGATTATAAGGCCGTGGTTCTAAGTGAAGATGAAACCGTAAGCGTTATGGTCAACGAAGAAGACCATCTGCGAATTCAATGCCTGCTACCCGGACTTCAACTCAGGGAGGCCTGGCAAAGAGCGGATAAAGTAGATGACTTATTAGAGAAAACTTTAGATATTGCTTTTTGTGAACCCCGAGGTTTTCTAACAGCCTGTCCCACTAATGCAGGTACCGGCATGCGGGCCTCAGTCATGGTTCATCTTCCGGCTATGGTAATGACCAACCAGATGAATCGCTTAATTGCAGCCATTACTCAAGTGGGATTGACGGTGCGAGGGCTTTATGGCGAAGGTAGTGAGGCAGCAGGAAACCTCTTCCAAATATCTAACCAAATTACCCTTGGTCGAGGGGAAGAAGAAATATTAGGTAATTTAGCAGCGGTAGCCAAACAAATTATTAATCAGGAAAGGGCTGCCAGAGAAATGCTGCTGAAGAGCAACAGAGAAGCTTTAGAGGATAAGGTAAGCCGTTCTTACGGAATCCTCCGCCATGCTCGAATAATTACCTCTCATGAGGCTATTAACTTGCTTTCATCCATTCGTTTAGGCATTGATTTGGACATAATAAAAGGTGTAGACGGGACGGTGCTAAATGAGCTAATGGTTTTAACCAGACCCGCCTATCTTCAGAAACTTTCCGGTACAGAGCTTTCTCCTGGGGAAAGGGATGTACGCAGAGCAACCCTGATTAGAGAAAGGCTGGCTATGTTCGAAAGCAAGTAATAATTTAACCGGAAAGGCATAAAAAAGCGCTAAAAAAGAGCATTTTGGAGGTGGACATTATGTTTGGCAGATTTACTGAACGGGCCCAAAAAACCTTGGCCTTGGCCCAGGATGAAGCCCGTCGCTTGAACTATAACTATGTGGGTACAGAACAACTTTTGCTAGGGTTAATTGCCGAAGGTGAGGGTATTGCTGCTAAAGCCCTACAGTCCTTGGGAATTAGCTTGGATAGTGTCCGGTCGGAAGTGGAAAAAATTATCGGCAAGGGTGAGAGTCAGGTTAAGGGGGAAATTGGTTTTACCCCCAGAGCTAAAAAAGTGTTAGAGCTTTCCTTTGACGAGGCCAGAAGACTAGGACATAATTATATTGGCACTGAGCACTTACTCTTAGGTTTAATCCGGGAAGGTGAAGGTGTTGCCGCCCGGGTGCTCCAAAACCTAGGAGCAAATATGGATAAAGTGAGGAATCAGGTGCTACGCCTGCTTGGGGGATTAGCATCTCCGGGAGGCGGGGCCCAGATGGGTGGAGACAACCATCAAGTCAAACAACCTACAAACACCCCCACCCTCAATGAATTTGGCCGGGATCTAACGGAAATGGCTAGGGAAGGTAAACTTGACCCGGTTGTGGGGCGGGAAAGTGAGATTGAGCGGGTAATCCAAGTATTAAGTCGCCGAACCAAAAATAATCCTTGCCTGATTGGTGAACCAGGGGTAGGTAAAACTGCGGTAGCTGAAGGGCTAGGTCAGAGAATTGTCGAAGGTAAAGTTCCAGAGATATTACTAAATAAAAGAGTGGTAACCTTGGACTTGGCTTCTGTAGTCGCCGGTTCTAAATTCCGCGGGGAATTTGAAGAAAGGCTGAAAAAAGTAACTGAGGAAATTCGACAAGCCCAGAATGTCATCCTATTTATAGATGAGCTGCATACTCTAATTGGGGCGGGTGCTGCCGAAGGGGCAATTGATGCCGCTAACATTCTTAAGCCGGCCTTAGCCCGGGGAGAGCTCCAGTGTATTGGGGCAACCACCTTAGATGAGTACCGCAAGTATATTGAAAAAGACCCTGCCCTAGAAAGACGTTTTCAGCCTATTAAGGTTGGAGAGCCTACTGTTGAGGAAACAGTGGAAATTCTCCGGGGACTCCGAGATCGGTATGAAGCCCACCATCGAGTTAAAATTAGTGATGAGGCGATTATTGCCGCCGCCAAACTGGCTGACCGCTACATTACTGACCGGTTTATGCCGGACAAGGCCATCGACCTAATGGATGAAGCCGGTTCCCGGGTAAGACTACGCTCCTTTGTTGCTCCGCCTGACCTTAAGGAGAAGGCTAAGCAACTGGAAAAGGTGCAAAAGGAAAAAGAATCTGCTGTGCTAGCTCAGGAATTTGAAAAAGCTGCCCAAATGCGCGACACCGAACAACGCATAAAAGAGGAATTGGAACAGCGGAAAGTTGAATGGAATAATGAAAAGGTAGGGGAACGCTCCATTGTCACTGAAGGGGATATTGCCCATATTGTGGCAACTTGGACGGGAATCCCCGTTAGTAAGCTAGCCGAAGAAGAGTCGGCCAGACTACTGAACATGGAGCAGATCCTTCATGGAAGGGTGGTTGGACAAGAGGATGCGGTAAAAGCCGTTTCTCGGGCAATTCGTAGAGCTAGAGCTGGACTAAAAGACCCTAAACGACCGATTGGCTCCTTTATCTTCCTTGGTCCTACCGGAGTGGGCAAAACCGAATTAGGCCGTGCTCTAGCTGAGGCTCTGTTCGGAAGCGAGGATGCCATGATTCGGATTGATATGTCCGAATATATGGAGAAACACGCCGTTTCCCGGCTAGTCGGTGCCCCCCCAGGTTATATTGGCCATGATGAAGGTGGTCAACTCACCGAATCAGTACGTCGCAAGCCCTACTCAGTAGTGCTGTTAGACGAAGTAGAAAAAGCTCATCCTGAAGTATTTAATATTTTACTGCAGGTATTAGAGGATGGTCGCTTGACTGATACTAGGGGACGTACCGTTGATTTTCGCAATACTGTGATTATCATGACCTCCAACGTGGGAGCCAGTACCTTAAAGCGGGAAAGCGTTTTGGGCTTTAACACCAAAAATACCGTTGCAGCTGATTACGAAAGAATGAAGGAGCGGGTGTTAGAATCACTTAAACATACCTTCCGGCCGGAATTCCTCAATCGGATTGATGAAACCATAGTGTTCCATGCTCTGGAAAAGGAGCATATTAAAGAAATCATCAATCTGATGCTGTTTACCCTGGCTAAGCGCATAGAGGAAAGCGAATTCACCCTCGAGGTGACTGAGTCTGCCAAGGATATATTAATTGAACAAGGTTTTGACCAGGCGTACGGGGCTAGGCCATTACGCCGCGCCATCCAGCGGTTAGTTGAAGACGAGCTTTCCGAGGAAATGCTCAAAGGCACTTTTGCTGCCGGCGACGTAATAGTAGTAGACGGTAAGGACGGTAAAATTACTCTGAAGAAAAAAGCAAAAGTTCGCCGGAAGTCGGAAAAACACAGCGAAAGTTAAGGGAATTAAGGGGATATGTCCAACCATATCCCCTTAATTCTTGAGAAGCGAAGCTATCCTGAAAATTAAGTTTATTTTCAGGATAGTTAGGAAGCAGAATCGCCAAGTCCGCAGGTGCACTGGTTACAAATCGAGTATCTTGTTAAGATCCGTCTAGCTGAGCTGGGCGGAAAGCTATGACCCCAGGCAGGCTGTTGAAAAACCCATCCAGCTAGGAAGCAGCAATAACAAGGCCGCAGGCGTACTGCTTGTACGTTGAGGACCTTGTTATTGCTGCTGACAACGCTGGACAGGGAATTTCAACAGCCTGCAATTGCACATTGATACAAATAATGGTATAATTATACTTCAGCAAATAGCTGGAGGCGAAAATGGCTAAACTAAAAACAAAGTTTTTTTGTCAACATTGTGGCCACGAAGAATATAAATGGGTGGGTAAATGCCCCGGCTGTGGAACATGGAACACCATGGTAGAGGAATTAGTCACTAAAGAGGCTGCCCGAGCCAATAGTTTTACTGGTGGCAGCTGGTTGGAAAACCCGGCCAAACCTCAGCCTATTACCGAAATCGGACTAGCTGAGGATGCTCGTCTGAACACTGGGAGCAGGGAATTAGATCGGGTACTAGGCGGCGGAATTGTACCCGGTTCTCTGGTACTAGTTGGAGGTGACCCGGGGATTGGCAAATCCACCCTGCTGCTTCAGGCAGCCAATGCAGTGAGTTTGCTTAACGGGCCGGTGTTGTACGCTACCGGTGAGGAATCCGACCGGCAAATTGGGATGCGGGCACAGCGGCTAGGCACTTTAGCTTCCCAACTTTTTGTTCTTGCCGAAACTAACCTGGGCCTGATTGAAGGACATTTAGCAACCATCAGGCCGAGAGTGCTAATTATAGACTCTATCCAAACCGTTTTTCGGGAGGATGTTTCCTCCGCTCCCGGAAGTGTGGGGCAGGTTCGTGAGTGTACCGCTCAGTTACTAAGGATGGCCAAAAACTCGGGTACAGCAGTTTTTTTAGTTGGTCATGTAACCAAGGAAGGTGCTATTGCCGGCCCTAGGGTTCTTGAGCATATGGTGGATACCGTACTATATTTCGAAGGGGAGCGCCATAATAGCTTTCGGGTACTACGAGCGGTTAAAAACCGTTTTGGCTCCACTAATGAAATTGGGATATTTGAAATGACTGAAGGTGGACTTCAAGAGGTGTCCAACCCCTCGGAAATGTTCATGGCCCAACGTCCGAAGGGTGAAGCGGGTTCAGTTGTTACGGTAAGTTTAGAAGGCACTAGACCGGTGTTAGTAGAGATTCAGGCTTTGGTAACCCCAACTACCTTTGGGATGCCCCGTAGGATGACTGCAGGAATTGATTTCAACCGGGTAGTTTTGATTGCCGCAGTATTAGAAAAAAGAGTAGGGCTGCATTTAGGCAATCAGGACATCTATGTTAATGTGGCTGGAGGCGTAAAACTAGCAGAGCCAGCAGTGGATATGGGAATTGCTTTGGCCTTAGCCTCTAGTTTTAAGGACAGGTCCCTCGATCCAGGGTTAGTGGTCATCGGAGAAATCGGCTTAACCGGAGAGGTTCGAGCGGTGAGTCACCTGGAAAAACGAGTATTAGAAGTGGCTAAACTAGGTTTTACCAGTTGTATTGTACCAGCGGTCAATACGGGTAAAATAAAGGTTAAAGGGATGCAAATAATTAGTACAGACTCGGTACAACAGGCTCTTGATGAGGCCTTTGGGGGTGTCTAAATGAAAGAGGAGCGAATCGACGACAAATTTATGCAGGCCTTGCGGATATTAGCACCTGGAACTCCACTGCGAGAGGGCTTAGAGAACATCCTCCGGGCGAAAACAGGGGCGTTATTGGTAATTGGTGACAGCCCCCAGGTAACGGAATTGGTGGAGGGAGGCTTTGAAATTAATTCAGAGTTTAGCCCGGCCAGTGTCTATGAACTAGGCAAGATGGATGGGGCAATTATTCTAAGCAGTGATGCTAAAAGAATTTTGGCAGCCAACACCCAATTAATACCTGATCCGGGGATTCCTTCGGTGGAAACTGGGATTAGACATCGGACTGCAGAGCGGGTTGCCCGCCAAACTGGGGAAATGGTAATCTCAATTTCCCAGCGCCGTAGTGTAATTACTCTGTACAAAGGAACCATGAAATATGTACTTCGGGATATTAGTGTCATTCTGGGAAAGGCCAATCAGGCGGTACAAACCTTAGAAAAGTATAAAGCGGTATTGGACAGAGCTTTGGTAAGCCTAAGTGAACTGGAATTAGCCGACATGGTTACTGTATATGATGTGACCAAAGCTATCCAAAGAACGGAAATGGTTTTACGAATTGTTAAGGAAATTGAACGTTATATTAATGAGCTAGGTACAGAAGGTCGCTTGGTAAGTATGCAGCTGGATGAGTTAGTGACTGATGTAGAACCGGAAGGACTACTGATTATTCAGGACTATTGTACCATTCTACACGAAAAGAATCCGGAGGAAATTTTACAGACCATCCGTAACTGGTCAGCTGAGGACTTATTAGATTTATCCCTAATTAGTAGAGCCTTAGGTTTTATGGGTAATGTAGGCGCTTTGGACCAACCGGTAAGTCCCCGGGGCTTTAGGGTTCTGGATAAGGTCCCCCGGCTGCCATGGCCGGTAATTGAAAACCTTGTCCAAACCTTTGAGACGTTGCAGGACGTACTTCAGGCTACTATTGAAGAATTAGATGAAGTAGAGGGAATTGGCGAAGTTAGGGCAAGGGCGATTAAAGAAGGCTTAAACCGCTTTCGGGATCAGGTGATGCTCGACCGGCACACCTAAAACAGGCTGTTGAAATTCCCCGTCTAGCGTTGTCAAAATAATTGACAAGATCCTCAACGTACAGCAGTACGCCTCCGGTCTTGTCAATTATTTTTCCTAGCTAGACGGGTTTTTCAACAGCCTGCTTGGGGTCGAGAAAAAGTATTTTTCTCAGAGTGGGCTGGGGTCAAGTAAGAGTATGTTTCAGAATAAACTGGAGTGTGCTGTGCACACTAACTTTTCTTGCACCCCGGCGGGGTGTTTCACTTATTTTAGCCCCAGTAGGCTGATTAAAAAAACCGTATAGCACGAAGATGGCTTAGTCAAGACCACAGGCGTACTCCATGTACGTCGAGGATCTTGGCTAAGCCAGCGACAAAGCTATCCTGAAAATTCATACTTAATTTTCATATACTGTTGGTGCCACGTTAGTGGCATGGATATCTAGACGGGGGATTTTAACAGCCGTATGCTAGCGGAAGTTAAAAACCCTCAGGGTAGTCAGCTTTTTTTGTTCTTTAATAAAGACATCATAAAGATTTAAGTTAAGTTGGTTACAAAGAGCAGCCAGATAAAATAAGGACCGACCTAATTCTCCTTCAACTGCTTCGGTGCAACTTTTACACAGATTTCCTTTAACATGAGATTCCATCATGTTTTTTAAGTCCTCAAGGGAAGCATTGTTGGGAAATTCTTTTTTACTAGCTTCAACCTTTAAGCAACCACAATTAGTAACAGCTTTGACCACTGCGCGGTTGGTCCGGGCACATGCTTCCTGAGACTTGGATAAAACATCTAGAATACTCTGATGACGAATAAGGAGTTCCGAAACTGTATTCTGAAATTCATCACATAGCAAATCTTTCATTAAAAGGACTCCTTTCAAATCTAAGTTGCTTTGAGCCCGTTGGGGTATGTCTAGCCTTATTATACTGACAGCCAACCTGTCTTGTCAATGAACGCAGCAGCTATTTAAGGAGCGCTATTTAGCTATTGACATAGAGTTAGCCCTATGCTATAATATCCACTTTTGACACTAATAATATAGTGTGGTATAATGAATGAGCACATAATTTATTAGGATACTAAAGTACTGCCCTAAAAAATATAGCGTAAATAAGCTAAGCCGGAGATCCTAAGTGGAGGCGAAGCTTCTTTATTAAGGAGGGGTTCAGGTGTTTAGTGTTGGGGACAAAGTGGTTTATCCCATGCACGGTGCCGGTGTAATTGAAGCCATTGAAGAAAAGGAAGTCTTGGGTCAAAAACGCAAGTATTACATTATGCGACTTCCTATCGGCAACATGAAAGTAATGGTGCCCATTACCAATGGATCCAACCTGGGACTTAGAGAGGTTATTAATTCTGGGGATGTGGAACGGGTAATTACCATTCTTCAGGATCGTAACGAGGTGGTTACAAGTAATTGGAGCTTGCGTTACAGACAGCATCTGGAGAAAATTAAAAGTGGTAACATTTTTGAAGTGGCTGCGGTGGTTCGTAATCTTTACTTGCGGGAAAAAGAAAAGGGTTTATCCACCGGGGAAAGAAAAATGCTAGATACTGCTCGTCAGATTCTACTTAGCGAATTAAGTTTGGCTAGGGAGGATGAAAACGCTGAAAGGATGCTAGCCACTGTATTAAGTTAGGCACTCTGTTTGTGGATTTTTGGCATACTCTATTGTATAATCTAACCAAGTACCTGATAAATTGTGGGAAAAGGGGGTGAGTTATTTTTATGGTCATTAGAATCCTGCGCATATTGGTAATACTAATCTTCGTCGGAGCAGGAGGATATATCGGAAGATTTATACCTGTTGAGAAATTTAATTCTTTAACTTTGATTGAACCAAAACTTTTGCCCAGTGTAGCTATCGGATTAGGTCTGGTAGTGGGGGCGGTTGTGGGAATTCTGTTGGCACCATTGTTGGTAAACCTAATTGTTCAGACTGTTAACTGGCTAGAACAGAGGTTACAAAGAATACCCATCCAGGAGATTGTCAGTGGAGTTATTGGTTTAATCGCCGGACTTATAATTGCCGTATTATTAGGAGCGGCCTTTGCGGGTTTTCCTATGGTTGGGACACTAGTTCAGTCAGTAGGTGCTCTCTTATTTGGTTACCTAGGTCTAAGTCTTGCAACCAAGAAACGGGAAGAGTTACTTAGCGTTTTTGCTAGTTTCGCCCGGTTTAACAAAGAAAAGCCAGGAAAAACGGAAGCTAAACTTATTCCCCAACCGAAAATACTAGACACCAGCGTAATTATTGATGGCAGAATAGCTGACATAGTAAAGTATGGTTTTGTGGAGGGTACACTGGTAATTCCGGGTTTTGTCTTAGAGGAACTTCGGCACATTGCCGATTCTTCGGATATTTTAAAACGCAACCGGGGTCGTCGGGGTCTGGATATTCTGAACAAAATCCGTAAGGATTTTGGGATGAAGGTTCATATTTATGATAAGGACTTTGATGATGTTGCTGAGGTAGACTCCAAACTGGTAAGACTTGCCCAGCTTATGGAAGGCAAAATTATCACTAATGATTTTAACCTAAACAAAGTTGCCGAACTACAGGGAGTACTTGTTCTAAACATCAATGAACTGGCTAATGCCGTGAAGCCTGTGGTACTACCTGGTGAAGAGATGATAGTCCAGGTGGTGAAAGATGGTAAAGAAGCTGGACAGGGTGTAGCTTATTTAGATGACGGAACAATGATTGTCGTGGACAGTGGCAGGAAATACATTGGACAAACCATTGGGGTACAAGTAACTAGCGTTTTACAAACTGCGGCTGGGCGGATGATTTTTGCTAAACTAAAGAATGCGGATAGAAAAGCAGAACAGCCCGAACAGTCTCATTTAAACGAGGTGAATGCCATTGGATAACGTATTGGCAATCATCCCGGCGGCAGGACAGGGTAAACGAATGGGCAATCAGGTCAATAAGCAGTTTCTCTGCTTGGCCGGGTTGCCTATTTTAGTACATACCCTCAAGGTTTTGGAGGATCACCCCGGAATTAATGGGATAATCCTGGTCTGCCGGGAGGAAGAGCGGGAATTCTGCCGAACTGAAATCGTCGAAAGATACCAACTTAAGAAAGTATTAAAAGTTGTAGCCGGAGGCAAGGAGCGCCAGCACTCGGTTTTTAATGGTATTAAGGCTTTGCCTTCTAATACCGGGTTAGTATTCATCCACGACGGAGCTAGGCCCTTTTTAGAGCATGGAATTATCGATCAAGCTTTGGCGGAGGCGACTGTCGTTGGGGCTGTGGTGGCCGCAGTTCCGTTAAAGGATACCATTAAACAAGCTGGGTCGGACGGTATGGTTATTGCTACCCCGGATCGTAGTCAGCTATGGCAAATTCAAACTCCCCAAGTTTTTAACTATAACTTAATTTTAGCGGCCCATCAACAGGCAAATACTGACGGTTTTTTGGGAACGGACGACGCTTCCTTGGTGGAATATATAGGGCACAAGGTAAAACTTGTTCCAGGTACATATGAGAACATCAAAATTACCACCCCTGAAGATTTGCTAATCGGTGAAGCAATTCTTCAGGGGCGTAGGAAGGAGAGAGACTTGTGAGGGTTGGAATTGGTTATGATGTTCACCGCCTAGTGCAAGATCGGGCGCTGATTTTAGGTGGGGTGGAAGTGCCTTACCATCTGGGATTATTAGGACATTCCGATGCTGATGTGCTTCTCCATGCCATCAAGGATGCCTTGCTGGGGGCAGTTGGAGCAGGGGATATCGGCAAGCATTTTCCAGATAGTGATGCTAGCTATAAAGGTATTTCTAGCCTAGTTTTATTAGCTAAGGTCAAGGAAATTCTAGCAGACCGGGGCTATAAGCTAAATAATCTGGATGCTGTAATCGTCGCTCAAAGTCCTAAGTTATCCCCCTATATTCCGGCAATGGTCAGTAATATTGCCCGGGTTTTGGAGGCAGGAGAGGACCAAGTTAATGTTAAAGCTACCACTACTGAGGGTCTAGGATTCACTGGCACAGGAGATGGTATTGCCGCCTACGCCACGGTAAGCGTAATACCTAAGTAAACTTAAGTACCCAGTTAAACTTAAGTACCCAGTTAAACACAGATACCCATCTTGATATTAATAACTGATTAAATTTAATAGCAGGCTAATTAGCTCTTATGTAGATATTTTCCCCAAAATTCCCTTGTGAGTATTGAAAAGGTTCGAAATTACAAAGACTATGTATAAAGTACATTTCGAACACCCAAGGTGGTTTTGCAGACCAAGCCTATGGGAAATATTCACTTGGGAGGTTTTAGTGATGAAAGTGTTGCGCATAACGGTTCAATCCTTTACCTTGTTGATATTCCTGGTGCTGCTTTTAATGGGGTCGGTCTGGGGTGCAACAACCCCGGTAGTAACTTTTGGAGCCGACCTCAGTGGGGAGCAAAGGGACGCCATGCTGAGAATCTTTGGGCTTACTGGAACTGCAGCCAGTGGGGTGACCGAATTAGAGGTCACTAACGCTGAAGAAAAGAAGTATTTAAAGAACTTGGTCCCGGAAAATGTAATTGGCATCAGATCGATTTCTTCTGCCTTCGTAGAATTACTTCCAGCTGGTCGGGGGGTAAACGCAGAAACTTATAATATTACCTGGGTAACCGGAGCCATGTATTCCAATGCGCTAATTACTGCAGGGGTTAAAGATGCCAGGGTGATTGCCGCCTCCCCCTTTCCGGTCTCCGGAACAGCAGCTTTAACCGGGGTACTGAAGGCCTTTGAGACCGCTACAGGAATTAAGCTTTCCGAGGAGCGGAAACAGGCTGCCAACGAAGAACTTGTTCGCACCGGTGAACTTGGTCAACAAATTCAGGACAAGGACAAAGCTACCAAGTTAATAATGTTAGTAAAAGACCAGGTCTTACAGAAGAAGCTTACTGATCCTGTTGAGATTAGGAACATTGTCGTAAATATTGCCGCACAGTTAAATATCAATTTAACCCCAGAGCAGCTTAACCAAATTGTCGACTTGATGGCACGAATAAGTAAGACTCCCATTAGTCTAGCCGAATTTCGAGGTCAGTTAGCCGGAGTTCAAGAGAAAATTAACCTAGTCCTAGAGAAACAGCAACAGGCCAGAAGCATCCTAGACCAAATTTGGTCAGTAATCCTCAATCTCGTCAACCAGATTAAGGCGTTGCTCCAGTTAGGCAGCAGCGGCAGCAAATAGTCCAGCAGCATTGCAACCCAGGCATTGCGACCGCTAGCCTTAATCTGGTATAATAGGTGCGTCTTAACAACGAATGAGGAGGTGCTGGTATTATGGACAGCAAAATCAGGGTCCGGTTTGCTCCTAGCCCCACCGGACCATTACATATTGGAGGTGCCCGTTCCGCCCTTTTTAACTGGCTCTTAGCCCGTAGATACGGTGGGCAAATGATGGTGCGGATAGAGGATACTGACTTGGAAAGGTCCAGTCGGGAATCGGAGGAAAACATTCTGGATTCCTTGCGCTGGTTGGGCCTGGATTGGGACGAAGGGATTGGTATGGGAGGTGACTATGGACCTTACCGTCAAACTGAGCGTTTAGACCTTTACCGTGAGGCTGCAGACAAGCTTATAGCCTCCGGTCATGGGTATTACTGTTATTGTAGTGAAGAGGAACTGGAAGCGGAGCGGGAGGCCTTGTCGGCCAAAAATGAAACTCCTCGGTATTTAGGCAAGTGCCGCAATCTAACGGCTGCTGATCGGCAAAAACGGGAGGCTGAGGGGCGAAAGCCGGTAATTCGCTTTAGGGTTCCTGATCACCAAACAATTGTAGTTCACGACCTGGTCCGTGGTGAGGTTAGGTTTGACAGCGACGGTATGGGTGACTACGTAATTGTCAAATCCGATGGCATCCCTACCTATAATTTTGCAGTTATTATCGATGATAGCACAATGGATATTACCCATGTCATTCGGGGTGAAGAGCACCTCTCCAATACCCCGCGGCAAATTTTGCTTTATCAGGCCTTGGGTGTCAAGCTGCCTGAGTTTGCCCACGTTTCGCTGATCTTAGGTAAAGACCGTTCTAAAATGAGTAAGCGTCATGGTTCAACTGCAGTAGAACAATACCGTAGCAAAGGCTATCTGCCGGAAGCCTTGCTTAACTTTTTAGTGCTCTTAGGCTGGTCACCTGTAGGTGAAGAGGAAATTTTCAGTATTGACCAGTTGGTCGAGCAATTTTCCCTAGAGCGAGTGGCCAAAAACCCGGCGGTATTTGATTTAGATAAACTTAACTGGATTAATGGTTATTATATTCGGCAGAGCCCCCCGGAAAAAATTACCGCAATGGCTATTCCTTTTCTAATTGAGGCCGGATATATTCAAGGTGAAATTTCTCCGGAGAAGACCCCGGAACAGTACAAACAGCTAACCTTAATAGTTAAATCAGTGCAGGAACACTTAGCCTATGTTGCCCAAATTACCGAGCATGTGGGAATTTTCTACCATGATGAGATAAAGTTCGAAAGTGAGGAAGCTCGGGACATTCTGAGGGGGGAACAAATACCTCAGGTTCTGGAGGCCTTCCGAAACAAGCTGGCGGAAATGCCGGTGGTTGACGAGGATGGGGTAAAAGCTCTGCTCAAGTCTCTGACTAAGGAATTAAAGCTTGGTGGTAAGCTGGTTTACATGCCCATTAGAGTTGCTCTGACCGGACGGACTCATGGACCAGAACTATACCACATCATACCTATCTTAGGTGTAGAACGCTGTGGGCAAAGAATTACTACCACCATGGCTGCAGTTTAGTTGTTTTACGCCGGGTCAAACTGCAGGTCTGAGTAACTAACGGGGCATATTCGGTTATAGTTAAGGAAATTACCGTTAAGCGCGGCTGTGGATAATTTCCTTAACGGGGGTTGTTAAGGGGGAGTCCCCCTTATGTAAATCAGAGGAGGGTCACTGCGTCAGCGACCTAGGGAACCCTAGGTTCCTTGGGTACAAGAAAATCGACATCGACAAAAATAGAGTCGACACAGTCGATTTTCTTGCAATTGACACAATAATTTGGTCTGTGTATAATTGAAAGTAATTCCAACTGAGCTTAACTTTTATAGGTAAATAACGAGGAACGGGAAGAGTAAGTCAATCCCACCAGCAGAGAGGGACTGCCTAGGCTGAAAGCGGTTCTGGATAAGGAATTGACCGAAAGTGCACCTGGGAGTTGCCAAGCTGAAGTTTAGTATGCATGGTCGGGACGGCCCGTTATAGCTGATTAGGGAAGCCGGGTGCGCCTGTTTCCCGCCTGAGAGGGGTTATTAAAACCCAACTAGAGTGGAACCGCGGATAACCTCCGTCTCTGAACTGAGACGGAGGTTTGCTATGTCCATACTTAGGAATTATGCTTTCGGAAAAGCTGTGGATAAATTCGCTTGCCAACCTTTGCCTTGGAGCTGCTTTTGTACACTTAATAAGAAAATGGGGGGATAGCCGTGCTTACAACGCTCAAACAGGACATCAAGGTAATTTTCGAACGGGACCCGGCCGCCAAGAATGTTCTGGAGGTCGTGCTATGTTACCCTGGTCTCCATGCTATTTTAATGCATCGGGCAGCTCATTATCTTTATAAAAAGCAATGGATGATACTAGCCAGGGTAATCTCCCAATTAACCCGTTGGTTAACCGGAATAGAAATTCACCCGGGGGCTAAGATAGGAAAAGGACTGTTTATTGACCATGGTTCCGGGGTGGTAATCGGTGAAACGGCAGAGGTTGGGGATAATGTAACCATTTACCAAGGGGTTACGTTAGGGGGTACCGGAAAAGAAAAAGGGAAGCGCCACCCTACCATTGGTAATAATGTAGTAATTAGCGCCGGGGCAAAGGTGTTAGGTTCCTTTGCGGTGGGAGACGATTCCAAAATTGGCGCAGGTTCGGTAGTAGTCAAACCGGTACCTCCCAAGTCCACGGTAGTTGGAGTTCCCGGCAAAATTGTTGTCCGGGAAGGTATGGCCATAAACAATACTTGGAACCCGGTGGATTTAATGCATGACCAGGTACCCGACCCAGTAGCGGAAATGATTTTATGTCTCCAGCGTCAAGTTGATCGGATGGAACAAAGAATAATTGAGTTGGAAGGGGGACATAGTAGTGACCCTAAAGCTTTATAATACCTTGACTAAGCAAAAAGAAACTTTTCAACCTAGGGTTGCCGGTAAGGTGGGCATGTATGTTTGTGGACCAACCACCTATAACTTTATTCATTTGGGAAATGCCCGACCGTTGATTGTTTTCGATACAGTACGCCGCTATTTAGAATACTTGGGTTTTGAAGTAACCTATGTCCAAAATTTTACGGATATTGATGATAAAATTATTAATAAAGCACAGGAAGAGCAAATAGATGCCCTGAGTTTAGCAGCTAAATATATCGGGGAATATTTTCAGGACTCCCGGGCCCTAGGTGTTCGGGATGCTACTATCCATCCCAAAGTTAGTGAGCATATCCCGGAAATTATTGAGATGATCAAAGGCCTAGTTGACAAGGGCTACGCCTATGAGCTAGCCGGGGATGTTTATTATTCGGTCAGGAAATTTAACGGCTACGGTAAGCTTTCCGGGCGTTCTCTAGATGATGTGCAGTCTGGGGCGAGGGTAGAAGTTGATGAACGCAAACAGGATCCCATGGATTTTGCCCTCTGGAAAAGTGCTAAGCCTGGTGAACCTTTTTGGGAAAGCCCATGGGGGCCTGGAAGACCTGGCTGGCACATCGAATGTTCACTGATGTCCTTAAAATATCTAGGTGAAAGTTTTGACATTCACGGTGGTGGTTTTGACTTAATTTTTCCCCACCACGAAAACGAAATTGCCCAGTCTGAGGCCTATTGTGACGGAAAAAACTTTGCCCGTTACTGGATGCATAATGGTTTTATAACTGTTAACCAGGAAAAGATGTCCAAATCCCTAGGTAATTTCTTTACTGTCAGGGAAATTTTAGCTAAATATAAGCCGGAAGTGGTTCGTTTCTTCATGCTTTCTACCCATTATCGCAGCCCGCTGGATTTCCATGATGGCAAGTTAGAGGAGAATAAAAAAGCGCTGGAACGGCTGTATAATACCCTGGCTTCGGTACAGGAGGTTATTAAAGGCTGGCCTGGGCCACATCCAGGGCAGGAGGACACCACCCCTTTGAGCCATGTCTGCCATGATACTGTGACCAAGTTTCGGGAAGCCATGGATGACGACTTTAATACTGCGTTAGCAACAGCAACCCTTTTTGAATTAGCCAGGGAAATTAACATCTATATCGGCAACCTAGCTGGAAAAACTATCGGGTCTGAGGAGGGGGCGGCTTTGGACCAAGCCCAGGGGACTCTGGTCCGCCTAGGAAAAGTACTAGGGTTCTTTGAACCAAGTAAGGTTGGGACAGTGACGGATGTAGGTTTAACTGATGGCTTAATGGAGCTAATTATTACCATTCGTCAAGAGGTTAGGGTTAAAAAGGATTGGGCCACTGCGGATAAAATTCGAGATGAGCTGGGCAAGCTTGGGGTAATTATTGAAGACACTCCCCAGGGCGTGCGGTGGAAGAGGCGCAGCTAATGTTACAGTTGAATTTTCAGCTGAAAATGCCGCCAGAGCAGGTATCCTGTCTGGTTCTGGCATATTTAGGGGATGCGGTGTACGAGCTATATGTACGCTCTTACCTGCTGGGTAATGGCAGGGTCAAGGTCAACAATTTGCACAAACAGGCCGTTAAGTTTGTGCAGGCCAAAACTCAGGCTCAGGTACTTAAGGCCTTGGAGGGCACACTGGATGAAACGGAAGCCGGTGTAGTACGCCGCGGACGGAACACCAAATCAGTTCACGTACCTAAAAATGCCGAGGTTATTGATTATCGACATGCTACCGCTTTGGAGTGCCTTTTTGGGTATCTCTATCTTCAAGGCCGGCATGAGCGGATTACCGAAATATTTGCCTATGCTTTAAAGGTAGTCGAGGAGGGATTTCCTAATGGCCGGTAAGCAGCTTAAAGTAGAACTCCTCCGCCATACCCTAAATCCGGAAGAGGTAGTGGCGATGGGTGCCAAGCTTTGTTATTCCGGGGCGGACATTGGTGAGTTAGTTCAAGGCATTGAAAGTGCAGATCAATCTGGGTTTATTAAAAATATTATTGACATTGGACATCTCTCTCCTATTGAGCATGCTAGCTTTACCTTTGGGATAGAGGGGGTATCCCGAGCCTTATTGGCCCAGATAACCCGCCACCGGATAGCTAGTTTCAGTGTGAAATCTCAACGTTATGTGGGTGAAGCCAGCTCCAGCAAGCAGGGCCGGGTTTTTAATTATATAATTCCTCCCCGAATTGAGGCCCTGGGAGCGGAATATGTGGCTCAGTTCGAGCAGCAAATGACCCAAATCCAAGGCTGGTACGATTACTGGAATGAACAATTGGGTAATTCAGGTGAGGCTTCCCATGAGGATGCCAGATTTGTCCTACCAAATGCTGCAGAGACTAAAATGGTAGTCACTATGAATGCCAGGGAATTACATCATTTCTTTGAACTACGTTGCTGTAACCGAGCGCAGTGGGAGATTAGAGCTCTAGCCCAAGAGATGCTCCGCCTAATCAAAAAGATTGCGCCAGTGTTATTTCAACATGCGGGGCCAGCTTGTCTTAATGGTCCTTGTTCTGAAGGTAAAATGACCTGTGGACAGGCTAAAGAAATGCGGGAAGTATACCGGGACTTAAAATAAATTAGAGGATGATGTACAGTGTCGGATAAGATTTTTGGTCGCAATCCGGTTTTAGAAGCACTTAAGGGTGACCGGAGCATAAACAAGCTAATTATCGCCAAAGGCACAACGGGAGGTTCCCTTTCCGAAATCAGAGCTAAGGCGCTGGCCAAAAAAATACCTATCCAGGAAGTAGAACGGACTAATCTAGACAGTTTGGCCGAGGGAGCTAATCATCAGGGAGTAATGGCTTTGGTCGCGGCTAGGGATTATGTCGAAGTTGAGGATATTCTCGCCATAGCCAAGCAGAAGGGTGAAGACCCTCTGATATTACTGTTGGATGAGATTGAAGACCCCCATAACCTAGGGGCTATTTTGCGTTCAGCCGACGGGGCAGGTGCCCATGGAGTAATCATTCCCAAACGACGAAGTGCCAGTCTAACCGAAACAGTAGCCAAAGCCTCGGCAGGAGCGGTGGAATATGTGCCAGTTGCCCGGGTCAGCAATATTGCCCAAACTATTGAGGTTTTAAAGCAACAAGGCATATGGATAGTTGGGGCTGATGCCTTAGGAGATAAGGTTTACTGGGAACAGGATATGACTGGACCTCTCGGCATTGTTGTAGGTAGTGAAGGTAAGGGTATTGGTAGGCTGATTAAAGAAAAGTGTGACTTTTTAGTGGGAATACCCATGAAAGGGAAAATTTCCTCGTTAAATGCCAGTGTAGCTACCTCGCTAATCTTATTTGAAGTTTTACGTCAACGCCGATAGGAGACTTTATGGAGGATGTATTAATTATTGACGGTTACAACGTAATCTTCGGCTGGCCTCAACTTGCTAAGTTAGCAAGCGTTAATTTTGAGGATGCTAGATATAAGCTTTTGAATATTCTCCAGAATTTTCAGGGCTATAGAGGAAATATAATAGTGGTGGTATTTGACGCCCATCGGGTTAAAGGTAATTCAGGTAAACGTGAACAGCATGGAAATTTGCTGGTAATTTATACCGCTGAGGATGAAACTGCAGATTCAGTAATCGAACGCTTGGTGCCCGCATATTTTTCGAAGGGAAATGTTTTTGTAGTTACTTCAGATTGGGATGAACAAAGATTAATTTTTGGTCAGGGCGCTTATCGAATCCCGACTAGAGAGTTATGGGAAATGATCGATAGTCAAAGACTGGAACGGGAGTCCCAAGGGGTAGTTACTCCTATGGAGAAAAAGGAATTAGCCCAGTTTTTAGATGAAGAAACTCGTCGGGAATTGGAGAAATGGCGGAGAGAAAAGTAGGTTCGTGAACAATGGTGCATAAAAGCAGCTTGACTGCTTTGTATTATATAGGTATAATATTCAATGTAATTGACAAGAGCAGGAAATGCGTTTTTTAGTCAAAGTAACCCACTGGATTTTGGTCGAAGACGTAACAAACGAAGTTAACTGTTCCTGTTTTTTTTGTGGCTTTTGAGAATAAGGTCAAGAGCTTGACCACTATAATACAAAGCGGAGGCGATGACCTTGAGTCTAAATGCACAGACCGAAAGTCTGGTTAGCTATGATGTCATGCTTGATGAGGATATCGTAGAGTTTGCAAAGGAAGGCGACGCCATCGCTCTGGAGTACTTAATTAATAAGTACAAAAACTTTGTGCGCGCTAAAGCTCGTTCTTATTTTCTAATTGGCGCTGACCGGGAAGACATCATCCAAGAAGGCATGATTGGTCTATATAAAGCAATTCGGGATTTTCGCCAGGACAAACTATCCTCCTTCCGTGCCTTTGCTGAGCTGTGTATAACTAGGCAGATTATTACTGCCATTAAAACAGCGACCAGGCAAAAGCATATTCCCCTCAATTCCTATGTTTCCCTTAATAAGCCGATTTACGATGAGGATTCTGACCGGACTTTGCTGGATGTGATTTCGGGTACTAAGATAACAGATCCCGAAGAGCTTATCATCAGCCGGGAAGAGTTTGATGATATTGAAGAGAAGATGGGGGAGATATTGAGCTCACTGGAATGGAAAGTGCTCATGTCTTATTTGGAGGGCAAGTCTTATCAGGAAATCGCCGTGGACTTAAAGCGACACGTCAAGTCGATTGATAATGCACTTCAAAGGGTAAAGCGCAAATTGGAACGTTATCTAGAGAACAGGAATTCTGAGGAGCAACAGCATTAGTGAGCACAGAGCAGAAGCGGTAGCATAAGCCGAAAGTTCCTACTGCCCAGGTCTGGAGATTCCTTGTGTATTTAATTTATCGGCAGGAAGGGTGCCTAGAGCAATTTAGGCATCTTTTTAACGCAGAAATAGTGTATTAGAGTTATTTGGGTAAAATTACTTCTTGCATAACCTAGGGAAGTATGGTACATTATATAAGTGTCCTAATTCGTCGCGGGGTAGAGCAGTTGGTAGCTCGTCGGGCTCATAACCCGAAGGTCGCTGGTTCAAGTCCAGCCCCCGCAACCATGCTGATATAGCTCAGTAGGTAGAGCGTATCCTTGGTAAGGATAAGGTCGCCGGTTCAATCCCGGCTATCAGCTCCATGGCGGCGTAGCTCAGCTGGCTAGAGCATGCGGTTCATACCCGCAGTGTCGGGGGTTCAAGTCCCTCCGCCGCTACCAAAAAAAATAACCCAGTTCTGATTACAGAGCTGGTTTTTTTAATTCCGGCCATTATTGCGATTACGGGGTCATGTTAGCTTTGATTTCAGGACGAGTCTCCGGTCGGATAGCTGTCCCGGTTCGGTGGGATGCAAGACTCGTCTCCGGTCGAATGCCTAGTCCGGTTCGATGCTCTTAGCTACACGCGTAGAAGCTGTATGTTCGGTGGGCTAATAAAAGCACCCAGACCTCGCAGATTCGTCGTCCGTGACTCAGCTGCGAGGCGGCCGCCGTCCTTGGCGGCCGGGGTGCTTTTATGGCCCACCTCACTAACAGCTTCTAACGCCCTTCGCCATGAGCAGCTACACCGGACTAGGCATTCTCCCTGGGCAGGAGTATGAGCCCTCACCGGAACAGCTTCCTCCCTGGGCGAAAAATAGAAATGTAGGCCTACATAACCGGAATCACAATAAGGCCTACATAATCGGATAGCAATACAGGCCTATATAACCCGCCGCAATGATGCCTACATAATCGGTTTGCAATCTAGTCCTACATAATTAAGTAAGCTATATAATCTGCCAAAGGTGGTAATACTAGTTGTTAAATGCATTAAAAGCAATACCGCAATAAGGCCTGCGGCCAGTGTCGAGGCAAATTGGTGTTTAACAGCAAGGTATACTATCATTAACGTGCTTATAATTGTGCTTATAGCCTTTAAGCCCCCCCCGCCCCCCCCGGGTTCATTCATTGGACCCAGGGAGGGCACCTGCCCCTGGGCGGTGCTAATAGTGGAGTACCGTGTAGCTCTTAGCACAGGTGG
>JBAQLS010000010.1:0-14695 GCA_049302075.1 Carboxydocellales bacterium | reverse complement strand
GCCCAATGCGGGAGCACTGTCAAAGAGGGGAAAAATGCCCTATGGTTTTGGTTCAAAAAACAATGTGGGGTAAATGGAAACTGTTGATTCTATGGTATCTCAATTACAATGTGATGCGATTTGGTGAATTAAGAAAAATACTGTCCCATGTTACAGAAAAAATGCTTACCCAGCATTTAAGGGAGTTGGAGGAAAGTAAACTTATCTACAGAAAAGTTTATCCAGTCGTACCACCCAAGGTTGAATATGGCCTTACAGAAATGGGCAAGAAACTCATTCCTATTCTTGAATTGATGCATAAATTTGGCGCAGAATATTTAGCAGAAGCTAATAATAAGGAGGTAGCCACCCACCCAGAGGTGGAATAAACTAAGGCCCTTTTGTACTGGAACTTTGGTTGTTTCATGTTTTGTGGATATAAAAAGGCCCAAACCCTTGCTAATGTAAGAGTTTGGGCCTTTTTTCGCCATCATTTATGATGTACGTATGATTAAGTAACCAGTAATACTTTAAATTTAACCTCATTTATGGTACGGTTCACCCCGCCAAATCTTAAAACTTCGATAGATTTGTTCCACCAAAATCAACCGCATCAACTGGTGGGGAAAAGTCATCCTGGAAAACGAAAGCTTCAAATCCGCCCGTTCCAAAACCTCCCGGTGCAGCCCCAGCGATCCACCAATCACAAAGGTTACATCGCTTTGCCCCTTTAGTGCCCATTGTTGCAGCTGTTCAGCTAACTCCTCTGAGGAATACGCTTTACCCTCAATAGCCAGGGCCACCACTAACGTCCCCGCCTTAATATGTTTCATTAACTTAGCCGCTTCCCGGCCTTTGATTTGTTCTTCTTCTGCAGTACTGGCTTGCTCCGGAGTTTTCTCATCCGGGACTTCTATTATTTCCAAACGGGCATACGGACCTAGGCGTTTTACATACTCCTGAATACCATCCTTAATAAAACGCTCTTTTATGCCTCCTACTGCTAAAACCTTGATATTCACAGTAACTCCTCCTGTAGGAACACGAAAAGGAGAGGCTTCCCTCTCCTCAGGCTATTAAAAACTTACATTGAAGGTGCATATGCCCACTTACAAGTACGACTTTGGTATAGGGTCACTTCGCATATTCTTTTGCACTTACTCGGGATTAGTCTGTTGAGGCATTTCTTCCAACTTGACTGTTAAAACAATAGTAGCTTTACCCCTAAGCACTGTTACCTTTACATTGTCCCCAATTTTCACTTTTTCAATAAACTGTTGCAGGTCGGGGAAGGTAGTAACCTTTTCCTCATTAAAGGCAATCAGAATATCTTTATCCAACATCCCGGCCTTGGCAGCCGGGCCGTTGGGAGCCACTTGGTCTACCACAATCCCGTAGTTAACAGGATAGCCTTTTTCAGCCTTCAACTGGTCATTGTTATTGACACCCCGGTAAAGCACGCCCAGCCAAGGACGGATAACTTTCCCCTGGGAGATTAAATCCTGGATTATCGGCTTTACTCTGTTAATGGGAATGGCAAAATTCATGCCTTCAACTTTTTCATTGATAATTTTTACGCTATTGATCCCAATAACCTCCCCTTGGCTATTCACCAAGGCTCCGCCACTATTTCCAGGATTAATGGCTGCATCTGTTTGCAGGAGGGTGAACCGCTGACCTTCGCCAACCTCAACCGTTCTGTTCAGGGCACTAATGATACCTGCAGTAACTGTGCGGGCAAATTCCTCACCTAAGGGATTGCCAATAGCCACTGCCAGTTCACCAACTTTTACCTTGTCCGAGTCACCCAGTCGTGCGTAAAGAAACTTCCCCGCCTGAGCTGGGTCAATTTTGACTACTGCCAGGTCGGTACGGGGGTCACGGCCAATTAATTTACCTTCCAACTCTTTACCATTTGCCAAGCTGACCAACAGCTTTTCAGCACCTGCCACTACGTGGTTATTGGTTACAATATAGCCCTGGTCGTCTATTAACACGCCGGAACCGCTGCCTTGGGCTACCCCGGGATGAGCCTTATTAAAAGCTTCATTATTGCTCATGTTTTTAATGCCCACTACAGTGGGACCTACCTGCTCTGCAATGGCAATTATCGGCGATGGTTCCCCAGGTGTTGACGGTGCAATTGAGGGAACATAAGCTCGCCGCACATCTGTACTATTTGGGGCATGAGGAGGAACTAAACTCTTTGGCGAGGTAAGCACCGTTACCAGTAAACTACCTAATATTACTCCAATTAAGCCTATGCCCAAATAGGATAATAAGCTTGGCCTCCTACCAAAAAAATCCGGGTCATGAAAATTGCTCATCCCTTTCCCTCCCTTTGTAAGCTATATAGGTTAATGCTATTGCGATATTTATCCATTTCGACAGTAACTTCCGTGGTATTTACTATCCAGCCCTTACCGGTTAACCGCTCTAGAAAAGAACTAGCTCCCTCCCTGCCTGGGTCCGCGAAGTAAGCTCTTCCCCTGGGTAGTAGATAAGCTTCTAAAATATGCTCCAGCATCGGGTGTAGCTTAGGTTCATACAACACATCCGAGCCCAAAATCACCTCATATTTGCCGACAACTCTGAAATCACGCCAGTCGGCAGTTAAATATTCTAAGTTAAATAGCCCATTAAGCTGGGCGTTTACTTGCGCCCATTCGAGGGAAGCTGCTACCAGATCGGTCTCTACCACCTGGGCACCTTTCAGGGCTGCGGTTATACCCGGAAGGCCTAGCCCAGCTCCCAATTCTAGGGTGCTTTTGCCCTGCAGCTCAATCTGTTGCCAAAGAAACCTGGCCAAACCTAGTGCTGAGGGCCACAATTCCGCCCAGAAGGGAATGTCCTCATCAACTTCCACTCGCGCTAATAGTGGTTCCAAGTCCTCAATCACTCGCATAGTTATTAATTTATCTCCTAGGTCAATGGTCTTTACGCAGCCTTTTAACTCAATCGGCATAAACCTTCTCCCAAATACCAATTCAGGCCGGGATATCCCCGACCTGATTTCATTCAAAGCAAATATAGACTTATAAATATTATCTTAAATTCTGATTAAATATAACCTAATGTCTGCTTAATGGTGGAATTATTCAATCCTAAATTTACCAATCCGGAGTTTTAAATCATCCGCCAGAGCGGACAAGTTATGAGCCAGATGGCTAATCTGCTCATTTGTAGTCATCTGCATTTCCACCGAGGCTGCTACCTGTTGCGTAGAAACAGAAGAACTTTGGGCAATGCTGCTAACACTATCTACAGTATCAACAACTGAACTAATCCCGCCGTATTGTTCTTGGGCAGCATTAGTAATTTCCTCGACCATATTTTCCATGCGGTGGACCGCCTTAACTATTTCATCTAAAGCACTTTTGGCGTGTAACGCAGTGGTTACTCCCTCTTGAACTTCTTTGTTGCCCTCACTCATGGCTTGGGAGGCTCTGGCGGTATCCATTTGGATTTCCTGAATGAGCTTACCGATTTGCTGGGCCGCTGTACCTGAGCCTTCTGCCAACTTACGAACCTCATCGGCGACTACTGCAAAACCACGACCGTGTTCTCCCGCCCGGGCTGCTTCAATTGCCGCATTTAAGGCTAACAAGTTAGTCTGGTCAGCAATACTGGTAATTAAGTTTACGATTTCGCCGATTTGCTCGGATCTTTCGTGAAGTTTTTGTACCGCCTGAGAAGAGTTGTTAACAGCTTCAGCAATTATCCGCATTTTATCTACAGAACGTTCCACCTCTTCCGCCCCTTTGCCAGCGAATTCCGCTGTCTCTTGGGAGCCGGTAAAGGTTGCCTTGGAATTAGCGGCAATCTGTTGAATGGCGACGGAAAGTTCCTGCATAATATGCAGGGTTTCCCTCATCTGGCTGGCTTGTCTTTGAGAACCACCGGAAATTTGTTCAACTGCTGCGGATATCTGTTGGATGGAGGCAGTCGCATTTTCAGTAGCTTTAGAAACGGAAGCTGCTTCATGGGCAACTCCTACTGCAGTTTCAACATTTTGGGCAACAGTTTCCCGAATATCGGTAACCATCTTATTGAAGGCCTCAGCCATTTTCCCGAATACATCATTTGTAGGAAAATATATGCTTTGGGTTAAATCCCCCTCTGCAACTTTACTAATCGCAACTAAAAAGATATTAAATATTTTGTCTAATAGCTGCTTGAGATAGCCAAGAATTAGCAGTCCCGCTCCAATCCCCACAGGGACAACCGGTCCTAGAGTTAAGAAAAGCTGTTCCCTGGTAGCTCCCAAGTAATAGGCCAAAAGTGCGGTCCAAATCATGGTCCCCCCAACAGTAATAGTGATAAAGACAATCCCCAATCTCCAGAAGGGTTTTAGTTTGAACTTATTCTTATTCGACATGTTCTCACATCCTTCGAGCCGATTCGCTATAATATAGTTTCGTTTCCACTCTCACTTTTCCTGCTTTTTAAATAGTAGTTTTTTGCAGTTAAGGTAAAGCCTTTATTGTTTACGGGTAATTACTGCTCCTAAGGCACAGAACTTATTCTCCAGGTTTTCATAACCCCGGTCGATATAATGAATATTATCAATCTCGGTGGACCCTTCGGCCACCAACCCCGCCACAATCAAAGCTGCCCCGGCCCTAAGGTCGGAGGCTCTAACCTGGGCCCCCTCCAGTCGTTTAATGCCTTCAACCACCGCTGTCCGACCCTGAATCTTTATTTTGGCGCCCATGCGTTTAAGTTCATCGGCAACTTGCAGGCGGTTCTCAAAAACATTTTCGACGATAATGCTCGTGCCGGGAGTCACTGTTAGCATGGCCATCATCTGGGACTGCATATCAGTTGGAAACCCTGGGTAGGGGAGAGTTTTAATATCTATCGGCCGCAGGTTTTTGTTGGATTTTACCCAAATTGAATCATCCTGCTCAACAACCTGGGCATTGGCTTCCCGGAGCTTAGCAGTGATTGGTTCTAGATGGGTAGGGATAACGTTTTCTACTAGTACATTCCCACCGGTTGCAGCAGCTGCAACCATAAAGGTTCCAGCCTCAATACGGTCAGGAATGATAGCATAGCGAACCCCTTGTAAACCGGTAACTCCTTCGACTTTGATGACGTCCGTGCCGGCTCCCCGGACTCTTGCGCCCATAGCATTTAAAAAGTTGGCTAGGTCTACTATTTCCGGTTCTTTAGCTGCATTCTCGATGATGGTTTGTCCTGTGGCTAATACTGAAGCCATCATAATATTTTCGGTAGCTCCAACGCTAGGAAAATCCAAGTAAATTCTGGCACCTATAAGACCATTGGCCTTGGCCTTAATTACCCCTTGCTGGAGGCTAATTTCCGCCCCCAAGCTTCCTAGCCCTTTTATATGCAGGTCCATGGGCCTGCTGCCGATATTACAGCCACCCGGAAGGGCAATATTGGCCTTGCCAACCCTGGCCAAGAGCGGACCCAGAAGGATGTTGGAAGCCCGCAACTGTTTTACTTTTTCGTAGGGAGTCTCAAACTTCGGGTTGTCCGAGGGATATATTGCTACACAGTTCTCACTTTCCCACTCAGTTCTTGCTCCAAGATCGTTAATTATACTTAACATAACCAGTACATCACTGATTCTGGGTACATTCTCCAGATAAACAGGCCCGTTTGCTAATAAGGTGGCGCTAATGGCTATTAAAGCGGCATTTTTTGCCCCGCCGACCCTTACTTTTCCTTCCAGGCGACTCCCACCTTCAACAACAAATGTGGCCACCTAGTAGCCTCCTTCCAATCTTGGCAAGTATTACTATTTCATACTATTAACTATACATCGTTGTATTATTCGCTACTGGTATAAAATTTCCTGCTTGGACAGGGACTATTTTGACAATATCCGACCTCTAGACAAGTTGAGTCACCAAAAAATTAGCGATGACACGATAATTAGATTATCACACCATCGCCACTTGCGCAATTGTAATTTACTGGATGGCAACGGTTATTTCGTTGCTTAATCCACTAACTATTTTAGCCCCCTGTATAACCTCCTCCGCTTCCCGGCTTTGATCGGGAGATGCTACCCAGCCTGTGAGAAAGGCAATCCCATCAAATACAAAGACTTTCACGTTGGACAGACCTGCCGAGCTTAGTAAGCTACGAATGGCATGGGTTGCGGATACATCCGCATCATGAGCAGGACGGCGAATAAGTACAGAATCAACAGCTCTTACCCAAAATAGCAAGGTACCGTTTAGCAAGGCGTGGGTAGTTTACTTAATGAGCTTATAATATCGCGTATATGTTTTGTCGAAATAAAGGATTTTCTGGTATTTAGAATAATATATATTAATTAGGAAAAAAATAATTTTTCCCTTGTCTTGTGTATTTAATTACAAACATTTCAAAGGAGTGTGTGCGATGTTCAACAGGGTAAAAGGAAGCTTGCAGTTAAAGTTAAGTTTAACCATAGCGGTGGTCTTAATCGTCACCATGGCAGTCGGGACTTATATTACAGTCAAAAGAGAAACCAGTAATATGACTACCGAAATAGAAGCTAAGGGTCGAATGATTACAACCGCCTATGCTGAGTATGCTAAAGAAGTAATTCAAAAGGATAATTATGCTGAATTCAGAGAGGTTATCCGTAGATTTGCAGCTTTAGATAAAGATATCAAATACGTAGTTATTGTTGACAAAACCGGGTACGCACCTGTACATACTAATCCCGCTAGAGAAAAACGAGTTTTTAATGACCCAGTTGGGCTCAAGGCTGCTACCTCAACTACACCACTTGCCCAGATCTATCCCCGGGATACTGGCGAAATAATCTATGATATGTCAGCTCCAATTACAATTAATGGTCAGCATTGGGGTGCTGTTAGGATTGGAATACCCATCGAAGTCCTCCAGAGTGTTAGAACTAATGCAATTATCGCTAATATCATTTCAACGGTGGTTACTTTGTTAATTGCAATTTTCGGGATTTCTTTAATGTTAAATAGTATTATTCGTCCGGTAAAAAACTTGATGAACGCTACTGAAACCATCGCCCAAGGAGATTTTAATACTTATGTTGAGGTTAAAACCACCGACGAAGTCGGTAGATTGGCTGTAGCTTTTAATGAAATGGTTTCTTCAGTTAAGAAACTTCTTGTGGAGGTTATGTCCACTAGTAACGAAATTGATCAGGCCTGTGGTCAAATCGCTGTAAGCACCCATAACTCATCTCAAGCTATTGATGCTGTTGCAAATGCTATAAATGAGGTTTCCTTGGGAAATAACACCCAAACGGAGAGAATTGGCGACATAGCCGCAACAATGGAACAATTTTCCAAGGCAATCAATCAAGTTGCTAATGATGCTATGGAGCAATCCGATAATGTTCAGCTGACCACTTCAACAATAACTCAAATGGCCCAAAATATCTCGAACGTAGCCAATAATACCCAGGCTGTCTCCACCAGCTCTGTAGAAACCTCTACAAAAGCCAAAAAAGGTGGGGAGACTCTTCAGGAAACCATCGTAGGTATGGAAAGAATTAAACAGACGGTATTTGACTCAGCCACTAAAATCAAAGAGCTTGGAGATCAATCTCAAAAAATTGGAGAAATTGTCCAGGTTATCGATGATATTGCCGGACAAACTAATCTGTTAGCTCTTAACGCTGCAATTGAGGCTGCGAGGGCAGGGGAACATGGCAAGGGTTTTGCAGTAGTTGCCGATGAAGTAAGAAAGCTCGCCGAGCGCTCTGGCAAAGCAACCAAGGAAATTGCCAATTTGATTGCCAATATCCAGAAAGGCACAGAACAGGCCGTACTGGCCATGAAGGTTGGAACTGAAGAAGTAGAAAAGGGCTCGGAATTAGCCAAGGGTGCTGGAACCGCCTTCGACGATATCTTAAAATCAATTGAGCAGTCAGTTGTACAAGTATCGCGAATTGCTACAGCCGCAGAAGAAATGAGAACAAGCAGCCAAGAAGTGGTAACTGCCATTAATAATGTGGCCCGCAGTACAGAAGTTATCTCTGCTGCTACTGAACAAATGTCTGCTAGCAGTACTGAAGTGAACAACTCCGTCCAAAACATTGCTGCTATTTCAGAACAAACAGCAGCGGCAGCCGGTGAAGTTAATGTCTCCGTTTCCGGTATCATGAGCTCAACCCAAGAAATAGACCAATCTGTCAATAATTTAACAAAAATAAACCATGGCTTAAAGCTAACCATGGATAAATTTAAAGTGTAAGTAACTAATTTTATACAAACTAAAACCCCAGCTTAGCCCAACCTAAGCTGGGGTTTTAGTTTGTATTGAAACTCCCTTTTTCTAATACAGCGCAGGCTGTTCAAAAACCCGTATAGCACGAAGCCAGATATGCCATTGCTGTTCAAAGGTAGTCAGGTCAACCCCAAGTACTTTTGTGAAGGCTTGATCCATGGTCAGACCCTTGCCTAATTCATCCATTAGTAAGTTAATTTTGTCCTCACCGTGCTTATCCACAATATAGCTTACCACCAACAAGGATTGCCGGTAAGCTAGTGACTGGTTGGGTAAATTGTCATACTCTTTATCCATTTTTGCTAATGGATAAAGAGGCTGATTAATACTACCATCCGGTTCATCAAACTCAAATCCGGTAACCTCCCATTCCTTGTATTGGGCAATACCCTCTGTCAACCAGCGGGTATAGTTTCCCCTAGTTAGGTAGTCCACTACTAAGTGGGTGAGTTCATGAGCCATAGGGCCGGATTTTGCAAATACCGTCTTTAGTTGCTCCGTGTCTTGGTCGTCTACCCATTGTTCCGGGGATAGTACCCTGATAACTCCACCCCAATAAACTCCCATAGCACTTTCGTCGGCATCCCAGCCAAAGGTACGGCCCAGGGCTTGTCTGGTTGGATAAACTACTACTAATATCTTTTTGTTAGGTTGATAAGCATAAGCTTTGACCACTGGTTCATAGATTGTCTCTGCATTTTCCAGAATCAGGCGAGCCATTTTTTCTTCACCATCAGCAGTTGAGTACCGGATGATAAAGTGTTCACTTTCCAGGCGTGGCCAGTTCCATGTTTCTAAAACCGCAGCCGTCCTAATTATCTCTCTAACCAACGGATAAGCCAGCAATCGGGTTAACGGGAATCCAAAACCAATAAAGGTTCCGGCAATTACCAGCAGAGCCACTATTTTATTGCTTAGGGAAAGCCGGTATTCCGGGATCTGAAAACTAGGCCTAATCTCAGGTTGCATTTTCTCTCCCCCTTATCTCCGCTTAATAATTATACTATGTTTATGCTGGAAATTCCCCAAGTAAAATCTGTTAGAAAAGGAAAACTCACCGGAGTATCCGGTGAGTTAATTTGTTTGGCTATTTATTTAACCCGGAGCAGCTTAACAAAGGAGGCAGTTATAAAATCACTTAAACCCAGACCCTCCAGCAGGCTTGGTGAAAACTCCCAGACCCCAAGCAGGCTGTTGAAAAAACCGTCCAGCTAGGAAGCAGAATCGCCAAGGCCGCAGGTGTACTGGTTGTACATCGAGGACCTTGGCGATTCCGGTGACAACGCTGGGCGGGGAATTTCAACAGCCTGCCTCTATTTCTTGCCGGCGGCTAATAACTCCCGGTACTGCTTAAGCATATCCTTAGCCGAAGTTTCTTGCTGGCTTCCTGCCGGGACTTTTTTAAGCTCTTCAATCGCTTGGGCATATTGCTGCTTGCTAGCTAGATATATTCCTAGATTTAATCTAGCCGGGGCTAGATTGGGATCAACCTCTAGGGCTTTGCGAGCATATTCAATTGCCTTGTCAGTGTTTCCCGTGTAAAAGTAACTGGTTGCTAGATCACCCAATACCGGGGCGTTTTTAGAGTTTTTCTCTACTACTTTCTCAAACTCGGTAATCGCTAACTTTAATTGGTTCTGTCCTTCTGCCTGTTTTTGCTGTTGTAAGTTGTTTGTTCCCAGATTAAAATACTCAACTCCTAGATTCTCGCGGGTTGTGAGATCATTTGGGTTTGTTTTTAGCATTTCCTGGTACTGTTTAATTAGCCCTTCACTGGTCTGCTGGTTATTACCCGTCCCACTACCACTAAAAGAACCAGAAAGGGAAAATACTAAAGTAGACCCAAGTAAGCCCGCCGAAATTAAAATCGCAATAAATACCACCCAGCTGCTGTTAGACAATTTGCGGCCGGTTGCGGCGTAGGCTGCAGCTTTTGGTTTACGCAATTTGTTCTTTGCCACTACCCATCTCTCCCTATTTAGAATTAGGCCTTTTACCGTTAATCTTTGGACAAGACCTTTATAATTATATCATTACAACCTAGTTATTGCCACTGTCTTCAAGATATTTCTCTATGGCAATTATTGCATTTGCGCCATCAGCCACGGCGGTAACTACTTGACGCAGGGCCTTGGTTCGGACATCACCAGCAGCAAAAACTCCTGGTATGCACGTAACAGTGGACTCATCTGCAACTAAATATCCTCGGTCAATGCACTTTAAATCCTGATCAAGGAATTCTGTTTCCGGGGTAGCCCCCACAAAAACAAATACTCCATCTGTTGCCAGCGTTTCCCGGGTACCCGTCAATAAATTACGGATTTCTATAGCGCTAACCTTCGCTTCACCAATAACCTTTTCAACCGCACTATTCCATATAAACGAAATCTTTGGCTCTGCAAAGGCTCTTTCTTGGAGAATTTTGGTTGCTCTTAAGGAATCCCGGCGATGGATAACTGTTACCTTGCTAGCAAATCGGGTTAAGAACAGGGCATCTTCAATTGCCGTATCCCCGCCACCAACCACTACAACCTGCTGGTTTTGAAAAAAAGCTCCATCACAGGTTCCACAGTAAGAAACTCCATGGCCGGTTAATGCTCTTTCCCCAGGGACTTTTAGTTCATTAGCCTTGGCCCCAGTGGCAATGATTAACGTTTTGCTGCGATATTCTCCATTGTTGGTTGTGACTACAGTTTTAAGCTCACCTTGTAACTCAACTGCTTTAACATCATCAGTAATAATCTCTAATCCAAACCGTTCGGCCTGTTCCTTCATTTTCATACCTAGTTCGAAACCATTAATTCCCGCTGGGAACCCGGGGTAGTTTTCGATAATATCTGTAGTAGCCGCTCTCCCGCCCACCATGCTCTTTTCGATTACCAAAGTCCTTAATTTTGCCCTAGCTCCGTATAAACCCGCAGTAAGGCCAGCAGGACCAGCTCCAATAATGATAATATCATAACTCATCTCAGACACTCCTTTCTTTTTCTATATTTATTTTAAGCGAAATTAAACTTTAATACAACTAGTAGTTTATGTTTAAGTATTGCATTATTCGTACAAACGGGCAAAAAAGAATACAACCTTATGGTTTACCATAAGGTTGGTTGATATTCTAACGCAAATATCCGAGAGGATTACGAAAATCTCCGTTTTTCAGTACCTCAAAATGTAAATGTGGCCCGGTAGTCCGACCTGTCGTACCTACCTTCCCAATATAATCACCACGACCGACTTCGTCCCCTTCATTTACTCCAAATGAGGAAAGATGGGCATAGCGCGTAGTAATTCCGCCACCATTATCAATAGTTACCATTTTGCCGTATTCACCATCCCAGCCGGCAAATACAACTCGACCGCTGTCCGCAGCTTTGACCGACTCACCGGTAGGGCCTCCAATATCTAGACCAGTGTGTCTCCGGCCCCAACGATCGCCAAACCCTGAGTTAATTGGCCCTCGGATAGGCCAGATCAAATCACCTGAACCATCCTCACCACGAGAGGCCAGCATCGTCACTTCCCGTTTACGTCCGCTGGCAACTACTCTTAATACCGGTTTAGCCAGCACCTTCTCAGCAAGAATTTTTCGTTCTACTTGTACACCGTTGCGCATTACTGTACGATAGGTAATGCTTTTATTTCCTTTTTTGCCGGGTTGCTTAATTTTCTCAGCTCCCCGCTTTAAGGACTTATCAACTTCATATTTAATTCCAAAAGGAATTTCTGCTTTGACTGTGTTTTCAATAGTTGCCACTATATGGATTAATGGCTCAGGTTTTACTAGATTGATAACCTGGCCGATATCTATCGAATCACCTGACAATCCTGGATTAGCATCCCGAATCTCTTGTACCCGCATATCGTTTTTGCGAGCGATAGTCCAGAGATTTTCGCCATCTTTAACTGTATAGGTGACCACTTCCACCCGGCCTATTTTTAGCAGGGCCACAGCCTCAGGTACTGAGAGCACCTTACCTGCTTGAGTATCTAGTTGAGTTATTTCTATATTTTCATCGTATTTTATTTGAACTTTAGTCTGGGGCAGTGTCCTGCCAATCATATCTGATTGTAATTGCTGCAAGACCTCTTGAGCCTCTTTTTCATTTGCCAGGACTACTTCTAATTTGTTATTTATTATTATACCAGCTGCTGTTACCTTCTTCTCTAGCGCTGCACCAACCCGATTATACATTTTGGACTGTTGCCCTTGAAGCTCCACAGCATTTTGCGATCCGTTTGCAAATGCAGTTAAAATATTGGCAACCATTAACAGCACTGCACATCCTCCGACTATGGCTGCACTGTTCCCCTGCTTGGGGGTATCTTGTTTAGATAACGCCATTAGACCCTCCCTTTCAAAAATGTTATTTGCTTATCTCCTCACCTGATTGGGACTTATCTCTATTTAAGCTTCTGTTTTACCTTATTAATTACAAGCTACCTTTTAAGGTCTGGCACGTTATATTATACCACAGGATTAATAAGCCAGTAAACTCTTATTTTCGCTATCTTTTGTCGAAATTTGCTCGCCCTAATTAATATATAGCTGAAAATACTGGGTTTTTGTCACATGGCTAAGCTAAACCCGCTTTCATAACTTTTAAATATATTGCACATTCCAGTCGTTTTTTCTCTAATTGGCAACCGATGTCTTGGGGCTCTAACAGGTTTCCGTTAGCAGCTTGGGCGTTGGCATGGCAGCCTCCGCTACAGAAGAACCTGGCCCAGCACTGGACACACTTGGGTTTATTATAGACATGAGCTTGTTGAAAGGAGTTCATTATTGAATAATTTAAATTCCGTTCAAAAACATTACCTAACAAAAAATCTTCCCGGCCCACAAACTGGTGACAGGGGTAAAGCTCCCCTCGAGGACTCACCGCCATATATTCGTGACCAGCGCCACAGCCGGACAGGCGCTTGGCCAGACACGGACCACCACTTAAATCCAAATTAAAGTGAAAGAAATTGAAAGGTTTTCCCGCTTCCTGTCGTTCCAGGTACCTTCTAGTTAGGTTTTGGTATTCCTCCAGCAGCAGGGGCAGGTGAGTCGCTTGTAAGGCGTATTCCTCCTGTTCTGGGGCAACTACTGGTTCGACGGAAATATGGTCAAAACCTAAATTGGCGAGATGAAGAACATCTTGGCTAAAATCCAGGTTTTTTGCTGTATAGGTTCCCCGAACATAGTAATTCCGGTTTTGGCGGGAACGAACAAACCTTTGAATACGGGGGACAATTGTTGTATAACAGCCTGAGCCATTCACAAAGGTACGCATCCGGTCATTTACTTCCGGGCGTCCATCTAAGCTTAGCACCACGGCAATCTCTTGTTCATTAAGCCATTGTTCAGTCTTTTCGTCTAGCAGCACTCCATTAGTGGTCAAGGTGAACTTGAAAACCTTGCCAAGTTGAGCAGCCCTGCGACGACCGTAGTCTACTAACCGCTGGACAGTAGCAAAGTTTAATAGCGGTTCTCCGCCAAAAAAGTCTACTTCACAATTTTTTCTTGAACCGGAAGCTTCTAAAAGGAACTCTAAAGCTGCCCGTCCAACTTCCTCGGACATAAGCTCTCGGGCCCCCCCAAAGTGCCCACTGGAGGCAAAGCAATACCTACAGCGCAAATTACAATCGTGGGCAATATGGAGGCATAGAGACTTTACCACAGGTTGCTGGGGCCGGCTTATTTCTTCCAAGGGTGTGTCAGGAGTAAATAACTGACCACCTTGCTTTAACTGGTCTACTTCTTTTAGTACCTCCCGGATCTCATTCGATGGGAAGGTTGGTTCCAACGCCTGTAAAACCTGCTCAGGGCTTTGGCTTTCATAACGGTCGAGAACTTCCCAAGTTAATTCATCCACAACATGCACCGAACCGCTGTTTACATCTACCGCTATCCTAACTCCGTCAAACCTATATTTATGCAGCACCCTTAATCCTCCTCAAAAAAATTAGCCCTTCCCCACCAGGGGTAGAGCTAGCTCCGTTCATTAAATATGTACATTTGCCTATTTGGCACAGACTTGGTTACCTACAGTACAAGAGGTCTTGCAAGCTGATTGACAAGAGGTTTGACATTCTCCACAACCACCAGTCTTCACAGTGTCCTTAAGGGATTTAACCGCTAAGGTTTTAATATGTTTGGTCATTGTAAAAGCCTCCTTTTGGCAGGATAACATTAATTTGGCAGGTGCCTAGGACGTAGAATGGAGCGGATGACGAGATTCGAACTCGCGACACTCGGCTTGGGAAGCCGATGCTCTACCAGCTGAGCTACATCCGCTTATATATCAGCTATCGCTTCTGAATTATATTATAAAACCTTTGTTTTTATTAGTCAAATTACCGCAAATACAATGGTGCCACGGGACGGAATCGAACCGCCGACACGAGGATTTTCAGTCCTCTGCTCTACCGACTGAGCTACCGTGGCATAAATGGCGGAACTGACGGGATTCGAACCCGCGATCTCCTGCGTGACAGG
>JBAQLS010000009.1:0-34429 GCA_049302075.1 Carboxydocellales bacterium | reverse complement strand
AGCCCGCGATTGCACCGACAATAATCATTAATAGCATGATACTGATAATCCCTTTTTTAGCCATGCTTGTACTCTCCTCTACATTGTAATTTGATGTATAGAGTTTATTACCTCTATTTACTTATATTATCAACAAAAGTTATATTTTACAACCTGTGTCCACAGATCTACCAATTCATTCATTTGGCGCAACAGGTTATCTTGTGGTACAACTAAATCGTATAGCTTACATTAAGCGACTATCGATTGCTAGCTAGCCTGCCAAGACTGGCCTTGACCATTAATCGCATACTTACCCAGTAATTTCGTTCCGAACGAGAGGAAGCGTTCTGAATCTTCAAGGTGCAATGCTGCTCGGGAAGCCACCAATCACAACTAAGCTTGCCAAGTTCTAAGTTTCTATTTATCTCAGTAATGATTTCTGAACTCCATCCTCTTCGCTTAGTATAATCAAGCACTTGCTCAGCCAGGACTTGATAGGCAGAATGAATGAAAGTCCGGCTATCCTGAACATATTCCAAGTCTAGGATTGGAATTATCCCAGACAGGTCTCTGGAAATGCTTGCCAACAGGTCTTGCTCCTCATTGGATGAGCCAATATATAGATAATAAAGCATGGCCGTATGTTTTTTGCCAGATTGGCGCAAAACCCTACCCAGTCTTTGGATGCGCTGCCGGGTACTGCTGGTGGAAGAGGCTATGATTCCTATATCGGTTGCAGGAACATTCAAGCCTTCATCTAGGGCACGACAACTTACAAGAATCCTTATTTGTGCATCATGGTATTTGCGCAGAATACTTTTTCTAGTTCGCTCATCCATATCAGAATGATAACGCCCCACTTGCCCAGGAAATAGCAATTGTAGCTCTTGATAGATGGCATCAGCTACTTCAATTCTCTCGTTGAATATCAAAATATTTGCTGTTTGGGGAAGCTGGATCAGGAGACTTTTTACACAGCTCAGCCGGGATTCAGCACGGTAGACTAGATCTTTGCGCTGGACAGCCAGGCTGAGTACCGTACGAGCCAAAGCAGCAACATCGTCGGCATCAGATTTTTGAGCCAATTGCTCTAGGGCGGCAAAAAAATGCTGTTTGTTTAAGCCCCTTAAGAAAGGACAATTCTGCATGATAATTTCCAAGGCAAGAGTTAATTGTTTGCTTAAATCAAGATACTGTAGTTCTTCGTCCGGAGTAAATTTTAATTTCAGGTTAAAAATAGCGAAGGAACTGATTATATTGGCATTCAAGGCTTCAGTAAAACCGTATTTGAATATCTCCTGCCCCAAGGCAGGAACTAATTTTTCATTAAAGTTTACTGTTTCCGGGGTGGCGGATAAACCCAGGGCATAGTAATGCGAACCCTGATTCTTGGTCTGAATTTGAGAAATAAAATCGAATATACGGGAATTTTCCAGGCTACTATAATGATGGCATTCATCCGCAATTAGCAAAATAGAGCTGCCTTTTCGAAAATCGTCCAACAAATGCTGGGATAAGGTGTGGCGGGCCGAATTTACTACATAAATCATATACTTACGGGTGGGAGGGTCTTTATGCAACCCAGTATAAATCCCAATGTCTTTCTTGGCAACATTCAGATCTTCCTGAAGACTTTGAACCCATTGATTGGCAAGAAAAACCTTAGGCACTACTATCTTGATTTTTAAACTAGGTGCTTGCTCTAGGGATAATGCATCTTCCAGTCTAGCTATAGCTCCCAAGGCTAGGATAGTTTTGCCTGCGCCGGTAACTACATTGATAATCCCTTTTCCATGATTGTGAATCCAAATATCCAGACATTCCTTTTGCCACAAAAATAATTGTTTTTTTAGTTGCCCTCCCATGCTTTTCCCCCGATCTCCCTTGTTTGTAGAGCTATAGACACTATTAGTATGACATTATTCGATGATGTGGGCAAGCTAGAAGGAAATAACTATTTTAGTGTAGAATTCTAGCAAAGATAATAAATAGTTATTACTCTTGACGATGTTACTTAAAAAAAAGATAAAGGAGTAATCAAAATGGCTGATTATGAAGATTTATTTAAGCAAATGCTGATGCTGGAAAAAGAACTCAAAGATAAGATCGGCAGTGTGCAAAAACTGTTTAAGAACCTGTGTAAATTTAGTGAAAATGGTGATCTAAAGAGCTGGACTAGGGATATGGGAGCGATGCGGGCTTACCTAAAGGAGCAGGAAACCTTACTGGAAGGTATGCAGCATCAGGTTGACGAGTTCGGAATTCGCGCTTATGTAGAGAATGGCGAATTTGTGGAACAAATGCTGGCATGTTGTGATCGTCTGGAAGTGGATGTCAAAGGAGAATATCCTATTTATGAGATATTCCCATTTCGGGTAAGGGTCGATGCCGAAAACCTAGACTTATACCTAGATCGTAAACGTGTCCAATGTTTACGTCCCCTGTCTTTTGTCCAAGATGTTAAGGCTAGCCGAGATAAACTACTGAAAGCAGCTTTTGATCCCCGGAGTTTTGCCAAAGAACTGGCGACAGCTTACGACTTGATGTTTTTGAAGCAGAACCAGGGTAAATCGCCAACTTCGTCGGTGGGGGATATTTATTTGAAAAGTCTTTATACTCTCTTAACACCCATGCGTCGCTTCCGCAGAGATTATGACCAACAGAGCTTCGCTTTTGACTTGGCTCGCCTTTATGCTTCAGAAGTACGTTTTACTGAGGATGGAAGACAGTTTCAATTTGGCCCCAGCCGAAACATAAACAAGGCTATCCGTATTCTCGACCAGGATGGGCGGGAGCAATATCTGGCAACGATTCGTTTTTTCGAAGCAATTCCTAGTCAACCAGAAAACTAGCTATACTCGGGACATTGTTAAATAGGGGGTAATAGCATTGGAGAACACCAAAGACGCCCTGGCACTCTTAAGGAAGGGACAGGCTCCAGGTAACCGCGAAATTTTACAAGAAATATCGGTTGGCAGTGAGTTTATTATGGATTTTTGGAAGGAAAAATATTTTGCAAACTATCTGGCCCGTGGAGGTAGCAAGATTAAGTTCTTGACAGGCCGCACCGGGAGTGGGAAAACTCATTTTTTAGAATTACTGTCCATGGAAGCGGAAAACATGGGCTATATTTCTGTTAACCTCTCAGGGAGGGAAATATGGATTCATGATTTTAAGGAAATCTATATTGCGATATTACGCCGGGTCAAGCTGATGGAGTGTCTGCAACTATGCAGCCATGAGGTTATCCGGCAATTGGGGTATCAGCCCAAGACTATTCCAGAAAATCTTAGCTTTGCTGATTATTTATCCAGCCAGGGGAAATTGGGTCCCTTGACCAAGCGGGAGATCAGGCAGCAATTGGAAAAGCTGTTTTTAGCCAATCCCTTGATAGATAATAATTTTGCCTTAGCTTGTGCCATGTTGACTGGTGGTATTTTAGGATATCCCACTCTGGAAGAACCCAGCCATAAAATGTTGATGCTATGGCTGGAAGGAAGCCGGGAAGCTAAACTGTCCTCCCTACGCCGTCTTGGTTTATCTCCGAGTAAAATCACTAAATACAATGCCAGGCACATGTTGCGTTCTCTGGTTGAGGTTTGTTGCCTGGCAGGCTACAAGGGTCTGCTTATATCAATTGATAATTTAGAGGTTCTGGTGAATGCCGATAATGCGGAAAACATGCGTTATACCCGCCTGAAACGAGAAGATGCTTATGAAAGTATCCGCGAATTAATTGATGAGAATGATACTTTAAAACACATTATGTTTGTTTTTTCGTTTGATCGTAGTCTGATGGATGACGACACCAAAGGTTTGAAGTCTTATCAAGCTCTGTGGATGCGTATTCAAAATGAGATTGAAGGTACGCGTTTTAACCGCTTTGCTGACATTGTAGATCTTGATCGCCTGATTGATGAGGTATATACACCGGAAAATATCTTGAAAATGTCTACTCGCCTGGCTCAAGTGATCAACCGGTTTGATGAAGGGGCTAACCCTATCAGCTTGAACACTGCGGAAGAACTCCACGCCAAGGCTCGGTTTGGCAAAGTATCTGTACCTAGACGGGTAATCATGACTACCTTACAGGGAGGAGCAGAATAATGGATTTTGATTTTGAAGCTCAAAGGGTCATAGAGGCCTTGCGTTCAGGAGTGTCTTCCCGGGCGGTGGGTCATTACTTCTCCTCAGCTCGTCCAGAATTAATGGAGCAAATCTCTTACAAACTAGATCGCATTAGAGATAACGGAGAATCTAGTGGTATGGTTGTTTCCGGTAAATACGGAGAAGGTAAAACCCATCTTCTAAATACCGTGTTTAACCTTGCCCATTCCAACAATATGGTTGTCAGTCTAGTTTCACTGAGTAAGGAGACTCCGTTCGATAAATTATATCTTGCCTATCAGAAACTAATCAGCAATACCTACCTGCCTCAACGTCTGCAGCCTGGATTTCAACATATTCTGCAAGATATCACTCCTAATAACCCTATAGCTTTGGATCTATTGTCATTTACCAGTAAGTACTTAGAAACAGACAAGTTGTTTTTCGTTTTAAGATCCTTTCTAAATGTTGATGATCCCGATGAAAAGTATTTGCTAATGGCAGATTTAGAGGGAGACTTTATTAATACAGCCCTCCTGCGCCAGATCTACAAAAGAATTTTTAACCAACCTGTTCGTTATGCAGTTCCCTTTAGCAAAACGCGTCACGGCATGGACTACTTTGCTATGTTAAGCCATCTGTTTAAATTACTGGGTTTCAATGGCTGGGTTATCTTATTTGATGAAACAGAATTGTTAGGACGTCTAGGCAAAAAGGCCCGTCTCACCGCCTATAACAATATGGCAGCTTTCTTGTTTCCTGAACACCTTGAATCCACCTTTACTATGTTTGCCCTTGGCGCATCCTATCGTGAGGATGTCATAGAGTCCAAGCATGATTTTGAGAACGTCAGTTCAGTGTATGTTGATCGTGCCCAACGAGAGCCTATCGAAAAGGTTCTCAACCATATTATTACCGCACCCCAGCTTCAACCGCTTAACCAAGCCGAAATCCTGTCCGTACTGGAACAGGTTCAGGATTTTCACGGCCGAGCCTATGACTGGCATCCTCAGCTCGATGTGCGTGAGGTTTTAAAAGCTTCGGAAAACCGGGGCTATCTCTTAAGAACACGAATTCGTTACGCCGTGGAATTGCTGGATCAGCTTTACCAGTACAGACAAGCTGGGGAGATTCGGATCAATGAACTAGGAGAGCCACAATATCAGGAAGATGAACTGCCCTCCCTAGATGGATGTTATTGATGTTATTGAGGAGACTTCTGATGGAAGTTGTGCGTTTCCTCCAGGGAGATACCCGTCAGAAACTCAAAAAAGTCTTACAGGCACGACAAGGGACAAGTTGCGACCACATAAAGATAATAACTGGTAAATAAGAGGTGGTTCCGCCCTTTTTCTAAACTTTCTTCAGCAGAATCACATATAGAAAGCAAAAAAGCCCTGCTGCTCAGTCGTTACTCCGACCTAGCGCAAGGGCTTACTTTTATATACATTAAATAGTGAATTATTTGAAGATACTTTTAAAAGCAGAAATTATTTCTACGTTATTATTTGACAATACTGAAGCAATGATAATACTTAATAACCAACTAAAAACCATAACAAACTTTCTGGTATAAAATTTAGCTCTAGCCCAATTAACATTTGTTAAGTTATCTGATATATAATCATCTAGCTCAACAAAACAGTTATATGCATCTTGATAACAATTGAAAGAGCCTTCATCTCCCTTAACTTCTTCTTTTTTTGCTTCACGAACTTTATTTATCGCCTTTTGTCTGAGTTCTCTGTACTTAATATAAAACTGTCCGGAATTTATTGTAGTTAGGTTAATATTTTTAATTTGTTTTTCAAACTTTTTAATCTTATCATAATAATAGACATTTAGAAATTTATAGCAATCAAAAATAATTCTGACGTTATGAGATTTTGCTTTCTTTAGTTGAGTAGATATTTCATCGTCATTTACATCAGATTGAAAGCATCTAGAAATATGATCATTAAATGCACGAATTTCGTTTAATAAAGGTAAAGGAAATTCTTCATATGCTGATTCAACTTCTGCAATTAAAGGTTTAATTATGGAACGATATTCCTGATATAATTCTGAAATTTGTGTTAGATATTTGGTATCCAAAGTTCTTCTTCTCCAATTAAATATTAGACAATTTTTTATCTATTTTATCCATGCCCATAATTCTCGATAAAAATAAATAAACTGAACCTCTACCAATAAGTCGTTTATCCACTGTCGAGTCAAATTTAATTTTCTTATCCTTTTTCTTTTGAATAGCATGTTCAATTTCTTTAAAATTCATAGTTATTATACTCTCAAAAGGAATACCAACGTGTTTCTGTATATTCTTTTTAGTTTTCTCATTAAGCTTAAACATAAGCTAAAAACCTCCTAACCATAGAAAGGGTTATATAATAATATTATTATGTAGGTTTTCATTAAAAACTTAACTATAAACTAGCATATAGTATTATCCCATATATTGCCATAGATGTCAAGATTAAAAATTCTTATTTCTAGCTATTTATAGCCATTCATTCGCTTTTAATATATCCAATTCCTTCTTCTGATAAACTTGTTTGAGTTACATATCTTATGATAGCTTTAGCTGGATACGTTTATTGTTGTAGAAATCTATATTGATGAATGAGCTGTTAGTATTATGAAAAACCTGCTCCAGTTGTTTCTTTAACCAACTATAATTGGGTTCCTTGGTGATAAGGAGAGATAGCGGGCACCTTCCGTTCCCTCTATTACCACGGTATCCTCGATGCCAACTGCCCCTACACCTGGGAAAACGATCTTTGGCTCAATCGCCACAACCATTCCGGTGGCTAACACCTCTTTGGCTCCTCGACCGATTACGGGCAGCTCATCTAGTTCAAGCCCAACACCATGACCGACAAAACCCACCCGTTTGGGGCCAAAACCCATAAAGTTTTGTTCGTAGGGTGTGTTTTCTTTGACCCAGGTCACCATCTCTTCGTAGACTTCTCCCGCAATCCTGCCTGGTACCATAGCCAGACGCAATCTTTCTTCGACCTCTAATGCCGTTTGATGTGCAGCAAGAAGTTCTGGAGACAAATTACCAATAGCCATAAGCCGGGTCTGATCAATTTGGTAACCGTTAACTACTGTGATTAAATCCAATATGATCGGCTCCCCTGCTTGGAGGACAGCGTGAGAAGACCCTAGTGGAAAACTAATTGAGGCTCCCTGACCAATTATGGGACCGTCAAAACAGCCAGCAAGCGCACCCCTTGCCCCGGAGACTACCGAGCCAAAGTGAATTTCCGAACCAAAACTACGTACCCTTGAATACCCCTCATGACCTACGGCCCGGGCTTTTTTGCTCAAGCATTGAGTCGAACTCAATCTCAGTTAACCCCGGACGCAAGATTTCTTGGCCATAGGCCAATATTTACGGATATACCTGAGCTGTTTCTGCTAAACGGTCTAATTCCCATTCTGACTTAACAGCCCTTTGCTCATCAAGCCCTTCCCTCTGCAAATTTTCCTGAAGGAGACTTCCTCTTTGCTGTAATTCAGATGATGGAACTTTCATTAATGCCTCCTATATTGCGTAATAGTAAATATAATAGCTGTTCTACTCCCAGTCGCATTTTCCTGCAGTTAATGGACAAGTTTTTATCTGCAAAGAAACAGCAAGCGAATCAAGAGTTAATACTAGCCATATTAGCTTGGCACCGGTTCTCATATTATTGAAAACTAAAGAACTTCCCGATGATGGCCAAAAGTTGAAATCAGCTCATCACGGGAAGTTCTTATTGTGTTTATGGCTTTACTTATAGAGAAGTTCTATCCGGAACCTTTCTGGGGGTCCAGACGAAGCATCATGGTTCTCCCCACCGTTCTTCCCTTTGACTGCCACCGAACAACATTTTGGCATTGGTGACAGTTTTGGCTTCTCCTTATTTTATCACTGATAATTGATACAATAATACACAAACCTGCTCCCTTGTACCGTAGATACCCGCTCCAAATACCTTGGGGCTAATACCCTTAACGATTCCCCGCTCCACCGCTTCCGCTACCTGTTGCCTTGCCCACTTAGGAATTTTTGTCTGGTCGTCAAAAATACTCAGTATATCTTCGGAAACGTTGGAAGCAGCACCTCCCTGGTAATGCAGGACATTAATGATTACCTTAACCAGTTCTTCCCTGCCTATGAAAATATCAGGCTTAAACATCCCGTTACCATAGCCAACCATTACCCCGGTTCTCATGGTAGCCTCAATCTCTTTATATGCCCAGTGCTTTTTGCTCACATCAGCAAATGTCTGTTGATTCGGTGGCGAATTTAGATCTAGTTTTAGTATTTTTGCCACCATTGTAGCCAACTGACCCCTGGTTATTTCTTTGCCTGGCTTAAAGGTGGAGTCTGGGAACCCGTTGATAATTCCTTTATTGTACAGGTACACAATTTCATTTACTGCCCAATGATCTTTTGGAACATCAGTGAAGGGATTTGCTTTGGGGCCAATTACTCCAGTAGTAAAGTCAAAGGAGTAGGGATTGACCAGGCTGTTACCAAAACTATCTTTTACTGCTGCAGCAGGAATTATTATTTCATAGGTGGTACCGGGTTCCAGCGCTTTGGCAGGTATAAGCTGCAAAACTACTCCATCGATTTTGTAGGAAAACTGAATTGGTACAGTACCTGCTTTAAAGGTAATATCACTAATTTTACTGCCAGTCTGAATTTGTTCATCAAATTTTATGTGGATAGGTGTATTAGTATTAACATCCTTGGGATGCTTTTCAGCAGGGATGGTAGCTACCACCACCGGTCCTGAAGTATCGGTGGGTATGCCGCCACCACCGCCACCGGGGCTGGGGGCAAGACTGAAGGTTATGGTGTAGGTTTTGGTAGTAGTGCCATCTTCTGCGGTTACTACTACTCTAGCTGTTCCGGTCACACTGTCGGCCTGGGTTATTACTATAGTGGCGCTTTCATCCAGCTTAGTGGTGGTTACCACAGGCACTACTGTTGTGTCATGGGGAAGAACTATGTTGTAGTTTACCAGGTCATAGGTGAACCCAGTCATTGTAGTGCCATCAATCCGTAAATCACTTAAGGTTGCATTATTGTTTAGGGCCCTGACGCTGCCAAGAGTTGACGCCAATACTACGTCACTACCGGCCTCCACGATACCCATCCTGTAACCGTAATTACCCGGAGCTATAAATTTCACCTTGAAGTCACTGGTTACATCTCCTAGGGGGAAGCCGGCTGGTGGACCGAACCAGGCCACTCCCTCAGTGTCGAAATTAAGCTCGTAGTATTCCCCGTCTTTTACTTCTTTGTACTTAAGGCTAACATTATCTTTGACTGTGGGATCTTCGATGGATACCTTTACCCGTACCAATTCTCCGACATTACTGTTAGCAGTCGTGGCTACCGTAAATGCTGTCTCTACTCCAGGTAGAACTGTTACGGCCAGGGTGCTGGAAATCACCGGCGCTCTGTATTCTACACTGAAACTTACAGTATAAGTTCTAGTAAGCCTTCCATCCGCCGATGTTACCACCATAGTGGCAGTTCCATTAACGTTGTCTGCCTGGGTTATACCGGCCTTAGCTTCAGGGTCTGTAGTAACTGCACTTACCAGGGGAACCTCGGTAGTTCCGTAAGGAAGTACCACATCATAGTTTAGCTTGCCGGAAGAGAAGCCAATTAAAGTAGTATAATTTGCTTTTAAGTCAATGAGTGAAGCATCGCCAAACTGGATGACCCGGAAGCTTAGGCTGTAAGTCCGGGACATTCTGCCATCCCGTGAGGTAACCAGCATTGTGGCCAGACCTGCTAGATTCTCAGGTAACGTTATACTGACCTCAGCTCCAGGGTCAAGTGATACAGCCGTGACATCAGGCACTTGGCTGGTTCCCGTCGGCAACAGAACTTCGTAATCAAGAATGTCGGGTGAGAAGCCCGGTATAGTTGCACCGTTAACACTCAAATCACTAAGTACCGCGCTGGGGTTTTCTTCAACACTAAAGTTAACCGTATATGTTTTGGTCACTCTGCCATCAGAGGATGTAACCAAAATTTGAGCCATACCGGTAACACTATGGGCCGGGGTAATTGCCACATCCGCTTGTGGGTCGGAAGAAATAGCCGCCACAACCGGCACAACGCTGGTTCCTGAAGGCAGCAGCACCTGATAATTTAATTGGGCAGTTGAAAAGTCCTGCATGGACTCACCGTTAATTTTAAGATTGGCAAGATCGGCACTGGCGATTGCAGGAATAAGAAAACTAAGCGAATATTCCCTAGTTATTCTTCCATCCTGGGATACCACTGTAATTAAAGCAGTCCCTGTCACGTCTGGTGCCTGGGTTATCGTTACAGAAGCGTTCGGATCAATAGTTTCAGCAGATACCTGTGGTACCCGGGAAGTTCCGAAAGGCAAAGTTAGCTCGTAGCTAAGTCTGTCTGCCGAAAAACCGTCAAACGTTATACCGTCAACCTTGAGATCACTTAGCATAGCCCCATCGTTTTCAAGGATCCGGAAGATGACAGAGTAAGTCCGGCTATTTCTGCCATCCTGAGAGGTTACTATTATAGTTGCAGTACTCTCCGGACCGGCAGCCTGGGTAATTTGCATAGTGGCACCGGCGTCATAAACCTCAGCACTCACCACAGGGGCCTCAATTGTCCCAGTCGGCAAAATATATTCGTAATTAAAATTATCTGAAGCAAAACCGGGGATAGTCTGACCATCTATTTTAATGTCTTTCAGACTGGTATCGGTACGCCCAGGTATGCTGAAGGTAACGGAATAAAGCCTGGTGGTGACTCCGTCGGCAGCCGTGACCACCACTACAGCGGTTCCGAGTACCGTTGGGGCCTGGGTCGTTTCCACCCATGCGCCGGAATCGTTGGCCAATACCGTAACCACCGGAACTACCTCGGTTCCTTCGGGAAGTTCGACCATGTAGGAGAACCGGTCAGTGGAAAAGCCTTCGAGAGTCTGCCCGTCAATTTTTAGATTCTTCAGATAAGCATCGTTATTCCTGGCTACGCTAAATTTGATAGTATACGTTTTCTTCGTTGTACCGTCCTCAGCAGTAACCACAATGGTCGCAGTTCCGTCAACTCCTTGGGCGGGAGTTATTTCATACCGGGCATTGGTGCTGTCAGTAGGCACTGCAGTAATTGGGGGTACTTCAGTAGTCCCATAGGGAAGGATAAAGAAACATGCCGTTTTCCCATCAGTGAAGCCTAGGGCAGTCTGACCGCCCACTTTAAGTTCACCAAGGGTCGCGTCAGTATTCTTGGCTACACTAAATTTAAGTGTGTAAGTCTGGGTAGTAATGCCGTCCTCAGCGGTTACCTTAATTTCGGCTGTACCCCGGACACCTGCCGCCGGGCTGAGTTCCACTTTAGCCTTGGCATAACCTGGTGTCCAGGTTAGCTCAGGCACCTCCGCCGTCCCATAAGGCAGCACAACATCGTAGGTAAACCGGTTATAAGTAAAGCCCGCTACCATCGTCCCCCCAACCTTAAGGTCTGTAAGTGCTGTATTGGTATTGGGGAGTGTCTTAAAGCTAAAGCTGTACTCACCCGCTAGCTTATTCCGGGCCAAATCCTCAACAGCTCCGGCTGGAATGTTGACGGTATATAAGGTATTTGAAGCAAGCTCGTTCTCCGGCATTATAATTAATTCATCTACGTTCAACCTGGTCGTATACTTTATGGATTCCACTCCATCTGTGATGACGATTTTGTTAATACTGCCTCCCCAGATGACAGATTCATTAAACTTAATAGAGATCTCTGAGTTCACTGCAACATCAGCAATATTTGCTGCCGGTGTCGTTGACGCTATCACCGGTGGAGTGACATCTGTTTTGTAGGTTAAATACAAGGATTTTGATTTATTAGCACCGCTTCCATCACTACAATCTACCCTTAACTCATAAACACCGGGTGTCAGGCTGCCTATGGCAAAGCTCATCTTATACACACCAGGGAGATGTTCTGCAAAAGTCTGTACTCCCAACTGGTTGCCATTCATTCGGAGGTCAAAGCTATTTGCAGACAAACCCTTAACCAAAGCTCCCTGTTCATCTCTAACTTCCACTTCAACCTCCCCGGAAGTATCCACCGGAGAGAAGATGTTTTGGTTTAGGGATGCTATAAAATCAATGCCATAAACACTAAACTGTATGGTCTTTGAATCGATAATGCCAGTATTAAATATAGCCACAGTAAGGTCTTTGGGTCCTGGAGTCCAGCCTAAGGTATCAAAGCCAAAGTCCACTTCGTTTGCCCCAACTAATAGTTGGGCTTCCTTATTTCCTGATTCGAGTACTCTCCCGGCAGGGTCCTTGACCATCCAAAATACCCCGACCGTCTGATCTGAAGAACCGGTCGCATTAATTTTAACCGGTACCAATTCACTGCCGGCGTTTACACCTGTTCCACCGTTAATTATTGCCCCATCTAAGGTAGTAGACGGTACAGCCGCAGTATACTCAACCTGAATTTCCATTTGATTATAAAGGGTTGCCATTTGGGTTTCGGGATTATACTGCACTGGAATGATGCTGACGGTTAAAAGCACTCCTCCATTCTGTTCCGTGGTGCTCCACCAGAATGATTCCCCGGGATAAGGATTAGGTAGCTCAATAGTGCCTTCCAGAGGCCCGAGGGTCCTGTTGATTGGAATAGTCGTTTTCAGGTCTAATGGTTCAGCGTAAACTGATGTAGTTACATTCGTCAGTTGTACATCCGTTACCTGAGAACCGGAAGGCAGCAAATACGACTTGGTAATCAGGGGCAAGCTGGGCGCAAAGTCCGTTATAGTCTGGGTCCCACCATTAGGTATCTCTATCAGGGCCTTCCCGTTATCATCATGAGATATCTTGAAATTAGGTATTTCTATAGGAACGTTCCTAGTTAAGGCTTGCTGTTCCGGGATAGCTGCCAAACTTCTTGGGGCTCTTGCAGGAGCGGGACGAGCCGGAGCAGGACTTGGCCCGGGAGCAGGCCCAATATTCACTGTGCCACCATATTCCAGGGCTTGGGTGGGCAGACCATAGAGGATAGTGCCATAGGTTATGTACGTAGACATATTATTCAACCGATTAGGTTGGATACGGGTCCAGTATTCATCATAACTGGTCACTAACGCTTCACCGACAGTCCTCCTAGTACCGTTAAGTACATTTTCCAGGAATCTTGAAAGAATTAAATCATGGTACGCCAGGTTAGGTTCGGCTCCATAACCGTAAGTTGTGGGAGCAAGATAAGTAACCTTTTTCTCTATTAAACTGGCGGCCATTGCGTCGTCATAAAGGCCTGGATCTGTACCGCTCTGGGATACAGTCATCCCTGCATGGCAGCCTGTATTGATTAAGATATTTCCGGGCGCTTCCGGCATTGCATCGAAAGTGGCTGCTGTCAGGTTAGGATTGTCCTGGGTGTTCTCGAGCTCTTGATTGGCGTGGCTCCAGAACATAGTTATATCAGCATTATAGACAGCATCAGCCACCTTATCAGCCGACCAGCCAACCACCGTCCCGTCATAGTGATAAAACTCACCTGCCGAATAAGGCGGTACTGCCAAATTGGGGTCCGTTACCTGGTTCCCCCCCTGCATCTGGGCATTTAGCACAGGCCGTAGCGCAGCATCTATAGCGGCCGGCCAGTCTATGGTGTCCGGTTCAAGGCTGTAAATTACAGCCGTACGATCTGCAGGGTTTAAAACAATTGTCTCTTCATAACCGTCAATTACCTCAATAAGTTTGTCAGGGCGGTCGGTAAAGATACGACCGACAGCGGCATCTAAACGAGGGCGAGGTACAAGGGCAATTTCGTAGGAACCATAGGGGATGTCGGTCATAATCTGTTTCTCTAAACTGGTCATCAGGGTCATATTTCCTTGGGTCCCGCCAACTTCGGGAGGATAATGATGTTCACCATGAACGGCTCCAGCAATGGGGTCACTCTTCCGCATAAAGGGGATAACCTTATCATCACCTATGATGGCGATGTTCTTAAAGCGGGTGGTCGTCCCAACTTTGTTTACCCACGCATTGATTAAATTACCCATGTCGTAAACATCTGCTGTAAGATAATCCAGATTGACATAGTCCTTAGAATACCCATTAGCCGTGTTAATTTCCTTGGATATGTCAAATACGACACCGTCATGAGCAAAGGCATACTTGTTAAGCCGGCCCAGCAGGTCATAATAATCAGGGGTGGTATTGCCGTTTATGTCCTCTACGGCCCCCATACCTGTCTTCTCAAACTCATCCCAGAGGGCCTGCAAATCAGTGATAACAACTAAATCTGTTGCTGCAATTACCTTGACCTTTGTGGAATCAGCTTTTGTACCGTCAAGGTAAAGGTCAATATCTATCGGACTGGCTTCGGTAACCTTATACCAGACGCTGTAGACCCCATCATTAGCAGCCATGTCACCGTCCGCCCCCTGGTCCTTTAGCTCAAGCTCTTCGCCAGTGGCCGGAACTTTTATTTTTACGTCCTCATTGCCGGTAGTGATTAACTCATCGTCTTCCTTTAAGACTGTATAGACCAATACATGACCGTCTTTCAGGACATTGGGTGACGAAACCTCAAGTACCGCTTCCCGCTCAGGCTCCAGGGCTGCCAGGTAGGCATTACCTCCCGATTCCCCGCTAATCACCAAGTTTTTATTACTGGTATAATCAACCGAATAACCGCTAGCACCAGAGGTTCCCAGAGTTTTCTCCCAGACCTTGTTGCCTAATTTATCAGTACGAATTACTATGATACCCGTGGAACCGCCTCTACCGGTGATTACGTACCCTCCGTCTTCGACCAGGTCAACGGAATAACCGATTCCATCACTATAGGTCTTTTCCCATAATTTACTGCCTGTGGAATTAACCTTCACCAGGAAAATCTTGGAGCCATCATACCCCGTAACTACATATCCGCCGTCGGTTGTTTGTTTAACTGATTTACCCGTGAAGTCGAGAGTACTCTGGTAATTCTGCTGCCACTCCACCCCGCCCCACTCATCGAACTTGATCAGGGTAAGTTTCCTCCCACCTAACTCCATATGGCCGGCAACTATAAACCCACTATCCTTGGTACCACTGACAGAATAGGCATAATCCCAACCAGCGCCGCCAAATTCCTGTTCCCACTCTACTACTCCCTGGGAGTCAGTCTTGCAGACATAAATATCTGTTTGGGTATCACCAAGCATAAATGCACCGACAACTATGTAGCCTCCGTCACTGGCTTGGAGTACACCGAAGCCATTAGCCCTGGCCTTACCGTCTTTAACAAAGATTCTTTTCTCCCACTCCAGGTTACCATTGGCATCAATCTTCACCAGATGGATTCTTTCATTACCCATGTACCACTGGGCCTTGCTGTAACCTGCCATGATAAAACCATTATCCGTTGTCTGATACACCGCTCTGGCAACATTTCTCCAGTAAGTGCCCCCAAAGGTGTTAGTCCAGAGCGTTTGGCCTGCTTGGTCCACCTTGACAGCGTATATTTTCCTTTCATCTTCCGTGGTCCCGGCAAATACAAATGTTTTGTCATAGACTGACTCGGTTACAGCATAAGCAGTATCTGCACCCGCACCGCCAAAGGATGCTTCCCACTCGATGTCAGGGGCAACGGTTTCAGCAGCGTTCACTGACGTGGAAAAAGACATTGTCAGGAAGGCGGTTATAACTAAAATTGTTATAAAGGTTAATACTCGGACAGATAAGTTAGCTTCTTTTCTCATTAGGCAACCCTCCCGACTTTAACGCCCTGTAAAGCCACTTCAATATTACCGGCACTCCTCGCTGCCGACACTGTACCAGGACCCGCCTGGCTCTCCAGCACTCTGCAGAGCAGTACCGAGACCTCATCTCTGGTACAAAGACTGCCTGCACCGAAAATATCTGTTTCGAGGCCCAGGACATATCCTGCTTGAACCATATATGCTACTGCTTCACGGGCCCATTCAGGAATCTGGTCTTTATCCTTGTACCGGTCGAGAACTTCCATTGAAACCGGGGTGCTAACCGTTTTCTTGAGATACCGCAGGGCATTATAAAGCGCTTGCACAGCTTCCTCTCTGGTAACAAAGGTGTCGGGTCTAAAGGTGCCATCACTGTAACCGGCCATTACGCCACAGGAGGTCACTGTTTCAACTGCCTTGCTGGCCCATTGTCCGTCAGGTACATCCGCAAAGGATGTTGTTATCTCGGTAGTGGACTCAAAGTTCAAGGCCCGCATCAGCATAGTTGCAAGTTCTCCTCGGGTCATTCCATTTCGGGGTCGGAAAGTCCCGTCTGGGAAGCCCCTCAGAATATTGTTGCTGGAAAGGTTTACTATTTCGTTCACTGCCCAATAATTTACCGAGACATCACTAAATGTAGTGGTTATCGGGGCAGCAACAGGCAGAAGATTAACGGATTGCACTGGGGTGCCGCCTCCACCTGACGACCCGCCCGACGACCCACCTGATGTTGCTTGCGCTTGCACTTCCACTCCCTTTTCAGCAGCAGCCAGCACGTTCCCGCTGCCGGGTTCCACAATCTCCAGCCTATACCCGTAACTGCCGGGTACAGCAAAGGAAACCTTCAGGTCGGATAGCGCATCATTGAGCGGGAAGCCTTGAACCGGGACAAACCAGGCAACTCCCTGCACATCAAAGGCTAGCGGACGGTAAATGCCGTCACTTTCTTTATATTTGAGGGTAACTTTTGGCCCCTGGGTAGAGTCGGCCAGAGTTACACGCACACGGACCAATGTCCCCCGATCACTATTAGCAGTTGTAGATACCGCAAAGGCCTGCTCCATACCCAGAGGTACCCTAGCCGGCAAGTTATCCGTAATAACAGGCGGCAGGTAGGTTGAATTTATTATCAGTACACTCTTCACCGTCGCTGTCAGGGTATTACCTCCGGCAAGTTCCACTATCTCCAGTGAATACTTATAGGTTCCCGGTTCAGCAAAGGTTACTTTAAAGTCGGTCGATGTATTCATTAATGGAAAACCTGCAGTTGGTCCAAACCAGGCTGTTCCCTGTTCATCAAATAAGAATGGGCGGTAATTTCCGTCGGTTTCTTTATATTGCAGTGTTATTTTACCGGCCTGCCCGGCATCAGCCAGAACTACCTTTACCCTTACTAGCTGACCGGCTTCACTGTTAGCCGTAGTGGACACCTCAAAGTCATATACCTTCCCTGCAATTGGCCTTAGACCCAAGGTATCGTTAATCACCGGGGCACGGTAGACAGTTGCTGCTTCTATACACTTTTCAGCCGCTGCCAGCACCTTCCCACCGGCCAGTTCCACAATTTCCAGTTTATATCCGTAGTTTCCGGCCGCAGATAAGGAAACGGTAAACTCAGTGATCGTTTCAGCCAGCGGGAATCCTCCTGCCGGACCAAACCAGGTTACACCCTGGGCGTCAAAGGAAAGCAGTTGGTAGGTGTTATCTGTATCCTTGTATTTCAGGCTAATGTTTTCTCTGTCAGCAGGGTCAGCCAGGGTTACACGCACTCGCACAACAGTCCCCTGATCACTGTTAGGAGTGGTGGAGACCCTGAAGGCCTGTTCCATGCCCAGGTCAGCTTTTGTACCCAAATTGTCGGTAATAACCGGTGGCAGGTAAGCAGCTTTGACAGACACACTCTTCATAGTGGCAGCCAATATCTCGTCTATAGCCCCATCGCCGGTCAGTGTCACTATCTCTAGCGTATAACCGTAAGTTCCCGGTTCAGCAAAGGCCACCTTAAAGTCTGTTGCTGTATTCAAAAGCGGGAAACCTGCGGCGGGGCCAAACCAGGTTTCTCCCCTGTCGTTAAAAGTGAGCGGCAGGAAAGTGCCGTCATTTTCCCTGTATTTTAGAGTGATTTTATCGCGTTGCAAAGGGTCGGCCAGGGCAACTTTTACTCTTACCAGCTTACCCGCATCGCTGTTGGCTTTTGTTGATACACTGAAATTGTAAACCGTTCCTGTTTCAATCCTGGCAGGCAGTGAATCCGATATGCCGGGTGCCAGATATGCAGTCTTAACTTCGATACGTTTTTCGGAAGAAGCCAGTACCTTCGCGCCGGCCAAATCCACAAGCTCCAGTTTATACTCGTAGCTGCCAGTTTCGGCAAAGGAAACCTTCAGTTCGGTGGCTGCATCAGTAAGCATGAATCCGCCTACCGGTCCAAACCAGGCTGTTCCCTGTTCGTCAAAGGGCAGTGGCAGGAAGGTGCCTTCATTTTCTCTATATTTCAGGGCAAAATTATCTCGCTGATCCGGGTCAGCCAGGGTTAAACGTAGCCGCACTGTAGCCCCCTGGGCGCTGTTGGCCGTTGTGGTTACTTTGAAGGCGGTTTCCTTACCTGCAGAGATGGCCGTTAACATGTCATCCCTAATCACCGGAGCTATGTAAACCCCTGTAACCTCGACAGTCTTTCTGACACTGTTTAAGACACTACCGTCGTAAAGGGCAACCGTTTCAAAAGCAAAACCGTAAACCCCGGACTTATTAAAGGTTACCCGGAAGCCCTTAGATGAATCGTTAAGGAGGAAGCCTTCTGAAGGGCCAAACCAGGCCACGCCGTGCTCATCAAAGGTCAGAGGCTGATAGTTTCCACCCTCTCCCTCGAGGTACTGGAAATTTATAGCTTGGGCTTGGTTTTGGTCATAGAGGGTTATCCTGAAGCGGACCGGTTCGCCCACATCACTGTTGGCAACAGTGATGGCTCGGAAACCGGCAGGCTGTCCGGCTATCGCAGCGCTGCTCAAGTCAAGTTCCATAGTGGAAGGAACTCTAAATAAAGTGATGCTGATTGGTTGAGACCTACCCGATTCGTTCCCACTCAGGTCAACCGCAGTTACCGCAAAAGGATAGGGGATGCCAAATCTCAATCCGGTAATGGTATAGGTAGACCCAACTACCGTTTCTGGATTAATCCGGGTCCAGATACTATTAATCATCTGGTAAATATTGTAACCGGCCAAATCAGCCTCGGTGTTGGCTTGCCAATTTAGAGTTGCCTGCCTGCCAGAGCCGCTGACCCTTAGTTCCGTAGGAATGGCAGGTATATCTTCCAAAGCGGGAAGCACCTGAATTGTGGCGCTGGTTACTGCCAGTCCGGCTTGATCATAGGCCGTTACAGTGAACAGGCCTGTTTCCTGGGGCGTAACGGCAGCTCTTGCCTGGCCGTTTTCATCCAGTTCAACTGCTGTAGCAAAATCACCCACATCTACTGTGCCTTCAGACAGGGGGAAACCACCGCTGTTCACCGTAATCAGCAGTTCAGTAGCAGTGCCTGCCCGGATTTGGGTTGGGCTGACTGTGATAACCGGGCTCCCGGACCTGTTCTCCCAGGACATGCCCGTAATGGCGTGATGGATTACCTCTTTGTCGTTAAATAACGTCGTGATGATATAATCTTTGGGCCCGTAAGGCTCTGTAAGCGTAATTCTGTTCAGATCAGGTCCAGCTTCGTAAACCATTTCCGATACCCGTGAAATCTGCAGGTCATCCCTGACCCGGTATATACGGTAACCGGCAGCCCCTTCCACAGGTCCCCAGCTTAAATCAACGGAGAAACCTTCATTGTTCTGTTCCAGCACCGGACATTGCTCCGGCTTGTATTCATCGGGAACCAGGAAACCATTAATATCTGTCTCGATATCGGCATTACCGCCTGTTTTAAGAACGTAGGAATTGGAAAGGTCCAACTCGCCTTCAACTGTCGGAATCAACCAGTAATCAGCCCATAGCGTTTCACCTGCCGGAAGTTCACGTATGCTCTTGACCAGCTCCTGATTAGGCGCATAGATATAGTTTTGCTTGCCATAATCCTTAAGCTCCAAGGCAGCATTGTAGACAGGAACATCGGACACGTTTTCCAGACCAAGCCGCAGATGGTAGGGGTAACCCCTCCAGGACCAGTCCTGGGTTTCCACATGCATGCGCAGGGCGTCGTCTCCCCAAACCTTGAGAGTATCCTTGGTGCGGAAAATGGTCTGCACCGGATCACCAAAGGGCTGCAGGATCCCGTCATATTGCGCTTCCAGGTTATACTCGCCCTTTTTATCTCCGCGAATAATCCATTTAACATCACGTTTCTCGCCACCGGCAATTTCGCCCAAGTCGATTTGCAGCGTCTGCTTCTCACGAGTGGGCGCCAGAGCAAGTCCTTCCGGCAGGCGCAGTGTCGCCGTGGAACCGGCAAGAATGAATTCCGGGTCAGCAGTGTTCTCCAAGGTCAGACCTACTTCAAAAAATTCCTTCAGCCACCGGGCTTCTCCGGGAATTACCATGTAGGCAATAGTCGGCCGCACTTCCGGATGTTCTTTATAGGGAATCGCCACGGGGTAAGCTACCATTGCTTCCCCGCTGCTGTCCTCAAAGGAGAACGTGGAGCCTCCCTGATCCCCCAGGAAATCACCGGCGCTGTTAACCATAAATGTTTGGGTTTCCAGAGGTGTGTTGTTAAAGGCCAAATGAATTTCGAACTCGTATACCCATTGATTCTCAGGGGCATTAACATCTATACCGACCGCCTCAATCTCATCAAGGCTCATCCGCTTAACATTAAGCTCTCCTACCACTAATTGGCCCCTCTTCAGGCGCACTGTAGCCGTAGTTTTCTGGTTAACAAATACTGAAGCGTCAGTGGAAGCAGGCTTAAAATCAGTCTTATAGCCATACACCTTGTAATCACCGGGCAAGACTGCCAGGCTGGCCAAACCCTGTCCATTGGTGTACGTTTTTTGAATAGTGCCGTCAGGGTACTGGACCACGACACTGGCGCCGCTAATGCTGGCCCCGCTTACGTCATCAATCACCCTGACTTCAAGGGAACCGGCCCTCTGTGGAGGCATAACGGTAACCTGCAGCCAGTCAGGACTGCTGGAGTTGCCGGCAGGGTCATAAACAGTTAGCGCAACCGTATAGGTCCCGAAATTATCATAGGCATGTACGGGCTCGGCTGCTTCAGAAGTGCTGCCGTCCCCGAAATCCCATAGGTAACGGGCGATCCGGTCATTGTCTTTGGACAGTGTGCCGTCAAAAGATACTTCCATGCCGACGGTGACGGCCTGGTCATCTCCGGCTTCGGCCGTTGGGGCAATTTTGTCCTCAGAAGTAGGCACAGCCGATATTTCCGTACTGTCACAGCTATTGCCGTATTTGTCCACAGACTGCACCATATAATAATACCTTTGATTTGGAAGCAGGGATGTATCGCTATAACTTGTCCCCGTGGTCTGTTTCAGCAGACTATATGGACCACCCATTACCGTTCCCCGGTAAAGGCGGAACCCGGCCAGGTCAGGCTCATTTCCGGACGTCCAGGAAAGATCTACTCTCCAACCGCCGGGATTCCCCTCCACTATGGGCTTTTGGGGTGGATCCACATTGAGGTTATAACTTGCTGCCATCGGAACACTGGCGTTACCTATCTGGTCAAAGGCAATGGCGCGGACCTGGTAACTACCGTCGGTAAGACCTGAAGTGTTCCATTCGTAAGTCAGGACCTGGCCATAAACGTCAACTTCCTTGCGTTCGATCAGAGTCCAGTCCTCATCAACAGAACCCTCCCGCAGATATTCAAGGCTAACCGCCGATAAGCGGTAATTGTCACTGGCCAGCACATAAACCTTTGGTGTTGCGGCGAGCGTCGACCCTGAATTGGGCCCCATGCTAATAATCTTGGGCGCTTCAGTATCCGCCAGCAGCTGTGCTGAAACTGGCCCGGCAAGACTCCCCTCATTTCCGGCCAGGTCATTGGCCGCAACCTTATAATAATAGGTCTTACCAGGCAGGACATCCCGATCCCGGTAGCTGAGGTTAGCCATTTTGGCGTAGAGGAGTGTATACGGCCCATTCACTTCTTCAGACCTGTAGAGGCTATAACTGACTGCATCAGCTTCACTGGCACGCTGCCAGGAAATCGTCAGATACCCGCTCGAGGCTTCGACGTTGAAGCCCACAGGTGCCGAAGCCCCGGTGTGGTCAATTCTGTATTCATAAGCCGGAGACGCTTGTCCTATGTTCCCGGCAGTGTCAACAGCCAGAGCCCTTACATAGAGTGTTCCTTCAGTTTCTTGCGATACATCCCACCTGTAAGCTACAACTGCCTGTGCAGGCGCATTTTGCGGGTTTACAGTGGTAAGGTCAAACCATTCGGTCCGGTCACGTGAAATCTGAATGGTTACTGCAGAAACACTGAAATCATCGGTAACAGTAACGGTCAGGGGAATCTCAGTGCTAAAATACCCTGGGCTAGGTTGAATAGCGGTAATCACCGGTGCTGAGGTATCTGCTTCGGTTTTTACCGGGATTTCAGCAGAGGGGGTGCCCCGGTTCTCCCTTTTGTCGTACGCAACAACCCTCAGCCAGTATTCTGTACCCGGCTTTAATCCTTTTACTTCATATCCCAGCTTGTTCGTAACCGTACCAACAACAGTATAATTTCCATCAGGGCTATCCTTGCGCTCCACCTGGAAATAGGCAAAATCCGCATCGGATACGTCAGCCCAGCGAAGCAGCACACTTGTGGCATAAGGGGTATATACTACCCCGGCCACCTGGGCCGGCCCCTGGTTGTCAATTGTGTAGGAACGGACAGGGTACCCGTCACTCTCATTACCGGCAGAATCCCGGGTAATGGCCCGGACCTGCACCAGCCCGTTAAGGGGTGAGGTAGCCCATTGGAAGTCCGCCTGCTCCCTGGTAGCAATGGTGTTAATCTCATTCCAGCTGGATCCCTGGTCTGTGGAGTATTCGAGGGTTATTCTGGAGAGAGCAAGATTATCTTCAGCAAGGACCGTGATCTGAGCAGTGGATCCAAAGACGACCCCGTTGTCAGGTGAGATACCCAAAATGCTGGGAGGTACATCGTCAGATACAGCAGCAGCAGCGGCAATATTGGAAGCTTGACCCTCCTGGTCAAAATAATCAACGGCCGTTAATTTATAATAATAAGTCAATCCAGGCTGAACAGTGTTGTCACCATAAGTCACTGTCATTCCGCCGCTTACCTGTTTGAGCAGTGAATAAGGGCCTTCCAGGGTATTAGCCCTGTAAACTTTATAATATTTGACATCGGCATTAAACGGAGTTTCCCATACCAGACTGACACTACCTGATCCATAAGTTGCAATTAGATTCTTAGGGGGCTGTGGAGCTGTGCGGTCAACCTGATAATTCACAGTTTGACTAGTTTCGTTACCTGCCCCGTCATAAACTATGTAGCGGACAGTATAGAGGCCAGTCTCTACAGGTCTTAAGTCCCAGTTAACGTAGAAGTAGGGGTCAACGTCATAGTAACCCTTATATGGTCCTTGAACTTTCTCGCCAATTGGCAGCCAGTGGGTGTCAGCTGTGGAATACTCTATCTTTGCAGTTGCTCCTTCTAAACCGTAATTATCTCGGAAGTATACCTTCAATTGTTTACTGACATTTCCGCCAATGGTAGTTCCATTGGCCGGGTCAACCTGCATTATAGTGGGCGGCAATTCATCGGCCCAAGTGGTACCGGCGACTGGGGGAGACTCTGCCCGGTTGCCCAACTGATCACGGGAAATAAGCTTATAATAATAGGTAGTGTTAGGACGAAGACCCGTATCGGTGTATGATTTTTGACTGGCCGAGAGCCAACTCTCATACCAGTACCCATAGGACCAATAACCGGTTATGACGGAGTAATTTCCGTCCAACGAAGTGCTGCGCGAAATTAGATACCCTCCCGCATCACTATCAGTTATAGGCTGCCAGTCCAGCTTGATGCTGGCATCACCTGAGGTCGCACTCAGATAGACCACTTCTGATACAGACTTATCAAGGGTCCAGGTTACGTCAGAGTATCCTTTATTGCCGGCAGCATCTACGGCGGAAACCCTGACCGAGTATGAACCGGATGGCAGACCAGTGGTTGTCCAGGTAAAGTTCGTATAATAGTAAACATCAGGGCTGTAACCGCCTTGGTAAGGGCCGGATTTGGAAAGATTCATTGTTTCCCAGGTATCGCCTCCATCCCGAGAGTAAACCGCATCCATGGTCGTAACAGCCTTATTGTCAGTAGCCCTGGCGTTGAAACTAATGGATGGCCCTCCGGTTAACGAACCGTCGGCCGGGCTGATCAGGGTGACCACCGGTGGTGTCATGTCATCTCCCGGTTTGGACCAGGCTATTGGGGAAACCTCGCTTCTGTTGCCATATTGGTCATAAGCAATAACCTGATAATAATAGGTCTTACCTAAAGTAACATTGGTATCCTTGTAGGTAAGGATATCTTTGCCAACACTGGTAATGCTGGAGAAGCCCCCGGTAATGTAACTGGATTTATGTATTTCGTAACCGCTGTTGTCAGAATCCGAAACGGCATCCCAGCTAAGCACGACGGCTCCCTCTCCTGGTACTGCCTTCAGGTTCTGAACAGAGCTGGAGTACACATCCAGATATACGGACCTGCTGACCGAGACCATGTTGTTGGAGTAGTCTGCAGCAGTAAACCGGATCAGGTACTTACCCGAGGACAGGCCGGAGATTTCCCAAGACTTGGAGCCGGAATAGGCGTTAGACCAGTAATACCAGCTGGGGCCGCTGGTGTATCCATTCATAAGGTTCCAGTTAGCGCCCTGATCGGTGGAATATTCATAGGTGAAGACTTTTATTCCCTTGGAGGAATTATCGGTGGCATTTACACTTACACTTACGGTAGCCCCACCTAATGTACTGCCCTCACCGGGACTGACAGCTGTAATAACCGGTGCTACAGTATCAGGCAGCAGTTGGCTGGAGACCTCATTGGAAAAGGAGCTTTGGTTGTTAGCCTTATCTACCGCAGTTATCACATAATAGTAGGTGGTCCCGCTCTGTGCAGAGGTATCCTGATAGGTAGTTGTTGATGACGAACCAATCTGGACATAACCGGAACCTGAAGTTACAGATCTATATATTCTGTAAGGGTTATAAGAATTTAGGTCAGGATCAGAGTTGGCCGACCAACTGAGGGTAACCTTATCCATGGTCGAGACAGCGGTAAGGTTTGCAGGGGCTGCCGGGGGATTGTTATTTATCTTCCAAATTCTTACCGGTGTGCCGTTGGATGGGGTCCCGGCCTTGTCATAGGCTATCGCCCTGAACTTATATGATGTATCGGCAGGCGGCCCATAAACGCCAACACTTACAGTACTATCCCAGTAGTAAGTCCCGGACCATGACGGCTGGTATGTTCCAGCCACTGGGTCATAATAATCCCAACTGGAGGAATACAGTTTGTCAGAGGGCAAAGACCCAATAACTTCCCAGGTTTGCCCGTCATCAAAGGACATCTGAAGATCTATCCTGGAGACACCGGCACCGGAATAGTCAGTTGCCGCCGCCCTAAGTTCATTTCGGGTGCCTTGCATTATAGGGTAATCGTTCTGTGTATCCTGGGGTTGCAGACTGAAAACATAGGGGGCTGTAGTGTCCAAATTTACCTTCTGGACTGAGGTATGTGTTCCGGCACTGTTGGTGGCTGCAACGGTCAGAGTAGTTGTAGCAGAATTAAGCGTAACCTCATAGGAGAAGCGGCCGGCCTCATCTACGGCAACAGCAATGCTGTTTACCGTTACCGTGGCTCCGGGCTCGGTGGTACCGGTAAGGTTATAGGGAATGACTGTCGTGGACACTTCAGGTCCGCCGTTCAGGCTAAGTGGCGGTCCGGAAAAGTATTCACCAAATGCCATCCCTACCGGTCCTTCATTGCCCATGGCATCTACGGCCTTTAATTTATATAAATAGGTTTTTCCTTTTTCGACATAACTGTCAGTATAGCTGTGCTCAGGAGAATAAATGTACCAGGAATTGTTGTAACTTCCGTTTAGTTCCCGGACCAGATAGTAATACCTTACATCACTTTCCTGGTCCCAGGTAAGGTAGATTCCATTTGTAGTCGAAGCTGCACTAAACCCAGTCGGCAATGCCGGAGCTACCCGGTCAATATATACCCAGCGGGAAACTGCTGTACTGCGGGCTTCGGTATCGGTAGCTGTAGCGCGAAATTGATAAGCAGCCTCCCCTACATTTTTAATGTCCCAGGTACCTGATTTGCTGTAAAGGTTATTATAGGGTGTGCCAGGTTTTACGTTGGCGGCATTGAGGGGGATCCAGGCCTGACCGTCGGCAGAAACCTCAAAAAGTATGGAAGTAATCTCCTTATCATCAAGGAACTCGGCGGAATAGGATATAGATTCGTATCTGGTCTGATACCCTTCATATGGACTCATGCTGTTAAATATAGGAGCATTTACAGGCAGCACTTTATTTAGTTCAAGCGGGTTCTGGGAGCGGTTGCCAAATTTATCGACAACAATTACCGTATACTTATAAGGAACTCCCGGTGATGCTTTCGTATCATTATAAGAAGTGCCTGTGAAGTTACCTGACAGAATGTAATTGTCTCTCTGCACGATTACATAATCGAAATCTTCGGCCGGGTTCGTCCAGTTAAGCACAAAACCGTTCTTTTCCGTATTTAGCTCGCCGGTAAAACCCGTAACGTTGGCCGGCCTGGTCGAATCTTTGTAAACATATCGGTCAACAGAGAGGGAATTGCCATCCACGTCAGCAGCCGTTGCCCTGAACAAATACGTTCCGTCGACCAGTCCATACTGTCCGCCAAGGTTTAAGTAAACCGACCGGTACCACTTCGCCTGCCAAGAATCGCTGCCAATTGTTCCATCGTAAGAAATGTATGGATCAAGGGACTGCCAGGAAACCCCATCGGTGGAATAACTGTAATCGATTGTCTTAAGGTCCTTAGCCGCGACAAAATAGGCATTCAAGGAATAAGAGGCTACGTTAGATGCAATAATCTTTCCGTTCTCTCCAACAGACCACTCATCAAAGGTTATAGGGCCATCCACTGCCAGGCTGCCTGTCACCTGCGGCGGGTCGGTCGATTCATTCCACTCTTGGTCAACGGCGGCAACCTTGTAAGTGTATGTTTTATATGGATAAACATCAGTGTCTGTATAAGTGTTTATATCGGGGGAGCCGTAAGTGTCGTCAAGGTAGTCCCAGTAGCCGCTCCCGGTGTTTCCGGAGTAATATACCCACTTATAGACCTCGACGTAACGTAGGTCCGCCGGGTTTGTCCAACTCAGGACCAAGGAGTCATTAGCCTCATTAGGGGCTGCGGTAAGATTGGTTACATTATCGGCAATAGTATCTTTATAGACCACCTCTTGGACAGTCAGGCTGCTACCATCTGCATCGGAAGCTGTTGCCTGTATCCAGAAGTGGCCATCGGCCATATCCCTGACATCCATTTCTATATCACGATACCAGTCTTTATCCCAGGAATTGTACCTCAATGTTCTGTCGTAGGTGATAATAGGGCTTTGCCAGACCACACCGTCGGTTGAAATTTGGTAATCAATTGCTGTGATCGCTTTGGCAGCCCCGAAATGTGCTTCCACCCCGTAGTATCTCGCATCATCGGCATTAACTACCCCGTCATTATTCAAATACCATTCGTTAAAGGTAATGGGAATTGCATTCATATTACCTTTAACAGTACTTGCCGTCAGGGACTCATTGCCCTGTGGATCAATTGTTGTCACCTTATACTGGTATTCCTTGTAGGAGCTGACATTCCCATCGGTGAAGGTATTTCCTGCCGTTTCACCCACCACGTCCCAGTATCCCTCTGTTTCGCCTTCTCCTTCATAACCATAGGTATAAAACCGGTATATAACAACATGATTAAAATCCGCAGAGGGGTTTGTCCAACTAAGCAGCATTGTGGTGTTATCCAGGCTGGGTAAAGCCTTCAGATCCGTCACATTAGCCGGTGGCAGGGTATCTTTTGAAAAAGGCTGCTCGGCAGTTAGAGTATTTCCATCCATATCTGTAACACTTGCCCGCAAAGTATATGTACCCTCGGCCAGCCCGCTGAAGTCCACCCTAACCTGACGGTGCCAGGTTGAACTCAAATTGCCGGCTACTATGCCGGTATCCTCCAGAAGGGGTGTAAGCGCAAACCAGTTAGTACCGTCAGCGGAATAGGTGTATTCTATAGTTGTTATATTACTAGCAGCTGTAAATAGGGCATCCACGTAGAAGCTATCCTGATTCCCCAGATATATCTTGCTTGCATTGGATAAGTTCCAGAAATTAAGGGTAATTTGTTCTTCATAAACATTTTCCTGCACTGCTTGGGATGCCAGTTGGTAAACCTGTTGATAAACACTTGCTGTAACAGGGGTATCGCTGCCCTGATTAGATACATATATGGGAACTCTCTGTGCCTTTGTGCTCCGTTTATCGGCATGATTGTCTATATCATCAACAGCATTGTTAACCTCATATTGAGCGTTATTATATGCAACATCCTTTACATCATCAGCACCAGCCTTATATACGCCTTGATAAACTGCGTCATTTACCGCAGAATATTCTCCTGACGCCAATACTGGCGATGTTAAAAAAGCTCTACTCATGCCCGAAAATAAAAACAATAATATTGTTAACCAACTAACTATTTTTTTTGGGCGGATACGTCTGAACTTCATTTTGAGACCTCACTTTCAAAAATAACTTAAATTGTATAGTCTATTTCGAATCTTATTCGTTATTAGCTATTTATTTCCTTTTTTTTCCAATAACGTCGGGTAAGTTTTTTCCGTCAGGAAAACAGAATTTCCTTACTCTACCACTCATGGATGCCTAAATTTCGAGGTTCTATCACCCAATCTCCAATAATTTTTAGGACGCAAAAAAGCCCTGCTGCTCAGTCGATACTTCGACCAAGCGCAGGGCTTAATTTTGTATTATCGCGTAGTGGTAAAGCAGCGTTAATCAAAAAATGGAAGGCTGAAGGGAAAATAAGGGATGATCTAGATGATGAGATGATAGGCGCATAGGATATGTAAGTATTATTAGTAAAGGAGGCCTCAAATGAAAAAAGTTACTGTATTTATCGGGAGCCCGCGAAAGCAGGCAACTTACCAGGCGGTTCAAGAATTTGCTACAAACTTAAGGGCACATGGGGAAATTGATTGAGAGTATGTTTTTTTGAATGACTATAACCTCGAAAATTGCAAAGGTTGTAAGTTATGTTTTGCTTTTCTTAGAAATTTATATCAAAGAAAACGAAGACCTTAAAAAGCACAGTATTAAAACCATGTGCAGGGTACTAATCGTTAGTGAAGCCGGATATTATAAGTGGTTAACAAGGCAGTCCATGCCCTACAAATACGCTGAGCTTTGGCTAAGATCCGTCAAATTCGTGCAGACAACCCCGACTATGGAGCTCAAAGAATATATTTAGATTTAAAACTGTTCCACGGTTATACCGGAAGCTATTATCTGATTCTTAAGCTTTGCAAGACGCATCATCTAATGCTTAAGAAAAAACACCATGCTAAAGGGCTTACCAAGTCAGACCCTGCAGCACAAGCTAGTGAGAACCTAATCCAGCAGGATTTTAGTTCCTCCTCGCCCAATCAAAAATGGCTTGGGGACATCACGGAAATCCCAACATCTGACGGCAAGCTTTATGTAGCCGCCATATTAGACTGTTTTGACGGAGCTATCGTAGGATTAAAAATGGCGAACCACATGAGAGCAGACCTCTGTGTAGATGCTTTCACCTCGGCAGCTAAAAAGTATCAAGCGTTTGGAATGCTGTTTCATAGTGACCGGGGAAGCCAATATACCAGTAAGATTTACGTGAAACATTGGGCAGGTATGGTGCGCTACAGAGTATGAGCAACACAGGAAAATGCTATGATAACGCCCGAATGGAGTCCTTTTTTGCAACCTTGAAGAAAGAACGTATTTACAAGATCAGAACAGAAACCATTCGGATGGAAACTGTAAAAAGTATAGTATTTCGGTTCACAGAAATCTATTACAACCGGAAACGAATTTACACTACTAACGAAGGTTATCCGCCCCTGGTGAAGCGTTCGAACTATTACCGGGAAAACCTACCCCAAGCGGTGTAAAAGCGCATAAGTTAATTATTCAGGGGCTCTGCCCCCGAACCCCCGAAGTTTATCGCTTATCAAAACTTCACCATTATGTAAGGTTAGTGGAAATTCATCATGTATTACGCATAATGGGAAACTCTAAAAGTTGAAATTTTATAGCCTTGTTATCGTGTCCCACTTAAATCACTTCAACTTTGATATAACCTTAATAACCTGTTTTCCTGTACTTACTACAGCAATACCTACGGCCATAACTACGCCACCCGCTATTTTCAAAGTATGGTCTTTGCGATCCTGCTTTTCAGCAAGGCATCTCACGCAATACTTTTCTGAATCATCAGGCAACTGCGTATAACATTCCTTGCAGACATAATAAAGCTTATTTCCGCATTTGGAACAGTAGTCATCTGCCTCCTTATAAGTAATTTTTTTCTGGTTAGCTACGCATGTTTCATTAATACATCCTTTTACTCTTCCCATCACTCATTCTCCTTTGAAATTCCTAAATAGACAGTTTTATTCGGCATATTTAATCGCTTTGTGAAATCGGATACATCAAGCTTAAGCCTTGTTCGTGATTTCCACACGCCTTTTTCTGTGCCATTGTCGGTTGTATCACACTGGGCTAGCAGAGCAGCATTATTTGCAACGGTACCCTCGATAAAATGTGAATATTCATCAAGTACTGTTGACATGGCCGCCAGTTCTCCTTGGTTACAATAGATACCTGCTCGTAACATTGTGGCCTGATGAATGAACGCAAAAGACTGATTTATGCTACGCATATGCTCATCAATCAATTCCACGCTCTTTCCTTTTGCGGATTCGTACTCTTTATTCACCAGATACTGTATGTTTGACTGCATGGTAAGAGCAAGCTGAAATGTAGCTTCTGATAAAGCCCTTAAGGATTGAGCCATCAAAGCCTTTTTCATCTCACTATCAGCAATGTTCCTTGACTCCAAGTATAAAGCCATGCCACTGTAATATAGCCCTATTCTGTCATTCTGTTGCCCCTGCAAAACCTCTCTTACACTATGGCCGATGATATTTATCTGGTCAGCAATTACCTGAAGCTGCTCTTGCAGAGCTTTCATCTGCAGTGCATTTGCCATTTGTACAGGGTCGATACCTTTGTGAAAAAGCTCTTTCTTTATAGGTAGCTTGGAGCAGTAATGTCCGTTTACTTCCCTAAATTGCGCAAACATTTTTCCAGACTTGTCAGTCGTAAGCTTGATTTTGCCACTCTCTATAGCTTCAAGAGTGCTTTCAGTAGCATCAACCACATACCTGTAGCCTTTTTTTAAAGACTGTTGCACTTGTGCAAGTATAGGAGCTTCCTTTGCAACAGCGTTATACACTTCTTTAGCTGCAATCTCCGCCTGTGCCAGTCTGCCTTTTAATCCGTTAGACAAAAGCATCATAGGATATGCAGCATCATATGGAGATATTTCTTCTGAAACGGGACTCATTAAATCTATGTTTGAGTATTCACTTGAAACAATATTGTTCACTTTACAGTTCTCCTCGTATAATAAGATTTGCAGACGATTTAGGAGCATGTCTGCTTAGTTCACATGTTGAATATCAGCAGGCTATGAGATGCCCGTGATACAATATTGCTTATCCATCATAAACATAATGGGAAGTTGGGTTATGTCATAAACTGTACTTATTTTTTAAGGATTAATTTCTCGTAAAATTCATTAATGCTGGCGTCATTAAATACTTGACCATCTATCACCGCTTCACAAAGTAAATGTAGTTCTTCATAATCATTTCGAGATATCTTTTGCTGAAAAGATGCGAGCAAACTTAAAATTTCAAATTTCAAATTATCTCTGGAAGAATCTAGGTATTCGGCATCACATTCATCATTTAGCAATTCCAGTGTCTTCGAATACGCCCATAATAATTCTCCTGTCTTATCAATTCCTTCATAGCCAGTTGTAATTGGAATAAGTACCTCATATTTACCCTCAAAACATTCGAGCATTTGGGTAGTTATGTCTATTGGAAAAGGAGGAGTCAATTTTTCGGCCAATTCTTCATCATTAGTATCAATTACCTGTCCTAAATCCGCTAAAAGGTTTCTAGACATGCTTAAGCCTGTAGGCAAAATATCACCTTGGCTATTTCGACATAACACCACCAAATAATCAAATATAGTTTCAGCAAATGGTATGCAGTCATATATAAACTTCATCATGACAGCGTTTTCTGTTACATTAAGGTTGTGAACAATTATCGGGTGATAACTCAAATTTTTATCTCGGAAATATTTCTCGGGGAAGATGACAGGGTGGTCTTCAGACAATGTGCTAAGAGCAATCTTTGCCCTTGATATAGCCTCCTTATAGTTAGCATTATACCAAGCTTTGATTTGATATTTATTAAAGTATTTGCTTGGTTGATGCTCCTGAAAATACAAGCATGTCATTATTAGATATTCCAGCTGTTGCTTTTCTAGCTCGCAGAGTTCCGCATGCTGTTTCTTAAAAAGCCCCTGTTCATTGGCAACATTTGCGAAAAATGCTTGCATTTCATCTAATGTGTTCTGTGCAGTTCTTAGATTTACTTCTATTGCCAATCTGGCTTTTTCAGTATCTCTTAGGATAACGCCCACAAATTGATTAGAGAAATTTTGTGTGCTCTGAAAATAGCCACTTTTTATTTTGCTAAGACCCTCCGGCAATCTCGCCTTTTCCTCAAAGGGTCTATCTTCATTCGGAAATCTAAACTCACTAATTAGGTTTTTACTGATCTCAGTTCTGAGATTATCTATATCAGTGGCAAGACTGCCAAGTTGTTTTCCTTCGAGCAATTTATAGATACAAGCTGAACTTTTCTCAAAAAGTGTGACTATATTTTCCCGTACAGAAAACCAGTATTCCAACCACTCGGCGATTGTATCACACTCATAATTGCTCATTATAGTTTTGCTCCACAGGGAAGCGAATTCCTGATGAAACATAATGACAATATTTCTAATAGGCATAGTTTTATGAGCATCATCAGGAGCTTCGTATCTGGAAAGGACCTCCAATGTCGGTTTTATAGCATCGGCGCAATATTGCTCAAATATCGGAAGCGTTTTGCAAATGACTTTCAGTCTGGAAACGCTTTCTTCGTTTCCTTTTTTAATGTCACTTAACAACAAAAGATACTCAACATGAATCGCTTTCTTGTCTTTACTAGCATAAAGCTTCAAAGATTTAGTAGCTACTTTTAAATATGTCAGGATAACCGATAAGTTTTCTTCTACAAAATGTAAGTATACATCTTTATCCCCACAGAAACAGGTGTACATAATCGAGGATATGACATCCATGGTATATTTTTCATTTTCATCCCAAATTCTACGGAGTGATATATTCTTTGACAGATTAAAATCCGAGTCAATATTGTATAGCCAATATGCAATAGCGGAATATGAGGCGACATCACCGGTAACCTCAAAAAGATCGATACCGTCTAGTTTGTTATACAACGCTTTGCAGAAATTAAAAATATCCATTTCAGCTGAAATAAGTTTTGGAGTAGCATCTCTGAGATTACACAAGTATTCTATATTTGAGTTGTCCGGAAAAGTCTCTTTCATCTTATCCAAAGTGTCAAGCGATAGGTCGAATTCTTGAAATCGTATGAAGGGATTTAATTCGGTGGCTAAAAGAAAAAGTCCTCCATGCGTGTTTGCATCGTCAAAAGTCTCTCTATTTCGATGAAAATATTGCATTACGCTACCGGAAAACAACCCCTGTAAAGCTAAAATGTAATTCGATAAATCACTGCTGTTCCACAATACGTCTGTTATTTCAAAATAGAAACTTTCTTTGCTAGTAATAAAATTAGGTAGATTTGAGAACAGCTTTGGTAAGTAGAGCGCATCCGATATCTTGACTACTTGAAGTGCCGTATCATTTATTTCTGAGTATTCATGCAGCTTATCAACGATATGTTGGGAACGAACCGGATGCAGTCCCTCGATATATTTTTCCGTTGTATTTAGACGGATAAGGAACTCATTTTCAATACTTTTTAAAACTTCACCATAATCACTAGCAGAGGTTTCTGATAAACTAGAGATTAATCTTTTTGCCGGAAGTTTTATGCCACAGATATCAGCAAAACATACCTTACGAAGAATTTCACATTTGATTCTTCCAGTGTCTGACTTGCTTATTTGCGATATTTGATGTGCTATTCTCTCAGATAACATCTCGCCGTGCGTAAGTAGATATATGTATTCAATTAGTAGTTTCTTGTAACTCATTTTGAGCACCCTTGAACAAGAGATTAATAATTTTGAACGATTCAAATTTCCCTTGAACACCGATCAATCGCTGCAATCATAAGGATTGACACTAAGAAGATCCAAGAGCTGTTTCGCTT
>JBAQLS010000008.1:0-253676 GCA_049302075.1 Carboxydocellales bacterium | reverse complement strand
CAAAACAAGGGACGAAGCTAAGGCTAAGGTTTTCGAATATATCATGATATTTTACAATAGGAAAAGACTACACGCCAGCTATAATTATAAGACACCAGAGGACTACTACAATGAGAAGAAGATGTCGAAAAAAGCTGCATAACAGATTCTATAGCAATTATGCGAAAGAGTGAGCATGTACGAGATAAAAGTGTCTATTTTTATGGGGACAGGTCAAAATTTATATGCTTTCCTATACATTAAAAAAAGGACCGAACGTCTAACCGTCCGGTCCTTTTTTTATCTTCTACCTATTCCATTTACGTTAAACTACTCAACGTAAACAAAGTCGTAGATGATGTCGAGAGGTGTTTGAGTAACTTTGTCGTCTTTATCCAAGGTATTGTAGAAGTCTACAGTTTTACCTGAGGAGATATCGCTGATGGTTCCTTCTACGGTACCGGAGTCAGTCTTTTTGAAGACTTTGGCGTTTTTATTGATTACAGTGGTACCGCTGGCGTACTTGACTTCGACTACACTACTGAGTTCAGTAACCTCAGTTACTACCTTGTCAAGTACTGGAGTGTCGGTTCCCAAAATGGAAGTAATTTTAGTCTTCTCGGTGTTAAGCTTAATCAGGTATACAGTCTTGTAACCGTCAACGTTGATACCAGCGTCTTGTTTTACTTTTGTATCATAAGCGACATCAGTTACCTCGTAAGTTGCGGAGGACTTGCCAGGTTCAATGATAGTCAGACCCCATTTAGCATCGCCGACAGCTATACCCTTGCTACTTACTAGAACTGGCAGAAGGTCACTGGTCATGCTAGCATTACTATCTACAAAGAGATATTTAAGCTTGGAATCTTTGTAGTATGCGGTTAAGGTCTTACTTGCAGCTAACTGATCAAATGCGAAGGATTCACCGGCATCCCAAGTTCCAATCTGGGCGTCAGTTACAAAATTCAGTCCGAGATCGTTGTTACCGTACTTATCTACGCGGATAACCTTAGTGTCAGTGTCAGCGAACTTGCTGCCACCGGCAACGTTAACATAGTTTTGATCTTTGTTGACAGCAGTTACAGCAAGACTGTCAATGAGCGCGAGTTTTTCTACTTTACCGGCACTATTCAGAGACAGTTTAGCTATGGTCTTAGGAGTAACGTTAGCACCAGTACCAGTTCCGTCAATGTCAACTTGCTTAGCAATAGCATCGCTATTGAAAGCTGAATAAGTGTAGCTGTCTTTATCAATTTCATATGAAGCTGCAGTTCCATCTAGCTTTGTTACCAGAATCTTAGCCACAGTGTTACCACTAGCGGTATCAGTATAAATCTGACGTACAAAAGCATCGAAGCTATTGGTGTCAGTAGCGCTGGTACCACCAGCAAATACTGCTACTACGTTGCCCTGTGCATCCAGTTTCGCGGTTACGTTCTTGGTTACCAAGTCAGTACCAATAGTAGTTACGCTAGTTGTCTTAGAAGCGGATACAGTTTCACCCGCATCAGTGGAAGTGTACACACCAGCTTCTGTGGAGTAGTAGGATTTACCGGCAATTACAAACTTGAGAGAGTTAACGCCTGTAGTTGAAGATGAATCCAACTTACCGGTTACAGTCTGGTTGCTAGTATAAATTGTGTAGTAATCGCCATTCTTGTAGTAAGATACTACATCGCCAGCTTTAATGTCGGCCAGAGTGGCAATTTTACTATCTTTAATGACTTCTAAGTTCTTGTCATCAATGTTTTTCAGGTCTAGGCTAGAAATCTTCTTGAATTCAATTTTCTTATCAGTGGTGTTTACGGCCTTAACGATATCCGCATCTGTATAGTCCTTGAAAACAACAGATTCGATTTTGCCGCTATCACTCAGTGACAAAGTTACATACTTGCCTTTCAGTGCTGTTGTTTCAGTTAATGTGCCGTATGCACCAGATGTTACTGTTCGTGCACCGGAATTTGCGGTGTATTCACCAATTCCGAATAACTTAACCTTGTCGTTAGAGATATTACCATCTGAAGTAACAGTATAAGATTCTACTTTACCGGTTTTAACTGCGCCTACAGGGTTAACTGCAACGATTTTCTTATCAGTTCCGCTTAACTTCCAGTAAATCTTGGCCTTAACACCGACAAAATCGGTAGTAGACTTGGTTAAACCCCATTTGTAGTCCACTCCGCCAACGGTTGCTACGTCTTTAGGAACACCGGAAATACCTGCGCCGGCATTAGTAATGAGTGCGGCGTCATTCTCAGTAATTTTTTGCTTTTCTTTGATAAGCGTATTAAGCTCTCCGTAAACCTTTTCACCTTTGCTGTTGGTCTCTTTCAGGCCCCACATGGCAGTATCAAGAGCATTGTCAGCAAGCATGAATACATTGCCCCGGGTAGCTAATGCAGTGAAATCATTTATGGTAGCATCGTCAAGAATCTTGAGTTCGGCTGCCTTGGTGATGTAGGAAGTAGGATAGTTAATCTTAGTCAGGGTATCCTCGTAACCTAACAGTCTTACTACCATGGTGATTGCTTCAGCATTTGACACCTTAGCATCAGGCTTGAAAGTGCCATCGGGATAACCCCTGATGACTCCTTGAGAAACGGCTACATTCACATAACCGGAAGCCCAACTGCTAGCAGCAACGTCTTTAAATTTGGTAGCACCACCTGTGGAGATGGTAGCAGCGGTTTCCAGACCCAGAGCACGCACCATAACGACAGCATATTCTGCACGGGTGATGTTTTGGTCAGGCCTAATGGAACCGTCCTCATAACCTTTTACTAAGTCCAAGGAAATAAGTCTGTTGGATGCATCGTCTATGGACTTAGCGAAGCCGGGAGCAACAGAGCTTAATAAAAAGGCCGCTGCTGTGATTAAAGAAACTATTCTTTTGGTCTTCTTCATTCTTTTTAAATCCCCCTTTAAGTTTTTTCTTTTTAAGCTTGGTCTTGCCGATACCCTTTAAAACAGTAAATTAGGTTCCGGCCATCGCCCCCCTTCAGAAGATTTGATTATATGCAATTAACCTAAGTCTAAAGGTATATGCCTTTAGAAAGTTTACATTCTTTTCCTATATACTCATAATTGCCGTACTTTACCTATTATAACCAGCACTGACTTACTAGTCAATACTTTTAGCAAAACTTCACCCGAGGTAAATAATACTATATCAGGACCTCTCAGAGGTTATTACGGCTTAATTTCCGCTAATTTCCGCTAATTTGCGGCTTCCTTGATTCTTTTATCGGGGTCTAAAGCCCGCCCTATAATGACACTGACTTCAGCCCTAGTTACTGTTTTCTTGGGAGCAAAGGTGTTGTCCGGGTACCCCCCGATTATACCTGCTCTAGCTAAACTAATGATGTTATCCTTGGCCCAGGATTGACGGATATCGGTAAAACTACGTTCCGTCAGGGTGGCTTCGACCGGGAAGGCTCTGACAATCATGGCCGCAATCTGTTCTCTGGTCACCGGCTGATTGGGAGCAAAGGTGCCGTCCGGGTATCCGCTGATTATGCCCTCAGCTTTGGCGGCGGTAATTTCGCGGAAGGCCCAATGTTGGGGAGGTACATCCCGGAATTCCTGTTTGACTTCCGAATCCGGTGTTGTTCCTTTAGCTCGAATCAGCATTGCCGCCAGTTGTGCTCTGGTAACTTGCCCATTGGGACGGAAGGTACCGTCTTCAAATCCGGAAATAACTCCTTTAGCCCGGAGATAAAGGATGCTGTCTAGCGCCCAGTGACCTTTGGTGTCCTTGAAAGGGTTAAGCTTGGCTCGTAGGGAATCTAATCTCTTTTGCTGGTCTTCCAGAGGATTGGCCAAATCCGTTAGTTGGGCTGTCCACTGGTCAAATCGGTCGCTTATGTAAGTATCCACATAGCTTTTGGTTACCAGGGGGTCTTCCGGTGTACCCGGCTTGGCAATAGCCGACAGAAGGAAAAGGTTACTCCATAAAAGGGTGATCCAGAAGATAGTGGTCCAGAAGAGGACTAGCGTTATGGTTTTGCAGATTCCGGTTACATTAACACTGTTGCCCATGGTAACCCCCTAATCAAGCACTATAGTAATACGTAAGCCAACTAAGCTTTTGTGTCCGTAGAAAGAAAATATTTTTTATTTTTTCAAGTAAAGTTAGTTTATTTTTTTAAGGCAAGGGCTTGGTTAAGGAATTTAGCTACCTGGGCTCTGGTAGTGGTAGCTTCCGGCTGAAAATTTCCATCGGCAAAGCCATTCGTAATGCCGGCGGTTTTCAGGGCGGCAATGTGAGGGGCAGCCCAATGTTGAACAGCAACATCCTTAAATGCTGTTAGGTCAGAAGTTGTGGCAGGAAGGGCTAAGGCGGTAGTCAGCATTTTGGCTACCTCGGCCCGGGTGGCATTTTGTGCGGGGCGGAAGGTCTGATCCGCATAGCCATTGATTATTCCGGCAGATTTAGCTGCATAGATATAATCAGCATATTGGTAGTTTGCCGGAACATCGGTGAGTCCGCTTTTTTGCTGTGGTGTCCGGAGTTCTAAGGCTCGGGCCAGCATGATAGCTAACTGTTCCCTGGTTACTGCCAACTCCGGTTTAAAGGTTCCGTCGGGAAACCCGGTGATAATCTTTTTGGCTACTAGTGCCATAATGTCATTTTTAGCCCAGTGGCGACTAATATCCCGCAAAACGGCTTCATCTCCCCGGGATACTCCGCCAGAATTACTTGGAGGGTTATCCACTGGAGGATTTTCCACTGGAGGGTTATCCACTGGAGGGTTATCTGCCGGTGGTTGTTCTCCGACCAGCAACCCCTGCAGATGCAAATCCAGGTCCGGCCACCAGGATGGGTCCTCAAAACCTAACCGCCAAAAAGCTGCTCCGGCTACTTTTAATTCGGCGGCATAATCCATTTTGTGCTGAAGACTTAGCTGGTTTTCAAAATATACCACCTGATTTACACCTTGAGCGTCTCTTGCGCTAAAATAGGGGGTTTTGGCGGAATCATTCCAAAGGAGGATACCGTTATTTTCCGTTAATAGCTGCTGGGCATAGGCATAGGAAACTCCTCTCCCGCCCTTGTCATCCTTCCAGCGGCGACCATAGAGGGGAGCGCCCATGATTACTTTTTGGGGGTCAATAGCGGACACAGCATAAGACATGCTCCGGCTGACCCAGTCCAGACCGGCTACCGGCCCCGGTGGACTCCCTTCCCAGCTTTGGTCATACGCCATTATTATCACGTAATCCACCATTTTTCCCAAGGCCGGATAATCATATTCTCCCAGCCAACCGGGGGTATTGGGTCCGGTTTTGGGCATAACGGCTATGGTGGCCAGTTTCCCTCGCTTATGTAAGCCATTGGCTAATTCCTGAACAAAGGCGGTAAGTGCTCCGGGGAACGGCTCCAAGCCTGCACCCTCAAAATCCAGGTTTAGCCCGTCATAGCCGTATTTATCAACCTTGCTTAAAAGGTTATTGATTAGTTTAGTTCGAAGTACCGGGCTCGCCAACACTGTTTGGATATAACCGGAGCTGAACTTCTTGGAGACCATGGGGGTTACCCTAATACCCTGAGTATGGGCCCAGTCGATAAAGCTTTGATTAGTGGTGTCGACAACAGTTCCCGCACTGTCCGTCACGTCCAGCCAGTTGGGGGCGACAATATCCACTGTGCCGACCGTGGCCATTACCTGGGTCTTAAATTTTTCCCCGGCAGTTTGCGGACTTTCATTGGGACCCATATATAAATAGGCCATGATCATGCGCTGACTGTCGGCAGCTATTGCGGTAGGGCTTGCGCTAATAAAAATTGCAAGGGCTAAAATCAGTGCAGCAAACTTTGTTCCTTTTTTTCTCACTGTCTACCTCCTGCCTCGTTTGGGCATCCATATTTAGGACACCTTACTAAATTCGGGGCAGACAGCCGAATTCCTGCATTATTTGACAATCACTCAACAGGTAATGTCAGGTAAAAATTGCTACAGGGATTAATATAAGCAGGGCTAGTAGGATTGCGCCACCAACCCAGATAACTGTTTGAAAGTCCATCATCAACACTCCTTCTGTTTTTAATACTCAATGCGCCAATGAAAGAAGGACTCAGTATTGGACAACTGAGTCCCTCGATTATACCCATACTCTAATTTACTTTAGTGTTAAAACTCTAAAACCTAATTTCATCTCATCTTTTTCTCATGCTCGAGGCGACAAAAGGATTAACCCTTTGAAATTTTATTGACTTTCTTGCATACTTTTATTATAATTATGTGCATGAAAGTCAATCGTATTGAATTAAACAGGATCTGAGGTGAGTACACATGACTTATTCCGAACAAATACTAAAGCTAGCACACGATAACAACGGCGTAGTAACATCAGCACAAGTTACAAAAGCCGGGATTTCGCGTGAACATTTGAGGGTTCTCGTTGAAAAAGGCTTGCTTGAACGTTCAGAGCGTGGCGTATATTTAGTTCCGACAGTTTTCGACGATGAAATGTTTAATTTGCAAATGCGATTTAAACGCGGAATATTCTCCCACGAAACTGCCCTGTTCCTGCTCGACTTAAGCGACCGCACTCCCATTAAATATTCCATGACCTTTCCCCTGGGATATAATACGACTGCGCTCAATACAGAGAATGTCAAATACTACCGCGTTAAGGATGAAATATATGAAATCGGAATTATGTCTATTATGTCTCCCGGCGGTAATCCCATTCGTATTTACAATTCTGAAAGAACGCTGTGCGACATCCTGAAGGGTCGAAGCAGCACCGAGATTCAAATTGTCACAGATGCCTTCAAGCATTATACTCGCTTAAATAAAAAGGACATTCCCCTGCTTTCAAAATATGCAAAGCTTTTTAGGGTAGAAAAGAAACTGCGTTCTTACTTGGAGGTGCTACTATGAACAATGCGATGCAACTAAAGGCTATTATCAAAAATATGTCAAAAAGCAAGAATATCTCCGCTCAAATCATCATGCAAAACTATATGCTGGAACGATTGCTGGAGCGTATTTCCTTATCGTTTTACAAGTCGAACTTCATTCTCAAAGGCGGTTTCTTGATTGCTGCAATGGTTGGCCTTGATACACGGGCAACCATTGATATGGACGCAACACTTCGGGGTTTGCCCGTCAATGCAGAGACTATCACCAAGATGTTTGAGGAAATATGCCGTATTCCTGTGAACGATGATGTAACCTTCTCTATCAAACGCACAGAGGAAATACGAGAAAGCGCTAATTATGCGGGGTTACGCGTCACACTTGAAGCACAATATCCTCCGATGGCCGTGCCTTTAAAGATTGATATCACCACCGGTGATAAAATTACTCCCCGAGAGATTGTCTATGAATTCAAGCTGCTTCTAGAACCCCGCAGTATAAAAGTGCTGGCATATAACCTGGAAACCATAATAGCTGAAAAGCTGGAAACTGTTATTTCCAGAGGTGATCAGAACACGCGTCCAAGAGACTATTATGATATATCCGGTTTGAGGATATCTGTGCAACTATAAAAGAAATACTCGCCAACATACTGTAAAGGCTTTGGGTTACGTGTTTAACCAGCGAGTTAAACCTACCATCTTAAATAACTTTTCATAATGATAATTAACCCCAAAACATCCCGCCTGCTATAAACCATCTTTCCCTATCCGCACCAGGCAAACTCCACTTCTACAGACAAAGAGGGATTGGCAAGGTTACCATGTTCTATGGCGTTTAAGCAAGCTTCGGACACTGCAGTACGCAGTTCCAGATAAGGTTCTTCCGCCATGATCTGCTGGTTTTGATACCATATTAAAGGAAAGACCCAATTGGCCTATTTCATCTAGGGAAAGTACCAGCATTTTATTATGTAGGTCGGACCGGTTACCTTGGAGCAGGGAACGCATTCCGGCGATCAAGAGCTGTAACTCTCTCCGGAACTCTAAAAGAGGCCCAGCGATTTGTTGCTTATCACTGAACTTGTTCAGTTGTTGGGCAGTTGCGTTAGCAGACAGTGCAACGTTCTTACCTCCAACCTTCAGAGCCCGGGCAATCATCACCGCTACGGTAGTAATTCCAAGACCTATGTAGGCAGCTCCGTTTATGGTGCCGTTTACTCCCTGATCTACCTTGCACCAAGTACCTATTATAACAGCATGGATAACAAAGTATATTGGGAAAGTTTATGTGGGCAGCCAGTATCTCTATGATGTCATATTGAACTTGCAACCAGAGCCACCCTCAACCGGTGGTAGTTCAGGCGGAAGTACGACTACTCCTGAACCCGCTACCACCACAACTACTACAACCACTGATACCGGTGTTGTAACCGTTACCGCTGGTAATGCAATAGTTGCAGTTGATACCACTTTGCTTACAGCGATGATTAACAGTGACAAGCCTGTAGTAATTGAAGTACCTGCTAATACAGTAGCTAGCACTATTAAAGTTGAAATGGCAGCATCGCTGCTTAATGCTTCAGCTGATAAGCAAAAGGAAATCACCATCAAAACTGACGATGTTCAATTCGTTATCCCACCTGCTGCCTTTGATGTTAAAGCACTACAGGACATGCTTAAAGCCGATCCTAACACTAAGATTACTCTGAGTGTTAAAGAAGTAACCCCGGCTTCCATAAGCCTGGCTGATAAGATGGGTACGCCTGCAAATGCTAACTTAAAAGCAATAGGTAAAGTGTTTGATTTTGAACTCATGGCTAAGTCTAGTACTAGTGAGTCCAAAATCAGCGAGTTCGGTAAAAAGCTTCGAGTGGCAATTCCTTACAGAGATTCGTGAACAAAAACGCCATATTCCCACGGAAAAGGCAGATGTTAATCTCTTAGCTAAATTAAAAGTTATCGCCCGGGAAGCCGGCAGTTTCTACCCAACTTATGGAGGTTTACTGCTTTATAGCTCCGACCCTACCGAGTACCTGCTAAAATCCCAAATCCGCTGTGCCCGGTTTAAAGGAACCAAATCAGACGAATTCATCGATAAACTTGACCTCAAGGGTCCTGTCCTTGAGGTCATTAATGAAATACTATGAATTTTTGAATTTTATTCTGCCTTACGAATGCTTTAAGCAAAACAAAGCATACAACGGAATGCTCTTAATACCCTTCTCAAAACCAAAATTTTTGGCGGATACGCGAACAGAATATGGTGGCTGGTACAATGAAACATAACTCTTTAAGCTCTTCGCTCTAACATTGTCAGCTGATTTTCCCTCTAAAGGAATGATATTTCCCTGCTTATCCTGAAACACAAAATCCAATTCAGCTTTACCCGGAGAACTCCAGTAGTATGGAGAAAAACCGTTTGTAACAAGGGCTTGCATGATATAATTCTCTGCCAGAGTGCCTTTGAAACCGCTAAAGCTTGTGGGGCTGTTTATGACAACATTGGCCGCTATACAAATTTGGAACACAAAAGTCCTGTATCCATCATATATACTTTGAATGAGCTATTATCAGCAAAAGCGCTAAGTGGCATTTTCCCTTCGGTAACACGGATACACTTATTTATAATCCCCGCTGTTTTAAGCCAGTCAAGCGGCGTTTCATATTCATGGGCTCTTGCGCCGGAACACTTGCCCCTGCCGCCATGATTTTGGTAGTTTCTTGCGGTGAGGCATGCTTTGCCATGTCAGCAATATAAGCATCATTCAACGTTTTTTGAGCCGCAAATACAAAGTTAAAGTCTTTTGTGTCTACATATTCCAATACGGCTCTCGGCATTCCACCGACTACTAAATATGTCCTATACAAATCCATTGCACTTTCATGCAACGACAAGGACACAAAATTTTCAAAAGACTCTTTTATTAAATTACATAATTCTTTATGACCGGTTGCCCACAGGAATTCCTCGAAATCAAGCGGGTACAAGGTCATCATATCTACCTTTCCAACAGGAAAAGAGTACTTTTCTCGATTGAGAGCAACACCTAACAAACTGCCAGCGGCAATGATATGATATTCCGGTGCCTCTTCACAGAAATACTTTAAAGAGGTTAATGCTCTTTCACAGGCTTGAATCTCATCAAAGATAATTAAGGTGTCTCCTTTCAAAATTGTCTGTCCGCTTTTGGCAGACAGCTCTCTAATAATTCGTTCAGGATTTAAATCCCGTTCAAAGATCGACGTAATCTCACCTGAGTTTTCCATTTTATGCGTCCCAGTTCAGAGTAAAATTGTTAAGCGCTAAACAACGAATAAACTCTCGAATAGTCCGTCCGTTTCCTTCCCTAAAAGGATGAAGTGCATTTAGTTCGGCCATGTAATATCCAGCCCTTTTAAGTTACCTGGTAAAGGTTCTACATCTAACTCCAAAAGTCTCTGAGAAGTGTATAAATCTTCTGCTTCGTTTAATAATTGCTTATCAAGTATGTCCAGTTTATTTAAGAGAATATCCGTACCAGGATAAAAGTATTTCGATGACGAAGAACTGTATTTCATAGACATAACCCTTTGCTAATTTCTATTCTTTCTTTGAATATAGGCAGTTATATCACCTATAACTTCCTCACTACTTAGCTGACCTTTTAAAAATCTACGACCATTAACAATTGCCCGCCGCCCCATAACTATTCCCTCAACAGCTAATGTAGCCTTAACGTTAGATATTGAACGTTTTATTTGGCTTTCACTCAATGTTTTCATAACATACATCCTTTCTGTGAATGTATCCTTAAAACTATTATATCAAATCCAATCATAAAAGTCATTGGGGGACTAGCAAAACACATTCATATTCATTTTTTTATTAGAATTTCCAAATGATTACCTATTCTTTGTTCCCTGCCGATGCTTACAATAGGTCGGATATTATTAAAGTATACCCAATTTTCATTTATTCTAATTCGAGCACTTTAGGAGGAATAAACAATCATGAGCAAATGGGAAGTACACAAAATTAAGGAAAAATTCCGTGCAATATTATCCGATTTTGAGTATTACGACCGCTTTAGCTGGTCATAGAGCATTTGCCCCAGCCCAATACCACCGGCCTTGCTCATGTTTTTAGCATACTCTTCATCCAGCATCCCCTGGAATATCTGCACCCCGGCACTGTCTCCCCATAGGTCGTTCCGGGGTACAGCAGCCCGCATTCTTTCCATCAGCTGATAGATGAACAGGGACTCCATTTGTTGGCAGGCCTCCCGCAGCTTTTGGTCCTCGCCGGAAGAGGCGGCCTTTTCCAGAGCTTGCTGAAAGCTTTGGCCTTCTGCCTGGCCGTCACCCTGCTTAGCCTTTATTGTATCTTCAATTTTTATGGGAGCTAGGGCAGCGATTTTAGCTATTTCCATAATCTCACCTGCTTTATCACATTACTGCGCCAACTTTAGCGCCAACTTTAGCGCCAACTTTAGCGCCTACTTTAGCGCCTACTTTGGCACTTACCGCGCTATTTACCGTTTAAGATTGTTGGCAATGCCCATCATCTCATCGGAAGTGGTAATGGCCTTGGAATTTAACTCGTAAGCTCGCTGGGCCACAATCATTTTAACCATTTCTTCTGCTACCTGCACATTGGAGCTTTCCACAAAACCGCTTTGCAGGTTATCCTGGATGGGATCTACGCCTATAGGGGCACCGGAGGCCGCAGTAACCTTATAAAGATTTTGACCTTTTTTCTCCAGTCCTTGGGGGTTAATGAATTTAACCAGATTAAACCTGCCAACCTGCTGGAGGATATCAAATTTACCCTTGGAATTCACCGACACCTGCACCACCTGATCACTTAACGCGGGCATTGTGGAGGTTATTAACTTGGCAGGCTTCTGTAAGCCTTCTGCATCAGCAGCCTTGGCAATAGTGACTAGATTCCCGTCAGTATCCCGGATAAATACATCGGTCTTGACAAAAGCCTCCGAGCCGTTGGGCAGCTCCACTTTATAATATCTCCCTTGGGGAGGAAGGTCATTAGGCGGTTCACCCTTGGTCCACTGTTCGAAATCACCGGTATAGAAACCGGTTGGACCTTCGACCAGCTTAGTGGCATCTTTTATTGTGTATATATCCGCATCTGTGTCTACCGAGGTAGGCTTTACTATCCCTCCGTTAGTATTGATGGAGACATTATCTAAACTATCAAAGTTCAGCTCAGCACCTGCAGTAGGCTGCAGAGATACTTTATAACCGTCCACAGTAACCAGACTGCCACTTCCGTCAACCTTAAATGCCCCGTCTTTAGTATAGGCCACAGTACCATCTGTCAGCTTGATTTCGAAAAAAGCATCCTTAGTTAAAGCCAAGTCAAAGGGGTTACCGGTTTGTTGTAAGCTTCCGCCGCTAAAATCCATCCGGGTACCGGCTACCCTAACTCCAGTGCCCAGTTGGATGCCGATAGGCAGCGCCCGGCCCTCACTATTGGTAGTTCCCGGATTACGCATGTTAGCATACAAGAGATCCTGAAACTCCACTGTACTCTTTTTATAGCCCAGGGTATTCACATTAGCCAGATTGTTGGAAATATTATCAATATTGCTTTGTTGGGCAATCATCCCGCTGGCAGCGGACCAAAGTGATCTTAACATTAATCCCGCCTCCTCACAACTCACAACTCACAACTCTCAACTCTCAACTCTCAACTTTCAACTTTCAACTTATACCCTGCCCACTTCGTTTACCGCTTTGTCCAGCAGCTGGTCTTCCGCCACAATGGCCTTCTGGTTAGCTTCATAAGAACGCATGGCAGTAATCATATTTACCATTTCCAAGACTGAGTTTACATTGGACTGCTCCTGAAAACCCTGGAGTACGTTAAGCTGATTTGGGGTTAGGTTAACCGGCTGGGTCCCGGCATAAAGGGAATCACCTTCTTTAGTCAGGCTCTTCTTATCGGCGAAATCCACAATTTTCAAGGTATCCACCAATTGGCCGTCTACTTTGACTCCGCCTTGGGCATCCACAACAACTGCTTGGCCCTGAACCCGAATAGCGCCTCGCTGGCCCAGTACATTATTGCCCTCAGTTGTGACTAGATAGCCGTCCCCGTCCATAGAAAAGCTGCCGTTTCTGGTATAGCGTTCCCCCTGAGGTGTGGCGATTGCGAAAAAGCCTTCTCCCCCAAGAGCCAAATCCAGCGGCGCGTTTGTTTGGCGCATCGCTCCCGGTTTATGAATCTGAACTATTTCGTCAACCCGCACCCCGGTACCCACTCCGCCGATCAGGACGGGCTTGGGGGGCTTTTCACTTTCCGTGCCCTGAGTTTTGTCTGCATCTGTCAGCCGCGCCAGCAGCATTTCCGGGAAGGTGCGAAAAACCGCTAAATCCTTCTTGTACCCTGTAGTGTTTACATTGGCTAGGTTATTGGCGATGGTATCATTCCGGGTTTGTTCCATTATCATCCCGGAGGCTGCAGTATAAAGACCTTTAATCATTTTTCTACCCCCAGCTCTATAGTTTCTTCTGAATTACCATGAGCCTGGTGACCAGTTTGGCCGCCTGTGCCCTGGTGGTTTTTGCTCCAGGGCTAAAAGTATTGGCTCCGGTACCTTGAATAACCCCGGCTTTAATTGCCGCTGCCACCGAACCCTGACCGAAAGTAATTTGCTTTTTGTCCTTATAGGCATCCAGCGTTGACTCAATCTCCTTCTCCGGTTCGTCCTTCATGTTTCCGGCCCTAGCCACCATTACGGCTGCCTCCAGCCTGCTAACCGGGCTTTCCGGCTTAAACCGTCCGCCGCCTGCACCCTTAACAATGCCTGCCCGAACCGCCGCCTGGACATATTCAAAAGCCCAGGAGTCCTGATTTACATCATGAAAGGTGGCATATCTTTCGCGGTAAGTTGGTATATTTAAGGCTTTAACCAGCATTTTAGCAAATTGCGCTCTGGTTAGTGTCCCTTCCGGAGTGAAATATCCATATCCGTTGCCTTCCAAAACTCCTTTGGCTAAAAGAATTTCAATGGAATCCTGGGCCCAATGGCCATTTGTATCTCGGAAGGAATTAATATAAGCCATTACTGCATAGGTTCCTGACTCGGTTATTTCCGCAGAGACCAGATGTTTCTTGGCATCTGTCTTACCACCGACACCTACCCATTCTCCCCCATCGTACCTAAAAATACCCAAGCGTGGTATAAGCTTGTCCCGCAGCCCGTCAATGTATTTTAAACTCAAGGTTACGGGGAGGATTGAATTGACACCGTCTAGCTGGAATATTTTGCTGACATAGATAATTTCCGGAGCGTGCTTATTTACATCATTCGACCCTCTGACCCGAAAGCTCAGACTACTGTCTCCGATAAAAGCTCCCCGGGGGATGCTTAATACCAATTGATCCCCAAAAACCTTTAACGTCCCCCCGCTAGCAGCAGGAGTGGTCTCAAAAACAGCACCGTCGAAAGGTAAATCCGAGTAAATTAATTTCATGCTTTTGTTAATGGTTTTGCCGGCAATCTTCGCATTTACAGTGATGGTGTTAGTCCCCTTTTTCAGGGTAACCTTGCCGTAAAAAGTCCCATCTGCGTTTAGTGTTGCGTTCAAGTTATTTATTTTCACCGTGCTGCTACTGCTGTACACCTGGGTATTTACTCCCAGAAATTTCCCTTCTACTGATATAATATTGCGGTATAAGGTTCCTCCGTCACTAGGGGAAGTAAAAATTGCCTCCGGTTTAGCTTTATAATTCGCTCCGAGGGAAATGTCCTGTGTGGTTATCCGGCTGCCATTACTGGCCTTGATACTAATAACTGCCTGAGCCGGATCGGTTATCAACACTTCATAACTAAAATTGCCCTGGGAGTCAAAGCTAACCTGGTTCCCGTTAATAAACAGACCATTGGTATCTACATTCCAAACCGTCCCTGTAACGAATACCTTGTTCTCTCTAATCTCATCAGTGGGCAGGGGTGATTTCACGATTACCGTAGGAGTATCATCAAATAAGTAGTAAAAAAGCTTGGTGGCACTGGCAAAACCGTCGGTGGCTGCTAACTCCACTGTGTTTTTGCCCGGTTTAAGGGTTACCTCCTGAGCGAAGTTACCCTGACTGTTCAACCAGGGGGTATAGGTGGCTGCAGCATTTGTCGGGTCGGTAACTTTGATGGTCAGCCCGTTGGGTTTGGCCCTGGTAACATTGCCGATAATAGTGGCTTTGTTTTGATTGACCTTGATGTCTTGACCGGGTGTTGCCGGGAATAGGGGTGAAATTAGTGAAATCACCGGACCCAGCTTGTAAGCGATTTGCAGCTTGACCCGAGTTATATTGCCGTATTGGCTGGCAGCTTCAATAATAAGCTCATTATTTCCGGCTGCCAGGTCTATCCATTGATCAAAATTTCCCGTTCCCGGGTAATACTGTGCTTTACCTCTTACCCATAGCTTGGAGGATGTGGTGTTTTCCAGACGACCTCTAATTCGTACCCGGTTATCTCCTGCATCAAGCAAGGGCTCGGTGTAATCCGCCGAGTAGTCCAGCTGGGTGCCCTGAGCAATTGTCCGGTTAACCTGGGGAAGCTCCAGGATAACCCTGGGTTGTTTTTGCCATATAATGTCCAATTCTGTTGTTGAAACACTAGCTCCTGTGGCGGTAATTCTAATCCGGTTAGTAACCCCCGGTATCAGGGTTAGGTTATAAAAGGAGAAATTTTCGGAGGGACTATTTAGCGTTTGCAGGCCTAAACCGGTGGTCAGGTTGATCAGCTCCAGCTTAGCAGCGTTGCGAACTTTTCCGGTTATGGTAACTTGTTCGGTGTAAACCGTCCCTTGGCCGGGAATTACCGGCAGGTTCAGGTCATAAATAGTCGGTCCGGTGGGATTATAGGTTACGGTAATGGTCTTGGCAGTAATCTGTTCGCCATTTTCCGCCCGTACCTCAAGGGTATTCTCCCCAGGCTTTAAAAGGCTGGACAAAGTTACAGCATAATCGGTTAAGGGTACACCCGGAAGACTGGGTACAACCGGAAGTACATCGGATTGTTGCCCGTTTAGCACAAACTTCAATTTGGTGGCATTACCGACTTGACCTGTTAGCTGAATCGAAGGGGTAGTAGTACTGGAGCCATTGGCCGGGGAAGCAATCGCTAAAGTCGGCAGGTCATCATAAATCACGGTAATCGACTTAGTGGTAACCTTGCTGCCCTTGGTTGCCTTTACGGTAATAATATTTGCTCCAGGGTGGAGATTGTTAACGGTAGTGCTGACATCAGTGTAGCCTGCCTGTACCCCTGGGGCTGCTGCCGGTGCCGGGGATACGGAAATACCGTTTAGCAGGAGGTCAAAGCTGTCCCCGTTATACACGCTGGCAGTAACAGGGATAATATTTGCATACACAGTCGAGGTTTCCGCAGCAGGATAGGTTATGGTGATAAAAGGAGCATCAGCTGTATTTATGAGGTGGATTACTCTGGTAATGTAGCCGCCTGTACCTGAAGCCCGGATGGTAACAGTATTTTCCCCTGGATTTAAGGCTACAGCCTTCGACCACGCTCCTTGCGGGCTGATTGGGGTTAGCTCACCATTGACGGTTAAGCTGGAGCTATAATATGTACCCACTGTACCGCTCAGAACTACTGAGGAAGTAGTAACCAAAGCATAGTCGCTGTGAGAAATTATTACCAAATCACTATTGCCAAAAGCCGGTGGCGTGACCACCGAAAATAGGGAGGCTAAATTGGAAATCAGCAGTATGAGTAATATCGCTAAGTTTCGTCGTGATTTTGAGACCACTTAAAGTGTCCCCCTTTAAAATCTATGCAGATTATTATAAGTTCGACAAAAACCTGCTTCTTCCTGCAAAAGAAGCATTTTCTATAAGAAAATAAGGAATTATGTAAAATAAACAAGCCCTTCCGGTAGAAAAACAGAAGAGCTAGCTTAATTAAATTCATTTTTGCTTACTAAATTATTTTTTTGTATGGTCTGTGGATTTTGGCTACTATATCCATATTGGCTAGTGCTTTCCCTGTCCCTAAAGCGACACAGGATACAGGTTCTTCGGCAATATACACCGGAAGGCCTGTCTCCTTGGCAATAAGGTTACTTAAACCATGTAGGAGAGAGCCTCCACCGGTCATCACAATTCCCTTATGCATTATATCGGCAGCTAGTTCAGGCGGGGTTCGTTCCAGCACTTCTTTGACCGAACTGACAACTGCTTCAATGGATTCATGAAGGGCTTCATAGGTCTGTTGGGCCGAAACTTTTAAGTTTTTAGGTAAGCCGCTAATTAAATCCCGGCCCCGGATTTCGTAATCACTGTAATCTCGTTTAAGGGTAGGATAAGCTGTACCCATATGTATTTTGATTTCTTCCGCAGTCCGCTCCCCAATCATTAAATTAAATTCCCGGCGAATGTAACGGATTATCGCTTCATCGAACTTATCTCCCCCAACTCGCAGGGATTTGCTAACTACAATTCCGCCTAAGGAGAGCACGGCAATATCAGTAGTACCCCCACCAATATCGATGACCATGGAGCCGTTAGGCTGAGCTATATCGATTCCGGCCCCCAGAGCTGCAGCTAAAGGCTCTTCAATCAGGGCTGCATGCTTTGCTCCGGCTTGAATAGCGGCCTGACGAACTGCGCGCTCTTCTACGCCTGTAACCCCGGAAGGAATGCAAACCATAATCCTGGGCCGAAAAAAGGGCAAAAAGAAGTTACGTTTACAGGCTTTGTTAATAAAATGGCGCAGCATCTTTTCGGTAACGTCATAGTCCGCAATAACCCCATCCCGTAAAGGACGGATTGCGACAATATTGCCGGGCGTACGGCCAATCATGCGCCGGGCCTCTTCACCAACAGCAATAACTCTTCCGCTATCTTTATCTATTGCTACAACAGATGGTTCTTTAAGCACAATGCCTTTACCTTTAACATACACAAGCACTGTCGCAGTTCCCAAATCCACACCAATGTCTATTCCAAATCCGAACATCTGCAGAATTTCCCCCTTCTTACATAAAACTTAATTGGACGTTTTTGCCGTATTTAGCGATTTTACCGAGAAGTTGGCAGTTTTCGCCTAATTTATAGTTTATTCTACGTAAAAGGGAAAATTCCTCCCTGTTTCTCCCATTCCTTAGGCTAATTCTTGATATTTTTTTCTGGTAGCTTCTCCACCCCGAAGGTGGCGCTCGGCCTTATTATTATCGAGAATTTTTTTTACCTGCATGGACAACTGCTTATTAATGGTTGGTAAGCGTTCGGTCATATCCTTATGTACTGTGTTTAGTATTGGTGTCGTTTTTATCTTTAGCTGGCATTAAGAATGTGCCCGAAAGCAGTACAGGGAAGCTTAGTCCTTCCAAGTCGTCATTGATGTTAAAGTGTACGTAGATTTCAGCTTCTGACATGACCTGGATTTCCTTAATGATTTTCTTCAAGTCAGTATTATCCACATTCTCTGTAAATTTAAACCTGTCAAATGCTTCTATGAATTTCTTAAGGCTATCCTTAATCTGTTTATTAAGCTCTTTAGTTTTGTCTGTGCTGTTAAGCTTGAAAGAAAGCCTTTCTATTTCAGCATTGATTGGAATGATGTCTTGCTTTACTTCTTCCATCGTAATCAACCCGTCCACTGCAAGCCTTTTGAGCCGTTCACGCTTATTCTGTAATTCTTCAAGTTTTTCTTTTGCAATATCAAGGTCAAACCCATCATTATCCCAGACATATTCTCTAACTAATGTATTGCATTTACGCTCTACTGCATCAAAGAATGCAGCCTTATCTTGTACAAGATAATTGAAAAGCTTGTCCAAGCCTTCTTTAAGCCAGCCTTCATTAATCCTGACATATTCAGACTCACAACGATTTTTCCCGTATGCACTTCTTTTTGAGCATGTCCACCAAACGTACAAGGGTCCGTTTTGGGAATGCTTTTTTTGATAACGACGAAAGGAAAATCCACATGATCCGCACTTGATTAAATTGGAAAACAGATGCTTGTCACTTCTTCTTGAAAATGTATTCTCATAAATCTCTGCGTTTAACTTAATCTGTTCCTGTGCCTTATTAAACTGTTCATCTGAAATAATACGAAACTCAGGTTTTTCAACAGTATACCATTCACTTTCAGCATTCTCTTTTCTTTTGTTCGTGAATATATCGGTGCTGCTCTGCTTCCCGTTAACTACAAGACCGATATAAATCTCATTTTTCAGCACTTTGCCAATAGTATTTTGCGACCAATTGAAGTTTGGCTCTCCATCCTTAAGCTTTTTTGTTTTAACACTATTTTTATACAAGTATGCTGCTATTCTTGCCATGCCCCATTTTTCTTCAGTGTACAGGTCAAATATTTCCTTGATCCATTCACTTTCTTCAGGATTAGGTACAAGTGTGTATCTATCTATTCTGTCGTATCCAAAAACAAAATTAGGTACACGGCCTTTTTCTTTACCAGGTTGTTTCCCAAACTTAACCTTCTCTGAAATGCGCTGTGACTCATTTTCAGCAAGCATTGCCATCAGATTTAATGTAAAGCCATCTATATCCTTGCCTTCGCCCATATTAACAAGATGCAAACAAACTCCGTAAGAATTCAGCTCTCTTGTAACGGTTATAAAGTCAAGTGTATTTCTAAAAAGCCTGCTTATATCCTTAACATAAAGCTTCTGAAATTCTCCACGCTTAGCGGCTTTCCGCATACGCTGCAAATCTTTTCTGTTTTGCATCTTCGTTGCAGACTTGCCTTTGTCACAGTAAATGTTTACCAGCTCATCGCCTCTATTAGGTATGTAGCTCTCAAAAAATTCACGCTGATTTTCAAGAGAGCTTTTTTGTTCTTCTTTGTCTGTACTGACTCTAATATATGCAGCTGCTTTCATATGAAACATCCTTTCTGTTACGTTTGCTCGTGCGTCTACTTGGTCAACGAGGCAACTAATTTATTCTCATTGACTTGTTGCGTAACATTGATTGTACTCATAGATTCAACTGCTGAATTTATAATGCTTCTTGCAACACCATAGGATAGCGCATCTAAAATCAGGTCTAAGATGGCGGGATCAAGATTATCATGATTTATATTTGTTTTTTCTTGTTCCATCTCACCACCCCCAACCGTATCTCTATGTCTAATGTATATTTCTGACGGGGGAGTTTTATTCTCTGTTAAACTTTCTACCTTACGAGCTTTTTCGTTACTTTTCATTTCGAGTACTTTTTCAGGAATACCTATGAACAAATGAACTGCGCCAAACAATAAAAAACAGACGATGAAATGTTTTTCACCATCTGCCTGTAGCTAAATCTTTTTTATTATTCTTAATAAAGTTACCTGCTTATGAAGGTTGCCTTCAGATATTTATGGCATATTGCCTTGGATGGAAGGAACAGCACTATAAATATCTCATTGGACTTAGAACATTCCTGGAATACATTCAAAGAGCCCAATATCCAGAAGCTGAGGATAATATTGAACATCCAACCTCTGCTGAATACATACCTGTCATTATTCTTTTACGGGCATCAGTGCCATTAAAAATGATTGTACTTATTTTTTGAAAAGTAGTTTAGTACATTATTGTTTGCATATTCACTTTGGAAGAACCCCCAGCAATGTTTAGTCCAATAAATCCGATATTTAGTGTCATACCTGTAAATCTTACCATCTTTATTGAAGCTTTTATGCCTTTAATAATCATAAGACATCAAAAATTCAATGGCTTCATGTACCGTCGTGAATGTGTGAGTTCCTTGAAACAGCCAGCAGTTGCGGTCGTCGGTATCCCCCACGGCTGGTAAGCCGTCATCTTCTAATGAGATAAGCGTCCATTTTCCATTTTCGATAGCTGTCTCGTAATTTCTGGCGATCTCACACGTGGTATCATAATCACCCTTTTCATAAAGCGGTACATGTCTTTTTACCCGGTCCTTAATGCGCTCTTTATCAGCCGGAGATGCAATTGCTGGTGCGGTTCGCTCGTAATGCAAAAGCATCCAATACTCCATACATGCCGTAGTCATTAGCAAGCGAACCTTTATCTGAGACTTACGCAGCTTTCGCAACTCTTTGATAATCTTATAATTTTTATCCCAATGCGCAGCCTTCTCAAGCTCGGTATCAAAGAAAAACCAGATTTCATCTGTAACCTCAGCGTTGTTTCGATACTTAGGGTTGTTCTTGAACATGTTCTTAGCTTCCAAAAATAACCCTAAATTAGACGGAAAGCGTATAACCGCTACATCTTCAAACGTAGTCTTCAGGTATTTTGTGTATGCCTGTTCGCTTTCGCCTTCCCAGAACACATAGATTAAGGGCTTAATCTTCCGTGCCAACAGCTACACCTCCTCTGTCTCAAGGATTGGCGCAGCACCGTACTTGCCGACTAAATAGCCTTTGCGGATATTCTCATCAGGATGAGGAGAAAATTCAGTAATGCTATAAAGCTCGGATGCGCCGGTTTTCTTGTCTTTATCCACGAAATAAACCTGATCGCGGCGCAGCACCTCCATGTTCAAAAGCTCTGTGTTATGCGTGGTAAAGACAATCTGTGCACCGGTCTTATTGCTGTTTTTGCTTTGATAGCGCGACACAATGTACTCTACAAGCAGAGGGTGCATTTCCTTTTCCAGTTCATCCACAATCAGGGTGCCGCCACTGGACAGCGTTTTTTCTATGGCCGGAGCCAGTGCCATCAAATGCTTTGTACCGTCCGATTCATCCGCAAGCTCCAGAGGATAGTATTTTTTTTCGCCTGACCTGGAAACACCATAATGCAGCGAAGTTGCTTTCAGCTCACTGACCCGCAGCCTTGCCTCAGCATCATTAGGAGCACTAGACAGAGCCTTCATCAGATTTTGCAGAGCACCTTTAACATCCTCCGGCAGATTATCCGGCAGTTCCTCATGCTTGGACAACTCTTTGTTGCTGATCTCAAACTTCATATCCTGAATACCGAGATCTGCCTTTTGCGCTGCCGAGACGATGGCCTTCAGCATACCGGCATCTTCGGCATGCTCGATGATTTGATTGGGAATATCGGTGTAATCCCGCGAAAAGACAATGCTTTCACGAAACCACTTCATTGCCGCAATGCAGGGCTGATAGTTCATTGTGCAGGTTACAGCGAAATAGAGCTGATTTGACGCAACAGCCTCGCTGATCATCTCTTTTTTCTTCTTCTCAGTATCTACAGGGAAATAGAATTTCTGTCCCTTTCTCTCAAAGATGGTTGCCTTTTGCCCCTTCGGGCTGTGATAGAGGTATTCCGTCAAAATTTTTGTTTTAGTAGCAGAAAAACCGTAGACATACTTAATGCCATCCTGCGTGTAGGTATATTCAAATGATGTGGGCTCATTTTGCGAGAAATCGTTTAGTGAAAATGGTTGCACAGGGATAGACGCCTTTTCATGCTGCGTCCGCTGAGCATTGCGCACAAACTGTACACCCAGCCAAAAGGCACGAAGCAGGTTGCTCTTGCCACCTCCGTTCTTTCCATAAATCGCAGCCGCAGGCAACACATTCTTTGACCCATAAGGAATTAAGCTTTCTTTATATTCTTTGAGACCTGCTGCTATCATGGATAAAACAGCCTCATCCCGAAATGAGCGATAGTTGGATACCTTAAATGTTATAAGCATAAAATCACCTCTCATAATTCTAGTATACCCCAATTTTAAATAAATTCAACTTATATTTTATGAAAATCCAAAAATATTTCCCTGATTTATATTATTTTTTGACAAATAAAAAACCTGCACCTTTTTAAAGTCAGGCAGGTTTGCTGTGAACTATGCTTAATTTTCCTTCTGCTTCAATGCTATCCCAATCAGTTTATCTGCATAATCCGTCATAAACAGTGGAATATTCAGCAGATCAGCATCCAGGCGCAGGTTGTTCAGCGAAAAACGGACACGAAGCCTGACCTTATCACCGTATTTCTCTTTAAACTTCTTGAGACTCTTGCTTTCCACATTGGTCTCCGATTTTACCTCAATGGGCAGAATATCATTTTCCCGCTGTATTAGAAAATCCACTTCGTAACGAGGATTATCCATCGTCCAATAACGCGGTATGGCCTCAAACTGGTTTCTCATTGCTTGCAGTACATAATTCTCGCTAAGTGACCCTTTAAACTCCACAAACAGACGATTGCCTTCGCTGAAGGCAGATGGTGCCAAAAGGGACAAACGGCGCAAAAGTCCCACGTCTACTAGGTAAAGCTTGAAGGCAGACAGATCGTCATAGGCTGAAATCGGCAGTCCCGGAGCGGTGCTGCGGTAGATTTTATAAGTCAGGTTTGCATCACACAGCCATTGCAGCGCATCCTCATATTCTCTAGCCCTGGCACCTTCCTTGACCACTTTATAGATAAACTTCTTATTCTCTCTCGCCAGCTGAGAAGGTATGGACTTCCAGATGTGTGAAATCTTAGGAAACTCTTTAGGTTCAGGATGCTTGGCAAAATCCCGTTCGTATGCCCCTAATATATTGGAAAGCACCTGCTGCATTAGCTCAACATCACGGTCTTGTGTCCAGGATCGAACGGATTCCGGCATCCCACCGGTGACAAAATACATCTTCAGCTTTTCATAAAGCGGATTGAAAAAAGCTTCTGGAATGTTTTCAAGGCTATCTATACTGTTCATATAGCTAACAAGATTATCGTCACCATTGGCCATTAAAAACTCCGTAAAAGTCATGGGCTCAATTTCTAAAAAATCCACCTTGCCGACAGGGAAGGTGGCAGGCTTTGACAGGGCAATGCCTAAAAGCGAACCGGCACAGGCCACATGGTACTCCGGTGTATTCTCGCAGAAATATTTGAGTGTATTTAAAGCATTAGGACATTCCTGTATCTCGTCAAAAACAATAAGTGTTTCCTCAGCCTTAACTGTTTGACCGCTTGCCATCATCAGGTTTTGCAGAATGCGATCGACATCCTTCGTCTTTTCAAAAAACTGCTTATATTCCGGGTGTTCATCAAAGTTAAAATAAGCAATATTTTTATAATAACGCCGGCCAAATTCCTTGAGCACCCACGTCTTACCTACCTGACGTACTCCTTTTAAAATGAGTGGCTTACGGTGCTTAGATTTTTTCCATTGCAGTAAATCCTGCAAAATCAGTCTTTCCATAGCGACACCTCCAAATTATCACATAATTATACATATTACGCATTAATAAATCACACTTTTATATATAGTATACCCAACAGGCTACTAAAAAGTCAATACATCACATAAATATGATAAAGTATTGATATAAAATCACACTTTTGTATGAGTGACACATAACAAACTATCAACGCATCCTATGATATACCGTTTAACATACAAAAACCTGCTTCTCAATTTTATCTGAGAGCAGGTTCTCTTATAAATTCAAAATTATTTCATCTATCATGCAGCGTACTCAAACACCCAATGCAACCGACACCAATTCTTAACACTGTATGTACTGTACTTTTGCTGACCCCAAAGATGCTGGCAGCCTGGCGGACAGTAGCTTGTGATTCGAGGATGTAGTTGCAAATATCTACCACCCGTTTGCGGATATATTCTTGCATTTATATTCAACCTCCCCAGATATACTTGCCATTTGGCCTAGTAAATATATATGCCTGAGGGGGTAAGAAATGCTATCCTTGCTTAATTTCTTAATTGGATAAGAAAATCGACTGCATAGAGAGAAGACCAAAAAAGGAGCGACCTTAAGTCGCTCCAAGATAGGGGATTTAAAAAGAGGACGACCGGCTTCCCATTGAAGCCTAATAAGAGAGATATTGCAAAGGGTTTAACCCCTGTTGCCCTTTTTTAATGGCAAAATGCAAAATACCTTGTTCTGCTACAACTTTGCCGAGAAATTGCCCTTGTTTTACTTGCTGTCCTATAGTTACCTGCGGATTACGGATTTGACCATATATCGTCCGGTAGTTTTGAGCATGCTTAATGGTAACTACCTGTCCGACTAATTCATCTTTGGAGATATTAACAACAGTACCATCAAGGACTGCTTTAACTTGGTCATCTTTGGTGGATATAATGTCTATCCCGTCGTGGAAACGATAATCCTGGTAGATAGCTGAAAATGCTAGTCCATAGGGGGTAGCTATTTCACCTTCCATTGGTTTAGGCAAATGATCCGACCACGCTTGGTTAGTAACCGGAGTTGCCGGAGTTACCGGAGTTACCGGTGTTGCAGGTGTTGCAGGTGTTGCAGGGTATACTTGTGTATATGGAGTTACTTGGGCTTGAGGCTCAAAAACCTCTTCGGAAACTGTGTTCGTAAAACGCCTGGTAAAAACTTCAGTAGGGGTATTTTCTGCCTGCAGTAAGTTAATCCGTCCTACATCCATACTTAACATAGGTTGCTGCCTTTGGGGAAATTCCTTAATTAGGAATAACCAGTTTGCTTGGGTGACTAGGACTGTTACCAAAATGAATAGGGATAATATTACAGCTGCCCGGGTACGGACATTGGCTAACAACCATCGCCTTAACCAATCCCAATACCTGCGTACACCATCATTATTTTCATTAATAGGCCAAAATTTTATTGATTCCTTATTAGGCATAATGCTCACCTCCGTTTAAAGTATGCCCTCTATAAACGGGTACTAAACCTGGTTAGGGAGTGAATTGGTTTTTTTTCGTTGACTCTATTTTAAGTTGGGCAAGTTCTGTGCCGGGATAGTAGTGTTGGAGTATTTCAGCAAAATCTATTTTTTGTTTAGCTAAAGCATCAGAACCCCTTTGACAAAGACCAACAGCATGACCGTAGCCGGTAGTTTCGATTCGAATCTCTCCGTCTTTTACCAACTGCATGGTAAAGCGGGTGGAAGCAAGTTTCAATTGACTGCGCACAAAGGTCCCGGAAAGCCTTTTCCCGCCAAGACGCAGGGTTTTGATGCGGCCTGCAGTAGACTGCTCTAAAATTTCCAAGGGACTTCCGGCTCTAGATTGTTTAAATACAGGATAGGCATCTAGCTTTGTCCCTAATAGTTTATTTAACTCTAGAGTAGTAAATTGGTATTGTCGTTTAACTTTCGGTTCGGTCTCAGCTTCCGGACAAGTGACTTGTTTTAAATAAGGAATATCCTTACCCCAGACATCTGCAGAGGCTTCTGTCCCCAGGCCCCCGCAACTGGCGTGGTAGAAGGGCTTAATAAGCTCTCCCCGGTAGCTCAGCACCATTCCCTTTGTTGCCTCTACTGCAGCTAATATCCGGTTATAATTGTTTTGGAAGTTGGCTTCCCCCCAGCGCTGCTGTAAAGTTAAGCGATCTACCCAAGCTTGGCCATGTTCAGGTAAGTCGCAAATATCCGCCCCCTGGTGAAGGGGGGATGGGTTGAGTTCCACAGCACCAAAGGTCGGAAGCTTTTGCAGGATAAAGGTTCTTGCGGCAATAGTCTGGGCTTTTAGTGCCTCTATTTGAAAGGCTGCCGGCATTTCAGCTGCTACTACACCCACCAGATATTCCTCCAAGGGGATATTTATCACCCGCTTGGTATTGTGTTGATACAAACGAATAACTAATTGCTCCATTGGTTCAACCTCCGGTGGTTTTAGCCGGTGACTCCAAGCTAAAAGGGTGGAAATTAGCAGGATAGCTGCAGCAACCCGGTACCATCTAACTTTTGTCATCAGTTCTCTAATCCTTTCTCAAGCGTTGGTAAGCTAAACAGGGCACGTATTTAAGCTTATGAAATAAAAAAGAGAGGTAGACCACCTTTCAACAGCCTGCTCCGGGTCTACTTCCAATAAAGTTAATATTCGATTGAGATAATGGGTGTGCCTATGAACAGCATGGTGCTATTGGTTGTTGAATTGTATCGGGTGGCTACGTTAAGATTAATTATTTTATCAGTTAGTTCTAGCCGGTCCGGCAACTGGGGTGAATAACCCGACCAGTTTACCAATTCTTCGCTGGAGATACCCTCGGACTTTTGGGCTCCCAATAAATTAAACACCTTGGCGTGCAGGTTTTCTCGGGCTGCTTGGGTCAATTGACCTGGAAAACTTCCTTTTAGTACTGTAGCTAGCTTGGCCCCTGAACCGGCAGTTTTAAGGGCTTCGTTGATTAACTTTCTATTGTAATCTAACTTGCCGGGGTCGTCTTTGCTATAAAAGGTAATTAGCAAATAAGTTTCAGCTTGGTCAGCAGCTTGGTAGTTCATGGTTTGCACAAAAATCTCTACATAGGTAAGGGGGGTAAGCTTTCCAGACAGCCGTTGTCCCCGAAAACCGTTGTCCTCTCGGAAGGTCTCCACTAATTCACCTAGTTGGGCGCCCAGCTTTTCAGCGGCTTGTCTGGCAACTATTTTCAGCAGGTTTTCCTCCGACCGGCCTGGCGGGAGTTGAACCCAACCCGTCAGGGTATAATCTTCAAGCTTGGCGCCTGTTTGGTGGTAGACTGCTAGCAGCCGGTTAGCTTCCGGTCCCAGGGTCTGGGCAGTGGGTTCACTATTATAGAAAATAAAGGCCGCAGCTACAATACCCACAAGCAATATCAGCAGGAACAGCACCTTTTTCATGGGGAATATTACCTCCTCAATGGTCATTTGGCTTCTATAATGATATTGTGACCATTACTGAGGGACATTAGACCAATATGTGCCACTATTTACCAGTATTTAATCTCCAGTAACCCTTCAGCCTTGCAAAGAGTTCTGAATCACATAGTTTAAAAAATAAGGTAATAGTTGCAAAAAGAAGGTGCCATTCCAAAATTTTACTTTTGGAATGGCACCTTTCGGTTTGATGTGCTTACAGCTTATCCACTGCCCTGAGTCTGGTCATAGCCCGCTTTAAGGAAGCCTCGGCTCGCAGCAGGTCAGTATCAGCTTCTTTAGTAGCCAGCCTCTGTTCAGCCCGTTCTTTTGCCTGGATTGCTCTGGTAATATCGATATCCTCTGAGCGTTCGGCAGTTTCAGCTAAAACTACGGCTTTGTTTTCTTTGATTTCAAAAAAACCGCCGCTGATTGCCAGCTTTTCTTCTTTGTCATTCGCCTTAATCTTCAGGATGCCAACATCCAGGCTGGTAATTAATGCAGCGTGGCCCGGCAGCACCCCCAACTGACCATCGCTGCCTGGGGCAACTATGAAGTCAGCCTCCTGGCTATAGACAATCCGTTCAGGAGTAACGATATCCAGCTTGATGGATTTTTCAGCCATTTTAACTCACTTCCTTACTATTCTTTGGCCCGGGCAACAACTTCTTCAATGCCGCCGGCCATGAGGAAAGCGTGTTCAGGGATATCGTCATGTTTGCCGTCAATAACTTCCTTAAAGCCTCGGATGGTATCTTTCAAGGGAACGTACTTACCAGCTTGACCGGTAAAGTTTTCGGCTACGAAGAAAGGCTGGGATAGGAAACGTTGAATCTTTCTAGCCCGTGATACCGCTAACTTATCCTCATCTGACAGTTCGTCCATGCCGAGAATTGCGATAATATCCTGGAGTTCCTTATAACGTTGGAGTACCTTCTGAACACCCCGAGCTACCTGGTAATGCTCTTCCCCAACTACGTGGGGATCGAGAATCCGAGAGGTAGAATCCAGTGGGTCAACCGCAGGATAAATACCTAACTCGGCAATTTGCCGGGATAGAACTGTTGTAGCATCCAAGTGGGCAAACGCCGTTGCTGGCGCAGGGTCAGTCAAGTCATCCGCAGGCACGTATATAGCCTGAACGGAGGTGATTGAACCTTTAGTAGTGGAGGTAATCCGCTCCTGGAGAGTACCCATTTCTGTAGCCAGTGTCGGTTGGTAACCAACCGCAGAGGGCATCCGTCCCAGGAGGGCAGATACTTCGGAACCGGCCTGGGTGAAACGGAAAATGTTGTCTACGAACAACAACACGTCCATATTCTTTTCATCCCGAAAATATTCAGCCATGGTCAGACCCGTTAAAGCAACCCGAAGACGGGCACCGGGAGGCTCATTCATCTGGCCAAACACCATTACTGTTTTGTCAATAACTCCGGAATCTTTCATTTCGTGATAGAGGTCATTTCCTTCCCGGGTACGCTCGCCTACACCGGCAAAAACGGAGATACCGCCGTGCTGCTTGGCGATGTTGTTAATGAGTTCCATGATTAGAACTGTTTTACCAACACCGGCGCCACCGAACAGACCGATTTTACCACCCTTAAGGTAGGGGGCCAGTAGGTCAACAACCTTAATTCCTGTTTCCAGAACTTCCGCTTCAGTGGACTGCTGCTCGAAGGTAGGGGCAGGACGGTGAATGGGGTAGGTAGTTTCGGCTATAATCTCGTCTAACCCGTCAACAGCCTTGCCTAGAACATTCATTAACCGACCTTGGGTTACTGTGCCTACAGGTACGGAAATAGGCGCTCCGGTATCCATGGCCGTCATCCCTCGGGTTAAGCCGTCGGTGGAAGACATGGCTACAGACCGGACGGCATTATTGCCCAGGTGTTGCATTACTTCCAGAGTCAGGTTGATTTCGTTGGCAGTTTTCTTTGTTTGATCAGCACTGCGCACTACTACAGCATTATAGATTTCAGGCAATTGTCCGGGTGCAAACACAATGTCTACAACAGGCCCAATAACCTGAACAACTTTACCTGCGTTCATTAAGTTTTTCGCCTCCTTGCTAATTATTCTAGAGCTGCGGCACCGCCGACGATCTCGGAAATCTCCCGGGTGATGGCAGCCTGACGAGCCCGGTTAAAGGTCAAGGTGAGCTTGTCAATCATTACCCTGGCATTGTCGGTAGCAGAGCCCATAGCAGTCATCCTGGCACCTTGCTCAGATGCTTTACTTTCCAGCAGGGCACGGAATAGCGTAGTTTCAACATACTTGGGCAGCAGAACACCGAGTACAGCATCCGGACTTGGTTCGTAAATGTAATCCAGCAGCGGCCCGGTTTGTTCAGGAGTCTGTACCGGAAGCAATTTAATAGTGGTTGGCTTCTGGGTTAGGGCTGAAACAAATTCGGTATAAACCAAGTACACTTCATCAAACTCTCCACTGGTGTATAACTCCAATACTGTATTGGCAATGTCTTTGGCCATGGAAAAGGTAATATTATCTCCCAGACCGACAAACTCATTTTTAATCGGATGGCCGATTCGCTTAAAGAAGTCTCGGCTTTTACGCCCAACAGTAATTAGTTTAACATTACCTAGCTCTTTGATTTCGCTATTGGCTTTCCTAACTATGTTTGCATTATATCCCCCACACAAACCCCGGTCAGCGGTAATTACTACATACCCAATTGACTTAGGCTCTCTTACCTCTAAAAGGGGATGAGCTGTCCCCTTGGCTACAGCTACTAACCTGCCTAGGGTTTCGGTTATCTCCTTGGCAAATGGTCTGGCTTGAATAACCCTCTCCTGTGCACGGCGCAGCTTGGCCGCAGAAACCATTTTCATCGCATTGGTAATCTGTTGGGTGCTTTTAACGCTCTTGATGCGGCGCTTAATATCGCGCATGCTTGGCATTTCTGGTCTCACCACCTTGCTTGGCAGCTACAACAGTGTTGGCTGTGCACTGCCTAACTTTACAATTTGTTTGGTTTAGAACATTTTCTTGAAGTCGGTGATGGCTGCTTCTAATTTCTTAATCAGTTCATCGCTCAGGGCACCTGTTGCAGTAATTTCTTGGCCGATTTCCGGCTTGTTAGAGCGCATAAACTTCAGGAATTCTTCTTCAAACTTACCAATACGGCTGGTCTCAACATCATCTAGGAAGCCATTAACCGCACAGTAGATTATTGTAGCTTGCTCGACGGCAGTCATGGGCTGGTACTGACCTTGTTTCAACATCTCGACCATTTTCTCACCGCGAAGCAGACGAGCTTGGGTTGCCTTGTCCAGGTCGGAACCAAACTGGGAAAATGCTGCTAGCTCCCGGTACTGAGCCAGATCCAGACGCAGACGTCCGGCAACTTGCTTCATGGCCTTAATCTGAGCGGCACCACCAACCCGGGATACGGACAAACCTACGTTAATAGCCGGACGAATACCGGAGAAAAAGAGGTCTGACTCTAGGAAGATTTGGCCGTCAGTAATGGAGATAACGTTTGTCGGAATATATGCAGAAACGTCACCTGCCTGAGTTTCGATAATAGGTAATGCGGTAATTGAACCGCCACCCAAGGAATCATTAAGCTTAGCTGCCCGCTCCAATAGCCGGGAATGAAGATAGAAAACATCCCCAGGATAGGCTTCACGACCGGGTGGGCGACGAAGCAACAAGGACAGTTCGCGGTATGCTACTGCCTGCTTGGACAGGTCATCGTAAATTATCAAGACATGCTTGCCTTGCTCCATGTATTCTTCGGCCATTGCACAGCCGGAGTAAGGTGCGATATACAACAGTGGAGCGGGCTCGGATGCGGTGGCGGCTACTACGATGGTGTACTCCATAGCGCCTTTGTTTTCTAGCGTCTTAACTACCTGAGCAACGGTGGATGCTTTCTGGCCTACAGCAACGTAGATACAGATTACATCTCCACCCTTTTGGTTAATGATGGCATCAATTGCTACAGCGGTTTTACCGGTTTGGCGGTCACCAATAATTAGTTCCCGCTGGCCCCGGCCGATGGGAACCATAGCATCAATTGCTTTGAGACCGGTCTGCATGGGCTGGTGCACTGACTTCCGGGTAATAACCCCAGGAGCTACCCGCTCAACAGAACGGAATTTAGTGGTGTTAATTGGACCTTTGCCATCGATTGGCTGACCCATGGCATTAACTACCCTGCCAATCAGGGCATCGCCAACGGGAACCTCTACGATCCGACCAGTCCGCTTAACAGTGTCACCCTCTTTAATCTGGGTATAAGGTCCTAGGATAACGGCACCGATATTGTCTTCTTCCAGGTTAAGCACCATGCCGAACACGCCGCCGGTAAATTCCAGCAACTCACCTGCCATGGCCTCTTCCAGACCATAAATCCGCGCAATACCGTCACCAACCTGAATTACTGTACCAACGTCAGTAACTGCCACGTCGCTGCGGTACTGTTCTATGCGCTGCTTTATGATCGAACTAATCTCTTCAGGTCTGATATTCATTCAGTTGCTCACCCCTAACTTAACTTAATTATGCGGTTAGCCCTGGAGAAGGGCTTCCTTGAGCAGTTCTAATCGTTTGGTTACACTGCCGTCAATAACTTTGTCCCCGAGACGCACTACCAAGCCACCCATTAGACTAGGGTCAACCTTGGAGGTAAGTCGGATTTCCTTGCCGGTTAAAGTAGTAAGTTTAGCTTTAATGGCAGCAAGGTCAGCGACCGTTAGTTCTTTGGCAGCGGTAACCTCAGCATCACGAACATTCCGCGCTTCATTGGCGGAAACTACAAAGGCATTATAAATATCTTTGAGAAAAGCCTCACGACGCTTATCCATTATCACCTTCAGAAAGTCCACAGTAATTGGGGAAACCATGCCGGTAAAGATCTGGTCAACGATATCCTTTTTAACTGCAGCTTCCAGAAGCTGGTTGGTCAGCACCTTGCGGAGGTCTTCATTGGCTTCCACTGCATTAATTACCTTTTCCAACTCGCCTTCATATTCGTTAAGCTTGCCCTGTTCCTGAGCTATGGTAAAAAAGGCAGAGGCATAACGGCGGGCAATGGCATTTTCTAGCATGGTAGATCCCCTACCTCGTCAACAAATTCCTTCACCATTTTTTCATGATCTTCCACGGAGATGGATTTGCCTACAACCTTGCCGGCAGCCAACACAGCCAGAGTTGCAACTTCCTGGCGGAGGGCAGATATAGCCTGGTTTTTCTCCCGAATAATTTCTGTTTGCGCTTGCTTAAGGGCTTTATCAGCCTCGGTTTTAGCGTTTTTCACTAAGTCGTCTTTCATTTCCTCGCCCATTTTAGTAGCCCGCTCAATAATTTCTTGAGCTTCTTTTTTGGCTAAGGTCAGTTGAGCCTGATATTGACCCTTGACCTGATCTGCCTCTTGGCGGGTACTCTCGGCTTGCTGGAAGGATTCAGCGATTGTACGTTTCCGATCATCCAGCATTTTCAACATGGGTTTATAGAGTACTTTGTTTAGAATGTATAGTAAAGCAATGAAGTTGACAAAGGACCAGGCAAAAAGTGTGACGTTAAACTCCATTAGCTTATAGACCTCCTTTCATTCTCAAGGTAAACCGGAGGATTAAAGGAGCAAGGGTTAACCCCTGCTCCTTGATTCCTTTTCCTCGCCTTAAGCACCCAATTTGCCAAAAAGCATAAGTGCAATTACGAGACCATAAATAGTCAGGGTTTCCATAAAGGCCAAGGCAATGAAGAGAAGGGTACGTACAGTTCCGGTCGCTTCTGGTTGACGGGCGATGGCTTCGAAGGCTTTACCGGCAGCGATACCCTGACCAACGCCGGAACCGATGGCTCCCAGACCTACGGCCAAACCTGCACCGATTGCAATGAGACCACTTGTGATATCCATTTTTTTCCCCCCTTTCCAAGGTGTCTAAGTTTCTCTACAAAAATTTTAATGATGTTTTTCGGTTGCCCCTGCAATATAAGTAGTTGCCAGCAGGGTGAACACGAAAGCTTGGATGGCACCGGTTAGCACTCCCAGAATATTGATAGGAACCGGCACGAAATAGGGGACCATGGCTAACAGGCTTCCCACTACCAGTTCGTGACCGAAGATGTTCCCGTAAAGACGCATTGCCAACGAAACCGGCCTAACGACCTCCTCAATGAGGTTCAGTGGAAGCATCCACCACATGGGGGAGAAGAAGTGTTTGAAATATCCCAAGCCATGGGTCATGAGTCCGAAAACATGGTTAGATAGAAAAACTATAATGGCTAATGCGGCCGTGACACTAAGATTGGCTGTGGGTGGTATATAGGCATTAATTCCACCGGCCATAGGACCGGCATGACCTACCCAGGGTAACAGTCCTATATAGTTAGACGTTAGGATAAACAGGAAAAAAGTAATTAATAAAGGAAAATACTTTTTAATCCGCTCCGGACCTAGCATCTCCTCCAGGAAGGAATACAAACCTTCAATTAGGAGCTCCACCACGTTTTGTAAGCCGCTGGGGACTTTTTGCATATTCCTGGTAGCCAGTATGGCAATGAGCACCAATACCGCCATAACCGCCCAGGATGTAGTGAGATAGATGCCCCCCCAAGAGTTGATGAGCCCACCACCGTGTGCTTGTGCTGCTTCAGCGCTACCGAACAACCTTACCACCTCCTTTATGGAATATTTTTTTTAACATTCTTTACCAGCCAAATTAGTTGCCAAGCCATTATCCCCAGAATAATTCCCAGAGCTAAGGCAAACCCTGCCAGGCGTAAAACCAGATAGAGTATACCTGCCAAGAGGACTAACTTCAAATAATGAATAATCATTACCAAAAATTTACCCCACTTGGGGGTAAATCCAAAGGCCCATTTTAAGGTGAGTTCTAATATAAAGAAATAGACTGCCGATAACAGGATGCCGAAAACCAAACCTCCAACAACCCATTTAGTGTTCTCAAAACCAATTATTCCGAGAACGTCTCCGTTCAGCAAGAGGTTATTCTCCTCCCTTGTCAGCTAGCATTATGTCATAAACTGACTTAAAGCCGGCCCCAACCCCAATTATAACCATGATGATGGTAAACCAGGGATCAGTATGTAACTTCTTGTCAATAAAGCTGCCTATCCAGTATCCAATCAGCACACCGGCAGCTATAGAACCTGCCAGGGAAAAGACTGAACCTAAGGCTTTGACGTTTTCCCAATCCTTTGGTGCCACTTTTCCTCACCCTTCCATTCTTGGCATTCATAGTTTGTTCGGCATGAATGGCCAATATTCCTTCGGTTCATACAGGTGAAGTGTAGCGTTTAACGGGGAAATTCACAGGTTAACTGGTTATTTCTCGCAGTTAACTGGTTAATTCTCGCAGTTAACTGGTTATTTCTCACGTTTAACTGTTTTTCCACCGACTTAACTATTCGTCCTGATAGTAGAAAATCCTTTTTTCCGGGCAGGAAATTTTTATTTTTTTTATACAATTCAATTATTGTCGAAATCGTCTGCTCTTGCCTTGTTTTTGTCAAAGTAATAAAGTACGTTTTGGACAATCCGACGGCAAGCCTGCCCGTCCCCGTAAGGGTTAACAGCATTGGCCATATTCCCATAGGCCCTATCGGAGGAAAGCAACTCTCTGGCACACTCCACCAGCTTTTGGCGATCTGTACCCACCATGCGCACTGTACCAGCAGTCACCGCTTCCGGACGTTCGGTGGTATCCCGGAGCACCAGAACAGGTTTGCCCAGGGAGGGCGCTTCCTCCTGCAAACCACCGGAATCGGTGAGCACCAGGTGGCTTTTATTCATTAAATTAATGAAGGGCTGATAATCCAAGGGTTCAATCAGCCGAACCCGGTCCAGGTCGCCCAGGACTTCCTCTACCACCGCCCGCACCTTGGGATTTTTGTGGACGGGAAAAATTATGAGTATATCGGGAAATTGTTGCACAATCTCCCTGAGGGCCAGATAAATCTGCCGCATAGGCTCACCCAGGTTTTCCCTGCGGTGAGTAGTCACTAGCAGCACCCGGTGCCGGTTAAAATTGATGTTCTGCAGGTCCGGTTGGGGAAAGGAGTAATCCGGCTTCACTGTCTGAAGCAGAGCATCAATTACTGTATTTCCGGTGACAAAAATGCTTTCCGGGTTTATGCCTTCTCTAAGTAAATTTTCCCGTGAAGTAGTGGTGGGGGCAAAGTGTAAATCGGCAATAGCTCCGGTAAGCTTGCGGTTCATTTCCTCAGGAAAGGGGGAAAGCTTATTGCCGGTCCGCAGGCCGGCCTCTACATGGCCGACAGGAATTTGTAGGTAGAAAGCAGCCAAACTCGCCACAAAGGTTGTGGTGGTGTCCCCGTGCACAAGTACTAGGTCAGGCTTCTCCTGCTCCAGAACAGACTTTAGGCCGGTTAAGGCTTTACCTGTGACATCAAACAGGGTTTGGTTAGCTTGCATAATGTCCAGGTCATGGTCAGGCTTAATGGCGAATAACTCTAGTACCTGGTCCAGCATTTCCCTGTGCTGAGCGGTTACGGTAACTACACATTGCAGCTCAGCCTCGGCTTGTAGTGCTTTGACCAGCGGGGCCATTTTGATGGCTTCCGGTCGGGTGCCGAAGATAGTCATTACTTTTTTTCTAGACATCTTTGGGGACCTCCTCATCCGGTCGGATACCTGCTTTGTTTGGGGTCTTTGATGATGACCGGTCGGTTACCTGCCGCGGTGGGTATGCTCTTAGTTCCGATACCTAGCAGCTCTAAGCACCGAGCAGGTAAACGACCTGGTAGTATGCATGGCCCCACCGGACAGGTATCCTTCCTAGGCATCAATTTATAAGCTGTCTTTTGGGGAGCTTACGTATAAAATGCAGGTTAAAAAATATAAATATCTGGGATTAATGATAGTTTAACGTTTGGGCATTTCTTGTATCCTTTATCTCTAGGTAGATGTTGTTTTTTATCTCTGGGCAATCCTAACAAGCATTTTGAGTTTACTTATACTGCGATATAGCCCTTGCGGATTAGTTTGTCTACATGAGCTTGGACGGCGGATTGGATGTCCACGTCGTAGGTTTCCTCCAGGACATACATCATGGTGATGGCAGTTTGGGCCACGTCCAGGAGTTCGTGAGTAATGCCCTGGACTACCTCAGCTTCAGCCTTTTCCGGCTGTTCCCCGTTAATTCCTCGGAATTTTCCGATGTACTGGGCCAGTTCACCCAGCTCCTCAGCCAGCTTAATCAGGGTGCTTTCCAGGCTGACCTTAGACAGGCCATTTAGCCTGGGCAGCCGGATTTGTTTATAGTCCACCGCGTTTGGCATTCCAATCCCTCCTGTTGTGGTTTTAGGTGTCTTGCATGCTACCAGGTCGGTTACCTGCTCGGTGGGGATGCTCATGGTGGAGTACCTTAGCGGCTCTTAGTGGAGGTGGCCAATAAAATTGACCTTGCCGCCCCTATGACAGCGGCGAACCTGGACACCTAGGCATAAGGATAACCTATTGTCCATGTTGGTCAATTTTATTAGGCTAGCTCCACTTAGAGCTGCTAGGTATCGGAACTAAGAGCATCCCCACCGCGGCAGGTAACCGACCGGTCATCAGGACCCCAGACAGAGCAGGTAACCGACCGGTCATCAGGACCCCAAACGGGCTAGGTATCCGAACGATCAGGAAAGCTTGCCAGCTCCACACCGGCGGCCCGCAGGAAGCTTACCGCCAGTATATCCGGGTAATCACCTTCACAGACCACCCGCTTTATCCCGGCATTAATAATCATTTTTGCACAGAGCACACAAGGCTGGGTAGTAGTGTACATGTCGGCTCCCGCAATACTCACCCCATGTACTGCCGCTTGAATGATGCCATTCTGCTCCGCATGAACTGCTGAACACAGCTCATGGCGCTGACCGGAGGGTATTTGCAGCTCTTCCCTGCGGCAGCCGGTATCCAGGCAGTGGGCTACCCCTTTGGGTGCACCGTTATAGCCGGTGGCCAGAATTCGGTTTTCCCGCACAATAACAGCTCCAACCTGCCTCCGTAGACAGGTGGAGCGCTTGGCCGCCACATGGGCAAATTCCATGAAGTATTCATCCCAGGATAAACGCATCATTCTAACCCTTTCTTTGCATCTGTATTAAGGCTCTGTATTAAGCTACTTAGTACCAAACAGTCTGTCTCCGGCATCTCCTAAACCTGGCACGATGTATGCATGGTCATTAAGGATGGGATCAACAGCTGCTACGAAAATATCGACATCCGGATGGTTTTTCTCCACAGCTTGGATACCCTCCGGGGCAGCAATAAGACACATTAGCTTGATATTCTTGACCTTGCGCTCTTTTAAGAAGGAAATGGCGGCTACTGCGGAACCACCGGTAGCCAGCATGGGGTCTACTACAATCAAATCTCTGTCTTCCACATCGGTGGGCAGTTTACAGTAATACTCTACCGGCTGTAAGGTATTAGGGTCTCGGTACAGGCCGATATGTCCCACCTTTGCGGCGGGAATTAGTTTAAGAATTCCGTTAACCATGCCCAAGCCCGCCCGGAGTATGGGTACGATACCCAACTTTTTACCGCTGATTTTTTGGCATTTGGCGGTGGTTAAGGGAGTTTCTACCTCAAGCTCAACCAGGGGTAAATCCCGGGTAACTTCATAAGCCATCAGCATGGCAATTTCCTCTACCAACTCCCGAAATTCCTTGGAACCGGTATTTTTGTCTCTGATATAAGCAAGCTTATGCTGAATCAGGGGGTGGTCGAAAATATGTACTTTCGCCACAACCTCGACCTCCTTTTAATGTCAACTTAATGTCAACTTAACTATATGAAATGTTGGTACGTCTATAGTTATTAGGCGTATAGGGGGAACTTTTGACACAACTCTTTAACCATCGCCCTAGCCTTATCTAACTGGGCTTCATCCTCCCGGTTAGTTATGACAATATCCATGATTTCAGCGATTTTGACCATCGCTTGTTCATCCATCCCGCGGGTGGTAACAGCCGGGGTTCCAACCCGAATCCCGCTGGTTACAAAGGGACTGGCCGGATCAAAGGGAATGGTGTTTTTATTTACTGTAACTCCTACTAAATCTAATAAATGCTCCGCCTCTTTGCCGGTGATGTTTTTGGTGCGAAGATCTACTAACATCAGATGATTATCCGTTCCATCGGAAACCAGCTTAAAGCCTCTATCCTTTAGGCCGTTGGCCAGACTTTGGGCATTAGCTATAATTCGCTGCTGATAATACTTGAATTCGGGAGCCAGGGCTTCTTTAAAGGCTACTGCTTTAGCTGCAATTACATGCATCAAGGGTCCACCCTGAATTCCGGGGAAGATAGCTTTATCAATGGCTGCAGCATATTTTTCCTTACATAGAATCATCCCACCGCGGGGACCCCGCAACGTCTTGTGGGTGGTGGTAGTTACATAATCCGCCATAGGCATAGGACTGGGGTGAAGCCCTGCTGCTACCAGACCGGCGATATGAGCCATATCCACCATCAACAGGGCACCAACTTCATCGGCAATCTCCCGAAGTTGGACAAAATCAATTATCCGAGGGTAGGCGCTGGCCCCGGCTACAATAAGTTTAGGCTTGTGCTGGAAGGCTTGGGCAAAAACTTTTTCATAATTTATTTTTCCCGTATCAGCCTCTACTCCATAATCCACAAAATTATAATATTGGCCGGAAATGTTGACCGGACTGCCATGGGTCAAGTGTCCCCCATGGGATAGGGACATGCCTAGCACAGTGTCCCCAGGCTTAAGTACGGAAAAGTAGACCGCGGTATTGGCCTGGGCGCCAGAATGGGGTTGCACGTTAGCATGTTCTGCGCCAAAAAGCTGCTTGGCTCGTTCAATAGCCAACTTTTCTATAATATCTACATACTCACAACCACCGTAATAGCGCTTGTTGGGATAGCCTTCCGCATATTTATTAGTCAATACCGAGCCCTGGGCGGCCATCACTGCCGGGCTAACAAAGTTTTCCGAGGCAATTAACTCAATATTACCTTGCTGACGGCCTTTTTCTAGGGCAATGGCTTTAGCTACCTCTGGGTCTGCCTTAGCTACAAGCTCCTGCATAGGGTCAGCTATCCGGTGTGTCTCACTCATTTTGGCAATCCTCCATTACTTCTTGTACTTTGTTTCTACTCCGCTAATTTTATCCACCCTCAGCAGGTGACGACCACCGGCAAATTCTGCACCTAACCAGGCTTTGACAATATCCCTGGCCAAGCCAAACCCGATAACCCGCTCACCCATGGTTAACACATTAGAGTTATTGTGTTCTCTCGCCGCTCTGGCAGAAAAAGTATCGTGACATAAGGCCGCCCTAATCCCGGTAATTTTATTAGCTACAATGCTGACGCCAATTCCGGTGCCACAGAAAATCATCCCTCTATCAAAAGCACCGGCAGCAACGGCCTCCCCTACTTGTTGAGCAACGTCCGGGTAATCCACTGCTTCGGTATTATAACTGCCAAAGTCATGGTAAATAAGCTGTTCTTCATCTAAAAGCTTTTTGATATCTTCTTTAAGTTGGTATCCCCCGTGGTCACACCCCAGGGCTATTTTCATTGCCAGCACCTCCAAATAACTGTTGTCTGCCAAAATATGAATTTCTACATTTATGCTTGTTTCCCTTGTCCACTTAGAAAAAATTTGTCGAACGCAGTTGAATTTTTTCCAGTACTTTGCTGATTGCTGCTTGCAAATCGGCAGCAACTTGACGGTAAAGCTCTACCGAGCCTCCAAAGGGGTCGGGAATATCTCCAAAAGCCGATTCCGGAAAGGCGTATTCCGCCAGCAGATGTACTTTTGCAGCAGTTTCCGGAGCCATGGATAAAATGAATTGTCTGTGGCGGTTGGTCATTACTAAAATTAGGTCAGCTGTGATAATTAGTTCTCTAGTAAGTTGGCGGGAGCGGTGGGAGGTGAGGTCAATCCCTAAGTGCTCTAAGGCAGTAATTGCCTGCACACTGGCCTGCATTCCGGGAGAAGCCGCTACTCCTGCAGAGGAAATCTCCAAAACCAGCTTATTATTTTCCCGATTCGTCCAAAGAGCTCTGGCTATTGCTTCTGCCATACTACTTCGGCAGGTATTGCCGGTACAGACGAAGAGAATACTTTTCACCATGTTCCTAACCTCCCTTGGGCAAAATCCAGGTCAAACCTGGATAACCCGTTCTGCCGCTTTGGTCAAACGATTCATAATTGCTGCCCCCAGGCCTGCCTGGTTAAAGCCTTCCGCCAGGATAACCTGGACATTTCGGGCATCAAATTCCCTTAAACAGTGGTATAGATTAGCCGCTACCGTGGTTAGATCTGCCCGTGTGCCTACAGTGATTACAATACCTTCAGTATAGGCTTGTTGTGTTTCCCGGGTAGCCATAATACCTACCTGTACACCTTGGTCTAGTTGCTCTCTGGTTAAGCTTTGAATTGTCTCCACCATAGCCGGCAAATCACCCTCCACCAGCAGCACTCGGGCCTCCGGTGAATAGTGAGTATATTTCATCCCCGGCGACCGAGGAACAATCTGTTTTTCCTGCTCACTGCTGGCAGCACCAATTGAACTAAGGGTTGGGTCGAAACTCGGCGTTAGGCCTAGTACCTGTTCCAACATTTCGGCGGTAACTCCGCCTGGACGCAAAATCATTGGGGTTGGGGTGGTTAAATCCAAAACAGTGGATTCCACACCTACTCCTACAGGTCCACTGTCAATAATCATTTCCACCCTGCCCGCCAGATCCTGCCAAACATGCCGGGCAGTAGTTGGACTGGGTTTGCCTGAAAGGTTGGCACTTGGAGCCGCCACCGGAACCCCTGCTTCCTTTAACAGGGCTAAGGCTACCGGATGGTTAGGCATACGTACCGCAACGGTGTCCAACCCACCGGTTACTAGGTCAGAAACCTGAGCTGACCTAGGCAACACCAGGGTAAGGGGTCCGGGCCAAAATTCGGCCATTAACAGCCTGGCCTGAGGGGATATAGCGGTCACCAAGTTGTCCAACGCCTTTTCCTCGGCAATATGTACTATTAAGGGGTTGTCACTTGGACGGCCTTTGGCTAGATATATTTTGTGCACTGCTTCAGTATTTAAGGCATTGGCCCCTAGCCCGTATACAGTTTCGGTAGGAAATGCCACCAGCCCCCCTGCCTGCAAAATGCTTGCAGCCCTGTGCAGAGCCTGAGGGTTGGCCTTAGTCTCGAGTATGGTAACTAACTCAGTTTCCAGCTTGTCACTCATTTGGTCGCTCCTTAGGTCGGTTTCCGGGCAAGGACAAATCTATCCAAGCCTGCATAGTCCTGAATTATCTCTACCGCCTGCCAGTCTTCGGCAGCTAAAATTCCCACCAGGTGCTGACCTTGGTTGCAGCCCATCTCCATAATTAACTTGCCACCCGGTTTCAGACTCTGCCAGGCCTGGGGGATTAACCTCCGGTATAGTTCAAGTCCGTCTTGACCTCCATCCAAAGCCAAAGAGGGTTCATATCGGGCAACTGTCCCGGGGAGCAGGGGAATTTCCGCGCTAGGGATGTAGGGTAAATTAGCCGCTACCCAATCCAGTTCACTTCCCAAAGTTTCCGGCAGGTTAGTAAGCAGGTCACCTTCCAAAAAGCTCAGGCGCCCGCTAACCCCGTGGTTCTGGGCATTCTGCCTGGCTACGTTAATGGCCGCTGAGGATAAGTCTATCGCCCATATCATGGCAGTAGGCAGATAATAAGCCAGACTTACAGCAATGGCCCCACTTCCGGTGCCCACATCCACGAGGTGAGCCGGCCCGGAAAAGGGGCGCAAGTCGTTTAAGATTATTTCAACCAGAAGTTCGGTTTCCGGCCTGGGCACCAATACCTGTGAATTAACTATAAAGTCTAGACTCATAAACTCTCGCCGGCCAGTAAGGTATGCAACCGGTTCTCCTTGGCAACGACGCTCCAAATACCGGTAATACTGCTTTTGCTGCTCTTCGGAAAGTAGTTGATCAGGCTCCCGGTACAGGCGAGTTTTGTCTACCCCTAAAGCATGGCGGAGTAACACCTCGGCCTCAAGCCTTGGCTCAAAGGACAGAGCCTCTGGGGGCTGAACCTCTGGGGACAGAGCCTCTGGGCCAGATATCTGAGCTAAATATTGACCTCCCTGAACCAAAGCTTGAGCAACAGTCAGCAACGGCTTCTGCTTATTCCACATTTTTTAGTTTCTCCGCTTGGTCAGAGGTTATGAGTGAATCGATAAGTTCTTCCAAATCGCCCTCCAAAACCGCCTCTAAGCGATGGAGGGTTAGACCAATCCGGTGGTCGGTTATCCTGCCTTGGGGAAAATTATAGGTGCGAATGCGCTCACTGCGGTCTCCGGTACCTACTTGACTACGGCGGTCACCTGCCTGTTTGGCATGTTGTTCCTCCTGAGCATGCTCCAAAAGTCTGGCCCGCAATACTCGCAGCGCTTTGTCCTTATTCTTATGCTGGGACTTTTCATCCTGACAGGAAACTACCAAGCCGGAGGGGATATGGGTAATCCGCACTGCAGATTGGGTGGTGTTAACTGACTGGCCTCCCGGACCGCTGGAACAAAACACATCAATGCGTAAATCATTAGGATCAATTTGGACATCCACTTCTTCCGCTTCCGGAAGCACCGCCACTGTGGCAGTAGAAGTGTGAATCCGCCCTCCGGACTCAGTAGAAGGAATACGTTGAACTCGGTGGACACCGCTTTCAAATTTTAACTGGCTATAAGCCCCCTGACCTTCAATTAGAAAAACAACTTCCTTAAAACCCTTAATATCTGTTTCATTGGAGCTTAGAATTTCGGTCCGCCAGCCCCTCTGTTCCGCATAGCGGCTGTACATCCGATAGAGGACACCGGCAAACAAGGCGGCCTCGTCACCACCGGCACCACCGCGGATTTCCATGATTACGTTTTTATCATCATTAGGGTCCTTGGGCAGCAGTAAAACTTTTAACTGTTGTTCTATTTCCGGCTTCCGCTCCTGCAGCTCACCATACTCCAGTTCTACCATCTCCCGGAAATCCGGGTCTAATTTGTCCGCTAGCATGGCTTTGGCTTCTTCAAGCCCTTGAATAACCTTTTTGTACTCGCGGAAACTGGAAACAATCTCAGTGAGGGAGGCATGAGCTTTGGTATGCTGTTGCCACAAACCTTGATTGTTAATAATTTCCGGCTCACTAAGCATTTGCCCAAGTTCTTCATAACGATTTTCTAACGCTTGTAGTTTGTCGATCATTTGTACACCTCGTGATTTTATGTGCTGACTGCTATGTGCTGACTGCTGTATCCTGAGCAGGCAGTATTCCTTCTAAAGCCTTAATTGCTACCTCTACCTGACTATCGTCCGGTTCTCTGGTTGTTAACTTTTGTAATAACAACCCTGGTCCGATAAGAATTTTCACTAGGGGTAGGTTTCCGTATTTTCCGGATAGTTTAATTAGTTCATAGGAAATTCCCGCTACCAAAGGCATTAAAATTAACCGGGAAAGAATTCGCCACCATAACACTTGTTTGCCTAAAAAGGCAAACATAAAAATACTCACTACCATAACAATTAGGAGAAAGCTAGTCCCACACCGGGGGTGTAAAGTGGAATACTTTTTGATGTTCTCCACGATAAGTTTTTCCCCTGCTTCATAGGCATGAATTACTTTATGCTCCGCCCCATGATATTGAAACACCCGTTGAATGTCCTTCATTCTAGATATAACTAAAATATATAAGAGGAAAATGGTTATTCTAATTCCGCCCTCAATCAAGTTCTGCAAAAAAACATCCGGAACAAATCTGTCCACTAACCTGGTCAGCGCGGTAGGCGCCACTATAAAAAGTAAAATGCCCAAGACCAAGGCCAGACCCATGCTAAAGGCCAGTTCCTTGGTGCTTAGCTCCTCTTCTTCCTCTTCTAGGGACTGGTTGGCAGAAAAGGCCAAAGCTTGCATGCCGATAACTAGGGATTCTACTAAAGCTACCACCCCGCGCAGCAGTGGCCATTTTAGCACAGGAAACCTTTTGGCTATGGAATTAATCGCCCGATGCTCCAGGATAATTTCCTGGTTAGGCTTGCGAACAGCTATTGCCAAATTTTCGGGGCCCCGCATCATTACCCCTTCAATTACCGCTTGACCACCATACTGGCAGTATTCTTTCATTGCCAACCTCCCGTATTTTACAGAAGAAGCAGAGCCCTGTGCTCTGCCTCGCTTTTAGATCGTTTTTATAGACCGTATTTCTTTTTGAACTTGTCAACCCTACCACCGGCATCGATAAATCTTTGTTTTCCGGTATAGAAAGGGTGGCACTTGGAGCATATCTCCACCCGCAGATTTGGCTTTACTGATCCGGTCGTAAAAGTCTCACCACAAGCGCATGTTACTGTAGTTTCTTCATACTTAGGATGAATGCCTTCTTTCATGAACTTCACCTCTTTTCCCCAAAAATACCTATCGTTATACCTTCAATATTATAGCACACGGCTCCTGGTGATGCAAGAGGCAGTTATTAACCTCTAAGAGGCCGACTGAAATTCCCTAAAGCAGTCAGGGGCGCTTCCCTTTTCAGGATATTTATTAACTCGATAATGCCTAGAATTTCGTCATCCCTGGTGGGTAATAAGGATAAAAACTGATCTGGATCGATGTTTAAGTTGCGAAATTGAATTAAATCAACTGAGGTTTCCCGAACTAGTTGAATTAAGGCCTCAACCTCCCCTTCCCGGTCGGTTAAGCCCGGGAGGGTGAGCAAATTAAGCGAAACATAGACCCCCTGTGCTTTGGCTGTCATAATAGATTCTACAACATTTTTAAATTTATAATTTTGGGGCCGATAATAACTATTATACACCTGTTCACTAGGCCCAATAAGGCTGACTCGCATGGAGTCTAAGCCCGCCTGACAAATTTCCCGGATAGCCTCAGTGTTGCCTGCATTGGTGTTAATGTTGATAGTACCTAGATTGGTGCTGCTTCTAAGGGCGCTTATCGCCGGAGCTACCACCTGGACCGCAAGTGAGGGTTCGCCTTCACAACCCTGTCCAAAGCTGATGATTCCTTCCTGGGCTCCTGCTAAATGGGGTAGCCCTACTTCCATAATCTCCTCTAGCCTGGGCATGAAATTTATTCGCTCTTGGGGAGATGGACAACATTCAGCAGGCTGTAGGGATATACACCCCAGGCAGTTAGCGTTGCAAGTGGGTGAAACGGGAATACCACCCTCCCAACGGTGGTAAAAAATATTCTGGGCCGTTAGGCAGCCGTAAGCCAGGGAACATCTACCCAATTGAGCGAGGATGCGGTTACCGGGGTATTGCTGGATTTTTTCCGCCACCAGTTCGGGAAGTTCTGGTGAATTATAGTGGCAGGGATTCCACTTAGTCGGTTGATCGGTGGCCACAGCTGCTACGTAGAATTGGTCTTGATATATTCCCACAGCCGAGTACCCTAGTAAAGGTAACGCCATGGCCCCAGCTTGACGCTGGTAGGCAGGCAGAAGTAACCTGGTATAACCCTGGGGAAGCAGTGCCCCCACTGCGTAAATCTCCCCTCCTTGGACTAGTCGGAAAGCCCCTTTCCCATCCACTCCCACCGGAATCCCCCCTGGTATAAGAGTAAGGGAAGCCCCTTCCGGAAGAGGTATCATTTCCTCTGGAAGGGGCTCTGTGAACCTGTCCCCAGTTCTTCCAACCACTTTATAACGGGGGTGGTCATAAACCTCCCCTTTAGCATCAGCATAAAGCAGGCGAAAAGTCATCAACAGAAAACCTCCGTTTTTGCGGCAATCTGTCTCTAATTATAGGGGAGGTATTTACTAGGGTCAAGGGGGGTACCGTATAACAATAGCTCGAAATGTAAATGGGGTCCGGTGGAATGCCCGGTACTACCTACTTCTCCCACCGCATCTCCTTGATTAACCCAGGCCCCCTGCTCAACCAGAAGCCGGGAGGCATGGGCATATAAAGTTCGGAGGCCATTCCCATGCCACAGAATCACCGCATTTCCGTATGTCCCTCTTGCTCCGGAAAATACAACTCTACCTGCCAGGGCCGCCCGAAAAGCATCTCCTTCTGGGGCCACAATATCCAGCCCCTCATGGAATCTTTGTTCCCGTTGGCCAAATGGGGAACTAATTGTTCCTGCTAAGGGCCAGCGGAGTTGAGACAGTTTGCCGTCTTCATCGCCACTTGCCAAATCCTCATTAACCCGGGACGCTTGAGCTTCTGCCGCTTCCACTGATTCTGCCGGTTCCACTGCTTCTGCCGCTTCCACTGCTTCTCCGGACATTACTTTAACTGTTCCTGCTGTCCCTCTGGACCGGATCTGCTTTGTGGCTGCGAAAACACTGGCCAAACGCGGTGCCGGAATAGCAAGCTCCTGGCCTACTAACAGCAGATTAGCATCCGCCAGGTCATTATCGCTGATAATCCTTTCCACTTGGGCATCATAGGTTTTTGCTAACTCTGAAAGGGTATCTCCCGGTTGGACAATATGAGTAATGGTGGCTTCCCCGGGGAAAACAATCACCTGTCCTTGTTTTAGGGAATCCCCCGGTTGCAGCCCGTTCATGGCTGCCACTAATTCCGAATCAAAATTTAACAGTTTGCCCAAATCCCGCAGAGTTTCCCCACTAACCGCTGACACAACTGTGGCTGTTTGTACACCGCTGGAATCCTCAATCGTTGAAGCAACCGTAACATCCCCTAAGCTAATAGCCTGCGCTGCACCACTCGGAACAAACACTGACCAAGCAAGGGTTAGCACAACTAATAGTCCTTGGCCTTTTTCTAACGTAAACATTAATTTCTCCTTTCCTTATTCCCCCCTAAATAAGTATTTTTACCAGAAAAGAGAATTTTATACCCAAAACAAAACCGTCTCATTGACGGTAGTTTGTAGAAATTCACTTTTTCTTATACTAAAGCAGGCTGACTCTATCAAAGTTAGCGAAGCTAACAGATAATTAAAATTACCCGAGTAGGCTATTAAAAATCACTTATACCTAGACCCCAGTAGGCTGTTGAAAAACCCGTCTAGCTAGGAAAAATAATTGTCAAGACCGCAGGTGTACTAGATGTACATCGAGGACCTTGACAATTATTTTGACAACGCTAGACGGGGAATTTCAACAGCCTAAACCATGTTTGCGTAACTTCTCATAAAAGGCCTGCCGGGATATACCTAACAGCTTGGCGGTTTTTGCTTTATTTCCCGCCGCAGCTCCCAAGTAGGAAAGAATAATTTCCCGCTCCTTGCGGGCTAATTGCTGGTCCAAGGTCGGTAAAGCTGTATCTGCAAGCTTTTCTTCGCCCGCTTCTCCAACCTCCCCAGGCAGGTGGGAAACTAGAATATCCTCACCTTTACTTTCCACCACCGCTCTGCTGAGTACCGATGCTAACTCTAGCTGGTTACCCGGCCAGGAATACTTTTTTAGCAGCTGCAATGCTTCTGGAGTGAGTTTGGCTTTGCTCCCATAACGACCATTAATTTTGGCCAATATGCTTCGGGCAATCACCGGGATATCTTCTTTCCGATCCCTTAAGGAAGGTACTTTAATGGGCAGGATGTTTAGCCGATAGAATAAATCCCGCCTAAAGCTTCCCTTTTGAACTAGCTGGTATAAGTCCACATGGGTGGTAGCAATCACCCGCACATCTAATTTGTTTACCAGGTTACGAGAGACTCGGTGCAGCTCACCGTCCTGAAGCAGTCGAACTAATTCAGCCTGGATATACAAGGGAAGTTCACCTATCCCATCCAGGCACAGTGTCCCTTTGTTGGCAAGGCAAACCTTCCCAAAGGAGGTTTCTGGGTTAGTAGTATCTGCTGGTCCGAACAGCATTTCTTCCCAGTATTCCTCCGGTACGGAGTTACAATTAATTTCAATGAAGGGGCCTTCCTTATAATTGCTTAGATTATGAATTGCTTGGGCTAACACACCTTTACCAGCACCGACTTCCCCTATAAGCAGGACGGGGAAATCCTCCTGGGCGGCCTGCCAGACCAGTTCCTTGATTCGCTGGCACTCTTTGCCCTGACCAACGAAATCTTTAAGCTGGCCCTTAGCCTTACCTAGGCCGGAGGTGGTCTGCTCAGGCTTTGCTTTTCTGTTTTCCGGATTTACCACAACGTTAGTAAGCTGAACTTCCTCCACGCTGTCCTGAGAAATATATTCATCACCCTCCAGCAATTCCGCTTCCAATGTAGGTTGGGAAAATACTGTGAACAAACAGCGGTCCTTACCCTCGACTATCGTCTGATGAGTAATTACTTTGGCATAACCGGAATTTCTGCCAATAACTCCACCTAACAGCCCAGAGGTTACCTGGCAAGTCCCGGAAGCTTTACTCACCTGCTGCCCAAAGGGACACTGGGTAAAGGTAAACACTAGTTTTTCCGGGGTGCTTTCCAAAAGAAAAAGAATACCCCCGATATCACGGATTACCTTGACTAATATAGAGCCGACCTGCTCTGGGGTTAACTGTCCATTGGTCAGATTAAACCGCTCCCGAGCCAGGCTCTGTAATAAATCACCGGTATGGACGGCAGCCTGTTTCACCAAACCCGAAGTTCGGGAATTGTCCTCTCCAGTTTGGAGAGCTATCATAAAATTTGCGAATAGCTCACCTAAAAAGTTTTCTCTGGTACAAACCTTTTTGGACAAGGTAACACCCCCTAACCGACCATAACAATCCTACAAAACTTTTATACCTTTTCGACACGGGCCACCCTATTCCTGCTCCGATCTTTAAAGAACAAACTTGGCTGGCTCCGGAAAATATTGGCCTCCGGTGGTACCAGCCAAGTAGCCTTGCTTTACCTAATTTAGCGAATTAGCCGACGGCTTGGTTAATTTCCCTACCTTTCAGGGAAATTTTCAGCAATTCTTCGTTATTCTCTGTCTTTTTTAAACTTTCTGATAGGCGTTCTACTGCGTCAGCAATGGGTAGGCTGGTTATTTGTTTGCGGAACAGCCACATCAACTCTAGTTCATCTTTGGATAAGAGTAATTCTTCTTTACGGGTACCCGATCTTTGGATGTCAATAGCTGGAAATATTCGCCGATCAGCCAGTTTCCGGTCCAAAATTAATTCCATGTTGCCTGTACCTTTAAATTCTTCAAAAATAACATCATCCATACGGCTTCCGGTTTCCACTAAAGCTGTAGCTAAAATAGTGAGGCTGCCCCCTTCCTCAATCTTGCGGGCCGCTCCAAAAAACCTTTTTGGTTTATGTAGTGCACTTGGATCTACGCCTCCGGAAAGGGTACGACCACTAGCGGGAATTACAAGGTTATAGGCCCTAGCTAATCTGGTAATGCTATCCAGCAGTATTACCACATCTTTTTTATGTTCAACCAGCCGTTTAGCCCTTTCCAGCAACATCTCGGAAACCTTTACATGGTTATCCGGGGGCTCATCAAAGGTGGAACTAATTACCTCACCTACAACACTACGTTGCATATCGGTTACTTCTTCAGGTCGTTCGTCTATTAACAGTACCAGTAATTCAATATCCGGATGGTTCTGGGTGATACTGTTGGCTATTTCCTTGAGCAGGGTAGTTTTTCCGGCCTTCGGAGGTGCTACGATTAGACCACGTTGGCCCTTGCCAAGAGGGGAAATAAAATCAATTAAGCGGGTGGAAAGTATATCGGCTTTAGTCTCTAGGGTAATGCGTTCTCGAGGGTAAATGGGAGTTAAAGCATCAAAATGCAGGCGTTCCTGGGAAAGCTCCGGGTTTAAACCATTAACTGATTCTACCCTCAAAAGTGCGAAATAACGTTCTGAGTCCTTGGGCGCCCTAACTTGTCCCGCCACTCGGTCTCCAGTTCGCAGGTCAAATCTCCGAATTTGAGAGGGGGAGACGTAAATGTCTTCCTGGCTGGGTAGATACTGAAAAGGTCTTAAAAATCCATACCCGTCAGGCAATATATCCAGTATCCCTTGGGCAAATAAAAACCCATCCTTTTCGGTGCGAGATTTCATTATTTCAAAAATCAATTCTCTTTTTCTAAGTTTGGAATAACCGGCAATATTCAAATCCCTAGCTAGTCGGTACAACTCCTGCATGGTTTTAGTTTCCAACTCGGTAATATTCAAAATGTTACCTCCCCCAAATTAATATCCATAGTTTTTCCCCGGCAAGCAGTTTTTAGTCCCTTTCCCTACACTTGGATAGGGAGGAGGAAGTTTGCCTACGGAATTTTCTATTTAAGCGACTCTGATGACGAAACACTAAGGTACGATTTAGGAACAGGTAAACCACTAAACTCCAAACCACCGCATTAATAATACTGCCAACTAGAAAAGAAGGTCCTAAAACCTTCAAGGTATCGATAGCAAAAAAGTTAGTTATAGATTCCCAGGAAAGGTTGGGTTCTGGAACCGGAACCATTGGGGGAGGTGCAACCGGGGTTCTATCCCCTAAAAGCAGTCCCCCCACTAGGACATTAAAGGGAAAGAAGATGGTAAACACTGCTGGCTTTAGGGCGATCGCAGTCATTACTGCTGCTATTGTATTAAAGTGAGCCAGCTTAGCCACTACCCAGGCCAATGGTATGCTGATAAAGGGTAAGGGCAGAAAATCAAGGGCTACCCCTAGGGATACCCCTTTAGCAATTTTCGAGGGAGAATCTTTGAGGCGCAAAATCTTAAAATAATGATAACGGAAATAACGTCGTAAGCGCAATCGCAATCTGATTTCCCCCTAAATAAATTTCTGAGTTAGGATAAATCTAAGCATTTTTTTTCGGTAGTTCGAAAAAATCCAATAGACTACTAGGTATAAAAGTGTCCCCATAATTAAAGTATTTACAATCGCCCCAAGAAAAAATACCTTACCTGCCAACATAAAAGCTTGCCAATTCATTTTTATTAACCCATGGAAGGTCCTGGTTGTGTTTGCACCGGCATGGCCGATTAGTAGATTTCCTATCCAAAAATTGAGATAAAACATTACCGGCCACAAGGGTTTAACCATAACATTCCCCAGTAGTCCGGCAACTAAATTAGCTCTTACTAGTCCGGCCAGAAAAACCGCAACTCCAACACTAATTCCAAAAGCCGGATACATATTGACACAGGCACCCACGGCAAAACCAAGTGCGGCTTTAGCCGGCATGTCCCTAAGCCTTAGGAATCGCAGTATGTAATATCTGAGCCGCCTTCGCCATTTCACCTAGTTCACCTCGAGTATACAAAAATTAGCCTTCAGCTTAAACAATGCCTACATTGCTCAAGGTGAAGGTTACTTGATTAAGTATAGCAAACAGGCCTATTCCAAGTCAAGGAAGTCCATTTGGGTCTGATTTGGGCATTTCTCTGGAGAACGTCTCCGGGAGCATGCCTGCCCCGGTGTGGGTGCTCTTAGCTCCATGCCTAGTAGCTGTAGGCTTGGTGGTCTAATAAAAACACCCAAACCTCGCCAATTCACCGTCCATGGCTCAGTGGCGAGGCTGCCAACGTCCTGTTGGCAGGGGTGTTTTTATTGCCCACCTTCACCAACAGCTACTACGGCCCTCCACCATGAGCACCCCCACCAGGGCAGGCATGCTCCCTGGGAGAGCTTAGTTGGTCAAACATAGCATCCAGGCCCTTCGACAAGCCGACCAGGGACTCGGCCCCTTAAGCTACTCTTATAGCTGTTAAAGCCGGTCTTGTATACTTGCGGCACTACTATTAGCCCAGGTAGGACTAGTCCGCCAGTAGAATATGATTTACGCTTTAGCCTGAATGGTTAGGCTTTTGGGTTAGGCTTTTGGGTTAGGCTTTTGGGTTAAACCTGTCGGGGTCTGACTTGCTCGCTATTCCTACCTGTTCCTTACTTGCCTACAGGGCATTGCTTTTATTACCCCAGATTCTGCCCAGGTCGGATGCCTGTCTCGGCAAAGGTGCTCCTGGTGGAGTAGCGTAGTGGTTCTTAGCATAAGTGGGCAATAAAATAGACCTTGCCGACAAGGACGTCGGCAACCTGGACACCTAGGCAAGGAAGCCGTATTGTCCAGGTTGGTCTATTTTATTAGCCCACTTATGCTTAGATCCACACGCTATCGGAACTAAGAGCACCTTGCCGGGACAGGCATCCTACCGGCACTTGGTCTTAATAAAAGGACAGCCCAATAAAATGGACTGGCGTAAAAAACACCAGCCCAGGTCATACACCCTAAAATACAGTCTTAATATTATACGCCGGCTTTTTATCGAACCGGTGAATTGCTTCAATAAACCTTACTGTGCCGGACTTGCCTCGCATTACTATGGTATGGGTCCTAGCCCCAACGGCATTAAAGCGGACTCCTTGGAGTAGACTGCCATCAGTAATCCCCGTTGCGGCAAAAATAATATCCTCACCTTTGACCAGGTCTTCCATAGTCAGTAACTTTTTCACATCGGTAATACCCATTTTCCCACAACGTTCAATTTCCGCATCTGTTTCCGGCCACAGTCGACCCTGCATTTCGCCACCAAGGCACTTGAGAGCGGCAGCCGCAATAACTCCCTCCGGACCCCCGCCGATACCCAGCATCAGGTCAACACCGGAGTCATCGATAGCCGTGGCTACTGCCGGAGAAACGTCGCCATCAGTAATCAGCTGAATTCTGGCGCCAGATTTACGTACTTGGGCAATAATATCCTTGTGCCGGGGACGATCCAGAATTACTACAGTCAAATCATATATTTTTTTCTTTAGGGCAGCGGATACTGCCTTTAGATTATCAAGAACCGAGGCATCTATATTGATTTTACCGGCAGCTGCGGGGCCAACGGCAATTTTGTCCATATACATATCGGGAGCATGGAGCAGACAGCCTCGGGGGGCGGCAGCTAGTACAGCTATGGCCCCATTAAGGCCTTTTGCTACAATATTAGTTCCCTCAAGAGGGTCAACGGCAATATCCCAGGACAAACCGGCGCCGGTACCAACTTTTTCCCCAATAAAAAGCATGGGAGCCTCATCCATTTCCCCTTCACCAATTACCACCATACCATCAATATCAATGGTGTCAAATACCGAACGCATCGCAGTAGTTGCCGCATCATCAGCGGAATTTTTATCTCCCCTACCCATCCAGCGGGCAGAGGCAACGGCTGCCGCTTCGGTTACCCGCGCGAACTCCAGTGCCAGAATTCTTCCCATAACTCCACCCCTCAAACATTAGTATAACACTATACCTCGAATGTGTTATCATGTTGGATGTTTTCTACACTTGATAGGGAAATCCTGCCTAGTCCCAAAAAAATCAGGCTGTTGAAATTCCCCGTCTAGCTTTGTCAAAAGAATTAACAAGGTCCTCAACGTACAGCAGTACGCCTGCGGCCTTGTCAATTCTTTTTCCGTGCTAGACGGGTTTTTCAACAGCCTGCTGGGGTCTAGCAAGAAATTTCTAAAAAAAATGGAGTTGCAACGAAACTTAGTTTTGTTGCAACCCCAATTCCAAACAACCCGGGTAGGCTGTTAAAAAACCCGCATAGCAAGGAAAAATTAAAGCTAAGACCGGAGGTGTACTGGTGTACATCGAGGATCTTGGCTTTAATTTTGACGCAGCTAGGCGGGGAATTTTAACAGCCTGCTATTTGTTTTTGACTTGTTCCCAATCCGCTAAGAACCTTTCAACTCCAATATCAGTCAGGGAGTGTTTAGTCATTTGCATAATGACCTTATAAGGTACGGTGGCTATATGGGCCCCAGCCTTGGCACAATCAGTTACATGAATAGGATGGCGGATGCTGGCGGCAATAACTTCGGTTTTAAACATATATTGGTCAAAAATATGAACAATCTCCCGAATCAACTCCATGCCTTCTTGGCCGATATCGTCTAAACGTCCTACAAATGGACTAACGTAGGAGGCCCCCGCCAAGGCGGCTAATAGCGCCTGATTAGCGGAGAAAACCAACGTTACATTGGTTTTAATCCCTTCCCCGGACAGAATTTTTGTCGCCTTAAGTCCCTCTGGAATCATGGGAACTTTAATTACAATGTTAGGATGAATTTTAACTAATTCCCGAGCTTCCTGAACCATCCCTTCAGCCTCTAGGCCAATTACTTCTGCACTAATTGGCCCATCTACTATGGCACAGATTTCCTGAACCACCTGGCGAAAGTTCCGCCCTTCTTTAGCAATTAATGATGGATTAGTGGTAACTCCACTAATTACGCCCAGTTCATTAGCTTTACGAATTTCTTCTACATTTGCTGTATCAATAAAGAGTTTCAACCGCAATACCTCCTGAATTTAGGCTTTGCCGTTACTGCCAAATACGCGGATTTTCTCACGGATTACTGCAGTGGCAGCGTCCCTAGCGGGTCCCAGTACCTTTCTGGGATCGATTTCTTTGGCATCTTTGTTTAACACTTGGCGACAAGCTTCTACAAAGGCTTCGCGAATGTTAGTATCGATATTTACCTTCCGGACGCCTAGGGTAATTGCTTTTTTAATTGCTTCATCAGGTACACCGGAGGAACCATGTAATACGATTGGACAGTTTACCAAGGAGCGAATCTTCTCCAGCCTGGGGAAATCCAACTCCGGTATTCCCTTATACTGACCATGGGCGGTACCGATAGCAATAGCTAATGCATCTACCCCCGTCTCTTGAACAAAGATTCTGGCTTCTTCAGGATTAGTGAAGAATGCGTCCTTGGCATCTACATGGATATCATCTTCGGTGCCCCCGATTTTGCCAAGTTCCGCCTCGACAGATACCCCGACTGCGTGGGCCACATCAATTACCTTTTTGGTTATAGCAATGTTTTCATTTAAAGGTAACTTGGAACCATCAATCATTACCGAACTAAAACCAGAACGGATACACTGCATTACCTGTTCAAAACTGGTGCCGTGGTCGATATGCAAGGCAACAGGAACTGTAGCGCTTTCGGCGGCTACCTTGGCCATACTGGTGATGAACTCCAGGCCAGCATACTTAATCGCTCCCTGACTAGCTTGCATAATTACAGGTGATCTTTCAGCTTCGGCTGCAGCGATAATGGCCTGGACTATCTCCATATTGTTGCAGTTAAATGCACCTACAGCATAACCACCTTCTTCAGCCTTCTTTAATAATTCTGTAATAGGGACTAAAGCCATGAGACAGAAAACCTCCTTAAAATTTGTAATCAAAAACTAAACTTGTACAAGGTGTACAAGTTTAGTATATTGTTCAGCTTATTAAAAAATTCCTGCCATTGGAAGAGGATTTTTCCTGCAAAAGATACTAATTTTGTTCCTTGCTCTTTTTCTTTTTACTAACCGCCTTGTTAAGGCTTTTTAGTATGCCCGTCTTCTTGGTGCCTAAGAATTGGAAACTGTTTTTTACTAACTCTATTACATCCATATTTTTGATGGTTTGGACGTCTTCTTCAGTTTCAGCAAACACAGAACCCATGGCACCACATTCTCCGCAGTGTAGTTCTAGTCGGTCAGGCATAATATCTACATCAATTTTAACATTGCCACAACCACAGTATAAGTAGCCTTCCTCGGCAATATCATGGAGACAATTAAGAACCTCCATCATGATGGCAGGATTATTAATATAGTCATCAGTATCCATTTCCTCTAGTAAAGTGGTAATGTCCTGTTCGTAGCTTTCGACCAATTTGGCTACTTTATGCTTAGCTCCAGCAAAACCCAACTCAATTTTACTTTCTGCGCAAGTTATCTCTAGGACATTATTTGACCAAATTTGCTTACGGGTGAAGAAAAACATATGCTTGGTTTCACAAAGGACACAGGGAATCTGCATCCAAAATTTTTGCCGATTCTTAGTTCCTAAAGTGAGCTTGGTGGCACCACAACTACAGCAAATTTGCACTGTTTTCTGTCCAGAAAAAGTAAATAGTGAAAGCTGATGCTGCTCAAACTTTCCACACATTGGACAACGCAGGGCAATAACCGTTTCCGTGGTCAGTAACATACTTAACACCCCTCTCGTAAGGTGATAATTCGCCACCAACAAAAAAAATCCTTTTTTTTGCCCCACAATCACTTTTAAGATAACGCCTTTTTTACCAAGCCACGAACCTCATTAATATCAAAGGGTTTGGTAACATATTCGGTAACGCCTAACTCCATGGCCTCGGCTACAATCTCCAGTTCCCCATATGCCGTCATCAAAATTACTTTCAGTTCTTTACCTTGTTTTTTTACCTCCCGGAGAACTTCTAGACCACTCATTCCCGGCATTTTCATGTCCATAAGCACGATATCCGGGCGGACCTGATCTATTTTGATTAGGGCTTCAGGCCCATTCGCTGCCAGCTCTACTTTATAACCTACTTCCTGAAAGGCTTCATTTAAAAGCATCCGTACTCCCATTTGGTCATCCACAATCAAGATTGTATGTTGGGTGTTATTTGACATTTTTTTGCCTCCTATGCTGATATATTAACATTTTTGGGATTATTTGTAGTATACTTATTCTCTGTCAACCAACCTTTTCCTCTTTTTGGGATAAAAAAACGACCGGTAATTTGGGAGTGCTCTCTACTCCCAATTACTCGATCAATTTAGTCGAAATTTTGTATTGAGCACTACCTTAAAAAGCTCCTTCCAACACAGGTAGCATAATACTAAACATAGCAACTATTGCCCCCAAAAAGAATAACGACCCGAAGAATACAACCCCATAGGGTGTAAGCACTGTTGCTATAGACCGTCCGGTTCCAAACATATGTACTCGTGATATCCCAATTATGGGCAGCACAATATAGGTGTACACCCCAATTATGATGGTTAAAATTGTTGCTATCAATTGCGGCCAGTTTAAGGCATAAATTATTACTTGAATTGGGATTAGTAATACCTGTGGTAATATTGATGCACCGGTAACAGATAGCACCCCCAAGCCTTTGCCTTTCCCGCCAAACAATTCTGCCAACAACTGAAAAATAGCACTAAGCATAAACCACCAAAATATCCCAAGGGCTAGCCCCAAGGCACCGAGTAGAGTAGCAAAACTGGGTTGGGATACTACCTTCAAGAAACTCTGCATCTGCCCAGGGATAGCTCCTGGCATCTGCTCGATTTGGGCTAAGCTCGAAGGAATTCCTATGATAACATCCACCAAGCTTTGGATGACATTTACCCCAATAATGATTAGGAAGGCATAAAAAACCTGTGGTTTTTGGGCGATCCTGCTAAAGGTTTCCTTAGGTTGGAAGAGGATACCATAACACAACTCCACAAAAGTGAGTTCTTGGTCCGGAAAAATTTTAGTATCTGGCAAAGCATAAGCATGGGGTCCTTCAAATTCTGATTGGAGCTTGGAGTCTTGGTTGTTATCATTAGTCAACTTAAGGAAGCCTCCTCTCGTTAACCTGGAGCAGCTGCTGTAAGGCTTTAAGCTGCTTTGCTGTTAAGGCATTATCTTGCCCAGGTAAAATCAAGGCCTGTTTGGAGCCTGTAAACAAATATCCCCAGGGATTTTTAGCCCCAAATTTTCGTAGTGTGGGCTCACCCTTTATGCCTACTAATTTGGCAGTATACCGGATAGCATAATTATAGTTACCCAATTCATCCACTAAGCCAAGTTTTTTTGCTTGGCGACCGGTAAATATCCGCCCGTCTGCCAATTGGCGCACTTTTTCTCGATCCATTTTACGCCCACTGGCTACTACATCCAAAAACTGTTCATAGATATCATTGACCATTCCTTGAAGGATTTGTCTTTCCTCAACAGTCATCGGCCGATTAGGTGAGCCGATATCCTTATGGGGACCACTTTTAATGGTCTCCGTTCCAATGCCCAGTTTCCCAAAAAGTCCTTCATAGTTCTGAGTTTCCATAATTACCCCGATACTACCGGTCATGGTGGCCGGACTAGCAATAATTTTGTCCGCCTTCGCTGCTAACCAATAACCGCCAGATGCTGCTACATCACCCATAGAAACAACTACCTTTTTGCCTGCACTTTTTAAGGCGTCAATTTCATCCCCAATTTCTTGCGATGCTGGGGCACTTCCTCCGGGGCTGTTGATTCTAATTAATACTGCTTTAATGCCGGTATCTTCTCGAGCCTCTTTTAACTGGTTCATCAGGTCTTCGCTGCCGGCGGATGAACTCTCGCCAAATATTCCTGTTCCGCCACTGCCACCGACGATAGGACCTTCTACATATATTACCCCAATGGCCTCTCCTGAAGATGCCCTTTGGTTTAGACCGGGTCCCGGTTTCGAACCCTTGAAGGCAATAACCAGCAGAGGAATAACCACTAGAGCTAGAAGTATACTAATTACAATTCGCTTTCTCATCTCTTCACCTCTTTTTTGATTATTTCCTTTATCTAGTATCCTTTAGGTTACCTTAACTTATTTTAATTAATTCATAATAAAAACTTTGGTTGGTTAACCAAAGTTTTTCGGTTGCAGGGCTGCCCCTACAAAATCTCTAAATAGGGGATGTGGTCTGTTCGGACGGGACTTAAATTCCGGATGAAACTGGGTGCCTACAAACCATGGGTGGTCTTTTAATTCGATGATTTCTACCAGTCGTTCATTGGGCGAGGTTCCACTAATTACCAGACCCTTACCCGTTAATAATTCCCGGAATTCATTGTTAAACTCAAACCGATGGCGGTGACGTTCATAAATTACTTCATCATTATACGCACTTATTGCTTTAGTAGCTTCGAACAGCTTACAGGGATACGTTCCCAGGCGCATAGTTCCGCCCATTTCCTCAATATCCTTTTGTTCAGGTAACAGGTCGATTACCGGGTACAAGGTGTCCCGGTTAAATTCAGAGCTATTAGCGTCGGGTAAATTAGCTACCGAACGGGCAAACTCAATTACTGCACACTGCATACCCAGACAAATTCCCAGGAAGGGTATTTTATTGACGCGGGCATAATTAATAGCTTTGATTTTCCCTTCAATACCCCGATCCCCAAAGCCTCCCGGAACCAGAATGCCCTCCGCTGATTTTAACATTTCCTCAGCGCCTTTACACTCCATTTCCTCGGCGCTTACCCAAATTATATTAATGCCATGCTGGTAATGAAGCCCGGCATGGCGTAAAGATTCTACTACACTCATATACGCATCAGGCAGTTCAACGTATTTACCAACTATGGCTATATTTACCGAACCTTTAGGGTTATTAATTTTATCTACAATTTCTCTCCATTCGGAAAGGTCGGCCTTACCGCAATTCAGCTGAAGTCGCTCAATTACTATATCGTCCAGGCCTTCTTTTGCCAAATTCAAAGGGACTTCATAAATTGAAGCCGCATCCACTGCTTGGATAACAGCCTCTTTATCAATATCGCAAAAAAGAGCCAGTTTCTCTTCCATTTCCTTGGAGAGGGGGTTTTCACTACGGCAGACAATTACATCCGGCTGAATCCCAATACCCCTTAGTTCCTTAACACTGTGCTGGGTAGGTTTGGTTTTGGCCTCACCGGCAACTTTAAGCATTGGAACTAGGGTAACATGAATGTACATAACATTTTCCCGGCCAATATCGCTTTTAATTTGCCGAATTGCTTCTAGAAAAGGGAGGGACTCAATATCACCTACAGTTCCCCCTATTTCGGTAATTACCACGTCGGGGCTGGCTTCCTTGGCAACCCGGTATACCCGCTCCTTAATTTCATTGGTAATGTGGGGAATAACCTGCACCGTACCACCCAGGTAATCACCTTTTCGTTCTTTGCTAATTACAGACCAGTAGATTTTGCCAGTAGTAACATTACTACTTTTACTCAGGTTAATATCAATAAACCGCTCGTAATGACCTAAATCAAGGTCTGCTTCAGCCCCATCATCAGTTACAAAAACTTCCCCGTGTTGATAAGGACTCATTGTCCCGGGGTCGATATTGATATATGGGTCAAACTTCTGGATTGCAATTTTCAGTCCCCGGCTTTTTAACAATCGTCCCAGAGAAGCGGCAGTTATGCCTTTTCCTAATGACGACACAACTCCCCCAGTAACAAATATGTACTTAGCCATTTATTTTTCCTCCTCATGCGAGCTATTTCTCAGTATGTTCGGAACGGACTGATTATACCAAGCTATTTTATCTTTTTAGGCATAGGTCTGTCAAGACCTACCCTTCCCATTCGTCGTCATACTGTTTAAGCTGGCGTGGGGGAATCGCTTCCCGCAGGGACCACATTCCACTTCCTAGGTGGATAAAACGATTGTCTAAATTAAGCTCAGTATGGACTGAGGCCATTTGATGGCCCAAATCCCGCCCACTAACAGGCCTAATGGAGAGAACCTGGTCAATTAACTCTCGGAAATACAAAGGTTCCCCTTTTAATTTCAAAATCTGATAAGCAATGTCATTTACGGACATTTTAGGGCTGAGAAAACTTTCCTCCATGGCCATTCTCCCCACTCCTCTTTGCGTTCAGCCATGCCCAGTGACGCCTTACGTCCATTCCGCTAGCTCAGAGCATGACCATATTTGACATTACTTATTCGTCATCATGGTAGGTTTTCCCTGCTTGCTAGGAAAATTTGGGTTAGCCTTCCTGTTAAGGTTTGGGTTTGATTCCACAAAATATACTTTTCTTCGCATTTTTTTGCACAAACTGGTTAATTATGCTAAAGTGATAATTCCTTTACCCCGATATATAAACTGGACATGTTTTGTTTCTTGTTTTTAGGACGGCCATAAAAGGCCGTCCTTTGTTTATGGTATTTATATATGTTCACGGTATTTATATATGTTTACGGTATTTTTATAGGCTACTGCCAACCTTGCGGGGTGTCAGTAGCCTCTTAACAACAAATTATAATAATTTGTGGGCATTATGTGTTAATTAGGGTCGCGGGATTTAAGGCTACATCCGCTCAGGTGCGGTCAAGCCCAGAAGGTGAAGAGTATTACTCAAGGTTATTCTGGAAGCATCAAGCAGAGCCAGACGAGCGACTCTAAGCTTTTCATCCTCTACCATAACCCGGCAGGCGTTATAAAAGCTGTGGAAATCACCAGCCAGTTCGTGAGCGTAACGGGCAATGCGGTGGGGCTCCATGTTAACTGCAGCCTGGGCAATTTCTTCAGGAAGATCTGCTAACTTACGGATAAGGGTCAATTCTTCCACTTTATCTAACAGCTTAAAGTCAATACTTTCCGGCGGGGGATTTACTAAGCCGGTTTCTTTAGCCTGGCGTAAAATACTACAAATCCGAGCGTGGGCATATTGGACATAAAATACCGGGTTTTCTGCCGACTGGGCTTTAGCTAAATCCAAATCAAAGTCTAGGTGGCTATCTGCGCCTCGCATGACAAAAAAGTACCGAGCTGCATCTTTGCCTACTTCATCAATAAGGTCATCTAGAGTTACAAACTCTCCAGAGCGTTTGGACATCCGGACAATTTCCCCGCCCTTAAACAAGCGAACTAACTGCATTAAAATAACGTCCAAGCTATCTGGGTCATACCCCACAGCTTTAACCGCACCTTTTAGCCTGGCTACATGACCATGATGGTCCGCTCCCCAAATGTTAATTACCCGGTTGAAGCCTCGCTCAAACTTGTTCTGATGATAGGCAATGTCGGCGGCAAAATAGGTTGGTGTACCATTGCCCCGCACCACCACTTCATCCTTGTCATCCCCAAAAGCACTTGCTTTAAACCACAAGGCCCCTTCCAGCTCATAGATATAGCCACTGGCTTGCAGACTCGCCAGTACCCCTTGTACAGCACCGGATTGGTGGAGTGTTTTTTCACTAAACCACACATCATATTCCACACCAAACTTAGTTAATACATCCTTGATGGCGATGAGTTTTTCTTGTAGCCCGATTTGGATAAATTCCTCCCTGCGTTTGGCGGAATCCATTAGCAAATACTTGTCCCCATCCCGATTAATAATATTTTGCATGGTGTCAATAATATCCTGCCCATGATAACCTTCTTCCGGAAAGGGTACATCCTGTCCCATTAGTTGGAGGCAGCGAGCCTCTAGAGACTTACCGAAATTTTCGATTTGATTCCCGGTATCATTGATATAAAACTCTCTGGTTACCTGATGCCCACTGGCCGTCAATAAATTGGCCAAGGTATCTCCAAGGGCAGCCCCCCGGGCATTACCCATATGTAACAGTCCTGTGGGATTGGCGCTGACAAACTCAACTTGCACCTTTTTGCCCAGTCCCACCTGGGAATGACCGTACCGCTTATCCAGCTTAAGTACCTCAGGCAGCACCTGATATACCCAAGACTGATCCAAGTATAAATTAATAAAACCCGGACCGGCAATTTCTACTTTGGATACCCAGGTTCCTGCCAACTCTAAGTTGTCCACCAAAATTTGAGCCAGCTGCCGGGGTGGTTGTTTAGCCTGTTTGGTGAGCAGCATAGCCAGATTGGCGGCAAAGTCGCCGTGAGCCTTATCTTTAGGGGTTTCCAAGACAAAAGAGGGAAGCTGGTCAAAGGAAATTTGACCAGCTGACTTACTCTTTTCCGCAGAGGCCGTAATAGCGGCCATAATTTTTTCTCTAACTTCTCGAACTAAATTTTGCATGAATGCGGATCCTCCTCGACGGTGATTGACAGCTTGTTATTGCTTATTCGATCATTGCCGATTGCCAATTCATATTCTAGATTAATACTTCCCCCCAGCTCTGTCAAGTCTACTTCCACCTTGGAGGGTATTACAGTAAGCTTCATAGCTCCATAGGGTGTTACATAGTTACCGTGATTGAGTACATCCTTCTCAAATACCTGCCGTAATTCGGCTGTACCCATGCGGTTTAGGATTACCCGGTTTGATTCAGCCTTCAATGAGGTTGTGGTCCCTTCCATCCCGGAGACAGCCGACTCATTATAAATAATATAGTAGCAATCCTTTTTGCTGTAATAACTGCCTACAGTAATTATTTCAATGGTGTCCTCGTCTCCCCAGTCAGTTTGTTGCGTCCCGACTACAGTTACCACCACTTCCTTGCGCACTGGCATCCGCCCCTTTAAAATATTTTGTTCAGGACGTCAAAATTATAGCTGATAGTATAGTTTATACTTTTACTATTAATCTAGTACCTGTTTTTACAGCTCCAGTATAAACTTATTCTCCTGCGTAGGGTTGCTAGCTTAGCCGTTTGGTTACAAAACCGGCAATTCTCTCTAATGCTTCATTGAGTTGCTTTACCGAAGCAGCATACGAACAGCGAATATGACCTTTTCCCGGTTGACCAAAGGCAGTACCCGGCACAACTGCTACTTTAGAAGCCTTAAGAAGTTCTTCCGAGAAATCTTCGCAGGATAGCCCGGTTTTTTCAATGGAGGGAAAGATATAAAAAGCCCCCCGTGGTTCAAAACATTCCAGCCCCATCTGGCGGAAACCATGGAGCATTAATTTCCGACGCTGATTATACTGTTTCATCATATCTTCCATGGCACCTTTGCCGTTACGCAGTGCTTCCAGAGCAGCCATTTGGGCGGTAATTGGTGCACACAGCATAGTATACTGATGTATTTTCACCATTGCACCGATAAAGTCCGGATTACCGCAAGCATAGCCCACTCGCCAGCCGGTCATGGCATAAGCTTTGGAAAAACCGTTTAAATAGATGGTCCGATCCCTCATGCCAGGCAGGCTGGCAAAACAGGTATGCTCACCTTCGTAAGTTAGCTTATCATAAATTTCATCGGCAATCACAATTAAGTCATGCTTTTCGATTATTTTAGCCAGCTCCACCAGCTCAGGTCTACTGATGGTAGCTCCGGTAGGATTGCTAGGATAGGCAATAATCACAGCTTTGGTTTTCGGAGTGATAGCTGCCTCCAATTGCTGGGGGGTGAGCCGAAATTCGTTCTCCACAGTTGTAGCCACAGGTACAGGTACTCCTCCGGAAAGTGTGGTACAAGCTGAATAGGATACATAGCAGGGTTCGGGGATAATTACCTCATCCCCGGGGGTCAGGATAGCTCGCATGGCTAGATCCATAGCCTCACTTACCCCCACTGTCACTACTATTTCCTGGCGAGGGTCATAGTTCACCCCATAATCTGTGGAGATGCTTTGGGCTATTTCCTCCCGTAATTCTAGCAGCCCATAATTGGATGTATACATGGTCATGCCCTTTTCCAGAGAATAGATGCAGGATTCTCGGATTGACCACGGTGTTACAAAGTCCGGTTCTCCTACCCCCAGAGAGATAACCTCTTTCATTTCTGCTACCAGGTCAAAAAACCTCCTGATTCCGGAGGGGGGAATATCCCTAACCACCGGGGATAATCTTTGGGCCCAGTTTGTGCTTGTGCTCATGGGGTAACCACCAGCCTTTTGTCATCCTCGGTCCTGCCATTTAAGATTACTCCACCCATTTTGTACTTTTTCAAGACAAAGTGGGTACCTGTACTTACCACACCCTCAATGGTAGCTAGTTTTTCCGACACAAACCTAGCTACTTCTTTGAGGGATTGCCCTTCAATTAGTACGGATAAATCGTATCCACCCGACATCAGCAGCACTGATTGTACCTCAGGATAACGATAAATTCGTTCGGCTAAATTGTCATAGCCTGCATCCCTTTGGGGTGCTACCTTCACCTCAATCATAGCCGTAACGGTATCCTCACCAAGTTTTTCCCAATTCACAATGGTGTTATACTTAATAATTATTTTTTGTGCTTCCCATTCCGCTATTTTCTCTCGAACTTCCTCTACTTCTAAGCCGAGCATAATCGCAATTTGCTCCGCACTAGTGCGGCTATCATCTTCTAGAAGTTCTAAAATCTGCTTCTCTGCTTGAGTCATTAACCATACCCCCTAAAATATTATTTCATGGACAGCCTTGTTGCTAAATTATTCACAGATTTTCAGATAGCATAATTTCCTAAACTGACATAAAAAATCCCGTCCCAGATAGGGACGAGATTGTCTCGCGGTACCACCCTAGTTAGACCGTAAGTTAAGGCAATAACGGTCTTCCTCAGTCTGCCGATAACGGGACAGAACCGAACAGGCTTAATCAAGGATATCCTCTTTACACCTGCAACTCCGAGATGGCCTGGGGTTTTCCATCCTACCGGGCTTCCACCTTCCCCCGACTCGCTAACTGGTCTCCAACCCCTTTATTCTCATCATAGTTTTTAACATTTCAACTATATTGTTTATGATTTTATCACAGAGGACAAAGTCAAGTCAATAATAATTTACTTTCCACTTTCCACTAGAGAATCGCTAACGCAGGTTCCGTAAAAAAAACACCGACATCCAAGCTCCCAACCCAACAGAGGTCAGGAAGCCGGTTAGGCCTAGAATGGGAAAACCATATACAGTAGGACCAACTTGAGCATGAATGACCAAGGCAGAAGCAACAGTTATTGCTGCTACGATAATGCTTAACCCTAGACGGCTAGAGATGACCTCTAACATTTCGTACAGCCATTGCAGGTTACGGTGGTGGAAGTTAAAGCGCATTTCACCCCTGGCTAGTTGTTTAAGTATGCTCCCCAATTCCTCGGGCAGATCCCAGACCACCTCTTGCCAGGAAAGCATTTTCCGGGCGATAGTTTGCTGATTAGCAGCCTGGTCTATTCGTTGCTTTAGGCACAGGTTACTTAGCGGCACTGCAACCGAAAGTATATTAAATCTAGGATCCAGTTCCAGGGCTAAACTTTCTCCTAAAATTAAAGCTTTACCTAATAAAAAGAAGGGTGCCGGCATTTTAATCCCGTGATGTAACGATATCTGGATCATGCCCTGTAAAATATGGCCAAAAGTGATGGGTTCTAAGCCCATTCCTTTAATCATGTTGACCAGATTAGCCATATCCTCGTAGAAATGGTGCTGGTTTATTTTTGCAGAGGTCTGTCCAATGTCCTGGGAAAGCTCAACTACCTTTCCTACATCCCCCTGCCACAAAGCCAACATTAGCTCCCCCGCCTGCTTCCGAAATTCGGCTGTAAAGCGGCCGATAATACCAAAATCCAAAAAAGCAATGCGTCCGTCAGCTAGTACCCGTACATTACCCGGGTGGGGGTCGCCATGAAAAACACCTTCTCGGAAAAATGGCAGCAATAGGGCAAACATCAGGTTTTTAGCCATTTCCCTACTCACTAAGGGTGTAACTGACCGGGCATAATCCTCAATTTTCTGACCTTCCAGCCATTCCATAGTTAATATTTCTTTGGTGCTGTATAGCCAATAAACTTTTGGAACTACTACAGTAGGATAGTCCGCCACTACTTGGCGAAAGTTTTCAATATTATGGCCTTCATTCCGAAAATCTTGCTCTTGCTGAATGGAGCGTTCGAATGATTTTAGAATATCGTTCGCATTACAGACTCTGTCCAAGAAAAGCTGTTTGCTTAGAAAAGGGAGCAGTTTCTTTAAGATGATAATATCCTTGGTGATTATTTCTCGAATATGGGGACGTTGAATTTTTACAGCTACTCTTTCCCCAGTGGTTAAAATAGCAAAATGCACTTGGCCAATGGAGGCACTGGCAGTTGGACAATACTCAAAGAAGGCAAATACCTCCTCCGGAGGCCGGCCTTGGCTATCTAAGATTTGTTGCCGCACCTCTTCGGAGGTCATCGGCTCTACCCGATCCTGCAAAAAAGTCAGCTCTTTAACTAATTGTCGAGGAATTAAATCAGGACGGGTACTTAACAGTTGGCCTAATTTAATATAGGTAGGACCCAAGTCCTCAAATAACAGGCGTAATCTGCGGGCAACCTCCTTTTGCTGTTCTGGCGCCCACCATTCCCAGTTTTTAAAGTCTTTATGTTTCGAAAGAAAAAAAGGAAATCCGTGCTTAGTTAATACCTTAAGGATTTCCCACCAACGATTGCGCTTTCCCAACTGCATCCTACTTCCCCCACCGATCCAATTTTGGCTGCCTAATCTAGTATGGGAAAAATCTGGTGAGTTTATGTAGCTAACCAAAAGGGGGATAAATTTTCAACCTAGATGCCAAAATAGAACAAAAGGGGTTGGGAAATTTGTCGGCAAAACTTATTTTTCTGCTAATTGCGGCCTTAGCAGGGATGACCATGGCCATCCAGGGTACCTTCAATTCCACCTTAGGTAAAGTAATTGGTTTATGGGAGGCCACTTTTATCGTCCACCTGTTAGGAACAGTTATCGTAGGCCTATTATTATGGGGTCTAGGCCTGGGCAGGGGAAATTTCAGTGTCTACGCCCAGGCACCTTGGTATACCTTTTTAGGTGGAATACTAAGCGTGGTAATCATCTACACAGTTGTAGTCAGCATCCCTAAGCTAGGGGTGTGCTATGCAACCACCGCCATCATTGTAGGTCAAGTTCTAACCGCTTGCATTATTGATCACCTGGGCTTATTTGGGGCTAAAAGGCTAGCACTAGGTTGGTCCCAACTTGCCGGCCTAGGACTGCTGGCAACAGGAGCAAAACTTTTGCTCAAGTAACGCTTGATTGTGCCAAGGCCCGGTTTGGGGCTCTATCTCCGGTCGGGTGCCTACCCCGGCGAGGTACTCTTAGCTCCGATCCCTAGAAGCTGTAGACAAGTTGGGCTAATAAAAAGCACCCAAACCTCGCAGATTCATCGTCCATGATTCAGCTGCGAGGTTTGGGTGCTTTTATTAGCATGCTGAAGCTTAGAGCTACTTGCGTACGGAACTAAGAGTGCCTTGCCGTGATAGGTATTCGACCGGCAAATATTCTTGACCGTCAAACTAGGTATTCGACCGGCAAATAGGATTAGACTTGGCTGGCCTTTAGGGCTTGGTCCAGGTCAGCGATGATGTCCTGGATATCCTCGATACCGATGGACAGCCTGACCATGTCTTCGGTTACTCCGCTGCTTATTTGCTGCTCGGCATTAAGCTGTTGATGGGTGGTGCTGGCAGGGTGAATAACTAAAGACTTAGCATCACCTACGTTGGCTAAAAGAGAGAACAGCTTAAGGCTGTCGATGAACTTCTTGCCTGCGTCTAGGCCGCCCTTAATTCCAAAGGTAAAGATGGAACCAGCACCTTTTGGCAGGTACTTTTTAACTTTAGCATACTGGGAGTTGGTCTCTAAACCGGGATAGTTTACCCAGGTTACGTTGGGGTTACTTTCCAGGAAGCTTGCTACCTTTTGGGCATTGGAGGTATGACGCTCCATCCGTAGCGAAAGGGTTTCTACCCCTTGAAGGAATAGGAAGGAATTAAAGGGACTCACGCAGGCTCCAATATCCCGGAGCACTTGAACTCTAGCTTTAATTATGTAAGCCAAGGGCCCTAAGGCTTCAACATATTTGACACCATGGTAGCTTTCATCCGGCTCAGTCAGACCGGGAAATTTGCCATTTGCCCAGTTGAACTTTCCACCATCGACAATTATTCCACCAATAGAGGTACCATGGCCACCAATGAACTTAGTGCAGGAATGAATTACAATATCTGCACCAAACTCAATTGGACGGCACAAATAAGGGGTGGCAAAGGTATTATCGATGATTAAGGGTACTCCGTTTTCATGGGCTATTTTCGCTACAGCTTCTATATCCAACACATCCCCTTTAGGGTTGCCGATAGTTTCAGCATATAACGCTTTGGTTTTAGGGGTAATGGCTTTACGGAAGTTTTCCGGATCAGAGGGGTCGACGAACTTTACCTTAATGCCTAGTTTGGGTAAAGTGGTGGAAAATAAGTTATACGTCCCACCGTAAAGGCTGGCTGCAGATACAATCTCATCACCTGATTCAGCAATGTTGATAATCGAGAAGGTTATAGCAGCTTGTCCCGAAGCTGTAGCTAGGGCACCTACCCCGCCCTCTAGAGCGGCTATGCGCTGTTCGAATACATCTTGGGTAGGGTTCATAATTCTAGTGTAAATGTTGCCCAGCTCTTTCAGGGCAAAAAGGTTAGCTGCGTGTTCTGTATCTCGGAAAACATAAGAGGTGGTCTGGTAAATTGGAACTGCCCTTGAACCGGTGGTAGGGTCGGGCTGTTGTCCAGCATGCAGGGCCAAGGTGTCAAAACCGGGTTTCCTTTCTGTTGTCATGTTAATTCCCCCTTGTTATTATTATCCAGGGCAAAAGCCCTCATTGTCAATACAAAAAAGCACCCCCTGAGAAGAGGTGCTGCAATAAGCTATGCCGCTCTTGATAAGAGTTTAAGATTATTTATTCTGACAAAATTTATTGAATTGATAGTACCATACTAATCCATACCATGTCAATAGGTTTACTTGATAAGTTTTAATCCATTACTTTTTCGAAATCCTCTTTACCTACTCCACAGACAGGACACACCCAATCATCGGAAAGTTCGTCATATGGAACTCCTGGGTCAATATCATGTTCTTGGTCCCCCTCGTTTGGATCATAGACGTAACCACAGACAGTACAGGCATATTTATCCATAAAAACTTCCCCTTTCGTTTATACTTCCGCTATATAATATCTAATTATAGGAAGGACTATGCATTTTAATGGATAATTAAGCTTAACTCCTTAGCCAAATTTTCCGCAACCTGCCGATTGCCCACCGGCTGTAAATGTATTTCATCAGTGAAACGGCTACTATCCACTAGATGAGTGTAGTCAAGAAAAACCACACCTTTTTCTTGAGCAGTAAGCTTTAGTTTGGCTTGGTCACCCTGTAAGGCTGGAAAATTAATTTGATATTTTTGCTCAAGTAACTCCCAATTAGCTGGGGTTAAATAAAATACTGCCGGCCTTCCCGTCTGCTGCCATGCATCTAGCATTGCCAAATACATCTGCCACTGCTGGTTTTGGAGCTTAAGGTTAAGATAGGCTAAGGTGGGTTTGGGGCAATTGAGCAATAGTTCCGGCTTGTCCCGCCAGTTTAGCGCTAACCGCTCCTGTTGCCGCTGTTTAACCTGCCACTGCTCAGGATTTTGCACCCGTTCAGCAACACTTTCAATATTCTCCCGCAAGGCCAATATATCTCTGGATACTAACTGACGGTAACGATAAAAAGACCAGTACCGAGCTACCGCTGCAGATACTTTATCATCCCTAGTCAGGGGATTAACCTTTATCCCCCAACGGGTTAGGGCTTCCTGTTCCCCTCCGGCAAGTTGAATTAACGCCTGGTATTTTACCTCTTCTGTTGAGATAAACCAACCGCTGCTAATGCTATAAATCAGTATATTAACTGGCAGACGAGTTAAGCTGCGGACATTTCCCCACCTTTTCCTGACTAATGATAAGCAACTTTACCTCAAATCTCAAGGTTTGCTGGTTTTAACTTCCGTTTCCCCGTCATAGGTCAAGATTGGCTGATAAAGTTCCGGCCTACGATCTCGGAAGATTCCCCATTCAATTCTTTCCTTTTCCAGTTGTTCCAGATCAAATTCCGCTAATAACACAGTTTCTTCTGTCCTATTGGCTTCAACTAGTTTTTGGCCACGGGGCCCAGTAATAAAGGATGAACCGTAGAATTTTATTTCCGAGCCCTCCTCCACTTCCACCCCCACTCGGTTAGAAGCTATCACCGGCATTAGGTTCGCCGCCGCGTGGCCCTGCATAACTAATTGCCAGTGGTCTTTGGAGTCAATGTTAGCAGCTTGGGGTTCGGAGCCAATGGCAGTTGGATAGAATAGAATTTCCGCACCCAGCAGAGCCATACAGCGAGCGGCCTCAGGATACCATTGGTCCCAACAAACTCCCACCCCAATTTTGGCATAACGAGTATTCCAGACCTTAAAGCCGGTATCCCCAGGATTAAAATAAAACTTTTCCTCATAGCCCGGCCCGTCAGGGATATGGCTTTTGCGATAAACGCCCAGAACCTCACCATTGGCATCGATAACCGCCAGTGAATTATATCTGGCCTTATTTTTCTTTTCAAAAAAACTGATTGGGAGCACAACCTTTAATTCCTTAGCTATAGCCTTAAAATGGTTAACCGCTTGGTTATCTTCTAACTCAGCAGCAAGCTGAAAATAATCAGCCTTCTCCAGCTGACAAAAATAGGGGGTTTCAAAAAGCTCTTGTAACAAAATAATTTGTGCTCCTTGGGCAGCTGCTTTTCTAACCAGCATTTCTCCTTTGCGGAGGTTATCTTCCGCTTTAGCTGTACAACTCATTTGGGTTGCAGCGACTATTATTTTGGCCATGTTTGCCTCCCTTTCTGTGGCATAGCCTACAGTTTAGCTGGACTGCCTATGGGCATTTGTTGAGTGATACAATGAACGTTCCCGCCCTCCTTGATTATGGACATCCCGTCAATTTTGACAATTTTTCGTTCCGGGAAAGTTTTTTGCAGTGCTTGTTCTGCAAACAGGTCTGTTTGCTTACTCTCTTCTCCGAAAACAGGCAAAATAATTCCCCCGTTTACAAAGTAAAAGTTCAAATAACTTAAGGTTAACCGACTACCTTGATAAAACCTGGCTGGTGGTTGCTGAATTGGAATAATAGATAACCTTCTACCTTTAGCATCGGTAGTGTTTTGCAATAGCTTTAGATTCTCCATGGTGTTTTGGTAATTTGCATCCGCCGGATCCTGGCAGGTTTGCAGAATTACGCTGCCAGGCTTAGCAAAACAGGCTACATTGTCAATATGACCATCTGTTTCGTCTCCGTATAGTCCTCGTTTCAGCCAAATTATTTTGTCTACATTCAGGTATTGTTTTAGTAGTTCCACTAATTCTTCCCTGCTAAGTCCAGCATTGCGGTTTTGATTTAACAGACATTCCTCAGTGGTTAACAACGTCCCTTCCCCGTCTACATGAATGGCGCCCCCTTCCAGTACAAATGGAGCCTGAAAGCAGGGTATCTCTAAGTGCTTAAGCAGTTTGGGAGCAACCTGGTTGTCCAAATCCCAGGGCGCATATTTTCCGCCCCAGGCATTGAACTGCCAATTAACCCCGGCCACCTCACTCTGTTCATTAATCAAAAAAGTTGGCCCATTATCTCGCATCCAGGAATCATTATGTTCAATTACCAGCAGCTCTACTTTAGGGCCGCACAGCCTACCGGCCTTAGCCAAACCCTCTGGATTTACCAGCATCGTAACTGGTTCAAACTCCACAATGGCTTGGGCTATCTCGGCAAATCCCTTACATACTTGCTCATGGTTTTCCGGCCAACACATTGCCTCCTGGACTGGCCACTCCATAAAAGTACGAGCATGCTCCGCCCATTCCGGGGGCATTCTAAAGTTTAATTTTCTCGGCACCATCTGCTCACCTCATTATTAGCGTTTTTGGTTCATGACTTCCTGTGCCCCAATATAGTATCCTGAAGTATAATTCTTGTCAATAACCGTTACGACCTTTGGGAAGATCGGTGGTAATTCATCAAAATACTGATGACTATCGAGCCTAGCCTACCAGGATCTCCGGCAAAAAATTAGCACGTGGGATAATTGATTTTACTGTTGTAAATAAGCTCTGAATTTAAGCTGATGGGAGAGAAAAAAGTTACACTACAGGAAGGGTTGTGTAGCTTTTTGTCGAAATAAGTCATATGGAGGTAGTTGCATATGGAAAAAATTTATTGTAGTATGGGCAAAAAAAATATTGAGATTAACTCTCAATACAAAACGGCTGTTAATGAAACCAACGAGGCCGAGCAAGTAAAGATTGGCTATTATTGGGCCTCTTGCAGCAATATTGATGAATGTGGCTTCACCTGCCCAAAAGATACGGATATCTTTAGATAGAGTCAGATGAATTGCACAGAAAGTGGAAGCAGGCCAAAATGGTCTGCTTTGTTGTTTGTTTATGAGCGACAAAGCTAGGCGGGGAATTTCAACCCCGAGCAGACTGTTGAAAAACCCGTCCAGCTAGGAAAAATAATTTCCAAGGCCGCAAGGTGTACCGGTTGTACATCGAGGACCTTGGAAATTATTTTGACAACGCTAGCCGGGGAATTTCAACAGCCTGCCTAGGATTTTTGGATCTTGGCCCAAGTATCCCGCAACGACACTATCCTATTAATAACTAAATTATCGGAATTAGAATCCACAGTATCAATACAGAAATAACCTTGTCTTAAAAATTGGAATCGGCTTCCCGGTGCCGCAGCAGCCAGACTGGGTTCCAATAGGCAGGAGGTCAGAACTTCTAAAGATTTTGGGTTAAGTTTCCCTTTGAAATCAGCTTCATCCCCAGCTCCCTCCGGGTTATCCTCCTGCAAAAGATTGTCATAGAGACGGATTTCTGCCTGCAGCGCATGGGCGGCGGAAACCCAGTGAATGGTGCCTTTGACCTTCCGTCCACTGGTATCAGACCCACTCCGGGTATCTTTATCATAGCAACAGTGCACCTCGATAATTTCACCTGTTTTTTCATCCTTCACAACTTGTTCGCATTTAATGATATAGGCGTGCTTTAAGCGTACTTCTTGACCAGGAGTCAAGCGAAAATACTTTTTCGGCGGGTCCTCACAAAAGTCCTCTTGTTCAATATACAGCACCCGGGAAAAGGGAACTTTCCGCGACCCCATGTTAGCGTTCTCCGGATTATTCTCCGCTTCCAATTGCTCTACCTGGTCGGCTGGGTAATTATCGATCACTAGTTTTAGTGGGCGTAAAACCGCCATTACCCTTGGAGCTCGGGCATTAAGGTCTTCCCGAATACAGTGTTCCAGCATGGCCATATCCACAGTACTATTGCTTTTAGCAACTCCAATCCGGTCACAAAAATCCCGGATTGCCTCCGGTGTGTAACCACGCCGACGCAGGCCGGAAATGGTAGGCATCCGCGGGTCGTCCCAGCCGCTTACGAATTTCTCCTCTACTAACTGCCGAAGTTTACGTTTACTCATCACAGTATTAGTCAAATTAAGCCGCGCAAACTCAATTTGTTGGGGCCGATACTCCACTTTCGTTTTATTGATGATCCAATCATACAAAGGACGGTGATCTTCAAACTCTAAGGTACAGATGGAATGGGTAATCTTCTCTATGGAATCGGAGAGGGGATGGGCATAATCATACATTGGATAAATGCACCAATTGTCCCCTGTCCTATGGTGGGTAGCTCGTAGAATCCGGTAAAGCACCGGGTCACGCAGATTTAAATTGGGAGAAGCCATGTCAATTTTGGCGCGCAATACTCGGGACCCATCTGGGAATTCGCCAGCCCGCATCCGGGTAAACAGGTCGGCATTCTCTTCGATAGAACGGTTACGATAAGGGCTATTTTTCCCCGGCTGGGACAAAGTACCCCGGTATTCTCTGATTTCCTGAGGGGTTAAGTCACAAACATAGGCTTTCCCGGATTGGATTAACCCCATAGCATATTCATATAGTTGCTCAAAATAGTTGGAGGCATAGAATTTCCGGTCATCCCAGGTAAAACCAAGCCATTTAACATCTTCTTGGATGGAATCAACATACTCCACATCTTCTTTACTAGGGTTGGTATCATCTAACCGCAAATTACACAGCCCTCCATTAGCAGCAGCAATCCCAAAGTTAAGACAAATGGATTTGGCATGTCCAATATGCAAATAGCCATTAGGCTCAGGTGGAAATCGGGTATGCACCCGGCGGTTATTTTTATTATTTTTTAAGTCTTCAGTAATAATGTTTTGAATAAAATTATTGGTTACCGATGTCTTGTCTATATTGTTATCCTGTTCATTCTCTGATGTAGCCATCAACCTTTGTTCCCCCTTTAGTAATTACCTGCTATATTTCCATTATTGCCCTTACCTGTATCAACTATTATTCGTCAGGCTGGAGTTAAATCCCTCCAACAGTTAGTGGATAATTGCTTCTCCTAAACTTACCCCTAAGTAAGCAGCTAATAATCCCAAGCTGATGCTAGCCAGAAAATAGGCCACTGCTGTACTTTTTTCTCCATTTTGTAATAAGCCAATTATTTCATAGCTAAAGGTGGAAAAGGTGGTGAATGCTCCCAGCAGGCCGGTCGTTGCAAAATCCTGGGCTAAAACTAAGTTAGGGTCGGACTTGGAAAATAATATAAATAAAATACCCAAGAGCAACGAACCGGTAATGTTAATCCCAAAGGTTGCCAAGGGGAAATCACCCCGCCACTTTTTAGCCACCCATTTACTTAAACCATACCTGGATATAGCGCCAAATACCCCACCAAAGCCGACATATAAGTATTCCACCTTTTTCATCTCCCTATGCTTATTCAGAGAATTAGCAATCTTTTAAGCATTCCTTTAAGACGATGAATTTAGAAAGGACCGGGAGAGAGCTTTACCGCCAATAAAGCCCAACCAGGCTGACAAAACACAACCAATAGTTGTGCTGAGTAGATAGAGTAACAAAAGCACAGTTAAATTACCCCGCCATAAATTAATAGCTTCTAAGGCAAAAGTGGAGAAGGTAGTATAAGCTCCCAAATACCCTGCCCCCAAAGCTAAACGTAAATTAGCATTTATTTTAAACTGCTTGAGGGTCAGGGTCAAGATAAAACTGAGCATAAAACAACCTGTTAAATTTATAAGCAGGGTAGGCAGCGGAAACGCCGAGACAACCTGGACTGGGATGATTTTTCCCAGCAGTGCCCTAGTAACTGCCCCTAGAAAACCGCCTATGGCCACAGCTAAATAGTCCAGCTTACCCACCCGCCTTTCCGTTACCAAATAATCGAAATAACCCCTACCACACTGCAGAGTGCCCCTGTTAACATCCTAAAACTAAGTACCCCCTGGTTCTTTAACAACAAGTAACTAAACACCACTAATAAAACTGTCTCAACTGCGCAAACTTAACCTCGCCCTTTCCTGTCGCACCATTGACGAGTTCTACCTTCGACATTATCCTAGCAAGCTCCTGCAAATTTTCGTTAAAGATTAAACACTAAAGCCGAGACTCACTTTCTATCTGCTCATTAAGACTGATGGCACATATCGCACAATAGGGTATCCCTCTATGTAACTTAACGTTACTATTACCGCAGTAATTAGCCGGTCAAGGTCGAATGTGCCATAATTTACCCCACAATACTGTGAATTGCGAAAAAGTTAATCCATTTTATCAACATCTAATTCACTATCCATTATTCAATTCTGGCGTGATATCGAAATTTTGGTTACCCGTTTTTTCTATCATTTCTTGACCAATTTCACGAATAAAATTTCCGACTTCTGTATTTATAACAATTCTTTCTGTAAAATCCTCATGCTTTATACCCTTTGGCAAAACATCTTCCGAAGCATGAGAATAAGGCGTATGTCCTCAATCGTGAACAAGGGCCATTAATCTTAATATTTGAAGATACCATTTTTTCCTATTAGTATCTGTCATTACTTCATTCAATATAAAAACCCTTGCAGCGCAAGGGCTAGAAATACTAAAAATTTTATACTTGCTTATTCGTTATAAAAAGAGGCTGGAGAATTTTCCAGCCTCTTTTTACTATTTTAACCACTTACTTTTGGAAGTAATAAACGGGTTCGGGAGTGCCATAGGCCGTCGGACCGTCATCTGGTCTGCTCTGCCCGCTTACGAAGGTATGGGACCGTACATAAAGGTTATTTGCGGTTTTTCCCGTTCCGGGCATTCTCTTCTGCCAGAAGTCCGCTGCTGCATTAATATGACATTTATTACACAGTTGTTCTGGCTTTGCTTTCAGGCTGCCGGTTTCAGCAGTCCGGTTGTGGACATTGTGGCAGGTTGTACAGGTTATTGCTTTCAGGGTAGTCTTGTAATGACTGGACTGGATGAACCCTTGGTATTCCTGGTGATGCTTCTTCTCTTCATATATTCCCTGATTCTTGGCTTGATCATCCAGGAAAAACATGTCCTTTAAATCCCCTGCATAGGTAGCACCAAGCTGATCTTCCGGCTGTACTCCGGGGAAAATCAACAGGTCAGGATACCACTTGGTATAATCATCCCAAGGCTTCCAGGAGGTATTTAAGGTTGGAGCCGGTAAATCCTCCCGTGCTTTACCTTGTCTGGTCAGGAATTTTTCGTTTACAATTCTACTATGGCAGGCACCACAAATCCTGGCTTGTACTTCTTTGGATTGTTTGGCAGGATTAAAGATATCTACTTTGCCACTGGAGACTACGTGAGCAGAACCAGGGCCATGGCAGGCTTCGCAGCCTACATTTAGTTCGGCATATTTCACTTGAGTAGCTGAAGGATTCTTTTCATCATATTTGGTTATTTGAGATCCTGTCGAGTGACAAGTAATACATTCGGTATCCCAGTCATTGGCATTACCGTAATTCTCCCAGGCCTTGCTTACTAAGTTAAATTGCTTGTTCATTAATTGCAGACCACCTGTTTGATTGTTCTTGACCAGGTAACGCTGCTTCCATTTATTACCTATAGTATACTGGACATCTAAAATACTTACTTTTTCTTTGGTAGCATTACCTATGGTTGGACCGGGATTTCCTGCACTATCAGCAGCCCAGCTGGTAACTGCCTCTTTGAGTATGCCTTCATCCCGTTTTTGAACCATTTTGCTATGATAAGATTTTTTCCAACCTTGATAGGCAGCACCATGGCACATTGCGCATCTGGCTGAGCCTACATATTTCCTGTCATTTTGGGCAACTACTTTCGGAGCTACAACTTTAGGCGGAGCAGCAACCTTTGCCGGAGTTTTCCCAGCCTTTACGATCGCAGCCTTTTTAGCGGCAACAATTTTGTACCCGTTAGCCTTAAATTGCTTGCCAAAGGCATTCAGAGTTGGTATCTTGGCCATATCATGGCAGGACGCACAGCTCTTGCCGGTGGTCTTTACATACTTTTGACCGGCTTCTGCTGATCCCAGAGCAAAAATCAACATAAATACAGCCATGCTGACAATAGTTAATTGCCATTTTTTCATTTTGCAAAACTCCTTTCGTTTTTAATTAATTTTTCAGCATTCTTTTAGTCTTCCCCCTTTCGACAATAATTGTACACTCTTATAACTATTTTCACATGATGTCAATAGTCACAAATTTCGCCACAATGTCCCATTTTCCCGGGACAAAAAAAGGGCTGCATCATAAAATTTTATTTTGCAGTCCGAAGGCAATTGCCTGTGCTCTAGTTTGAAAATTAAGCTTATGAAGAATATTGCTGACGTAATTACGCACCGTTTTTTCCCCTAAAAAAAGAGTTTCAGCTATTTCTTTGTTAGTCTTACCTTCGGCAATTAGGGCCAGAACCTTTTTTTCTTGAGCGGTCAACTGTTCCCCCTCCGTAAAGTAGTTAGACCGGGATATTGCCACCATTTTTTGAATTACTTTACCGGTCACCGTTGGGTCTAAAAGAGATTGACCCTTGCTCACCGTCTCTACCGCCTCAATCAGAGCTTTAGTTCCAATTTGTTTTAATACATAGCCCGATGCCCCGGCAATTAAGGAAGCAAAAATGGCTTCCTCCTCTGCATAAGAGGTAAACATCATTACGTTGACTTCCGGTTGATTTTGCTTAATCTCCCTACAGGCTTCAATTCCGCTGATTCCGGACATCCTAATGTCCATTATTACTACATCAGGGTTAAGCTCTCTGGTTTTATCAATTGCCTCAACACCTGAATAGGCTTCTCCTACAACTACAAAGTTTTCATGTCGCTGTAATAGCGTCTTAAGGCCTAATACTAATACTTCATGGTCATCCGTAATTAAAATCCGAATCTTTTCCATTAACTTCATCCCCAGTCCTAATTATCAGGTTAACCTCTGTCCCTTTGTCCTTGCTGCTCTTTAGCTCTAAATTTGCACCGATTAACCTACAGCGTTCCTGTATATTCCGTAGACCTCTATGGTGCCTGTAAGCTCCACTCTTCTCTAATATTTGGGTATCAAAGCCTTTCCCATTATCCCGCAACCGTAATTCCACCTGTTCTGGCAAAAATGCTAATTCAATTTCAACCAGAGTAGCCCCAGAATGTTTTAAGGTGTTATTTAAGGTTTCCTGAGCAATATGGTATATGTTTTTTGTTTGCTCATTAGTAATACCTTTGGATTCCCCCTGAACCAGGAAGTCCACATGAACTAATGAATTAGCCCGAAAGTTATCAATTATCCTGCTCAAACCCTTCTGTAAATTAGGTTCTTCAAAATTAGTTGGTTGTAAATTCACAATATAATTTCGTATATCCTTGACTACATTATCCAGCCCCTCCATCCCATTTTTTACCCATACCTGAGCGGTCTGAACATCCTCTCTAATTAGGTAGTAGGCATTTTCTAATTGTAAACCTACCACAAAAATCTGTTGAATTATACCATCGTGCAAATCCCGGCCGATTCTATTTCGTTCTTGGAAAAGCAGGTTCACGCGGAAGGCCTCTTCAAGGTTTTTCTTATTTTCTAAATCAAAAACTTCCAGTGTCCTGATTACATAGTAAGCCATGGCAATGCCACAGGCAGCCCTTAATACCTGAATTGGAATGTGGAAGGTATTAAAAAAGGATTCCACATTAATGACTGAAGCGGGGAAAAATTCAGCTTTAGGTACAACCCAGCCAGCTACTATGGCATAAACTACAAAAACAACAGCAGCGTACCGGAAGTTTTTGGCAACAGTGGGGTGGGCTGACGAATTAAATGACTTATTTTGGAGCCACAAGGCATAACTACTGAAAAGCGCACCGGGGAAGGCCAATAAATACCTGGTCCAGGTCTCCCCAGCCAGCATCCACCAGACTAAATCCGAATTAATAAATACGGGAAAAAAAATAAAGCTTACTAACCAAAATCCATAAACCGCTAACGGTATATGGCGTAACGATTTGTACTTATTTAAACTATCCACCGTTAGGCAAGAGCCAAAGTAAAAAAGAAATAAAAAGGAGGTGGCAACTACCAGGTCCTTGGCTATAAGCATAATATCGATGGCTTCTCTACTTATGTACTGGCTCTGAATTGGGATAAAAATCTCCGCCCATTCAGACAGCCCATGGGCAATCCCAAATGCAGCCAGCAACCACAAGGGTTTGGCCAAAGCTAAGTTACTTAGACTTCGGAAGGTTCTAATGTTCATGGCAATAGCAAAACCCATCAGGAAAAATGCTAGTCCATAAACAAAATAAATTAGGAAATATACTTTGGAAAAAAATTCATATGTCATAGTTACACCTTTGTTGTCAACTTAACTCCTGTCTAATTTTAGCCAATTTCATCAAATGTCCCTGCTCTTCTTTAACTAATTCATCAATTATACTAGCATTTTCTTTATTGACCATCCGTCGGAAACTGTCAAAAAACAAGATAGTATCTTTCTCAAAAGAACTGGCAATGCGGATGATATCTAGTTCCGAATTAGCCGACGCAATTAGTTTTTCCAGATACGCTTGGTCATTGAATAGATGAGACTCCACCATGCTCTGCAGATACTCAAAATATTCTCCGGCATATTGCTCCCCGGGGTTAACGGGTTGAAAACCCACCCCTAGTTTCAAAAAAGTCTCCTGGTGCTTCCCCTCTTCAGCAGCTAAATACAATAACAGCTCCCGAATTTTTACGTTTTCCGACCTTTGCCCAAGCTTTGTATACATCTCTGCTCCATTTTTTTCGATTTGTACCGCTAAATCAATTATTTCCTCCGGTTGAAATTTGGCGATGTGCCACATAATCCACTCACTCCATTCCAATTAATCTTATTTTTAATTAATCTACCTTTCTATTATAGTATATATAAACAAATTTCTGCAAAAAACGTTTCCCAATTTTTACTCGTTTAGTATGCCCTCAAATAAAAGTGCCTGGGAATGTTATTAAAACTTCCCAGGCACTTTTAGTACTTACGATATTCTTTTGGAATGCTGTTGTCTTTTGTTGTGTGGCCTAGCCCCTTTGTTTCCTTCGCGTCCCCGACGATAGGGCTGTGGTTCCCGATCAAACCTAGGCTTTTTGGCCCTTAAAGGCGCTTCCTCAGTTAATTTTATCGGAACAGTTTCCGGTTCCTTGGTTAGCAGCTTTAAGGCTGCTGATAACAGGGTAACCGAATCTGTATTTTCAAGTAACTCATTAGCCAGTTCTTTATATTGTTGATTGTTGCCCTCCTGGACTGCCTGAAGTAACTTTTCTACTGTTAACCGTTGCTGGCCTTCAATAGCCTCATTTATCGTAGGAATAGGTTTGCGCACCATTTTTCTTTTAGTGATTTGTTCAATTAATCTAAGATGACCCACTTCCCTAGGCGTGACTAAGGTTACGGCTAAACCGGCTTTGCCTGCCCGCCCGGTGCGGCCAATCCTATGTACATAGCCTTCCGGATCTTGAGGCATATCAAAATTGTAAACATGAGTGACTCCAGTTATATCTAAGCCCCGGGCGGCTACATCAGTGGCCACGAGTATTTCCGTAACGCCTTCCCTAAAATGACGCAGTACACTATCCCGTTTACCCTGAGTTAGATCGCCGTGGATTCCTTCTGCAGAATAACCTCTTTTACTTAAAGCCTCAAACAGTTCGTCCACCCGTCGCTTAGTTCTCCCGAAAATGATTGCCAGATCTGGTGACTGCAAATCCAGTAACCGGCAAAGCACATCGAATTTTTGACTTTCCTGAACTTCGATATAATGTTGCTCAGTATTTGGCACAGTTATTTCTTTGGTCTTAACACTGATTAATTCCGGGTTCTGCATAAACTTCTTAGCCAGCTCCTGGATAGGTTTAGGCATAGTAGCTGAAAAGAGCAAAGTTTGGCGTTCTGCCGGGACTTCCCGGAGGATAGTATTAATATCCTCGATGAACCCCATATTCAGCATCTCATCTGCTTCATCTAGAATAACCATCTCAATTTCGTGAAGTCGGATTGTCTTTCTTCTCATGTGGTCCATTAAACGGCCGGGTGTACCCACAATTATGTGGGGCTTATTTTTTAGCGCTCTGAGCTGCCGGAGTATATCCTGCCCCCCGTAAATGGGTAGCGCTCGGATACCCTTAAATTGACCTATTTTATTAATTTCTTCTGCAACTTGCATTGCTAACTCTCTAGTCGGGGTTATAACCAGACCCTTGATATGCTCCGCATCCTTATCGATTTTTTCTACCAGCGGAATCCCAAAAGCTGCTGTTTTACCCGTTCCAGTTTGGGCTTGACCAATGATATCCCGACCTTCCATTACAATCGGAATTGTTTGTTCCTGTATGGGGGTGGTCTCTTCAAAACCCATATTAGTTGTTGCTCTCATAACCAGACGGCTTAAACCCATCTCATTAAAATTTGGCATTTTATTAGCTCCTTTCTTAACCTTTTTCTATAGTTTTACTTTTTACGTTAATTTATAACCTAGAACATCAACAAATATAATGAAAAGGGCATTTCCGTGAAACCGGAAATGCCCTTGCTCACAAAATTTGATTCAGCTTATAAACGCACAACGTTAGCCGCTTGTGGGCCACGGTTGCCTTCGACAACATCAAATTCTACATCTTGACCTTCTTCTAAGGTCTTGAAACCTTCGCTTTGGATAGCTGAAAAGTGAACGAATACATCTCCACCCTCATTGCTTTCGATAAAACCAAAGCCTTTTTCTGCATTAAACCATTTTACTTTTCCTTGCATGTTTAATTGGCCTCCCTTAAATAATTTGAATCAAAAAGCGGGATACTCGTCAAACACCTTTCGTCCGTACCTGTGACCAGAGGCCTAAAGATCGTTTCACTTGTTCACATCTTTTTAACACTAAACATAATATTACCATATAATAATTAATTATACAAGCATATATGGGTATAATTTTTATTTTTTGTAAAAGCTACTCTTAAAACCCTTCGAAACTATCTATTAGGGTAACGTATGCTAGATCAACTAACAAACGGTTTTGAGCAAAATTAACGATAAAGGTTTGGCCTATACTAGGCTTGAATTTTACTAAAAATTAAGTTAGAATAAATATGTAAGGTTATTTAGGGCATACTAAAAATAAAGGTGGGATAAACATGGCATTAATTAGTGTCGCCGATTCAACTATTCAGGATTTAAAACAAGTATTACAGGATGGAGGAATGAACTCTACAACTTTAAGACTGTATCTTAAAGCCGGCTGAGGGGGCAATTCTTTTAGTTTGGCTCTGGACGAGCCAACCGAGCGTGATGTAGTCGAGGAAATTGATGGTCTGAAATTTTTAGTTGATCAAGCCCTCCAGGAACAGTATAGCGGGTTTACTATCGAATCAATGAATTATGGTCAACGGATGGGTTTCCACATTACACCTTTAATGGATAACACCGAGGCCGAGGGTGGATGTTCGTCTTGCTCCTCCTGCAGCTAATTCCTAGACTATAAAATAATACCTACTTATCTTATAAAGTGCTACCCTAAACTTGTTTGGGGTAGCACTTTATAAAACCTTTTTGTCAAAAAGGGGAATCAGCAATAGTGGTTGAATAATTCCCACTGCCAAGATTAATACTCCTGCCGAGAGCATAATTGCCTGGACAAATTTGTTCCGGAAAAATCCTGAAGTTGTCGGAACTACTTTTGACATCCCTGCACCCCGTTTAAGCTAAGCTGTAATTTATTTAATTGAGCTTTAATTCACCCTCAATGTTCGAAGCTATAATAACCACTATTCCCATAGGTCCCATACTTCCGGTTGATAGCCTACTGTAGCTTGTTTACCGTTACGTACTATAGGTGTTTTATATAAGCTAGGGTTATTAAAAAGCAGCTCAACTCTTACATTAGATCCACTAATCCTATCCATATTCAACCTCTTATATTCCTTCGCTGAGCTGTTAATTAAGTTGTTTAGCCCAACTGCGGCCTGAACACTTTGTAATTCACCTTTACTTAAGCCAGTTACCGTTAAATCAATAAATTGATATTTAATTCTACGCTCTTTAAAATATCGTTCCGCTTTTTTGGAATCAAAGCATTTTTTAACCCCAAAAATTTGTATATTCATTGTTAATCATCTCCACTAAAAAACTCCTAAAACAGACTGACTTTCAATGCCTTATTCATCTGCAGCATACATAGTCCAGCGGTTACGTCCTGATTCTTTGGAAACCCCGATAGCCCTGTCAACACAGGACTTTCACCAGCTTGCCATGTTACCAACCGCCTATGCTGCTAAGTAATTGTGCTATGGTATTTCTACCCAAAAAGAGAAAGTCCTTTTTTCCCCTGTATGAATAACTGCCTCGATGTTGTTTGAGGGCACATTTTGTAGCGAAACCCGTTTTTTTATCAGGCAGGCTGTTAACAGAAAATCTCAATTACCCGAGTAGGCTGTTAAAAAACCCGTATAGCAAGGAAGCAGAATTGCCCCTATGCCCATGGCGTACTCTTTGTACGTCGAAGACATTAGGGCAATTCTGGTGACAAAGCTAGACGGGGAATTTCAACAGCCTGCAGTTATTTTCCATTTTACCGATTATGCATATCGTCCACAACTGTGGAACAAGGATTTCCCTGTTTGATCATCCCATCGGCAACTGTGGAGCAGGGATTGCCCTGTTTCATCATCCCATCGGCAACTGTGGAACAAGGATGGCCTTGTTTCATCATGCCATCGGCAACTGTGGAACACTGGTTCACGGTACCTGCCACTTGTACCTGGTAGTCCGGTTGTGGCTTATACTGTCCTACCCCAAGCAGCCAATCCTTGGTTAACCCACCGGGAGTTCGCACATCATAACCGGGTACATTTTCCGAACGGCCTAGAATTTCAAACCCTCTTTCTGTTTCATAACCTAAATTATCCGTCTGCACTGCCAAAACAGTAGCTATGTTAGTCAGGTCAATATGCCTGATTAATCCTATTTCTCCTTTGGGTAGACGCTGACCTGTTCTAATACCGACAACAATAGTTCTAGTCCAAGGTAAATCAACCTTGTGCCGCTCCGTATCCTTAATTCCCTGAGAGTAATCTCGTAATACATTGTCAAAATAGTTTGTCCCGCTCTCTCCCATTCCCAAAGTGTTTACACACATATGTTGAGGAATTGCTAAATAGTCCTGCACAAGGGCATAATACTGCTCGCGGGAGCACTCCCCGAAGGTACCCTGATAGCCGCCGCCATCACAAACTCGGCTTCCTGAAGGCAACGTAAATTTGAGTCCTTTTTCTTGACAGATATTAAAAAAGTATACAAACCCGGAAGTAGCTCCCATCAGGCAAACCGGCTCATTTGCTGCAATTACTTCAGTCAATGTATTTATTAGGTCATCTGCCGCTAATCCTCGGGGGCTTATATAATAAGCGCTCTGTTCAGTGCCAAAAGCGTTTTTGGCCAGCTCTAAACCGTAAGCCATGGGCATACCAGGAGCTACTTTTGGTGATGGTACCAGCAGGCACATTCTCATCCGTTCAGTGTCTGGAAATAAAAATTCCTTAGTAAGCATGTAATTACATTTTTTGATTAATTCCAAACTGGTTTTGTCTCGGTAGATTTTCCCTCGAGCATCAGGATTGGTGGTTCCGCTGGTGAGCAGGGAAAGTTCTGTCTCCGATAAGGGAAAGGAAGCTATGATGGATTGCTTAAAAGCCTCTGTCGGAATTGCTGGGATGTCTCGCCAGTCCACAATTTTACCCAGTTCTATCCCTTTTGACTGACAAAGAGTCTGATAGACATCGTTTTCATGATATTGATAGACAAATTCTTTTAAAGCCAATTGATTAAATTTCTGCTCATCAGGATGCTCAATTCCCTTTTCAATAAAGGCAAGTATTTCACCATCTAGGTCTTCCCTGTTGACGGGGTTGTTACCCATATCGCTTTCCCCCTTCTAATACGTACCAGCCCCAGAATTACTAACGATTACATTAGTCTGTCGCTGAAACGGCTATTTCACAAATCTGTCATGAATGGTCGGGTATAAATACGGAGCTCCGAAAAAGCTGAAAATGGCCAAAGCAATTACTGCAAAATTTAACCAAGCAGCCTTTTTGCCTTTTAGCCCGATTCTCCTCAGATGCAAATAAATCCCATAAGCCAACCAGCAGATCAATGACCAGGTTTCGATAGGGTCCCAACCCCAGTAACGGCCCCAAGATTTGTACCCCCAAATGGAACCGGATGCTATCATAATCCCCATCATCCCAAAGGCAAAAATGGTAAAACGGTAGCTTAAGTAGTCTAGCTTAGTCAAACTAGGCATTTTTGCCAAGATAGGGTTAACCCTACCATGCTCTTCTTGCCAGTTTTTAACCAGGTAAATTACCCCCAGTCCGGCTGAAATTAATACACCACTGAGAGCAAGAGTAGCAAATATCATATGAATCCATAACCAGTAAGTAAAATATGTATTGGGTAGTACAGTTAGTTCAGTGGAATTCATAATACCAATTCCGGTCATTAACAATACCACTGGAAGAACAATAACTCCAGCTATATCAATGCTGGGCTTCCAACTTCGGACAATAAGATAGAAGAGCAAAACCCCACCAGCGTAAATTGTAAATACTTCATAAGCACCTATACTTGGAACATGTCCTGTTTGCTGCCACCTTAGCCCCAAGGCTGCGACCATTGGCAAGCAAGCCAGCCAGGAGCAAAGAATACCGTATTTAAGCATACCTTCTTTCCTGAAAGAAATACTTAACAGAAAGAAGACTGTCCCCAAAAAACAAAACCCGACTGCAATCCAGTACAATATTAACTGTATTTCTGCATTAATCATGTTAAATCCCCTTCCGTTTAGTCAACAGAGAAAAGGCGCTAAAACCAATAATCGCTACCAAAATTCCTCCAAAAACAATGCTGGCTCCGGGATCATAAACACTGGTTAACTGGGTCCACGGTTTTACCCCGCTAAATTTAATTTGGAAGCCTTGGGTATCAATGCTCTCCCCAAGGCGGACAACTTTTTCCACTGCCGGACCACCCGTTCCGGCAATATTAATGTCCAGTCCAGGTTGCCCCAGACTATTAGATTGATTAATATACCCTCCTGTCGACCCTCGCCCCTCTAAATCAGGGTAAAAATTAAAGGAAATCGCGAAGGGAAGTTGACTGTTTCTGTAACCTTGATGCAAATACGCTTTTATACCTTCAGCATATTCCATAGTGTCCATAGGTATACTTAGCTCTTGGGGAGCTTGAGCAGTGTTCGGAGTAACTGTTAGTTGCACAGCATAGCCATATAGGCTGGGAAACATATAAATGCCGCGATAAAGGACTTCCTGGCGATCAGCCAACCTGTAGCTGGCTGTTTTATCCCCATTTGACAACTCTATGGTTGAATAATTATCTTTTAGTTTTCCATTCCCAGCCAAGTCGACCTGTTGGTCCCGAAGGGTAAGCTGAAAAGGTTCCTGATCTCCTTTTAATATAGTGTCTTCAGTAGTTAAAGCCCCATAAGGTATCTGTTTACTTTCTCCCTGGATCAGTTTAATAGTGCTAAACATACGAAAATTACCGGAAACAATTGTCCCAATTAGGATGACAATTAATCCGGCATGAAATACAGTTGAGCCCCATAAGCCGATATTCCTGCTTCTGGCTTTAATCCGTTTAACAGCGTTGTCTATAGTACACGCTGACAGATTTACTAACAGTACTATTACCAGAAGCTGAAACCACCAGTAACGGTATACTTCCCCGGTTTGAGCAGCGCCGGCAGGATTCCAGCGCTGGGTCAGTAATAGAATATCTGCTGTAACTGCTATGGTAATTAAAATTATTAACCCAATGGCTAACTTCATTGATTTGGCGGAAGCCCATGTTTTCAACAGTAAGTTTTGTTGTACAGACATATTTTCTCCATTTTACTTTCTACTACTTTACTTTCTACTACTTTACAAAGGATAATTTTATTCGCAGATGAATCGGGTTGTTGACCTATGGTTGCTGGCTCAACCCATTACCATTAGCCTTGCTGGTCCTGTTATTGTTAATTTTCAGCCATTTGTCCAAGATAACATCTCTTTTAATTGCTGTTTGTTCACCCAGGTAAGCAAGCTGGAAGGGGTTATCAAGCAGCTTGAACTCCGGGTGCCTGGCCAGCACAGTTGGGTCGGAAGGGCGAAAGCCATATTCGGCAATAGCTTGCTGTGATTGCTCTGTAAATAGATAATCAATAAATTCATCAATAACCGGTTGATCACTGCTGCTAATATTCCGCTCCATCTTGTAAATTGCTAAATCATTTATAACGGTGTATGGCGGTACAACCAGTTCTATCGAATCATTTTTCTTTACTGCTTTTAAGGCAGCAGCTTCCGAAATAATCAAAACATCTCCAGCCCCCTGCAGAAAGTATTTAACGGCTACAGCTGTTTCTACCGCTTCGTAAAATGCATTCTCTTCTGTCTTTTGCAATCGTTCCGTTGCTGCCTTCCGATCTTTGTTACCCGTAGCCAACTCGGTTTCTTTGAGGGCTGAACCATAAATGCCGTATACTTGCCACAAACCTCCGCCAGTTCCTCTCAGGGGATTGACATGAATCACCCGAATCCCCGGAATGGTCAGATCGGCATAGGTTTTAATAATTTTAGGATTACCTTTGCGTACTAAAAATACCTGGGGATAGGATAAAACCACCCCTTTATTTGGCGTTTCCTGCCATTTAGTATTTGTATAACCTCTGGAAATTGTGTTGGTTGATGAGGACATTAAGATAATCTGAACAGGTTTACCCGAAACGCTAGTAGCCATTTTATCAAAATCCGGTAAAGCGTAACCTGTTACAAAATTTACTTTTTTACCTGTTTTGGTTAACCAGTAGTTTTGGAAATCAGGAATAATCCGATCAAATAAAACTTTATCACTGACACAGGTAAAAGCTAGGGCAATGGTCTTATCTCCCAATCCAAAAAAGCCTTTCAGACTGCTCATCAGACTTTGGCTGGCTGCCGAACTGCTTTTTCCGGCTCTAAGATTACTTTTATTTGCCTCCGAATCCCCTTTATCATTCAAAATTATATCCCTGGAGCCAACTTTAATGTGTTCTTTTGCCTGGGAGGCTTGACCCACATTAAGCCACCCATTTATTAGGAGACCAAAGATAACTGCTGTCAGTATGTATGCCGTCCAAACAGCACTCTTTTTATTTTTCACCTGTATCCCCCCCTTGTTTGAGGTTGCCGTTTTTTCCTTAAAACGCTTTAGCAGCGGCGTCAAGCCGACAGTGGCATTGTCCATGAGCCGGCATTGAGCCACCATGCTGATGACAACTCATACAGGCCCGTCCAAAATCGTCTGCAACGGGTGCGGGCGCATTTGTATGATTTTGCGTGTGGCAATCAAGGCAAACTTTATGGAACTGGTACAGGCTGCCTGCGTGACAACTCTTGCAATAATTTAACACATTATTGTTGTTGGCATAATCCACATTTGGCACCGATTTATCTTGTACTCCATTTAAATTTTCTCTAAGGTGATATGCATTTTTTGATCCATGGGTGTCATGGCAATCGCCACAGGGTAAAGCCGCATTACCTCGTGCATATGGGGCAATCATAGAGCCGCCGGATGTAGTCCCTATACTAAACTTACCCCCAGTCCCAACGGCAATATTTTGCTGGCCGTCTCCACCTCCGTGGATGTCACTAGGAAAAGACGCTGCAATGTTTTTGGTAATTGGGCCAAGCTGCACCCCTGCGGGCACAGTCCCAGAATGACATTTATAGCAGTAAGGCTGGAGATCCACATTTTTTTCCAAATTCATGCTGGCATCCACACCTATTAACTTATCAGTTACCTGCTCCCAACTGGAAGCAGTAAAATTCCAGATATTCAGTGAAGTATTATAGCCGGGGCTGGGTTCTCCATAACCTTTCCATAAAAATTTGAGGCTGTATAGTTTATCAACCGATGTATTTAACGCAAATTTGAACATTTGGTAATTGTATTGGCCATCGTCCTGATTAACCGTTGGATAATTATCCGTTGTCCAACGCAAACCATCATCAGCTGCAAGCTTTGCTTTATGGGCTGAGGCGTCATTACCGGGTGAGGATGGGGTTGGTTCAGTGTTTCCGTCCCAAATCGCTGAACCAGGAGAATTGATGTCATAGGTATACGTTGTAACTGTATTGTCAGTCTGCAAGGTAATGTAGTTAGTGTTAAGAGAGTAGTGTTTTTCCGGATCAGGTGTAAACCACCAAGCGGGTATTTTTGACTCATAGGCCAATTGAGTGGGACCGCTAATACCGGCACTGTCACTTCCAAAGATAGAGTTCCAGAATTTAATCAGTGCTTCCATTAAACGGGCTAGAAATTCTTTTAGCTTGTCATACCAACCTGGTTCAGGTTTTTTACCGGCCTGGTGCACCCTGGTATTCCATTCGGCCAAGGTTTTCTTGAGTTCTGCCGGATACTCTCCCAGGGAATTAGGTAATTTGTACATATCCATCTTGCGAAAGGGAACGGGCTCCACCTTGGCCAGTTCATACTCCTTGTAATAAACCCAGGGTTTTAGGATAAATGTCCTAGTCATGCCCGGAGCCGGTGGGGGTAGAGCCTTAAAGCTTAGGGTTAGCTCGTCCCCGGTGTCCATTACTACCAGCTTGTCATCTACCTCATTTATTAGCGGCAGCACATCGCCGTATCTCGTGAATTTACCCTCGTGTAGAATTGTTTGCGTAGCAAGTTTATTGTAATCATATGATTTTCCATTGTCTGTAGGTAAGGCAACCCCTCGGTATTCTAAAACAGCATCAAGGGTTTCAACATTTTGGGTAGTGAGTTTTGCTTCAGGAGTTGTATCAATTCCCACAAAGTCTATCCGGGGCCTCAGCATACCTCTTAGGCGTACTACATATTTTTTCGTACCCTTGGAAAACTTGCCGTTCAGGTCAAGAACGACGGTCTTAGTTAAGCCGTTAAAGTGCTTAATTTCCTGTTTTTTCCATGTCCCGTCGGGCTGGAGAATCTCCAAAAAGGTCTTGGCCCGCATAATTCCCTTTCTGCTTTTTTTCTGGTTTGCCGCCCTTTCCGCATTGTCGCTAAACTCGGACCACCCCACCATAACCAGCTTGATTTCCTTGGCCCCCTCTAAATTACCCAGATCGAAGGTAAACTGGTTATCGTCTCCATAGGTTCCTTTCGCTTCTCGATTATCAACGGCAGAAACCAAATCCGTAATATCCACAGGTTGTGAAGGTTTCCCACCGTTATAGGTGGGATTGTTGAAATATGTAGCTTTCTTTACCCGTCTCAAGTTTTCACTGTAGGTGTAGATTTTACTGGGCTGTTTCCCGCGAACCAGGTCATTTGGCGCTACTCTTGTCCCTACGGGGTGATCTACAGCCGTCAGGACTACATTGTCAATAAAGTCAACTTCATCCCTTTCTGCCTTGATTTTAATTGTATACTTGCCATTTTTATCCTGCAGCATATTCCACGGAATAGCTACCGGCAGACCGGGGGTAATCTCGGTGTATTTGCCTGTTGCGGTATTAAACAAGCCAACATCCGAACCTGCTATATCAGTAACAAATTCATACTTTTCGCCGTTCCAGACATAAAGGTTGGGACACGAGGCTAGTGGCGTCGTCGGCCCTCTATGTAAAAACGAATACACGTTCGACCATACTGACTCCGCTCCCCACTGATCCTTAGCCATAACCCGCCAGTACCAGTATTGATCGTCCCAGTTGTCGATAGATACAGACCAGCTGGTATCACTTATCCACGGGGAACTGGTCGGACTGGAGAAAGTGTTGTTCGGACTAATTTGGGCATAATAGGTAACCGTATCACCATTAGGATCTATGGAAGGGTTCCAAGTTAAGTTCACGGTAATAGGAGTGGTTCCGTCCAGCTGATCCGGATAAGCTATTAATGCTGGGGCCGGCGGAGGATCAGAAGCCCGCATGGTATAGTCTGCGCTGCTAACAGTATTACCCCTGGCATCCATTGATTGCACCTGGAAGTGATAGTCCGTACCAACAGTAAGTCCTGTTAAGGTTATAGAATGTGCTGTCACCAGGGCAGAGTCATCTTTCGAGTAAACGTAACCACTGACAGCGTAAACATCCGCTGGACTGTATACCACAGTTGACGTGGAAGCCTCATTAGTGTTCCAGGTAATGGTGGCGGAATTACCTACCATAGAATAGGATGGGCCGGGCGCACTGATTGTCGGAGCAACAGTGTCTACTAACGTGTCTGCTGAAGTGGTGAAGTTGCCAACCAGATCGATGGAACGAGTTCGGAAATGATAGTTCTGTCCGACTACCATCCCGGTTATATAGGCAGTATGGGAGGTACCGGGGCTGGCAATACTGTTTGCCGTGCTGCCATAATCAGTGGTTGTTCCGAAGTCCACGTAGCCGGTGGTAACTTCGTCTGTTTGCCAGGTTACTGTGGCCCCGTCAGCTGTCAGATTGGATATGGTCGGTCCGGCTGTTATTGCCGGGGGACGCCCATCGTGCTTAGATTTGACCATTACATAAACCTCACCCCCGGGACCTACGTATTTCGTCATCCCGTTAACTAAATTATAAGGGGTGGTACGGTTATTAGGGTCAATAACTCTGGTCGAGGCAGTATCCATATGCGGGTCATGACAGTTTGTACAATCAACTTTAGTTCCTAAGGCTGTTTGTTCCGTCGAACTAATACTGTGGCGCGCTGTTGCATTCGAACCGGCGGTAAACCTGTCAGCTATGTTAATACCCCAGGTGGAATTCCGGGAATCACTATGACAGCCAAGGCCCCCGTTAAAACAGGCTGTATCCGGGGTCATTCTCAGCTGTTTAGGTATGAGGGTACCTGTACTATCTTTTGCCCCGTGCGGGGCATGGCAATTATTGCAGTAACCGGCAGGAATACCTTGATCAACTGCCTGAACAATAAGTTCTATATAATCAGTGTTGAGGGAAAAATGCTGTTTAGGTTGATTATTTAAGGCTGCTTTTGTTCCGGAAATATAAGCTGTTTTGTATGCCGGCTGGTGTTCAGTTGAGTATGCAGTTAATTTATTAATAACGGCTCTCCAAATTTCGGCAAACCAATTAGACAGCCTGATCATAAGCTGCTTTAAGCGGTCAAGCATACTGAGTTCAGCCCGCTCGCCAGCATGATGAATCCGGGTATTCCATAGGGCTGAGTATGCTTGCAGTTCGGCTGGATATTCCCCCAGAGAATTTGGTAATTTATACATATCCATCTTGCGGAAGGGAATGGGCTCCGCTTTAGCCAGTTCATTCTCCTTGTAGTAAACCCACGGTTTTAAGATAAATGACCTGACCATGCCCGACGTCGGCGGTTGCAACGTCCTGAAATTTAAGGTAAGCTCGTCCCCACTGTCCATTACCACCAGCTTGTCATCCACTTCTTTTACAAGGGGGATGACGTCCCCGAGCTTGGTGTACTTCCCTTCATGGAACAGTACGCTTTCCTGAAGCTTATTGTAATCAAAAAACGGTGCCGGTTTTTTAGTCACTGTTGAAGCCCCGCGATACCCCAAAGTGGCATCAAGTAATTCCAGGGTCGTCGTAGTATACTTTGCCTGAGGAGTTGTGTCAAGCCCGGCAAAATCTATGTGCGGCCTTATAAAACCCCTGAAGCGTACTATGTATTTTTGCGTGCCCTTGGGAAATTTGCCTGTCAGGTCAAGAACGACCGTTTTAGTCATCCCGCTAAAGTGTTTTATGCTCTCTTCTTTCCAGGAGCCGTCGGGCTGCAGGATTTCTATAAAGGTCTTGGCACCCATGCGTCCTTTTTTGCTTTGCTCAAGAGCATTACTTCTTTCAATTCCGCTGGCATACTCAGTCCATCCCGTCATGACCAGTTTGATTTGCTCTGCCCCGTTCAAATCGCCCAGGTCAAAGGTAAGCTGGTTATCGTCCTGATAAGTGCCAGCGGTCTCCCGGTTGTCAAGTTTTGAGACCAACTCTGTTACATCGACGGATTGTGAGGGTTTGCCTTCGGATAAAACAGGATTATTAACATATGTAAGCTTTTTTATTGGTTTTAAGTTTTCACTGTAGGTGTAAATTTTACTGAGTTGTTTGCCGCGTGCCAGGTCGTTAAGTGCTACTCTTGTCCCGGCAGGGTGGTCCACAGCCATCAGGACCACATTGTCGACATAGTCAACTTCGTCCCTTTCGGACTTCATTTTAATCGTATACTTACCGTCCTTCTCCTGCAGCATATTCCAGGGAATACCTACAGGCAGGCCGGGGAATATATCAATGTATTTACCTGTGCTTAATGATTTTTTACCAACGTCCGAACCCGCTATATCCGTAACAAATTCGTACTCCTCACCGTTCCAGACGTAAAGGTTGGGGCAGGAGGCTGCCGATGACGGTCCTGCATGGGGAAAGCTGGAGGCAGCTGACCAGTCTGAATAAGCACCGTGGTGATCCTTGGCCCTAACCTTCCAGGAAACGGTATAAGGGCCGTCTGTATAACTAAGAGTAACATCAATACTATTGGTTGCTGACGTGCCTGATTGGTATGGCGACCCATTGACCAGCATTTCCCACTCATAGGTTATTATATCTGTTGGATCAGGATCAGTTGAGGCAGTCCAGGTTAAATTAACAGTTGGATTCCCCCCAGGGGCAGGGTCAGTAGTTGGGCCCACAAGTCCCGTGGGAATGCTGGGTGTATAGGCAGTGAAGAACTGGCTCGTGTAGTCTGTTTGGTTACCCAGCTTGTCAATGGAAGTAATCTTATAATAATACGTGGTGTCAGTTGTAAGTCCACCAAGTGATACGGCATGGGTGGCGGCATATGTTCCTTCCACAGCTGATTGAGTGTAAACTCCGGGCGCTGTACCATAATATATAGTCGAAGCAGCCGACTCATCAGTATTGAAGTTCATAATTAAATTGGTTCCCGCTCCGTTGGTAACGTTTGCACCGGTTATTACCGGTCCTGTTCCGTCATGCATGGCCCTCGCCAAGATATAAAGATTGTTGCTGCTATCCACATAGTTTTGGAAATCGGTTGACACCGACCAGGACAATGTTCCCGGATTATTAGGATCCCCCAAAACCGCCGAAGCCAAGGGCTCCCACGCTAAGCTAGTTTTATTCCAGAGCAGCAAATCCGTAGGATGGCCTGCTGTAGGTTCGCCATAACCCTGCCACGTCCCTTGAAGCCGCCGGATGTCGGTAATATTCTGAGCGACCTTAAATTTATACATCTGGTAATTATAGCTACCTTCTGCAGTAGCTGCATCGGTAGACCAAAAGGTAGAATTGGCGGAGGAGGCATCACCCTTCTGCCCTGCTGTGGCTGGCGTCCCAAGACCGGAAGGTGTTGGAGCTTGGCCGACCGGGCCGGAGCTTTCCCAGGCCAGGGAGCCGGATGATCCCGGGTTATAATTATATGCAGTCGGCACAGGTTCTGCAGTGCCGTGTTTGCTGCTGTTGTATGTGTTAATGCCGCGATAAGAATAAGTGGCAGGCAGAACTACTGTGCCGTCATCATGGCAGGTTGTACATAAGGTATTACCGCTGGCCCTGCGATACATAGAAATACCCGTTTTCCCATGTGGTTCATGGCAGTTAAGACACAAGGTTCCCGCATATGTGGTTCCTGTATATGTAACCAGTGCTTTGGTCGAGGTCGTCTTAGTACCATGAAAGGCAGCATTGTATGTACTACTTCCTGAGTAACTTCCTGAAATATTACTATGACACCCAAAACAAACGGTGTTATCATTACCTGTTACCGTAGTAAAACCGCCGGATTGACTGACAATAGAGTTGCGCAACATCGGTTTGTAAGGTGAGCCATGGGGCTGGTGACAACGGATACATTTAATCTGGGTGCCGGAAGCAGGGTCGGTAACCTCAACATCATGGGGTGTCCCGCTAAACGGGGTCAGCATATCGCCCCCAGCAACTACCGAACTCGGTCCGTGGCACTGCCCACAAACCGCATTGCCGGTAGAAACCGCATCAGCGCCTACCGCCAACAATTGGGGATTTGTACCATTTGTTAGGTGGGGATTGTGACATGTGGTGCAAACTTGGACATTATTTGGTACCGGGTGGTAGGAACTATATACTGAAGCCCCTACCACAGTTTCTCCAAATTCGGCTTTCACGTTATAATTACTGTTACTGCCATCATGGCACGCATAACACATTAATTTTTGATTTGCTAACGCCAACAAAAGCGAGCCACTACCGGCGTGAGTGACATGACAAATAGCACAACCCTCTGTAGTAAGGTCATAATTGCCGTGAGGGTTAAAAAACACAGCAGCAAAGCTTGGTTGGTCAATAACCAAGTAGCTAAAATTTATAATAAATAAGACAATTATGATAGCCGTTAAATTTTTAATATACTTCATAACCATCACTCCAAAAAGGCAAAACACCACAATAAATATTAAAAATAGAGATTTTTATACTTATTTATAGTTTTCTTTATATCTTTCTAAATTCCTGCTAATTGGTCTAACATTTTACTTGTTCTTTATTATCCGTTCGTTAATTATTATCAAAACCCCCGAAAAAACCATTGACCTCAAACTTAAAAGAACTTAAAATAGAATCAATCTATACTATATAAATCCGACCGGTAATTATGTGATTAAGATTTGGAATATAAAATTTTGAAAAAGGGCTGGTGACAAAGGTGAGTATCGTGGTGGAAGGAATCGGCAAAAAATTTAAAACCAAGCATATAGAAACCAATACTCTAGAAAACATCAATCTGGTAATCAACCAGGGAGAATTTGTTTGTTTGGTCGGCCCCTCGGGATGCGGTAAATCGACCTTACTCAATGTGATTGCCGGCCTGGAGCAGGCTACCTCCGGTAAAGTATATTTGAATAACCAAGAAATTAGGGAGGCTGGTCCGGATCGGGCGGTAATGTTCCAGGAATCAGCATTATTTCCCTGGCTTTCAGTGCTGGATAATGTGGAGTTCGGCATGAAAATGGCGGGAATGGCCAAACAGGAGCGGCGAGAAAGGGCTTTGGATTTTTTAAAAATGGTTCACCTAACCAAATTTCAGCATTCCTTTATTCATGAGTTATCCGGTGGAATGCGCCAGCGAGTGGCACTGGCTCGGGCCCTTACTCTGGACTCCGATGTTTTGCTAATGGATGAGCCTTTTGCAGCCCTAGATAGTCAAACTAAATCAATTTTACAATTGGAATTACAGCAAATCTGGTTAAAAACCAAAAAAAACATCATCTTTGTAACCCATGATGTAGAGGAGGCAGTTTTGCTGGCAGACCGGGTAATCGTTATGTCAGCTTATCCGGGAAGGATTAAGCAAGACTTTAAGATCCAATTAGCCCGCCCCCGACACATGGAAAATATAGATATTACCTATGTGGTTGCCGAAATCATGAAGGAGCTAAAAGCAGAGGTGGAAAAGGTTGCCCAGGCAGAGTATGACAATGATTGGAGCATTGTAAAAGATACTGTTTTGCTTAGCTCAGATGATAATATGGGAATTGGTTTATAAACTTTATGCAAAAGCGAGGAATACATATGTCAAAACAGCTTAATAAAATGCTAAAACTTGATTTACAAGAGTTAAAGGAGACCGGTTTTCTTCAACAAGTCCAGCCCGACCGTTTTGCTTTGCGGGTGCGGGTGGCAGCCGGGCAATTAACCGGCGAAAACCTGCAAGCTATCGGGGAACTAGCTAAACAATACGGCAATGGTACTGTTCATTTCACCTCCCGGCAAGCGGTAGAAGTGCCTTTTATTAAGGCTCAGGATATTCCAGCAGTTAAAGGGTTACTGCAAGCCCACGGGTTACAGCCTGGTATTTTGGGTGCCAGGGTTAGAACAATTACTGCCTGTCAGGGTGCTGCTATTTGCAAGCATGGTAACATTAATACTGCTAATTTAGCCCATAAGCTAATTGACGCCACCCGGGACAAGGAGCTGCCTCACAAGTTTAAAATTGGTATAACCGGCTGTTTTAATAACTGTCTAAAGGCGGAAGAAAATGATCTGGGAATCAAAGGAGCGATACAACCCAACTGGTTAGAGCATTTATGTACTTATTGCGGTGCCTGTGCTAAAAAATGTCCGGTCGCTGCAATCTCCGTGGATAAGCAGGAAAACTCCCTGGTCTACCAACTCGAAAGGTGTATCAACTGTGGAAAGTGTGTAAAGCTTTGTCCCACTAAAGCCTGGGCGGGCAAGGCAGGATTTATGGTATACTTCGGCGGTACTTTCGGTAATCGAATTCTAATCGGTCAAAGGTTACTAACGATTGTACTAAGCGAAGAAGATCTGCTGGAAGTTGTCGACAAGGCCTTAAATTTTTACCAATCAAATGGGGAAAAAGGAGAACGCTTCGGTTATCTTTTGGAACGCATTGGGGTAGAAAAATTACGTGCGGCACTTACGTATAACTAGGCATATAATCTTACTAATCATTAAATCTAACTGGCCATTTAAAGTGAGGTAAAAATTATGACCCAGCCCAAAGCGACTAACATTGTGTGGCATGCCCAACAGGTTACCAGAACAGACCGGGAAGAATTATTGCAGCAACAGGGTGTGCTCTTATGGTTTACCGGTCTTTCCGGCTCCGGTAAATCAACGGTGGCTAATTCAGTAGCTCAACGACTCCACCAGCTAGGTAGACTGAGCTATCTTCTAGATGGCGATAATGTCCGTCATGGTCTCAATAAGGATTTAGGTTTCACCATTGCTGAGCGCCAAGAAAATATCCGCAGGATTGGTGAGGCGGCAAAATTATTTGTGGATGCGGGTGTAATAACCCTTGCTGCCTTTATCTCACCCTTCCGGGAGGATCGGTTAGCCGTGCGGCAGCTGTTGGGCAAGGATTTTGTTGAGATATTTGTGGATTGTGCTCTGGAGGTGTGCGAGACCCGGGATCCCAAGGGTTTATACCGGAAAGCCCGCAGGGGGGAAATTAGCGACTTTACAGGAATTAGTTCGCCCTATGAGAAACCGGAAAACGCAGAACTAACAATATTTTCGGATACCGACAGCCTCGCAGTGTGTACTGATAAAATCCTGAGTTATTTACAGCAGCGAAATATCCTAACAATTGCTGAATAGATATGTTAGTTGGAGTATGCTTGGAGTATGTTATTAGAGTATTTTACCTGGAGTAAGTTATTGGAGTAACTGTAGTTGAATGGTCCAGATTAGGGGGGTCCGATATGTTAGTACAGCAAGTGCTAAGCACAGATATTCTAATTATTGGTGGTGGAGCGGCTGGCTGTTATGCAGCCTTGACCCTTGCTGAGCAATCTGCTGCCCAAGTAATTATTTTGGAAAAAGCCCAGATTCGGCGCAGTGGCTGCCTGGCAGCGGGAGTAAATGCGCTAAATGCCTATATTACCCCTGGGGAGACACCTGAGTCTTATGTGGATTATGTAAAAGCAGATTCGGCCGGTTTAATCCGGGAAGATTTAGTCTACACCATTGCCCAAAAACTCAACAAGGTTACGGCTAAAATAGAAGGTTTAGGCTTGCCTATTCTCAAAGACGGCGAGGGTAATTACCTTTCCCGGGGAAAGCGCAGTATCAAAATCAACGGAGAAAATATTAAGCCTCTTTTAGCCAAGGCGGTGGAAGCAATTGAGCAAGTCATAATATTAAACCGGGTCAATGTTATCGATTATATCCTGCAAGATAGACAGGTAATTGGTGCTTATGGCTTTTCGTTAACAGAAAACATTTTTTATGCCATTTATGCCAAAGCAGTAATTTGCACTACGGGGGGAGCCGCTGGATTATATAAACCCAATAACCCCGGCTTTTCCCGGCACAAAATGTGGTACTGCCCCTTCAATACCGGAGCAGGTTATGCCATGGGAATCCGAGCAGGTGCGGAAATGACCGCTTTCGAAATGCGGTTTATTGCCTTAAGGTGTAAAGATACCATTGCGCCCACTGGGACAATTGCTCAGGGCCTTAAAGTTGAGCAGGTAAACAGTAAAGGTGAAGCATACGTCACGAAATATGGCCAGCCAACTACAACAATACGGTTAGCTTCTACTATAATGGAAAATCAGCAAGGGAATGGGCCTTGTTATTTACAAACCAAGGGGATAAGTAAAGAGCAAGAGGATGATTTATTTAAGGCTTACCTAAACATGGCTCCTGCCCAAACTCTGCATTGGGTTGAACAGGGCCAAGGACCCCGGGAGGTCAATGTAGAAATTGCCGGAACCGAGCCCTATATCGTTGGCGGTCATACCGCTAGTGGCTATTGGATCGATACTAAACGGGCCACCACTCTGCCAGGTTTGTTTGCAGCCGGGGATGTAGCCGGCGGGAGCCCGAAAAAATATGTTACCGGCTGTTTTGCTGAAGGAGAAATTGCCGCTAAGTCAGCCCTGGCTTTTATTAAAGGCAAAACCTCCCCCCTTCCTAACCCTGAGGTTGCTAAAGCCAAACTAGAGCAGGTTCAACAGTTTTTCCAGCCAAGTATTGTTAGAAGCAATTATACCATTGACGAGCTTGAAGAAGCAATGCAGAAGGTTATGGACGAATATGCCGGGGGAAGCTCAACAGGCTATGTTTATAATGCTCAACAATTGTCCCTGGCAGTAAAACGCCTTGCCGAATTAACGGAGCTTAGCAAAGCCCTCCGGGCTCAGGATCTGCACCAGCTGTTATTTATTCAGGAACTCCTTGACCGCCTGGTGGTTTGCCAGACCCTGATTGCCCATCTGGCAGCCCGCCAGGAAACTCGTTGGCCATGTTACCAGGAAAATGCTGATTACCCCCAGCGGGATGATGATAATTGGCTAAAATATGTTAACTCCCGTCAGCAAGCAGGTCAGGTGAAGATTATCTTTCGGGACTTAATAGAAAGAGATGAGCTATATGAGCATTCAAATTGACGGTGAAAAATGTGTTGCCTGCGCTGAATGTGTTAATATCTGTCCGGGTAACCTCCTCTATCTTGACCCACCGGAGGGTAAGGCCTATATAAAATATCCTCAAAATTGTTGGGGCTGTACAGCTTGTCTCAAAGAATGCAGGGCCGGCGCAATTAAATATTATTTAGGGGCAGACATAGGCGGAAAAGGAACGTTATTGCATACCAAACTGGAAAAAGAGCTGCTCCACTGGATTTTTGTCCACCCTAACGGGCAGGAACAAAGGATTACCATTAACCAAAAAGCAGCAAACAAGTATTAAATTTTTACTATTAGGGAGGCAAATTATGGAGCATTTAGACAGCTTAGAAGCCCAAAGTATCTATATTTTACGGGAAGCCTACAAAAAATTCGGCAAGCTGGGTATGCTATGGTCCATTGGCAAGGACTCTACCGTTTTACTGTGGCTGGCACAGAAGGCTTTTTTAGGGCATTGTCCCTTCCCCCTAATCCATGTGGATACTAATTACAAAATCCCGGCCATGATTGAGTACCGGGATCGTTTGGCCCAGGAAATGGGCCTGGATTTAATTGTCCATAAAAACCAGGAAGCCTTAGATGGCGGGATGGGACCTGAGCTAGGCAGGTTAACCTGCTGCAAAGCACTAAAGACTGATGGTCTCCAACAGGTGGTAAATAAATACCAGTTTGAGGGCTTGATTTTGGGAATCCGCAGGGATGAGGAAGGCTCACGCTCCAAGGAACGGGTTTTCAGTGAAAGAAATAAGGATTCTGAATGGGATTATACCAATCAGCCCCCAGAACTCTGGGATCAATTTAAGACAGACTTCCCTAAAGGGAACCATATCAGGGTTCATCCCCTACTCCATTGGAATGAAATTGACATTTGGGCTTATGTTAAACGAGAGAATATTCCCCTGATTGACCTGTATTTTACCAACAATGGTAAAAGATATCGCAGTTTAGGTTGTGCCCCCTGCACCGGGACCATCCCCTCAACTGCCACAACTGTTGATGAGATTATCGAGGAATTAAAACAAACTAATGTAAGCGAACGGGCAGGTCGGGCCCAAGACCAAGAAGACGCTTATGCCATGCAAAAATTACGCAAAGACGGTTACATGTAAGCATTAAAAAATTATATTGTAGATTTTGTAGAGCGAGGTAATAAAATGGAAAAATCAAGAGAAACCTTAAGAATAGTTGTAGTAGGGCACGTTGATCATGGTAAATCAACCTTAATCGGCCGGCTGCTTTATGATACCAAATCCCTGCCCGAAGGGGCTATTGAAAAAGTAAAGCGCATTTCGAAGGAAAAGGGTAAACCTTTCGAATATGCCTACCTGCTGGATGCCTTTGAAGAAGAGCAAAAACAGGGGATTACCATTGATACCACGCAATTGCAATTTTTTACCGAAAAAAGGGACTACATTATCATCGACGCCCCAGGTCATAAGGAGTTTCTAAAGAATATGATTTCCGGTGCTGCCAACGCCGAAGCCGCCCTGCTAATTGTGGATGCCCACGAAGGAATCCAGGAACAATCCAAAAGACATGGCTACATCCTCTCTCTGTTAGGCATTCGCAAGGTATATGTAATTGTCAATAAAATGGATTTAATCGGTTACTCGGAACAGCAATACAACCAAATTAAAGCTGATTTTAACAGGTTCTTAAACAGCCTGCAAGTTTACCCTTTAAAATACATTCCCGTTTCTGCATTTTTGGGGGAGAATATGACCGTCCGGTCAGAAAACATGCCTTGGTATCAGGGTGAACCGGTCCTGGAGGCTTTGGACCTGTTTAGTAAAGAGAAAGGCCTTGAGGATATGCCTTTGCGCTTTCCCATTCAGGATGTGTACAAATTTGATGACCGACGAATTATCGCCGGACGGATAGAAAGCGGGAAATTAAATGTCGGTGATGAAATTTTAATTTCCCCAGGCAACAAAACCACTCAGGTTAAAACAATTGAATACTGGGCGCCGAGAGACAAGACTACAACGATCCAGTCCGGAATGTCTGTGGGAATCACTGTTAGTGATGAGTTTTTCAACAAAAGAGGAGAATTTATTTCCCATCTTCATGACCAGCCGTTGACTGCGAACACTTTCAAGGCTAACTTATTTTGGATGGGCAGAAATGATTTAGTTAAGGGCAAAAAGTATAAAATTAAACTCACCACTCAGGAAGTAGAGGGTGAGATTATATCCATTAACCAAGTTGTTGATGCTTCTACCTTGGAAAATATCGCTGATGCCCAGGCGGTAAAAATAAATGACGTTGCGGAGGTAATCATTAAGACCAAACAACGGGTTTGTTTTGACCAGTTTAAGGATAACCAGAACACCGGCAGGTTTGTAGTTGTGGACGGTTATGATGTCTGTGGCGGGGGAATTATCGCCGGGGTGGAGGCAGCCTTCGGAACAGAGGAAGTTGCAGGACAAACCGGCTCAGAGGTTGCAGGCAGTAAGAGCAGCAAGGTAGAAAGACTGGTAACCAGAGCTGACCGGGAGAACCGGGATAATCAAAAAGGCCTGGTGGTTTGGGTTTCCGGCCCCGGACAAGGTGCAGGCGGAGAAACGGCAGCTCAAGATAAATTTGCGGTTACCCTGGAAAAAGAATTGTTTGATTTGCGGAAAAGGGTATATTTTCTGGACAATGCCCAGTTAAGCAGTGGGCTTAATTCCGATCTGACTAACACGGATACAGATGAACAAACCAGAAGGAAAGGGGAAATTGCCCGGCTATTTGCGGATAACGGCTTGATAACCATCGTTACTGCTCATGGCCAGCTTAAAGAAGATCAGCATTATGCTCAGCTGATTATCGGCAGAGATAATTTACTTGAAGTTAAGTTGGAGCAAACAGCTGCCGACAAGCTTGATCAAAAGGTGGAAGAAGTTATTAACTTAATAGTCTGCGGCTTGGATTCGAGCAATTTGTAAATGTTTTGATTTTAATCAATAAATGACCTGCCTACCCCCCAGCAGACACGCAGTTACGCTGAAATTCTCTCTTTTTCGTAGTTTTCTGGTGATTGGTAACCAAGCTTAGAATGCAACCTGATTCTATTGTAAAATGTTTCAATATAGTCAAAAATACTCAGCCTGGCTTGTGTTCTGGTTTTGTAGCGTTCGTGATAAACTAATTCGGTTTTTAGCGTGCCAAAGAAGGACTCCATACAAGCATTGTCCCAACAATTACCTTTTCGGCTCATGCTTTGCTTAAAACCAAAAAAAGCGAGTATTCTGCGGTATTTTTTACTGGCGTACTGCACGCCTCTATCGGAATGGCATAAGACCCCTCTTGGTGGGTTGGCTCGCCCGATGGCTTGTTTTAATGCATTGATTACAAGGTGCTGTGTCATTGTGCTATCCATTGCCCAGCCTACAATTTTACCGCTATACAGATCCATAACAGCGGCCAGGTACAGCCAACCTTCATCAGTATGCACATAGGTTATATCGGTTACCCATGCTTTACAAGGCGCATCAACGTTGAATTGACGATTTAATAGATTTGGTGATATGGGATAATCATGATTTGAGTTTGTAGTTGCTTTGAATTTCTTTACAGTAATTGGTACTATATTGTTTTCCTTCATTATACGTTCAACACGCTTTCTGCCTATCTTTATGCCCTCGTTGTTTAGTGCCTTGGTTATCCGGCGGGGGCCATAGGTTTTACGCGTTTTTTCAAAGGTCTCTTTAATCTGTACAAGAAATAGTTCATCATCAATTTCGCGTTTGGTTTTTTTCGTTTTAACCCATTCATAGTAACCGCTTCGTGACACCTTTAACACCAAGGCCATTTTTTTCACTCTGAACGTTGAGCGAAATTCATAAATAAATAAGTAAATCATTTTTGGTGTCTTACAAAGTCGAGTGGCCCAGAGGGGTTTCACCTCTAGGCTCTCACGGAACCGTACGTGACAATCTCTTGTCATACGGCTCTTATTACCCATGGTCTAAGGTGATATTCCTACTTTCCAGTGTGCAAATAGCTTTGGATTACATTTGTACATTTGCAATAAGTACTTGTATGCTTTCTTGGGTATGTGTTTACATTTCTTATATTTTCTTTGTACCCATTGCATGAGATGAAAATTGATGTTAGTCAAAACCCTTGCGAGTTCCTTTTTACCATATCTCCCGTAATAATTGAGCCAACCCCTAATGACTGGGTTTACATACTCTGCTACCTGATTGATGTTCTTACTCGTCATCCAAAGCAATCTCCAGCCGCAAATTTCCTTAAATATGCTTGCCTTGGCTTTTTGACTGATTGCAGGTATAAAACTTGTAAACTCCTGACCTCCAAGTCCTTTTGCCTTTCTCGGTTTGAAGGTATATCCGAGAAAGGCAAAGTTAATATTATCCTTTTCTTCGGTTCTGTTGGAATCTTTGCAGTAAACTATCTTGGTTTTATCAGGATGTAACTTGAGTTTACACTCTGCAAGTCGTCTTTCCAGGACATCTCTCAAGTATTCGGCTTGTTTTTCAGATTTGCAGTGGACTAACCCATCATCAGCATACCTACACCAGGGATTATTTGGGATATTCATGTCCATCCATTTATCAAAGCAGTAGTGTAGAAATAGGTTTGCAAGTACTGGGCTGATCACGCCGCCCTGAGGAGTGCCGACATTTCTGTTAACAATTTCGCCGTTAGATTTTTGAAAAGGGGCCGACAGCCATCGCTTGATGTACAGCAGTTCCCATTTGCAGTCAGTGTGTTTCCTTACAGCTTTCATCAGCAGCTCATGGTCGATGTTGTCAAACAATCCCTTTATGTCAAATTCTAAGACCCAATCGTACTGCCAACATCTCTTTCTGGTTATATCAATGGCATCGTGTGCTGATTTGCCAGGTCTATATCCATAAGAGTCGCTGCAAAAATGCTTCTCCACTTTAGGTTCAAACTGTATTTTTACCACCATTTGGGCGATTCTGTCCCCTACAGTGGGTACTCCAAGCGTTCTTGTTCCTCCGGTTTTCTTTGGTATGTCCACTGCTTTAACTGCAGGTGGAAAATACGTGCCGGATGACATCCTATTCCACAGCTTGTAAAGGTTATTCTTCAGGTCTGATTCAAAGTCGGCTATTGATTCACCGTCAATACCCGCTGCCCCTTTGTTCCTTTTTACCGCTTTGTAAGCTTCATACACTAGTTTCTTCGGGATATCAAATGACTTTGTTTTGTACACTAAGTTCCTCCCGGTTACGGTTGACAGATTGTGCAAAACAGGGTAATACAGCTTCTTCGCTCCTCCCTCATTACAAGGTTTTCATCACTACTATAAGCTGTTCCGCCCCAGTATACTGCCTTCGTATTTCGTCCTCGTAAGTTCTTTACTTGTGACTTTTCCGTTAACATCAGCATACTGGTTCTCATGTTCCATATTGGAGCCTGTATTAGGTTCATGCCACCTTTACCCCGGTTACCATCCAGCCAGTAAGCAGTTTTCTTCTGGATTTATCCCACGGTCGCCATCCCCCGTGGTTTTGATAACATCTGAGCTTTTCGAGGCGTCTTCAATGGTTCACTTTCGTTCTACCTAACACCTATCTGCTGAGTTTGCAACTCAACTTTTCCTTAACGCTCAGCACCATTGCTTTTGACAACAGCACCTTTAGGTGATTTGGAATCTCTAACTGCATAGCGATTCCGAAGGGCCTGCCTTCATCTCCAATACAGCAGGAATGCCTTAAATCATAGATTAGCGCATTCTGTCATGACACACAATGGCCGTGGCTTTTTTTAATATATCATTTTCCTCACGTAAATCTAAATTTTCACGCTTTAAACGTCGAATTTCTTCATCATCTGGCTTCAATTTCCCTTTGCCAGGGAATGCGTTGTTCCCATCTTGTCTAAACTCGTCCAACCAACGATACAACGTTTTAATATGAACCCCTAGTTTCTCTGACACTTCAGTAACTGATAGCCCTAATTCGTTAACCATTGCAATTGCTTCTTTTTTGAAAGCTGCATTATACCGTGTTGCTTTCATTTGACACACAACCTTTCTGATCTAAATATATCAGTCCTTCTGTGTGTCCGTCAAAGAGTGGCTAGGTCACATGCATTAACCGTCATACGAATTTACAAACCCGAACGAACGTAGTATTATAAGGTTATAATAAGGATAAAATAATACTACTTCAAAGGAGTGGTTGAGATGATGAATATAAAGCCATCGGCTGCGATCCGGAAAAACTACAACGTAATTTCCGAGCTGTGCAAGCGGTCGGGAGAGCCTGTGTACCTGACCAAAAATGGTGAGGGAGATTTGGTGGTAATGGACATTGAGGCATTTGCAAGACGCGAAAGCATGTTGCGGCTCAGAGAAAATCTGATTGTTGCGCAGGAAAGTCGGTTAAGCGGTAAAAGCGGGTATTCCATTGACGAAGTCTCCTTGATGATGAAAGCAGCCGTCAAGGAGGTACTGGATGGAAACCGCCGATGATAAATATACGGTAATTATCTCCGATGAAGCGACACAGATGCTGGTATCCCATTCCCGCTTTCTTGCACAGGTAAGTGAAAAAGCCGCATTAAATCTCATAGCGGAGTTCAGCGAGCAAGCAAAATCACTGGAGGAATTTCCAGAGCGAAACCCTTGGCTTTCCGATCCCTTTATTCCCGCTGGCAAGTATAGAAAGCTCCTGATGGGCAAGCAGTATCTGTTAATCTATCAGGTAAAAGGCGACACAGTGTATGTGGATTATGTGGTGGATTGCAGGCAGGATTACGGCTGGTTGTTATAGTCAAATTACACACAGTATCGAATTATACAGCCAATACCTTCCCAGGTAGTGGAAAACTCAAACCAGTTTTTTCCCACGCTAATGGCCAGCCATGAATAGATGGCTGGTTTCCATTTAGCCAAATGTTTTGCAAAACCTGTAGCACAGTCTTTAATTTTTCGCATATTGTACCCAATAATGGATATTTTTGGGGGTGCGATTATGCGAAAGATTAATTTGTATCCGGCATTGGTGCAGACGGTAGAGGGGGTAAAATGGGGGTATATAGACAACAATGGCAAGTTTGTCCTGTTACCCCAATATGAAGCTGCTGAGGACTTTCAGGATAATGGCCTAGCCATTGTGCAGATTAAAGGCAAGTTTGGAGTAATAGACCTCCGGGGCAATTTTGTGGTGGAGCCTAAATACGGTTCAATTATCGGATTCACGGAAGGTCGGGCAGCGGTAGTAGATGATCAGGGCTTTAAGGTTATTGATGAGCAGGGCCAGGTACTAACTGACAAGGCTTACAGCTTCATTGGCATGTATCAAGAGGGCAGGGCTGTGGTTGCTAATACTGATTCCCAGGGGAATTATCTATATGGCTACCTAGACCTGCTGGGAAAAGAAGTTATTCCTTTGCAGTATCGATCAGCCGATGATTTTGTGGGCGGTAAAGCAGTAGTGCAAGTTAAGGATTATGAATATGCTCTAATCGGCTTATACGGAGAAACATTGGCCAGATATAATTATGCCTTCGTCGGAAACCTGGGAGAAGGACTGCTGGCTTTCAAACTGAGCCAAAATTTTGAGGGACTATTTGGGTATATCGATGAACAGGGAAAGGTGGTGCAGCCACCCCAGTACTCCAGTGCAGGGCCTTTCCACGAAGGTAGGGCAGTTGTCAATACTTCTACTGATATATTAACTAATCAATATGGACTTATTGACAGAAAAGGCAACCTTCTGATTAAACCGGTGTATAACGATCTACTTTATCTGGGGGAAGGTCGGGTTGCTGCAGGTAAGGCACTGGATTCGAAAAAACCCTATATGGGGTCAAAGTATGCAATTGCTAACCTAGATGGCAACATTCTTTCTAATTTCATATTCAGCAGTGTGGAGCCCTACAAAGAGGGTTTAGCTTCAGCCACAGATGGGAATAAAACCTTCTTTATTGATCGCGGGGGAAGAGTAGCCCAGAACCTGCCTATTGTCAAGGGTAGTGGAACCGTAACCTTTGTTGGCGCACTGGTTAAAGCCAATGTAGATTACCACTTGTCATATTATTTACCTAATGGGAGTATGGTCTGGCAGCAGAACACTATTATCCCTCTGAATAGTCAATACAGGGTTAGGGAAGAAAAGTACAAACCGAACAAAGATTATCTTGTCTATTATCCTCAAATAGAGGGAATGGTAGATCGAACAGCTCAAAAAAAGGCTAACAAGAAGCTGGCGGAGCTGTCTCGGGTTATACCTGTAAAAAGCAATGCCCAATTGGATTACACCTTTGATGGTAACTTTGCTATTGAGTTCTTCTGCAATAAGCTGCTGGTATTGCAACTGAGTAGCTACAGGTTCCCTTATGGTGCTGCCCACGGGATGCCTTCAGAATTATATCCCCATGTAGACCTGGTCAGCGGCAGGTTTTATCAGCTTAAAGCTTTGTTTATGCCGGGGAGTAATTATGTCCAGGTGTTAAGTGATATTATTGGGTATCAGATTATACACAATCCGGAATATTCTTATGTCTTCCCCGATAGCTACCATGGTATCAAACCGGATCAGCCCTTTTATGTGTCAGAGCATATTTTGTCAATCTATTTCTTTCCATATGAAATTGCCCCCTATGCAGCAGGCTTCCCCACATTCAGGATACCATTTGCTGCAATTATGGGGATTATTAATGTGCAAGGGAACTTTTGGCGGGCTTTCCACTAATGAAAAATGATGGGGCTGTAACGAAATTAAAGTTTCGTTACAGCCCCTTTTTTCGACTGGCTAGAACCATTTCCTGAGCTCTTCAAGGATCTTCGGGAATTAATAAAGCGGGCCTGGGTTAAAACAAAATGGGAAAGGCGTTATATCCTGAATCTGGTTAAATGGGTAATGCTTTGTGGCGAACTGGGACTGGTATAAGTACTCAAGCAAATATATTTCTCCGTTGTGGGCGCCGCATAAAATACCCGAAACGCCCTGCCCATTTACAAGGGAAACCCCCACTGGTTGGTGTAGCAAGTAAGTTAGTTTTTGTTGCCAAGGCATATAAATCACCTCCTGCGATAATATATTCAATATTATTACTAAGTGACCCGTCTCTGCTACGTAACTTCACCATGAGCATCCAACTCGGGATGCCGACTAAGTAGGATAACTTTTAGCCGAGGCTCTGTTGATGACCAGGGAGGATAACCTCTACCGGGATAGGCATCCGACCGGTCATAAATGACCCCAAATAATGGTATCAGACCACCACTTGACGAACGGGCGTTCCCTAAGCTATAATCCACTTACCGAATATATGTTCTGCCGAGAGGTGTCTTAATGAGTTGTAATATTTTACTTTGTGACATGAACGCCTTCTTTGCCTCAGTACACCAGGCCTTAGACCCCTCCCTGCGGGGTAAGCCGGTGGTGGTATGTGGAGATCGGGAACAGCGCCGGGGTATTGTGCTGGCAGCCTCCTATGAGGCCAAAAAATATGGGATAAAGACAGGCATGGCCAATTGGGAAGCTAAGCAGTTATTACCCCAGGGAATCTATGTCCAGCCTAATTACTCCAGCTACCTGGATTTTTCCATTCGCAGCCTTAATATTATGAAAGCTTTTTCCCCCTTGGTGGAACCCTTTTCCATCGACGAAGCTTTTCTGGATGTAACCGGGTGTGCAGGCCTCTTTGGCGATAGTGTGCAAGTGGCTAAGCAGCTTAAACAAAGAATCCGCGAGGAAGTTGGGGTGCTGTGTTCCATTGGTATCGGCCCCAACAAAATTGTAGCCAAGGTAGCCGCCGAATTAGAAAAACCGGATGGGTTAACGGTAATTACCCAAGCTGATATAGCCACCAAAATGTGGCCGTTACCCATCGGGGATTTATTTGGGGTAGGCCGTAGGACGGAGAAAAAACTGCGACTTTTTGGGGTGCGGACAATTGGGGATCTGGCCAAGTTTCCGCTGGAGGTTTTAGAAAGAAAGTTCGGGATAATCGGCCGGGTGCTGCACTTAAGTGCCAATGGCATCGACTTTAGTCCGGTAAATCCCCATAGCTTAGAACTAGCCAAATCTATTGGCAATCAAATGACCTTAAGCAGAGATTATCGGGGACATGAGGAGATTAAGGTAGCAATTTTAGACCTAGTGGAAACTGTGGGATATCGGGTTAGGCAGGGTGGCTATGTAGGCAAGACGGTTAGTTTAACGCTAAGGGATTCGGATTTACTCTTCCATTCCTGGTCAGCCAGTCTAGCTGAGTATACCGACTTAAGTGAGGACATTTACGGGATGGCCGGCAGGTTGTTAGAGACTAACTGGCCGGAGTGGAAAAAAGTCCGGTTAGTGGGAGTCAGCCTTTCTAAATTAATGAAAAAGAGTTTTGAACAAATCGACCTGTTAGGGGAGAAGGAAAAACTGCGCAAACTAACCCAAGCCTGTGACGAAATTAGAGAACGCTTTGGCTACAGTAAAATTCAGCGAGGTTCATCAATTACGGAGGCGGGGATTTACAATGGATAGAGGCAACAAGTTGTGGGAAGGGCATCGAATGGTACTACCCGAAATGAGAGAACGAATTCTAGCGAACAGCAAAGCAAAACAACCGGTTACCCGTCATTTGACGGAGGAGGCCTTCGAGCAATTCGAGCGGAGACTAAAATATGCCCAATGCTTTAAAAAACCGCTGTTAATTACCTACCTGTGGGGTGACCAGGTCGAAGAATGTATCACCTTTACTTTTCGGATTTGCCCCGGAGCTTTGGAGTGTGAGCTAGCAGGCGGGAGGCGTAAAAGAATTCAGTGTACCGACATAATTGAGCTTAGCCTGTTATAATTTGCTAAAGCATTTTTTGGTAAACAACGATACTTAGCATATATTAAACTTTTGCCCAGAGGAAGTTCGTTGGATGGTTGGAGGGATGGAAATGCGGATTGCCAGCTCAAACATTACTATGGCTAGCAAGCAGACCTACCTAGAGGTGAATGAACAAAGTGAAAGGCTAAAAATCTGGGTTGGTCAGCAAAGACCTAATTTTGAGGGTAAACAAGCCTTAGCCTTGCCATTGCCGGAAAACCAGCCGGATGTTTTGGAACTGTCAGATGGGGTTAAACCTGCCCAATCAACGGCAGATAAAGAGGAAAAGGATTTTTTCGAGCCTAGTGAAAAGGATAAAATGAAAATCTACCTAGTGGAGAGAATGATCGAGTTATTAACCGGGAAGAAGCTAAAATTATCAGTTCCCAAGGTGGCCAAAGGGAAGTCTAATGAATTACAGACTCAACTACCAGCCAGTAATTCGTTCCAATCAGCCCAAGGGGTGCAGCCTACCCAGGGGCAGCCAAGGCAAGGTTGGGGTCTAGAGTATGATTATCATCAAAAGCATTACGAACGGGAGGAAATGTCCTTTGCGGCCACCGGGATTATTAAAACTCAGGATGGAAAGCAAATTGACTTTTCCCTGCAACTGAACATGAGCAGGGAGTTCAAGGAGGAAATTAACCTCAGCATTCGAGCTGGGGATGCGGTTAAGGTAGATCCTTTAGTAATTAACTTTAACGGGTCGGCAGCTCAGTTAACGGACACTAAATTTAGTTTTGATTTGGATTCCAATGGTCAAGCTGAACAGCTTTCCTTTGTCCAACCGGGTAGTGGATTTCTGGCCCTGGATTTGAATAATGACGGGATAATCAATAATGGCAGTGAACTTTTTGGACCCAACAGCGGAGATGGTTTTGGTGAGCTAGCCAAATACGATCAGGATGGCAACCAATGGATTGACGAAAATGATGCCATTTACAACAAGCTCCGCATTTGGTCCAAAGATGAGCAAGGTCAGGATCAGTTAATTGCCCTGGGACAACAGGGTATAGGGGCAATATATCTTGGACATATCACCACTTCCTTTGACTTGAAGCAACCGGACAATCAACTCCAAGGACAAATTAAGTCATCGGGAGTGTATCTAAATGAAAACGGTTCCGCCGGGACAGTGCAGGAAATCGATTTAGTCGTGTAGTAGCTGTTAAAATTCCCCGTCTAGCCGTTACGGCTGTTAAAATTCCCCGCCTAGCTTTGTCAGCAGATATAACAAGGTCCTCAACGTACAGCAGTACGCCTGCGGCCTTGTTATATCTGCTTCCGCGCTATACGGGTTTTTTAATCAGCCTACTCGGGTCATCATAAACTTAAAGCATCCCCATATAAAAACAGGGATGCTTTACTGAATAAATTTTCTTTATGAAGAGTTTATCTAATCCGTGTACAGTTCCTGTACCACACTAAGGGCTGGAAATACTAGGCCTGATACCTATTTCGGTGTCGGTTATCCTCGGCCTCTACCCAGGGAGGATGACTATCCCGGTGTAGGTGGACCCTAGCCCCTACCCAGGTCGGGTACCTGTCCCGAGTTGGTGCTCATGGTGGAGTACCGTAGCGGCTCTTAGCGCAGATGGCCAATAAAATTGACCTTGCCTACATGGACGTAGGCAACCTGGAAGACTAGGCAAGGACGCCGTATCTTCCAGGTTGGTCAATTTTATTAGGCTATCAAGCTTAGAGCCGCACGGTATGGAACTAAGAGCCCCAACCGGGGCAGGTATCCGACCGGAGATTAGTGGGCTTAGTATACTACCAAACCGGGTTAGTCATACGACGGTCGATTAATTCATCTCTGGGGGTTGGAAGACCATTTCACTAAAGGTTACTACCGGCCCGGAAAAATTCAGAAAATCGCCGCCGGCTCCTGCAGTTTCACTCAGGAGTTGGGAAATGGGGGAAGCGGTTAAAACTACATCCGTGGGCTCAACTAAGGCCACTAATAGCTTCCAGTGCTCACGTTCGAACCGAATAGCCACATGGACAGTATCCTCCCATTCCACCTGAAGAACATAGGAGTTTAATTCTGGGTTATGGAACCAATTATAGGTGTAGGTACTTAAACCCTTATTTTGTACCGTGCTATATTCAGCCTCAAACTCTTTAACATAAAGAATTAATACACTTTGGCCATTATCTAGCTTGCCGATTGCGGATTGCTCGGGGGAATAAGCTTTGGTAATCATTACGACGTCTCCTTCCAATACTTTGATTAAAAAAGTTCTGCTCTAGCTTAGCATTTCAATTTGTGAAACTCAAGCCAATAAAATAAAAATGAAAGGCAAGGGGTATTTAGGATGAAATACTTGATAGTTAATGCTGATGATTTTGGTTTTTCCCCGGGAGTAAATGGGGGTATTCTCCAAGCCCACCGGGAAGGAATAGTGAGTAGTACTACCGTTATGGTTAACCTTCCTTTAGCTGGGATAATAGTAGAGGCAGTTGCCCAATGCTCTGCTTTAGGGGCAGGAGTACATTTGAATATTACCTATGGAAAACCGGTACTCCGTACTGAACAGGTTCCCAGCCTGGTAGATAGCCAAGGGAATTTTATTCGCCCGGAGCTAGGGGTGGATAGGTTCCGACCAGCAGAGGTAGAGGCGGAATGGCGGGCCCAACTAGCCTTATTCCAGAGCTGGGGATTTCGCCCCACTCATCTAGACAGTCACCATCACGTCCATACCTGGCCAGGGCTGAGGGAGCTAGTTGCCCAAATTGCTCGGGAATTTGCCCTGCCAGTCCGGTTTACTGACCAACCAACCAGGGAGTTATTGGTGAGTACAACAGTTCCGGTAACCGACTATTTTGTCGGTGATTTCTACGGAGCGGGGGCTACCACCGCACACTTGCAAGCTATCCTCCAAGATTTGAAGCCTGGGGTTACTGAACTGATGTGCCACCCAGCAATTGTAGATCAGCCCCTGACTGCTAAAAGCTCCTATACCTGGCCCCGGAGCGGGGAGTTGTCAGCACTGATTGCGCCGGAAGTAAGGGATTTGCTGAACAACCAGGGGATTAAGTTAATTAACTATGCAGATTTAATAGGTATATTAACCTGACCCTGAAATTCTTGCGTGAGGCAGGGGGAGCGCCAACTATTTTGCTATTTTACATGCCCAAATACTCCATTACGATAACTACGGAAATGTCCGACTTTGCAAGACATCACCTTGAAGACGACCGGATGGGAGCCACCCAGAGCACTTCTGCCCTGATTGAGAATTTAGTCCTGTTAGCTCACAATGCCGGGTTAGGAACCTGTTGGTTAAACGGACCACTTTACCTGCAAAAAGAAATTAGTCAGCTTTTGGGGATTGAGGATCAGGAGATGGTGGCCGCAGTTACCATCGGGTATCCGGACCAACAGCCCCCAGAACCAGGCGGAAGAGTGGTGTATCCACTGGATAGAATAGCCAGCAGGCTGTTGAAATTCCTCGTCTAGCGTTGTCACCAGAATCGCCAAGGTCCTCGACGTACACAAAGTACGCCTGCGGCCTTGGCAATTCTGCTTCCTAGCTAGACGAGTTTTTCAACAGCCTGCCTGGGGTCGAAAAATTCCCCGTCTAGTTGTCAACGGATTTAACAAGGTCCTTGACGTACACAGAGTACGCCTGTGGTCTTGTTAAATCCGTTTCCGCACTATACGGGTTTTTTAGCAGCCTGCTCTGGTATAAGAAAAAGTGAATATTTGCACAGGGAAGGCTCCATAAATAACCATTATAGGAAAATGTTTATTGACAAATAACGGGATAAAAGTTAAAATTAAGCGATGAAAAACATACTGAATGGTATGTTAATAGGAGGCACACAATGCAACGAAATAAAGCAAAAACCATTGAAGATCTTTCGAAAGCTGCTTATATAGTTTTCTCCCAAAAAGGATATGAACGGGCCACTGTAGATGAAATTGCGGCTATCGCAGGGTATACAAAGGGTGCATTTTACTGGCACTTCACTTGTAAAGAGGACTTATTTGTAAAAATAATAGATTATAGAATTCAAGCTCAACAGGAAGAATTTCTTGAATATTTTAATGTTAAAAAGGATTTGTTTACAAATGTACATGAAGTTTTTATTCAGATGGTAGACTTCACCAGAAATGATAATTGGACACCCATATTTGTGGAGTTTTTAGCACAAGCAGGAAGAAATGAAGTAGTTCGAAAAAAAATGTCCTCTATGTATGCTAATTGGAGAGGATTTCTAGTGAAAATCCTAAACCAGCTCCAAGAAGTAGGCTATATACCTAAAGAAACAGATACCCACACAACCGCAGCAGTAATTGTTGCATTTTTTGACGGTTTTAATATGCAAAATCTTGTTGAACCTGGTATCCTAGATTCTCAATTTATTACCAAATACTTAACCAAAGTACTATCTTAATAATTCCTTTACTAGGGATTATTATTTAACCAGAAAGGACTAGAGTAGGATTATGAAGATAAAAAATACGATTTTAATCTTTTTTGTGATAAGTGTTATGCTTGGTGGGTCTGGCTGTTCTGGTTCAGAATCGAAACAAGTTATTAAGGTTTTCAGTACAATTGTTGTAAACAGCGAAAATATTAAAGATAATATTCTTTTCTTAGATAAAAACGATAAACCAACAGGTACCATATACGGCATTTATCCGGGTTCTAAGGGCAAAATGAAACCAAGGTGGGTAGAAAAACCAGAAGACTATTCTCATAAATTAAAACTGATTAACCAAACAACCGGAGAGATTACAGCTTCTATAAGTCTGCAGCATTTGGTTCCCCAAAGTCTAGTTGTTGATAAAAATAAAAAAGGGTATATAAACCATTTTACTAATATCGATTTAACCGGTGATACAGTAAGTGTGTATGACCTATCTAGTCAAAAACTCTTAACAACAATAAAAACAGAAACTCCTTCCTTTATTGCAACAGACAATCAAAGACTTTATGTAACTAACTATACCACCGACTCCCTCTCAGTCTTTGACTTAAAAACCTTGAAGAAAGATAAGGTAATCCCTGTAGGAAAATGGCCTAAAAAGGTAATTTTAATCGAAAGCACCTTATGATATTAAACTCCATGCTGACGTTTAGTACGTCAGCTATTCTTTTAAATAGCATAAGGTTAGGGCGGAATTAACAAGTATAACAATCGTTTACAGTGCATTATGTTTTTTAGATAAAAACATAATACTATTTTGGTAAAATGTGGTAAAATGTAGGAAGCGGGGGATTGGAAAGGAAGAATTGTACAGTGGAAGGCTTAAACGGGGATTGGAAAAAAAAGCTGGCAGTAGCAGTAATCGGGCTGGCACTGGTAACTGGTATTGTCAATCAAATAGGGATAAAACTAGGGTTCTGGGGACAGTTAACCACTGAAGGTGTAACCATTGTGGACGGAAATAAGCCGCAAAACCAAGGAAAACTCCAAGGCCAGAGCCAAAGCCAAGGTCTAGGTCAAGACCAAGGCAAAGGGCAAAACCAAGGTCTGAACCAAGGCCAGAACCAAAATTCGGGGACGGAGCAAGCTCTGGTGGTCCACATTGTCGGAGCGGTGGAAAAGCCTGGAGTGTACTTCCTGCCCAAAGGCTCTAGAGTAAATCAGGTGCTGGAAAAGGCGGTAGCTCGTAATGATGCCGCCCTAAGCTACATTAATCTAGCCCAACCGTTGCAAGATGGGGAACAGGTGGTAGTGCCCAGCAAAAAAGAGGTTTCAGATTCAACAGCGGGGAGAATTAATGGTAATTCAGGAGGGGGGGCAATTTCCTTAAGATTGGCAGGGAATAGCCCCAATAGTCCAGTTAGTCCCAAGCAAGCTGCTGGGACTATCATCGATATTAACACAGCCAATCTAGGGCAACTGGATACACTACCAGGGATTGGCCCAGCTCTAGCCCAAAGGATTATTGAGTTTAGGGATACCAATGGACCTTTTAAATCAATCCAGGATCTGCAAAAGGTTCCTGGTATCGGTGCTAAAAAATTTGAGCAGCTTGCTAATAGTGTGGTCATCCGATGATTAAGTCTTTTTGGATAGGGAGTTACTTTATAGGGTTACTGTTGGGTAAACAGTTTTTGGTCGAACCAATAGTAGGAACAAAACAAGGGGATTTTCCAGGGCCGGCCATAGCTTCAGGGGCAGGTCCTTTTTGGGTTGGTTTGCCGTACACAGTAGGGCTAATCGGCTTGTTAATGTTAATTTGGTTGTCCCCGATACTTTTTCGAAAAAGATTAATACCCACCACTAACCTAGGTCATAAGCCTTTTTCTGGTTTGAAACCCTTTTCTGGGTTGAAACTTGCTCTAATCATGTTTGGTCTGGCTTGGACAAGCCAGTGGCTGTTTCTGATCTTGAGCGCAACTCCTCTGGTAAACCACGCTGGTGAAGATGTGCTGGTTCGAGGAACTATTGTGGAAGACCCCCTGGTAGGGTCGGATTGGGCCTCCTATCAGCTGGATATCAGGGAATTTCGCCAACTAGGCCAAGAATGGAGGATAGCCAAAGGGAAAGTAATTATTCAGGTCAATAAGCCTGGCAACACCTGGGCTTATGGAGATACAGTGGAATTTGCCGGAAAATTGGATTGGCCGAAGACTGCTTATAATCCCGGTCAATTGGATTACCGTCGCTATCTAGCCAGGCGGGGAATTTATCTGCTGCTAACTGCTCATCCCGGGCAAAAAGGTGAGAGATTAGCCCAAGGGAGTGGAAACCCGCTAAAAAAGGCGTCTTTAGCTGTGCGTAAGCAGTTAGCTAAAACCGGGATCACCCTCTTTCCGGGGCAAGAAGGTCAACTATTAAACGGAATGGTGCTAGGAGCTACTAATGAGCTAGACCCTGAACTCCGGGAAACCTTTAACACTATCGGTCTTAGCCACCTACTAAGTGTGTCTGGCTTTCATGTAGCCTTAATCGCCGTTTTCCCAGTGCTGCTTGGCAAGTCCCGGGGCTGGAGTCCCCGCATCACCTTTAGTCTAGCTGTGGCCACAGTATCAGGTTACTCTCTGGTTAGTGGCTTAAGTCCGCCGGTAGTACGTTCGGCGGTGATGATTACTTTGGGTTTGTTTGCTCTGCTTTTTAAGTTCAGAAAACACTGGCCAACTATTTTAGCAGTGGCAGCCTTGCTCACCACCTTCCCCTATCCCCAGGTGATAATTGAACCGGGATACCAGTTATCATTTGCAGCTACCTGGGCTATTTTAGCGTTGACTCCTTTTTTGGAAGCAAGGCTAGCCTGCTTGCCCAAGCCAGTACCTGACTGGGTTAAGTCACTGTTAGCCGTTCCCTTAGCCGCTCAATTAGGCACCTGGCCACTAGTGGCTTATCACTTCAATCAGGTTTCTGTAATCTCTTGCTTAGCAAATCTGCTTTTAGTGGAGGTGGCCGGATTAATCCTAATCCTAGGGCTGATGGTGGCAGTTATCGGGGTTTTTTCTCTTGGAGCGGCGGAGATTTTTCAATTAGGCTTAGGGCTGCTGCTGAAAGTCTTCCTGCAAGCAGCTGATTATCTGGCCAGGCTGCCGGGGGCTGCGTTTAACATAACATCCCCTACGGTGGCGCTGATTCTAGTATATTTTGGCCTACTCTGGTTAATTAGTGATGGTAACCGCCGGGCGGGTATCCACAAGTTATGGCGAATATTGCTATTCCAACGTCCTGAACTGCGTAGGGTGTTTAAACGGTGGCTTCCAGGTCTGGTGGGGTTGGTGGTAATAGCAGTGCTATTTTGGCTTTGGCCTGGCACTAGTGCCCTCCAAGTTACCTTTCTTGATGTTGGGGAGGGGGCTTGTATCTTTGTGCGGACCCCGAAAGGGCACACTATGCTGGTGGATACCGGGCGCCTCCAGCTGGATGAAGAGGGACGGATTAACTATGATTCGGGGAAAAAGGTGGTTTTGCCGTATCTGCGCAGCCAGGGCTTAAACTCCCTGGATCTGCTGGTGCTCACCCATCCCCATAGTGATCATGTCGGAGGAGCGGAGGCTATTCTGCAGCAGCTTAAAGTGGGGAAAATGTTAATCTCACCGGCTCAAGAGGAAAGTGTTACCTATAGCCAGGTGCTGAATACTGCCAAAATAAAAGGAATTCCTCTGGAGCAAGGTGGGGCAGGACAAGAGATTCGGTTAGACCCCAAAATTAAATTAGTCATTCTTGGCCCTCCGCTGCAACAAGCAGCGGTAAACATCGGACAGGAATATAACGCAAGCACTGGACAAGTTAAGGTAACCGGTGGGGCGGAAACTCAGCTCAACAACCAATCGCTAGTAATTAAATTAACCTATGGGAGCCATAGCTTCTTATTTACAGGAGATGTGGAGCAGGCTGGAATAACCCAGCTACTTGCTCAGACTGACCCATACCGTTACAACCTAAATTCAATTGTTTCGCCCCTGCGCTCCACTGTGCTCAATATTCCTCATCATGGCAGTAGAACGGGGTACTCACTGGAATTTTACCGACAGGTTCAGCCCTTGGTGGCAGTAATACCCGTTGGCCCTAACTTTTTCGGCCACCCGCACCCTGAAGTAGTGAAATACTTTCGGCAAGCAGCCATCCCGCTGCTGAGGACAGACCAATGGGGAGCAATTACCTTTCGAAGTGACGGGAGGCAGCTTAAGGTAGATAGCTTTGCCCAAGGGGCAACTGGTTTAAAGCAGCAATTATTTGATTAATCAAGCGGGTATGATAAAATCAAGCTGATATGATAAAATCAAGCTAACAGCAGCAAGTAAAAGCTAAGGAGCGAACAATTAATGGATATTGCCGCGGTGGAAAACAGCCTGAAAAGAAAAGTTCTTTCACCAGTATACTTGTTTTACGGGGAAGAACCCTACCGCCGGGAGAGTCTAGTGGAAAAATTCAAAGCTGCCCTGTTACCACCAGAGGTTAGGGATTTTAATCTAGATGTTTTGGATGGCCGGGAAATTAAGCTAGATGCCTTGGTTAATATGGCCAACACTTTGCCCTTTCTAGCGGAAAAGCGGCTAGTGATTGTACAAAATGCGGATTTTTTTAAGGCTAAGAAAAAAAATACCCCTGCCCGTCAAGGGGAGGAGGATGTTACTAGCTCACAGGATGAGCTGCTGATTAGCTATTTAGAAAACCCCTCATCAGCTACTTGCCTGATCTTTTTGGTGGATGAGGGAATTGATAAGCGAAAAAAAATCTATAAACTAGTGGAAAAGGCTGGACAAATTGTTTACTTTCCCCTGCTAAAGGGTCAGGAATTAACTCAGTGGATTAAAGAGTGGGTTAACCGTAAAGGTCGGGAGATTACTGGAGAGGTACTCAATTATCTGACGGTTGCTGTGGGAAGTAACTTGCAGCTAATGGAACAGGAACTAGAGAAGCTATTGACCTATCTAGGCGGGGAAACCGAGCTTACGTTGGCTCAAGTGGAAGCACTGGTCAGTAAACAAGCAGACATTACTGTGTTCCAATTAATTGATGCAGTGGCGGAGAAAAGGTTTCCGACTGCTATGGAATTTGTGCAGGATTTGCTATTCCAAGGCCAGCACCCGGTGCTGATAGTTAACCTGTTAGCTCGCCAATTTCGCCTAATTTGGTTAGCCAAACTTTACTTAAGCCAAGGCCTTTCCGAGGGGCAGACAGCTTCTAGCCTGCAAGTTAAACCCTTTGTGGTGAGTAAGTCAGCCAGGCAGGGTAGAAACTTCCAGACAGATGACCTGCGCCAGGCCTTGCGGATTTTGCTGGAGACGGATTACCAGATTAAAACTGGGAAGCAGGAGCCGGTAATGGCCCTGGAAATGGCGCTGATTAAGTTATGCTCTTAAATTGGATGACTCAGGCAAAAAATAAAATCGTGCCAATGGGCACGATTTTTTGCTGATGCTATATGCTTAGCTTGCACAGTATTACTTGCTTGCTTCATTAAACTTGCGAGTCAAGCGGGACTTGCGGCGAGCTGCGGCGTTTTTATGTAGCACACCTTTAGTTACAGCTTTATCCAGAGCAGTGCATGCATTTACTAAGGTTTCTTTAGCAACATCAGGAGTTGCTGTATTCAATGTCACCAGAAAACGGCGAGTAGCGGTTTTCATGGAAGACTTAATTGCAACATTACGTATATTGCGGAGTTGGGCAATTTCAGCTCTTTTTATAGCGGATTTAATGTTGGCCACAACATTCACCTCCTTTAACAAAAAATTATCTATCAGAAATAGTGTTACCATAAGTCAACATGTAATATTGTACCACGTTACATTTGTAAACGCAACATATTTTTGCTGTACACAGAGCTGTTGATTTATTGAATTATGGAGTGAATTAAGGATGCTGTTTTGGGTAAGCTATAAACGAAAATTGTAACAAGGGGGGTGAAAAAATGTTAGGAGCTGTAGTACGGTTTATAGTTTCCGCTATCGTTCTTATGGTAATTGGCTTATTTGTTCCCGGATTCCAAGTCTCTGGATTCGTTGGAGCTCTGGTTGCAGCTGCTGTTATCGCCATTTTAGGCTATGTAGCAGAGGCTATATTAGGGGATAAGGTTTCCCCTAGAAGTCGTGGAGTAGTAGGCTTTATTACTGCAGCAGTGGTGATTTATGCTAGCCAATTATTAATTCCGTCCTTGATTTCGGTAACAGTGGTTGGTGCTCTGCTTTCTGCTTTTATCATTGGTTTAGTGGATGCCTTCGTACCTACTTTTATTCGGTAAACAATGGACATTATTCAGATCATTTACTTATGAGTGTTAGCCATGATGAAGACATTTTAATAAACTAGCTGGGTTAGTTGTCCAATATGTAACCTACTGCGCTGCGGTAGGTTTATTTTTTTCTTCTATTTTAACGGTTGTCCTCATATGTTGATATTGGTAGGACTATTAAGGCGGTGGACAAATGAGCAACAAAAGGAACAAGAATTTCCTTTGGATAGGATATATTATTGCCGTTTTAATTATCGGTTGGTGGAGTCATGGCCGGGAATTGGCTCAATTATGGCAACCAATTGGACAAGGTATATCCCGGATGGTTTGGGAAGAGGTTTTTGCCCTGACTGAATGGTCGGAGGATTCTTTGGCTGATGTTTTTGCTGCCAGCATACCCTTATGGCGGTCCGGTCATCAACCTTTAGCTGAGGGCTTAGTCGACATTGAGCAACCGCCTAAGTTAGGTTTTACCAAAAGATTACTGGGTATTCAACTGGGCCAACCAGCTAGCTATTTTAATGAAACTCTCCCCTTGTTTAGCTTAGTTAAGTTACCCACTATAACTTTAGCTGCTGTGGTGCAAAATCAGCAACAGCCCCCTGAAGAGGATACTAATGGACAACTTAACTCGGAGAGTCAGCAGCAGGGGAACTATACCTTAGGTTCGCCTACAACCGGCCCGGTTGTATTGATATATAACACCCACACTGGGGAAACCTATGCCCAAACCGATGGGGTAGTTAAATTACAGGGAAAATTAGGGGGAGTTTATCAAGCAGGGCAGGCTTTAGCCAAAGCGTTAGAGGAAAAGCATAACCTTAAGACGCTCCAGTCTGCCCAAATCCATGATGCTAATTGGTTAAAAAACAACCCCTATACCCTTTCTGCTAACACAGTCAAGGAGAGCTTGACGGCTAATCCTTCCGTCCAAGTGGTGCTGGATGTGCATAGGGATGCCCAAGTGCCTAGAGAAAGTAGTTTAACTACAATTAACGGTAAGCAGGTGGCCCGGATTATGCTGGTGGTAGGAACTAATGCCCGCAACAACCACCCCAACTGGATGAAAAATTACCTATTTGCCCAACAAGTAGGTAAGCAAATGGATCAGATGTATCCGGGCCTGTTAAGAAAGATTATTACCAAAAGGGGACGCTATAACCAACACCTCCATCCCCAAGCCATGCTGGTAGAAATCGGTTCAACGGAAAATACCACCGAGGAAGCAAAAAGGTCGGCAGAATTATTTGCTGAGGTAATTGCTGCCATGGTTAAAGGCACTGATTAAAAAGACTAAGCTTAAGGCAGAGGTAAAGGAAGTAATTGCTCCTACCGAAACTATCCAGCTTTAGCACAAAGTAGATAAATGAATAACCAACCCTCCTTTGGTGCAACACTAGTAGCTGTGTTACCTGTTACCTGTTACTTGTTACCGATTGCACAAGGGAGGTTTTTTTGTGGATAAATCTAATAGAGTAGCCCTGCGAATGGTGGGCATTACCATGGTACTGGTACTGCTGGGAGTGACCGAGGTTAATACTGATTTTAATCGGATAGTTCAACCTTTAAAACCAGTTACCCTGACGGAATTGAGAACAGAGCTGAACTCTAGAATTAGAGCGCTTCCGCTGCAACAAGTTAAGTCTGACATCATGGAAATTGGGATGGAAAGCCGCCAACAACTGCGATTTTGGTGGGAAGGTATGGTTAAACGACCGGGAAATAATATAGCTTCCAAAAAGCGCTAGAAAATAGTTATGAGCCACAGGGGATATGCCTTGTGGCTTTAGTATATTGATTTTACAAAGGTAATGCTATTGCCCCGCTATACGCCGAATGCTATAATATTATGACTATGGTGTTTGCTGGATTAGGTTAAAGGAGGATATAAGGCACAATGGCCGATCAGGAACTAATACGTAATTTTTGCATAATTGCCCATATCGACCACGGGAAATCCACCCTGGCCGACCGGCTGCTGGAGTTCACCGGTGCCATAACTGAGCGGGAGATGACTGAGCAGGTCCTGGATCTGATGGATTTGGAGCGGGAACGGGGAATTACCATTAAGCTGCAGGCTGTCCGGTTAGATTACAAAGCCAAGGACGGCAAAACCTACCAGCTAAATCTTATTGATACCCCTGGACATGTAGACTTCGCTTATGAGGTTTCCCGCAGCTTGGCAGCCTGTGAAGGTGCGTTATTAGTGGTGGATGCTGCTCAGGGAATTGAAGCTCAGACGCTAGCTAATGTGTATATGGCTCTAGAGCATAATCTAGAGATTATTCAGGTTATTAACAAAATAGACCTGCCCAGTGCAGAACCAGAACGGGTAATGAAGGAAGTTGAAGATGTCATTGGTTTACCCTCGGCTGAAGCGATTTTTGCTTCAGCTAAATCGGGAATAGGAATTGAGGAAATTCTTGAGGCAATAGTTAAGAAGGTTCCGCCGCCCAAAGGGGAGGCTAAGGGGCCGTTAAAAGCCTTGATTTTTGACTCTCATTTTGATCCTTACCGGGGAGTAATCGTATATTTCCGGGTAATTCAGGGCTCTATCCAACCGGGCATGAAGGTTAGGTTCATGGCCACGGAAAAAGAATTTGAAGTCAATGAAGTTGGGGTATTTAGACCTAACCAAACTCTGGTGGACCAGTTAAGTGTGGGTGAAGTAGGCTTTCTGGCAGCCAGTATCAAGACAGTCAAGGATACTCAGGTGGGAGACACCCTGACTGATGCGGACAGGCCTGCCGATAAACCTTTACCAGGGTACCGAATGGTCACACCTATGGTGTTCTGCGGTTTGTATCCAGTAGAAAGCAATGAATATGAAAATCTCCGAGACGCTTTAGAAAAACTTAAGCTAAATGATGCCTCTTTGGTCTATGAGCCGGAGACCTCGGTAGCTTTAGGCTTTGGTTTTCGCTGCGGCTTCCTAGGGTTGCTGCATATGGAAATAATCCAGGAACGTCTGGAACGGGAATATAATCTCACTTTAATTACCACTGCTCCCAGCGTTGTATACCGAGTGTACAAAACCGATGGGAAAGTTTTTGATATAGATAATCCCACTAAACTACCTCCTGTTCAGCAGGTGGAAAGATTAGAGGAGCCTTATGTAAGGGCTACCGTCATGGTGCCTAATACTTACGTAGGGTCCATTATGGAATTGGCTCAGGAAAAGCGGGGCAACTTTAAGAACATGGAATACCTAACGGAAACTAGGGTTACCCTAACCTACGAGCTTCCTTTAAGTGAAATAGTCTATGATTTCTTTGATCAGCTTAAGTCCAGAACCAAAGGCTACGCCTCTTTTGATTATGAATTTTTAGGATATTTGCCCTCTAATTTGTCCAAGCTGGATATCCTGATTGCCGGAGAAGTGGTGGATGCTCTATCCTTTATAGTCCACAAGGATAAGGCTTTTGCCCGGGGGAAAGCAATGGTAGAAAAACTACGGGAGCTAATCCCCCGGCAGATGTTTGAAATACCTATCCAGGCTGCTATCGGCACTAAAATCGTCGCTAGGGAGTCGGTTAAGGCCATGCGGAAAAATGTACTGGCTAAATGTTATGGCGGCGATATTACCCGGAAAAAGAAACTGCTGGAGAAGCAAAAAGAAGGCAAGAAGCGCATGAAGCAGGTAGGCAATGTGGAGATACCCCAGGAAGCCTTCATGGCGGTGCTAAGCATAGACTAGTGAAGATGTAAATACTGTCTAATAAAATGACTGATTGGATACCTGCTGCGTATGGGGCATGAGATGGCCGGTCGTATACCTGCTCCGTCTGGGCTGATAATGACCGGTCGGATCCCTGTCCCGGCTAGGTGGCTCTTAGTTCCATACCTAGCGGCTCTAAGCTGGTTGGGATAATAAAATTCGACCAACCTGGACAATACGGCATCCGTGCCTAGGTGTCCAGGTTGCCGCCGTCCATGGCGGCAAGGTCGATTTTATTACCCACCTGCGCTAAGAGCCGCTATGGTACTCCACCAGGAGCACCTAGTCCGGGAACAGGTACCCGACCTGGTAATATGCAAGTTACGGGGAGACAGGTATCCGACCTGGGTAGCATGAATGTAACGGGGAGACAGGTATCCGACCTGGCAGCATGCATAGACCTAGTTGGGTCATCCTCCCTAGATCATGCATAGCATTGGGGTGGGGTGGGAGAAACCGATTTGGGGCATTTCTTCGGGCTAGGGACTAGGCACTAGTAAGCATAATTCTGAGATACTAGAAACCCTGGCCTGCACACGGCTGGGGTTTATTTGCCTAGACCGGAGCCACCCCGGGCCTAAGACCTCTGAGGAGAGGGAATGGGTGTTCCTCCGGGAGGCGGAGCACTGGACTGAGAAACATAGCCCGTCGAAGCATGCATGATACAAATGACGGGCGTAAAGTAACACCGAATAATTTGTTGCACAACACACCGGGAGTATATCCTTGCACACTCAAGAATTGTGGAGCCGGGGCGGAGGGACCCCATGCCCTCAGACCAGTGAGTTCGGGACCCCAGAACGGAGGGAGGATACTATGGCCTTGAGCCTGTACATACATATACCATTTTGCCTGCGCAAATGTAACTATTGTGATTTTGTGTCCTATGCTTACGATGCCGACTTGGTGGAGCAATATTTAGTTAATTTATACCGGGAAATGGAGCTGGTTTCCGACGGTTTAAGTGGGGAAGAGCGAAGGTTAAGCACTATATTTTTGGGTGGGGGTACTCCGACTTCCCTTAGTGGACAACAGCTGCATAATATCCTGCAAAAAACTAGGGAATACTTTATTTGGGATGCTGGGGCGGAGGTTACGGTGGAAGCTAATCCGGGAACGCTGGATGGTGAGAAGCTGAACTTACTGCGGGCTGGGGGAGTTAACCGACTCAGCCTGGGGGTTCAGGCCTTTCAGCCTCAGCTGCTCCAAGGTATTGGGCGGATTCATAATACTAGGGCAATTTACCAAGGGGTGGAATTGGCTAGAGAGGCTGGTTTTACCAATCTTAATTTGGACCTGATGTACGGTTTGCCTGGTCAGAGCATGGTGGATTGGCTGGAGACTCTGGAAAAGGCGCTGGAGTTGGGAGTAGAACATATTTCTGCTTATAGCTTAAAGTTGGAACCGGAAACTCCTTTTTACCGGCAATGGCAGCAAGGGCGACTTAAACCATGTGATGAGGACTTAGAGGCTGATATGTACCAGGCGGCTATAGATCGACTTACTGCCGGGGGGTTGGGACATTACGAAATTTCTAACTTTGCCCGCCCTGGTCTGGAATGTAGGCATAACCTCACTTACTGGCTGCTAGACGAATACTTAGGCTTAGGTCCGGCCGCCCATTCTTTAATTGCTGGACATCGCCTGGCTAACTGTACTAACTTGCAAGCTTATCTAAATACCTTGGCGAATGGGCAAAGACCACTAGCAGATCAACAATTCATAACTTCCAAAGATGAGATGGCGGAATTTATGTTTTTAGGATTGCGGCTAATTAAAGGTGTGCAGAAAGCTGATTTTACTAAACGTTTCGGGATCAGTCTGACTCAGGTCTATGGCCCGGCTATCGCCCGGTTAATAACTCTAAACCTCCTAGAGGAAACCTCGGAACTGCTCCGCTTAACCTCCCTGGGTTTGGCTCTGGGCAATGAAGTTTTTGAAGCATTTCTTTAAGCATGATTTAAGCAGGAATAGCTCTAATCCACTTGACAAAATAGCCTGGAAAGTGGTATTTTTTTAATTAGGAACATTAGCACTCGATAAAGGTGAGTGCTAACAAAGAGAGGGTGTACGGTATGCAGATGGATGAACGTAAAAAACGTATCCTTCTGGCTATAATCCAAGATTATATAGCCACTGCTGAACCAGTAGGTTCCCGAACAATTTCCCGCAAATATGAGCTGGGGGTTAGCCCGGCAACTGTCCGGAATGAAATGTCGGACTTGGAGGAATTGGGCTTTATAGAGCAGCCCCATACCTCGGCTGGACGAATTCCCTCGGATCAGGGTTATCGTTATTATGTAGACTGTTTAATGGAAAAACACCAGTTAACAGAGGATGTTCAATCCTTTGTCCGTTCCGGTTATGAAGCTAAAAAGCAAGAAATTGGTCAAGTCATTAATCTAACTAGTTCTTTGTTGTCCCAGATGACTAATTATACTTCTTTAGTTATGGGCCCACAGATGGGTGGAACTGCCATTAAGCACGTGCAAATTGTTCCTTTGGAAGCAGGCAAAGTTCTAGTAGTAGTTATTAATCAATCCGGGATTGTGCAGAATAAAATGTTAAATGTTTCCGAGAACATTACTTACGAAGATTTAAACGATATCTCCCGGATTCTTAATGCCAAGCTTCAGGGGCACTCTTTAGAAGATATTAAAAGAACACTACTGAGTGAGATTTATTTCGAGCTTTCTAAACATAACGAAATATTTAACGTTGTCATGGATTTAATGGCCAATCAGTCCTTACTTAAGGAAGAGGAACGAGTTTATTTGGGCGGTACCTTAAATATTCTCAATCAACCGGAATTTAGGAATATTGAAAAGGTGAAAACTCTCCTCGGTCTGCTTGACCATGAAGAGGATTTGAAAAACCTGCTTACCTCAACCCCCAAGGATGATGGGGTGGTTATTAAAATCGGCGGAGAGAACAAAATTGCGGGAATTCAAGACTGCAGCATGATTACTGCAACTTACCATGTGGATGATAAGATAGTTGGCTCAATTGGGATTTTAGGACCAACACGGATGGATTATGCTAAGGTAGTTACAGTAGTTGATTTTATTAACAATAACCTGTCGGAGATTTTATCTAATTATTTTAAACGATTATAACCCAATTGGATACAGGAGGTACCGGAATGAGCTTGAAACAGCAGGCCAGTACAGGTAGTGAAATAGATGAGAAACTGGCAGCCTTGATGACTAATGCCAATGCAGTTAGAGCTATTGCTTCGGCTGTGGAGGGCACTTTGGGCCCGAAAGGCTTGGACACCATGCTGGTGGACAAATTTGGCGAGGTGGTCATCACCAATGATGGTGTGACTATTTTAACCATGATGGAAGCCAACCATCCGGCGGCCAAAATGCTGATTAACATTGCCAAGGCACAGCAGGCCGAGATTGGGGATGGCACTACCACCGCAACAGTGATGGCCGGAGCATTGGTCAGCGAGGGTGTAAACCAGGTAATTAAGGGGGTCCCGGTCTCCCGAGTAATTGAAGGTATCCGGGTAGGAGTAGGCAAGGCCTTGGAATTTATTAAAGCAAAGTCCCGACCAATTACCAGCATGGAGGATAATATTTTAAAGCAAATAGCTTTGGTGGCCGGCCGGGAGCATGAGGATATTGCTGACCTGGTGGTGCAAGCAGCTCGTTTGGTGGGTGAAGAAAAACTCCGGGATGACTCCTTTAAGCTAGCAGATACCATCGATGCGGAAGAAGGGGCGGATAATGAGGTTTTCCTTGGCGTTATCCTGAATAAACAGCTGCTTAATGACCAAATGCCGAAGCTAGCGGATAACCCCTTGATTTTAGTGATTGATGACGCCTTAGAGCCGGAAGAATTAGAGGATGAAGCTTTGTCCACCGATGCTGGCTTTGCCCGATACTTAGAGCTGCAGAATGAGTTTAGCGCTAATGTGGGAAAAATAGTTAAGTCCGGGGTTAAAGTGGTGCTAGTGGATAGAGGAGTGTCCGATGTGGCTGAGGAAGCGCTGAGTGATGCAGGTATCATGGTCATTCAACGGATAGCCAATAAGGAACTGCGCAAGGCGGCAGAACATACTGGGGCCCGGGTTATTAAGCGAACGGGCCTGAAAAAAGACTTGACCGAGCTAACCAAGTATTTGGGTCAAGCGGAAAAGGTTATTTTTAAAGAAAAGCTGGAACATCTACGCATATTAGGTGGTAAAGGTAAACCTATGGCCACTGTGTTGGTGGGGGCTGCCACTGAAGAGGTGGTGGGTGAGCGGGAGCGCATTGCCAAAGATGCCGCGGCTTCCTTACAGGCTGCCCTGAAGGGGGGAGTTGTCCCCGGTGGTGGATCAATTGAGTTGGCGGCGGCCCGGGAAGTTGAACGTCTGCGGGATAATATACGAGGCATGGGTGCCTATGGCATGGATTGTGTGAGTGCTGCTTTAAAGCGCCCCTTAGCCCAAATTGTGAATAATGCCGGCTTTAATCCGCTGGAAAAATTAGGTGACGTCATGGCTGCCCAAGCAGAGCAAGGTAAAGACTCCTTAGCTGTTGATTGTGATGATGGGCAAGTCACAGACATGATTGCTTTAGGAGTTGTGGATCCAACTTTGGTCAAGCTTCACGCCCTGAAGGCCGCAGGTGAAATTGCCGAGGCTATTCTAAGGATAGACACCATCATTAAAAAAAGAGAAGACCGGGGACCACAGAATGACTTCGGGGAAATTGTCTAAATTTTTTCCTCAAAGAAAATGGAGGTGGATTATGAGTAAAAGAGAAGGAAAAGCCTGTGAAAGTGAAGCTCAGGCTGAATATAATTGTTCCCAGTCAGAAACTCCGGAAGTGGATAGCCTAACTGACGCTCCGGAAAGTTTGCAGGCGATGCTGGCCCAGCAGACCGCACTAGCTGAAGAATACCTAGCTAATTTACAACGTTTGCAAGCAGACTTTGAAAACTTCCGTCGCCGCACCAGGCAGGAAAAAGAAGAACTACTTAAATATGGGGCTGAGGGGTTAATTTGCAACTTGTTACCTGTACTAGATAACTTGGAACGGGCGCTTAACGCTACCGGTGCTGAGGCTAGCCTGCAGAAGGGTGTAGAAATGATTTTCCAACAGCTCAAAGAGACTTTGGCAGGACAGGGCTTAGAGCCTATCTGTGCTATAGGCAGTGAATTTGACCCAACTAAACATCAAGCGGTAATGCAGGTTCCTTCCAGTGAACACCCCGAAAACCATGTGGTGGAGGAGTTCCAAAAAGGCTATTTGCTTAAGGATAAGGTTATCCGGCCAGCTATGGTAAAGGTGGCTGTACCAGAATAGACACTTATAGGAGGTATTAGAAAAATGGGAAAAATTATTGGAATAGACTTAGGTACAACAAACTCTTGTGTAGCAGTTATGGAAGGTGGGGAAGCTGTTGTAATTCCTAATTCTGAGGGAGCCAGAACAACTCCTTCAGTGGTTGGATTTTCTAAAACCGGTGAACGTTTAGTTGGTGAGGTAGCCAAGCGTCAGGCAGTAACCAATTATGAGAAGACTGTCGCCTCCATTAAACGTCATATGGGAACTGATTATAAAGTACAAATTGATGACAAAAGTTACACTCCTCCAGAGCTTTCCGCGATGATTCTCCAGAAGCTCAAAGCAGATGCCGAGGCTTATCTGGGTGAACCGGTAACTCAAGCAGTAATTACTGTGCCGGCATATTTTTCGGATAGTCAGCGCCAGGCCACCAAGGATGCGGGAAGAATTGCCGGTCTGGAAGTTATGCGGATTATTAATGAACCCACTGCTGCAGCCCTGGCTTATGGCTTGGACAAAGGTGAAGATCATACCATTTTAGTTTATGACCTGGGTGGAGGAACCTTTGATGTTTCCATCCTGGAATTAGGCGAAGGGGTATTTGAAGTAAAAGCTACCAGCGGGAATAACCGTCTGGGTGGTGACGATTTTGACGAGCGGATCATGGACTGGATAGTTGCTGAGTTTAAGAAGGACCAGGGCATTGACCTAAAAAATGACCGGATGGCCATGCAGCGTTTAAAAGAAGCGGCGGAGAAAGCGAAAAAAGAACTGTCTGGAGTTACTACCTCCTCCATTAGTTTACCCTTTATCACTGCTGATCAGAATGGTCCCAAACATCTGGAGATGAATTTAACTCGGGCTAAATTTGATGAACTTACTGCTGATCTGGTGGAAAAAACCATGGGACCTACTCGCCAGGCCTTAACTGATTCCGGGCTAGACCCGAAAGAAATCAACAAAGTGCTTTTGGTAGGAGGTTCATCCCGTACCCTTGCAGTGCAGGAGGCCATTCGTAAAATTCTAGGCAAAGAACCCCATAAAGGCATTAACCCTGATGAGTGTGTGGCCATTGGTGCAGCCATTCAGGGTGGAGTTTTAGCCGGAGAAGTAAAGGATGTCCTACTTCTGGATATAACCCCTCTTTCCCTGGGCATTGAAACGCTAGGGGGAGTATCAACTAAGCTAATTGAACGCAACACTACCATTCCTACTTCCAAGAGCCAAGTTTTTTCAACTGCAGCTGACAACCAGACTCAAGTGGAAATTCACGTCCTCCAGGGTGAACGGGAAATGGCAGCTTATAATAAAACTTTAGGACGTTTTGTGCTGGATGGAATTCCTCCGGCACCTAGAGGTATTCCTCAAGTGGAGGTTAAGTTTGATATTGATGCCAACGGGATTGTCCATGTTTCCGCTACTGACAAAGGAACAGGCAAAACGCAAAACATCACTATCACTTCTTCAGGCGGTCTGTCCGATAAAGATATCGACCAAATGGTCAAGGATGCGGAAGCTCATGCCGAGGAAGACCGGAAGCGTAAGGAAGAGGTAGAAATCAGGAACCAGGCGGACTCCCTAGTTTATCAAACGGAAAAGACGCTGAAGGATTTAGGGGACAAAGCTGATGCCGCTAAGGTTGAGGAAATTAACAAGGCTGTGGAAGAACTGAAAACAGCTCTTCAGGGAACAGATTTTGAGGCGATTAAAGCCAAATCAGAAGCAGTTACCAAAGTTTTACATGAAATAACCACAGCTATGTACCAGCAGGCCGGAGAACAGGGTGCCGGTGGTTGTGGCCCTGATTGCGGTCCTGATGGCTGCGGACCTGACGGTTGCGAAGGCGGTTCTGGCAACGGAGCTGGTAACAATGACCCTAACGTGGTGGATGCCGACTTTAAAGTGGTAGATGAGGATAAAAAGTAAACACCAGGGAGGAACAGGGATTAACCCCCTGTTCCTCAGTCTGTTGAAAAAACGCGGGGAAATTCAACAGAATGAGAGTCCTTAGCTGCCATATTTAGGAGGTAATTATGAGCAAACGTGACTATTATGAAGTTCTGGGAGTTTCTAAAGGTGCCCAGGAAAATGAAATAAAAAAGGCCTATCGAAAATTAGCCCGCCAATACCATCCTGATACTAATCCGGATAACCCAGAGTCAGCGGAGGCTAAGTTTAAAGAAGCTACTGAAGCTTATGAAGTTCTATCTGACCAGGGAAAAAGGGCTAGGTACGATCAATTTGGTCATGCCGGAGTTGACCCGAGTGGCGGTGGCGGAGGCTTTAGCGGCGCAGACATGGGCGGCTTTGGGGATATTTTTGAAATGTTCTTTGGTGGGGGAGGCGGTAACCGTCGTAAAGGCCCCCAAAAGGGTAATGACTTACGCTTTGATCTGGATATGGCTTTTGAAGAAGCAGCCTTTGGTCTGGAAAAAGATTTGGATATCACCCGTACCGAGAATTGTGAAACCTGTGATGGAAGTGGTGCAGCAGAAGGTACTAAACCTAAAAACTGTCCAACCTGCGGTGGTTCGGGCCAAGCTCAGTATGCCCAAAACACTCCTTTTGGCCGGATAGTTCAGAGCCGGACCTGTAACGCCTGCCAGGGGGAAGGGAAAGTCATTGACAAACCCTGTCCCACCTGTCACGGACGGGGTAAGGTGCGTAACTCCCGAACTATTCACGTGAAGATTCCCGCTGGGGTGGACAATGATTCCAGGATGCGGGTTACCGGACAGGGTGAACCTGGGAGCAAAGGTGGACCTCCCGGTGATCTTTATGTGTTCATTAGAGTAAAGCCCCATAAAATATTTAATCGTCATGGTAATGACGTCCACTGTGAAGTGAAAATTTCCTTCCCCCAGGCGGCACTAGGTGATGAAATCGAGGTTCCTACGTTAGATAGCAAAGCAACCTTGAAGATACCTGCCGGTACCCAGAATGGGACTGTTTTCCGGCTGAAGAATCAAGGAATTCCAGATGTTCACGGCTATGGTCGTGGTGACCAACATGTTCGGGTAGGGGTAAAAGTTCCCACCAAACTTTCTGACCGCCAAAAGGAGCTATTACGGGAATTTGCCGACGTAAGTGGGGAAAAACCAGTGGAAGTAACCGGTGATAAGGGCTTTTTTGAAAAAGTAAAAGATGCCTTTATAGGATAATATCTGCTCATAATAAATTAAAGCAGTACCTGTGGGTTAGAATATTAAGCAAGCACGTTGAGGATATTGTCAAAGCTGAGCGACAAAGCTAGACGGGGAATTTCAACAGCCTGACTGGCAGGGAGGAAAGCTATGCAGTGGCAAGAAATTCAGGTTATCACCGACCGGGATGCGCTGGAAGCAGTGGCCGACATTTTTCATCAGGTGGGTGCCGGGGGGGTCATCATCGAGGATCCCCAACTAAAAATGCAGTACATTGAAGAAAAACGTTGGGATTACTATGAGTTTCCAGAGGTAAAGGTGGATCCCGCCCAGGCTGATAAAGTCACTGTTAAAGCCTATCTTGCTGAGGGGAACAACCTGCAGGAAAAAATAGAGGACCTGAAGCATGCCATCAAGAACCTGAAGCTGTATGGACTACCAAACTGTTTTGTAGAGCTTAGTTTTTCCACAGTGGAGGATGAAGATTGGGCAACCTCCTGGAAAGCCTATTATAAACCGGAAAAGGTAGGCTTTAGGGTCGTTATTAAGCCTACTTGGGAGGAATACACTCCAAAGTCCGGGGACTTAGTTGTAGAGTTAGACCCGGGAATGGCCTTTGGTACCGGTACCCACCCCACAACGGTAATGTGTATTCTAGCTTTGGAGGAGAATATCCAGGGCGGAGAAAAGGTTTTTGATGTAGGTACCGGTTCCGGGGTTTTGGCAATAGTGGCTGCCATGTTAGGAGCAGCAGATATCACGGCTGTGGATTTAGATGAAACGGCAGTCCGGGTAGCAGCGGAAAATGTGGAATATAATGATGTGTCCGACCGGATCAGGGTTCGGGAAGGCAATCTTTTAGATGTAGTAGAGGGCAAGGCCAATGTGGTGGTGGCCAATATTATTGCCGACATCATCATTATGGCCTGTCCTGATGTTTATGTCGCTCTGGAGCCGGAAGGTCTGTTTATTGCCTCGGGAATTATCGAGGAACGTTTTGAAGAAGTCAAAACAGCTCTAGAAGTGGCTGGATTTAAAATAGCAACATCAACCCATCAGGAAGGTTGGGTAGCCGTTCAAGCCCGGAAGGGGGGGGCGTAGTGGCCCGCTTTTTTGTCAACCCTCAACAACTTTGGGCAGGACAGGTGGTAATTACCGGAGACGATGTTCGACATATTACCAAGGTGCTGCGGCTTGGTATCGGCGACCAGATTACAGTAACCACAGGAGATAATACAGAATATCGAGTAGATATTACTGCCGCTTCTAAAACCGAAGTTTCCGGTAGAGTAGTAGCAGAGCAAATTGTTAACCGAGACCCGGAATTGAAAGTAACTCTGGTTCAAGGACTCCCTAAGGGAGACAAGATGGAGCTTATTGTCCAAAAATGCACTGAATTAGGTGTAACAACGATAATTCCGGTGGAAACCAAGCGGGCGGTAGTTAAGCTAGATGCAGGCAAAGCTAAGCAACGAGTGGAACGTTGGCAGCGAATTGCTATGGAGGCAGCTAAGCAGTGTCGGCGCAACCAGGTGCCGGTAGTGGCTCTGCCCACCTCTTGGGCCAGGGCTCTGGAGACTATCCCCAAGGCGGCCATTACTTTGGTGCCCTGGGAAGATGAACAGGGTAAAAGCCTCAAACAGATTATGGGGGAAAGGCAGCAGCTTTGGGCTAAAGATGCCGCCTCTAGACCCCAAGAGGTCTGGGTGTTCATTGGTCCGGAAGGTGGTTTGGATCCAGAGGAGATTGAGCTTGCCAAATCCAAAGGAGTAACTCCGGTTTCTTTAGGCCCTAGGATTTTACGCACGGAAACCGCTGGTCTGGCGGTGCTAACCATGGTTTTATACCAATGGGGAGATTTAGGGGGGCTGGCTAATGGATGAACAACAAGGATTAGCAAAGCCAGTCAAGAAACGAGTGGCTTTGACTACATTAGGTTGTAAGGTAAATCAATACGAGTCTGAGGCCCTGCAAAGCCTGTTTCAGCAAAAGGGCTATCAGGTGGTAAATTTCACCGAGCCAGCCGAGGTGTATGTCATCAATACCTGTACCGTCACCCATTTAGGCAACCGTAAATCCCGCCAGATAATTCGCCGGGCGGTAAACGCCAACCCCAACGCAGTGGTAGCGGTAACCGGCTGCTATGCTCAGACCTCACCGGAAGAAGTGCTTGCTATTCCAGGGGTGAATCTGGTTATCGGCACCAGTGAGCGAGCAAAAATTGTTGAGCTGGTGGAAGCGGCCGGTCAATCCGGGGAACCAATTAATGCGGTGAAGAATATAATGGACGCAGGGGAATTTGAGGAGATTTCTATTCTGACCTCAGAACATCGAACCCGGGCCTTTATTAAGATTCAAGAAGGCTGTAATAACTATTGCAGCTACTGTATAATCCCTTTTGCTCGGGGTCCGCAGCGAAGTAGAAAACCGGAAAAAGTACTGGAAGAAGCGGAAAGGTTTTGTGCCGCAGGTTTTCAGGAAATAGTGCTCACTGGTATTTGTATTGGCACCTATGGTCGGGATTTGGACCAAGCTATTAGTTTGGCGGGTTTGGTGCAGAAAATTACCGCAATCCCAGGACTATCTAGGGTGCGTCTAGGTTCAGTTGAACCTACGGATATCACTCCTGAGCTGGTGGAAGTAGTAGGAGAAAACCCCCGGGTGTGTAAACACCTCCATATTCCCCTGCAAAGTGGTAATGATGTTACCCTTAAGGAGATGAACCGCCGCTACAATACTTTGGAATATGCCAAGCTTTTAGGTTACCTCCGATATAAAATACCTTATTTAGCGGTGACTACCGATATAATAGTAGGCTATCCCGGGGAAAAACATGAATATTTCCGGCACACCTTGGAGTTTGTGGAGGAAATGGAATTTGCCGATTTGCATGTTTTTAAATACTCCACCCGCCAAGGCACTACGGCCTCCAAGCTTGCTGATAACGTTCCCCCGGACATCAAGGAAGACCGTAGCAGGCAGCTTATCTTATTGGGGAAGTCCATGGCCCGGGATTTTGCCAATAGCTTCATCGGCCAAACAATGGAGGTTATTGTTGAACAGCGGGTGGCAGCCAACAATTTATACGAGGGTTTGACGTGTAATTACCTGCGGGTAATGTTTACTGCCGGGGAAGAGGACCGGGGCCGACTACTCAAGGTAGTTTTAAAAGAATTCCGGCAAGAAGCGTTAGTAGGGCAGGTAATCCGGTAAATGGGCAAAATTAAAAGTAAATTTTCCTACATAAGCAGGAATTTGGGTACATTTGCAGAATACTAAAAATGGTTATGTTCAGTTATCCCATTCTCAGAGAGGAGGTGTAAAATGCAAGATTGCATCTTTTGTAAGCTTGTCCAAAAAGAGATTCCCGGCAAAGTAGTATACGAAGATGACCAAGTATTGGCCTTTCATGATACCAATCCGGTAGCGCCGGTACACGTGCTGATAATTCCTAAGAAGCACATTTCTACCCACTTCGATATTGCCGCTGAGGACGCTGATTTAATTGGACATCTCCATCTTGTAGCCTCCCAGATTGCGAAGCAGCTAGACCTAACTGCAAAAGGATTTCGTCTGGTTTCCAACTGTAAAGAAGATGGCGGACAAACGGTGTTTCACCTCCACTTCCACCTTGTCGGGGGAAGACAATTTAAGTGGCCACCTGGTTAATTCTGATTGACAGGTTTTATACCATTGCTGTATAATTGTTTATGTGCAAATTTGCACCTCTCTAAGGATACAGCATCAGTTGAAGTGGCACTGACTGCAATGGTTGGTTGTGGAGGGAGGGAAATCAGGTGTCGGAAATAAAAGTCGGTAAAAACGAGTCACTGGATAGTGCTCTTCGTCGTTTCAAAAAATCGTGTCAAAAGTCTGGAGTAATGTCCGAGGTAAGAAAGAGGGAACATTACGAAAAGCCCAGCGTAAAGAGAAAGAAAAAGTCTGAGGCTGCCAGAAAGCGGAAGTTCTCCTAAGGAGGAGTAACTTAATGAATCTTAAGGATAGATTAGTGTCTGATATGAAGGAAGCCATGAAGGCCAGGGAAGAAGGCAAACTCAGACTTTCCGTAATCAGGATGGCTAGGGCTTCAATTAAAAATGTTGAGATTGACAAACGCAGGGAACTTACTGAAGAAGAAGTTGTTGAGGTTCTGGCAAGAGAAGTAAAGATGCGCCGGGATTCAATCGAGGAATATGTTAAGGCTAAACGCCAAGACGTGATAGATCAGCTAACTGAGGAGATTCGCATTTTAATGGCTTATCTCCCTGAGCAACTTTCCGAAACAGAGATTCGCCAACTGGTGCAGGAGGCCTTACAGGCTACCGGAGCCCGGGGTCCCAAAGAAATGGGCAAGGTTATGGGTTGCCTGATGCCAAAAGTAAAAGGCAAAGCTGATGGTAAACTGGTTAACCAGATTGTCAAAGAGGCTTTAGGTGATTAAATATTGGCCCGATAATTTTATTCGTCCTATAAGACCTTTATTCCGTTCCAATGCTAACGGGATAAAGGTCTTTTTATTTTGGAATGACTAATAATGTTGAGTTTTGTAAGATTTCATGTTATTGTGGAGAAGTGGTAGGAATAGGAATTAAAATATGGAGCATATCCTAATTGGGAGGAGGTGAAAGGTACAATGGGTAGAGTAATCAGCCTGCTCTTAATTGTTCTCGGGTTATTAACCGGGTTAAGCAATCCAATGCTAACTAAACAGGCCGCTGCCCAGGGTGAGGTAGTGGTATATATTGTCCCTTTTACCGATACCATCGACCAGGGTTTAGTTGGTTTTGTCAAGCGGGGAATTGGTCTGGCTGAAAAGAACGGGGCCCGGGCGGTAATTCTGGAAATGGACACTCCGGGGGGATTTATTGATGCAGCCACCCAAATTAAAAAAGCTGTGCTTGAAGCTCGTGTGCCAGTGATTACCTTGATCAAAAATCATGCCTACTCAGCTGGCTCGCTAATTGCTCTGGCCTCAGATAAAGTTGCCATGGTTCCGGGCAGTGACATTGGGGCAGCCGAACCAAGAATAGGGCTAGATATGCGTCCGGTAGATCCCAAAATTATGGCAGCTTGGCGTTCGGAGATGGAAAGCGTGGCCGAGGCCAGAAAACGTAACCCAGAGATAGCAGCAGCAATGGTTGACCCTAAGATGACAATTAAGGGCTTAACTCAACCGGGACGTCCCCTTTCGCTTACAGCAGTCAAGGCTGTAGAGCTTGGTGTGGCTGATTTTATGGTTAAGGATAGAGCTGAACTTTTGACTAAGCTGGGCTATGCTAATGCCCAAGTTGAAGAATTAAATCCCGGCCCGGCTGACGCTTTGTCCCGATTAGTAACTAACCCCTATGTCAGCCCGCTGTTGCTGCTAATTGGTTTAGCAGGCCTTCTGCTCGAAGCCTTTGCCGTAGGCTTTGGGGTGGCGGGAATTGCTGGTCTCCTTGCTCTGGGTCTGTTTTTTGGAGGGCATATGCTGGCTGGTTTTACCGGCTGGGAAGCAGTGCTAGTATTTTTATTGGGGATGATTGCCCTGGTGCTGGAGATTTTTTTCATCCCCGGGCATGGATTGGCTGGTATTGCCGGATTTTCTTTAGTAGTTTGGAGTATTTTCCTAGCCTCGGTGAGTTACACCCAAGCGATTATATCTCTGGTAGTTGCCTTGGTAGGGAGCATAGTGGTGCTGGCGATTGGAATGAAGTTAATGACCACCCGGAACATATGGAACCGTCTAATCTTGGGTGAGCAACAGCAAAATCAGGCGGGCTATACTGCACCAAGCCGGGAGTTGCTACAGTTTGTAGGTCAGCAGGGGGTTTCTATAACTCCGCTCCGACCAGCCGGAACCGCTCTATTTGGTAACCGGCGTCAGGATGTAGTCACGGAAGGTAGTTTTATTCCCACTAACCGGCCAGTGGAGGTATTGGCGGTAGAAGGAACCAGGGTGATAGTACGAGAGGTCATCAAATTACCAGGTAAAAGAATTTAGGAGGGATATTAATGACTGAATCAATTATCGGTTTGGCTATTATCTTAGCCATAGGAGTGTTTGCTCTATTAATTCTGCTTAGTTTCATTCCGGTGGGTTTGTGGATTAGCGCTTTAGCAGCCAATGTGCAAATCGGCATTATTACTTTGATAGGGATGCGCTTACGTAGAGTTCCCCCGGCCAACATTGTAAATGCTATGATTAAAGCCCAAAAAGCAGGTTTGGATATAACTTCTAATCAACTGGAAGCTCACTACCTGGCTGGAGGAAACGTGGATCGGGTGGTAGATGCTTTAATTGCCGCCGAGCGGGCAGATATTCCCTTGTCCTTTGAACGGGCAGTTGCCATTGATTTAGCTGGTCGTAACGTTCTGGAAGCGGTAAAGATGAGTGTTAATCCTAAGGTAATTGAGACTCCCTTGATTTCTGCAGTATCCAGAGATGGGATAGAGGTTAAGGCGATAGCACGGGTAACTGTACGGGCCAATATCGACCGTCTGGTAGGTGGAGCAGGAGAAGAAACAGTTATTGCCCGGGTTGGCGAGGGTGTAGTAACATCAGTTGGCTCTAGCGATACCTATAAGCTAGTTTTAGAAAACCCGGATTTAATTTCTCAGACGGTGCTATCCAAAGGACTGGATGCCGGGACTGCCTTTGAAATTTTGTCCATTGATATTGCTGATGTTGACATTGGGCGAAATATAGGAGCCCAATTACAGACGGATCAGGCGGAAGCCGATAAGCGGATAGCTCAGGCTAAAGCAGAGGAACGCCGGGCTATGGCGGTAGCTAAAGAGCAAGAGATGCGGGCTATGGTCCAGGAGATGAGAGCGAAGGTTGTGGAGGCTGAGGCCCAAATTCCCCAAGCAATGGCCCAGGCCTTACGGGAAGGTAAACTGGGGGTAATGGATTATTATAATCTGCAAAACATCCAAGCAGATACCCAGATGCGGGATAATATTGCCAAAAGTGGCCAAAAGAGTACCCCGCCCTCCAGTAACAGTGAAGGATCGGATTTGTCCAAGTAGCAGCGGTAATTGGTTACCGTTATCCCGATAATAATTGGGAGGTGATCTGGGTGGATTTTCTACCAGTATTGGCCTTTGTGGCCTATGTTATTTTTAAGATATTCAAAGCATTAGCACAAACCGGGGAAGATGACAAGGCTGGGGAAATTAACAGGCCATGGGAAAATGACCAGCCATGGGAAAATGATGAGACTAAAAAAACCGGTCGCCCAGCTATTCTCTTGCAGCGGACGGAAAAAAGGATTGCTCCGGCTATAGTCAATCCGGAGAACATAACCAGGCAAGATACCTTATCCCGGCAAGATACTCTAACTCGGCAGAACAACGACTTAACTCCAGATTACAGGGAAAAGGCGGTGACCCTAAGTGTTCCGGCTAGTCTGGAAGAACAGACCAACCCTTGGCTGGAGTTGTTATCAGGAGAGAATTTAGTCCAGGGGATGGTGTTAAAGGAAATTCTTCAACCTTCTAGAGCGCTAAGACCATTTTCCCTTCAGCGCCGCTAGACGAGCATGTTCAACAGCTTAAATATATAGTTTTTGGGTACTATGCTAGGACTGTAGTTTCTCCAGGTATTTCCTGCCTGGGAGAACTGCAGTCCTATTTTCATTATAGGCTAGGAACTTATATCGCAGAGCTACTTTGATATCTAAAGCGAAAGAAGCTTCTAGAATGGGGGTTGTTAAGGGGGGAGCCCCCCCTTATGTAAATCAGAGGAGGGTAACAGCGATAAGGACATAAAGAGGAACCTGGTTCCTTGGGTAAGAACAAAAGCATATCCTAGCGAAGGCATCAGAGATGCTTTTGTTCTCTAAACGGGAGTTATCTTTTCGGACTGTCCCGCATATGCATAACACAAGACAGGCTGGGCCTGGCCATTAATGTGCTCGGCCGGAACGGAAAATTTGTCAGGAGGGGAAGCATATGTCTTGGAAGGATCGACGGAGAAAGTTACAGCAACAGACAGCAAATTGGCTGGAGATACCTAAAGATATTGTCATGGATTTACCTAAAGTGGTTATGGTGGGTAATCTACAAGTCTTTGTGGAGAATCACTTAGGTATTCTGGAATATGCTGCGGAATTAATTCGAATTAAAGTTTCGATAGGTGAATTAATCATCCGAGGGGCAGACCTGGTGCTTAGAAACATCCTGAGGAACGAAATATTAATTGAGGGGAAAATTACCGGCATAGAGCTGATTGAATAGCATTGTATAGGGTAGGGTGTGAAGGTGCTATTTTATAGAGGGAGTGGGTACAGTGTCATTTCAAAGATTTTGGTCCTGGCTGGCCGGGTTTTTAGTAATTCGCATTGAGGGAGAAGCTATCGAGAAGTTTATCAATATGGCAGCTAGCCGCGGTATTTATTTGTGGGACATAATGCGCCTGGATAGCAACACCATGGTGGCCAGAGTGCGCTTAAGCGGTTTAAGGCCCTTGCGCCATATTAGGCGAAGAGTGGGCTGTCGATTTCATATTTTACATAAACAAGGCTTGCCTTTTTATCTCTGGAAAATGCGGCGGAGGAAGCTTTTGAGCACTGGGGCAATTCTCTTTGTAGTTACACTTTATGCCCTGGCTTCGTTTGTTTGGTTTGTAGAGATTACCGGGGCAAATAAAATTCCAGAGGCGGAAATACGCCAAGCGTTGGTGGCTGAAGGCTTGCATCCTGGAGTATGGAAGCGAAATATTGATTTGAACGCGGTAGCTAAAGGACTTACCCGGCGGTTTTCCGGTCTGGCTTGGGCTGGGGTGGAAATGCAAGGTACTCGGGTAATTGTGAAGGTGGTAGAAAAGGTATTACCCCCCGCCAAACCTTCCCAGGATACTGCCGATGTAGTGGCCAAGCGGGAAGGTCTGGTTACCCAAGTTTTAGTCCTGACTGGTGAAGCTGCAGTACAACCGGGGGATGTGGTTAAACCGGGGCAGGTGCTAATTTCCGGAGAGCTTCGTTCCAGTGGTGAACGATTGGGGGAAAAGACAGAGGGTAGTCAGGAGGAGGTTTTTCCGTTGCCCTCCCGACAAGTATCGGCAAGAGGTATTGTTAGGGCACGTACCTGGCACCAAGGCTACGGAGAAGCGGTGGTGGTGGAAAAGGGTGTGCAGCGCAACGGCGTGTTTGTAGAGCGGATTAGTATTAAATGGGGGAAGAGGGAGATAATTATTAAAGGGCCAAAAGTTATACCATTTGTAAGAGCTGAACAGGTGGAAACCCGTAAAAACCTGCCCTCCTGGAGGAATATCGGAATTCCTGTCGAAATAGTTAATACTGTTTATCATGAACTTGTACCTTATTACAAAGAAAATGGTTTAGACGGTGCCCGCAAGCTAGCTCTCCAAATGGCCATGGCCAAAATAAAACCAGAACTATCTCCAGAAGCCAAGATACTAAGTAATCAGGTGGATGAGCTTAGTGCCGGAGAGAGCAACTTGGTTCAACTTCGCCTGATTTTGGAAACTATCGAGGATATCGGGCAAGTACAATACCGCAAGCTTAGGTAGGTTAAATAGCCTCACATAGTTGCTAATAAGCGAGGCTTAAAATTTGAGGAGGTTTACCCACCCCCAAATGGACTTGCCCAGAGGGCAGTTTTCTGGTTTAATAGAGGTGCAGCGGATATTAAAGGAAGTAGAGGGAATTGCCTCAGAAAATAGTGGAAGCTAACGTATCTTTGTAGGCAATGCGAGACAGTGATTAGGAGTTGACAGAAATATGCCTTCTTGGAAAAGTCTCCTGGGAGCCTGGTTCGGGGACAAGGCGGGCAGTTGGCTTAAACAGCAGGCTTGGCGGCGGTTTTTAGCCGGGCTTGTATTATTAATAGCCTTCAGTACGCTAACCGGGATTAATTTCTTACCTGAGAATTTAGATATTAAGGAGGGTTCAGTTGCACCTAAGGATATTCCAGCCTTCAGAAGTGTAGTCTACCAAGATAAAATAGCCACTGAGGCCTTAAGAAAAGCAGCGGCGGACCGGGTTTTACCGGCCTATGACCTTGAGCCGGTAGTGGTTCAAGTAGTGGAAAAAAATATTGAAAGTTTTGTCGAAAAGGCTAGAAGTTACCAAAAGATGCCAAACCTAGACGAAACCAGTAAAATTACCCAACTTAAGTCCACCCAGCCCTTTAACTTAACTGACCAACAGGCTAAACAATTTCTGCTATATAATCAGGAAACTCTGAATCTTATCGAGGAGAGTGCTCGGCAATTAGTGCGCCAAGTCCTTACTGAGGGAGTGGAGGAGGATCAGCTAAACAATAAAAAAGAACAGTTAATTAAGACTATTAATGAGCTTCCGGTTCGGAAGGATCAGCGGGAAAGTATAAAACTGCTGACTACTAAATCCTTGCAACCGAACAAAATTCGCAATGATCAAGAAACTAAACGCAGCATTCAAGCGGCCAGAGATTCGGTTATTCCGGTAACTCAAACCATTTTGCGGAATCAGAAAATTATCAGCAAAGGGGAGTTAGTAACTAAGGACCACATTCAGAAGCTAGAGGCCTTAGGTTTATTACGGGCCTCCCCGATGTGGAGAGTTATTCTAGGGATAGGTTGTTTGGTGTTAATTAGTATGGCACTGGTGTTGACCTATATCCGCCAGTTTTTATTAGGTATGTATCAACAGGATAATTTGCTTATTTTACTGGGAATTATCGTATTTATTACCTTGCTAGTAGCCCGAGGCGTTTTTGCCATTGGTTTTACCGATCGACCGGAAATATCAGAACTGATGGGATACTTGGTGCCAATTTCTGCAGGTAGTATGCTAATTGCTGTCCTGCTGAATTCCCATTTAGCCATTGTGGTTACTATTGTCCTCAATATCTGGTTAGGAGTACTCACTGGCTTTCAACTGCGTTTTGCCCTAGTGGGTATCGTTACCGGGTTAGTGGCGATTTATAGTGTTTCTCACTTAAGTCAACGTTCCGATCTAGCCAAGGCTGGTTTGATAAACGTTGGGGTGTCGGCAGCAGTTACTATAGCCTCTATTGGCTTAATAACGGGAATTGATATATCCCTATTGCCCTGGGGATTGGTAATCGGACTAGGTAACGGAATTCTTTCCGCAGTGTTGACTGGGGGAGTATTACCTTATCTGGAATCTGCTTTTGGGATTACTTCGGCAGTTCGCATGCTAGAGCTGTCCAATCCCAACAACCCACTACTAAAAAGAATGCTCATGGAGGCACCGGGCACTTATCATCATAGTATTATTGTAGGGAATATGGCGGAAACTGCGGCTGATGCTATTGGGGCAGATACTCTGCTAGTCAGGGCCGGAGCCTATTACCACGATATTGGCAAGACCAAGCGACCGTACTTTTTTATTGAGAACCAACTAACCCCAGAGAATCCCCATGATAAAATTGCGCCCTCGCTAAGCACTTTGATTATTACCTCCCATATCCGGGATGGAGTGGAAATGGCTAGGGAACACAAATTGTCAGAACGGATTATTGACATTATCGAACAACACCACGGAACCAGCCTGGTTTCTTACTTTTATCACCGGGCTAAAGAAACTGATAAACATGAATCAGTTCAGGAAGAGGACTACCGCTATGATGGCCCCAAACCCCAGACCAGGGAAGCCGCTTTAGTAATGCTGGCTGACTCGGTTGAGGCTGGGGTTCGCTCCCAAAGACAGCCTTCTTTGGGGGATTTAGAAGGCTACGTGCGGGAAATCATTAAAAAGAAACTGGAAGATGGACAACTGGATGAGTGTAATATAACCTTAAGAGATTTACACACTATTGCCAATGCTTTCATGAAGGTACTGACCGGGATATTCCACTCCAGGGTGGAGTACCCGGACCAAATGTTAAGAGAGATGGAGAGGAGAAAATTAAAGGATGCCAATCTTCGTCAATAATCTTCAGGAAGCAGTAGCAGGAGTGGAAGCTTTAGAACAACTAACCATCCAGATAATTAAAGCGGCGATGGAACAAGAAGGGGTAAATCCGGCGGCGGAAACTAGTGTTGTTTTTGTGGATGATGCCTATATCCAGCGGTTGAATCTGGAATACCGGGGGGTGGACAACCCTACGGATGTGCTTTCCTTTGCTATGCAGGAGACGGTGGAAGAGCAACCACCGATAAAATCAGAATTTACGGAAGAGTTAGCGGAAAATGAAGGTCTGCTGCTTGGGGATATTATAATTTCTCTGGAAACGGCTGTCCGTCAGGCCCAAGAATATGTTCACTCCCTAGAACGGGAAGTTGCTTTTCTGGCAATTCACGGGTTTTTACATTTACTAGGTTATGACCATTTGGAGAAATCGGAAACGCAAGTAATGCGCCTGCGGGAAGAAGCAATATTGGCGGCTCTGGATTTAACAAGGTAGTAACACTTAAGGAAAGGCGAGAATATGCGGGCAAGAAACTTCCTAGAAAGCTTAAAATATGCCCTGGCAGGGGTAATATATGCCGTAAAGACCCAGCGCAACCTGAGGTTTCACTTTGTGGCAGCTTTGCTGGTGTTTAGCCTCAGTTTTTACCTGAAGCTAGCTAACCTGGAGCTGCTTTTTGTTGTTTTCGCCACATTTTTGGTTATAATAGCTGAAATGATTAATACAGCGGTGGAAACTGTGGTGGATTTGGCGTCGGAGAATTATCACCCCCTGGCTAGGATAGCTAAGGATGTAGCTGCCGGTGCGGTGCTGCTCAGCTCGGTAAATGCTGTAATAACTGCCATCCTAGTGTTTGGGCCCAAGCTTATGAGCTAGCCTATCTCCGGGACGATGGCGGGGTGGGAACAGAGCGCTGATGCCTCCAGTCGACCTGGGGAGGGCGGCAAACAGAAGAATTAGGATATGCCAGCTACGCTCTTACTTATGGTGGTGAACGAAAGGGTAGAGTACGCCGACGTCATTGGTTCTTAGGCCATCTCGATCCATAATTCTAACTGTTTGCAGCCGTATGCAGGCCTAATGTCGACCTGCGCATAGGCGCTCCTTATCCCACCCCACCATCGTCCCTGGGTCGGATATCTCATAAGGCTTGGGCGGGGGCGTGTGAGAGGGAAAAGATGGATAAGTGAGGATGACTTAAGTTTTAAAAAGCAAGAATGGCCCAGGTCGGAGCTACCCAACCGGTTGGCAGCTCCGACCGGAGAATTCAGCTTATTAGGAGGATTTTATGACTTTCATCCGGAAAGTGTTAATCATACCAATCGCAGTCCTAACCATCACAGCTAGTCTGCTGTCCTCAGGCTGTAACCTCCCTGGACTTGGGGACGGCCCTAAGCAGGAGGGCAACAGCAAGCAGCCAACCAGTAATGCTGAGGCCCAGGATCAGACCAAGGATCAGGCCACGGATCCCCAGGCGGAATTAAAAGAGCCGGTGCCCAATCCTCTGACAGGCATAACGGTGGAAAAGGCAAACCTTGAGCGGAGGCCTTTGGCGGTTATGGTGGAGAATTCACCAATGGCTCGGCCCCAGTCGGGTTTGGCTAAGGCTGACTTGATTTATGAGGCACTGGCTGAAGGCGGGATTACCCGCTTTATGGCTATCTTCTATGGCGGGGATGCGGAGGAAGTGGGTCCGGTGCGCAGCGCAAGGCCCTATTACTTGGCTAGGGCCATGGAGTATGATGCCTTATATGTCCATTCCGGGGGCAGCCCGGAAGCCTTAGCCCAGCTAAAAGCACCGGGTGTACCTCATTTGAACCAGTTTTATAATAACACTCCTTTCTGGAGGTCCAAGCAGCGCAAAGCTCCGCATAACCTTTATGGGGATACTTTGAAGATGCGCAAGGTAGCCCAGCAGAAATATCCCGGCTGGAAGGGGAACATTCCGGTTTTTGAATTTCTGGATAAGGATCAGGTAAACCCGGATGGTCAGCCCGCTAAAACCCTGACCATTAACTATGCCAATAAAGCCAGTCAGGTTAAATATGAATACAATGACGGTGAGCACAAATATTACCGGTTTACGGCTGGGAAGGCTCATCAGGATGCGGTTACAGCAAAACAGCTTACTGCTGATAATATTATCCTTCAGTTTACCGGGACTAAGGTTATTGATGGGGAAGGACGACGGAAGGTCAGCATGGTGGGTACGGGAACTGGTTACCTGTTTAGCGGAGGCCAGCGTTACCGGCTGAAGTGGGCTAAAGATAACCTGCGCTCTGCTACTCGCTATAGTTTGGCTGGAGGTGGGAAGTTACGCCTAAACCCTGGTCAGACCTGGATTCAAGTGGTCCCACCGGGTACGAAGCTGAACGAAACTTAAGCTTTGATAAATGACAGGAGGGTGTTATGAGTCTAGCTAAAAGCCAACTGGACAAGCAGACTATCGAAGAACTAATTACTACAGCCGTTAGGGCCCAACAAATGGCCTATGCCCCCTACTCTAAATTCCGGGTTGGAGCGGCTCTGTTAACTACGGACGGGGAAGTTATAACCGGCTGCAATGTGGAGAATTCCGCCTACGGGCTTTGTAACTGTGGGGAAAGAACGGCTATTTTCAAAGCAGTGTCTGAGGGCAAACGGGATTTTCAGGCTATCGCAATTGTTGGGGACAGCCCAAACCCCTGTGCTCCCTGTGGAGCCTGCCGCCAGGTGATGGTGGAATTTGCCCCCAAAATGCAGGTAGTAATGGCTACTCCTCAGGGAAAATATGAAATATTGACCGCAGCAGAGTTACTGCCAAAATTCTTTAAGCTACAAGGAGGCCCTGTTAAATGAGTTACCGTTCAGGATTTGCCGCCATTATCGGCCGACCCAATGTGGGAAAATCCACCTTACTGAATCAATTAATTGGTCAAAAGGTGGCCATAATGTCTGATAAGCCCCAGACTACCCGGAATAAAATTCGTTGTGTACTCACCAGGGAAGATGCTCAAGTGGTGTTTATTGACACCCCAGGCATACATAAACCCCAGGATCGGCTAGGGGAAATTATGATGGATAGCACCACTAGCGCCCTGCGGGAAGTGGATATTATCATTTTGTTAGTGGAAGCCACCAGCCCTCCGGGGCAAGGTGACAGATTTATTATGAGAAGCCTTAAAGAGGTGAAAACCCCAATATATCTGGTAATTAACAAGGTGGATTTAGTAACTAAGGAACAGCTTTTCCCCTTAATTAGTCAATATCAGCAGGAAATGAATTTTACAGAAATCATCCCCCTTTCAGCTCTGAAGGGTGATAATACCAACCGGCTAGTAGAGCTGTTGGTCAAAGCCCTGCCAGAAGGCCCCCAGTACTATCCTGAAGATATGCTTACTGACCATCCGGAGCGGTTTGTGGTTGCAGAATTAATCCGTGAAAAGGTACTCCACCTAACCACTGATGAAATCCCACATTCCATAGCAGTAGAAATTGAAGAAATGAAGGAACGGGAAAACGGCAAAGTATATATTCAAGCCACCATCTTTGTGGAACGGGAATCCCAGAAGGGTATTTTAGTTGGTAAAAACGGTGCCATGTCCAAAAAAATTGGCCAACTGGCCCGTTCCGACATCGAAAACTTACTGGGTTCCAAAGTATTTTTGGAATTATGGGTTAAAGTAAAAAAAGACTGGCGGAACCGGGAAGGTGTTTTGCGTAGTTTCGGCTATGATAAAAACCGGGAGTGAACCTCCCCGCATACGCATTCGGGTATATGAGGACGTATAGGAGGCTAGCATGAATATCAATAACCTGACGATGAAAACTTTGGCTCAAACCATTGACCATACCATACTTAAACCCGAGGCTACACCTGAGCAGATCCGGCGTTTATGCTCGGAGGCCAAAGAGTTTGGCTTTGCCGCTGTGTGTATTAATCCCTGCTATGTGGACCTTGCCTTTCGAGAGCTCCAGGGTACAGAGGTACAGGTTTGTACTGTTATCGGCTTTCCCCTGGGGGCCACCACTAGTACGGTTAAGGCTTATGAGGCTGGAGAAGTAGCCGGTGCCGGAGCCGGGGAAGTAGATTTGGTGCTAAATATTGGTGCACTAAAGTCCGGTAACTTAGAGCTTGTGCAGGCAGACATTGCTGCAGTTGTTAAGGCGGCTAGTAAAGCCAATGCTCAAGTGGTGATTAAAGTAATTCTAGAAACCTGCTTGCTAGCTGATGCGGAGAAGCTGCAGGCCTGTAAATTGGCGCAAAGTGCCGGAGCCCACTTCGTCAAAACCTCAACCGGTTTTAGTACTGGTGGGGCTACAGTGGAAGATATTCGCCTAATGAGGGAAGCTGTGGGGCAAACTATGAGAGTTAAAGCTTCCGGTGGGATTCGGGACTGGTCAACAGCCCAAACATTATTAGCAGCAGGGGCAGACCGCTTGGGTACCAGCGCGGGCTTAGCTATTATGCAAGGTTTCATCCAAAACTTAAAGTAAACAAAACTTTAAGGCAAAACAAAAAATAATTCATGATAAGCATAGCAAAAACATTACTGGAAAAACTAAAAGCAAAGCATGCATAAATAACATCCGAAAAAGGAGGTGGAAAGGTGGGAAGCTACAAGGCTGAAGCCATTGTTTTACGTTCCCGTAAGCTTAACGAGGCAGATAATTTAATTACCCTGTTCTCCCGGGAACACGGCAAGCTATGCGTTGTGGCCAAAGGTGTGCGCAAGCCAACAAGCCGGAAGCGGGGCGGAGTTCAGTTGTTTACCCACGGTAATTTCCTCCTCTATACCGGAAAAACTCTAGACTATATTACCCAGTGTGAAAGTAAAAACTCCTTTCCCAAACTGGTAGGGGAATTAGAGCTTTTCGCCCATGCCTCATATTTGGCCGAAATAGTTGATGGTTTAATAGTGGAAAAACAACCCCAGGAAGAAGTTTACCTTTTGCTGCTAACCTGCCTGCACTTATTGGAGCATCATAACCCAGAGCTTTTGACCAGAGCCTTTGAGCTTCGCCTGGTCAATCTGTTAGGCTATCGTCCCCAATTGACGGAATGTGTGCATTGTGCTCAACCATTACCGGCTAAACAATTTAAATTTAGTGCTGCCTTAGGCGGGGTACTATGCCCGGCTTGCTGGGGAGAGGATTTTTTTGCTAGCAAGTGTAGTCCGGCTACCTTAGGTGCTTTACTACAATTACAACGGATGGACCTGCGCCGCTTGGGAGTGCTGAAACTAAATCCGGAAATACGCCAGGAAATGGCCAAGCTGCTCCGCCTGTTTTTGAATTACCGGCTGGAAAGAAAGTTAAAGGCTCTGGATTTCTTAGAGCTAATTAGTGAGTCCAGTGATGGCAATGCAACCGGTTCCCTTGCCACAACTAAGCAAGGAAAGGAGGCCACATGGTGGAAAAAGGACGCAGCAAACGATATACCAAAGAAGTAAAAGGCGAAGAATCAAGGATGGATGCAGGAGACAAGGGGTTCCGAACCAATCGAAGTCCCTTTGGTGAGGAGGTTGAGCAATCCGGCCAATATCTGGATGAAGCAGTAGAAAGAACCACTGATTATCTTTTCGGACAAGGTAAAGAGCTATCCCACCAGTTTCGGGGATTTTGGGATTGGGCTAACAATTCTACCGTTACCATCAGCCGAGGGGACGAAGTTATGGCTAAAATTCCGGCTAGTGTAGGTATAATCGGTCTAGCAGGAACTTTATTCAGCTCCCGTTTGGCTGTTGTTGGCGCTCTCGGTCTGGCGAGTATCATAAACAGTGGATATAATTTGCAATTGGATACTGTGCCGGAGCATAACCTAGATCATTAACAGTTGATATTTACCCCCACATCTGCTAAAATATTACTAGAACAATTTGATAATAGCTATGATGAAAAGGAGTAACCGGGCAAGACTTTTAGCGAGCCAGGGGTCGGTGTAACCTGGTAGTTGAGCCGGTGAAAGGCATTTCGGAGCAAGCTTGATGCAAAGCGGGTTAGCCAACTTTTTGTGGGCCTAACCAAGCAGGGTGGAACCGCGGGAACAACCTCTCGTCCCTGGCCATACGGCCTAGGATGGGAGGTTTTATTTTTTAACAAAAATAAAGGAGGAAGCTATGAATTTTCAGGATATCATTTTAAAGCTCAATGAATTTTGGGGGAAACAGGGCTGTATCATTCAGCAGCCCTACGACATTGAAAAGGGGGCCGGAACCATGAACCCGGCTACTTTCCTTCGAGCGCTTGGTCCGGAGCCCTGGAAGGTTGCTTATGTAGAGCCGTCCCGGCGACCAACTGACGGGCGTTATGGAGAGAACCCCAATCGATTGCAGCATTATTATCAGTATCAGGTTATCCTTAAGCCCTCCCCGGATGATGTGTTAGAGCTGTACTTAGATAGCTTAAAGGCCATAGGCATAGACCCCTTAATTCACGATATTCGTTTTGTGGAGGATAACTGGGAGTCACCTACCCTGGGAGCCTGGGGATTAGGCTGGGAGGTTTGGCTTGATGGCATGGAAGTAACTCAATTCACCTACTTCCAGCAGTGTGGAGGTATTGATTGTAAGCCTGTCTGTGCGGAAATCACTTATGGCATTGAGCGGTTGGCCATGTTCATTCAAAAGAAAGATAGTGTCTATGACATTGAATGGGTGGAGGGGATCTCTTACGGAGATGTTCATCATCAGGGCGAAGTGGAACATTCCCATTACAATTTTGCCATTGCAGATATTGACACCCTGTTTACCCTATTTGACCTTTATGAAAAAGAAGCGATGCGAGTGGTAGAAAAAGGCTTTGTCCTACCTGCTTATGACTATGTGTTAAAGTGCTCCCATTCCTTTAATTTGTTAGATGCCCGGGGAGCCATTAGTGTTACCGAGCGCACCGGCTTTATTGCCCGAGTGCGGAATATGGCCAGAAGCTGCGCCCAAGCCTATGTGGAGCAAAGAGAAAAGCTGGGTTTTCCCCTGCTCAGAAACAACTCGGAATATTCCGACCCAACTACTGCTAACCCTAAAGTAGTTCAGCCCCAGGAGGTGAAGTAGCATGTCCCAAGTTAGCAAAAAGTTAAGTGCTGACCAGCAAGCCCAAGATTTTCTCTTAGAAATCGGAACTGAAGAAATCCCGGCAAAGTTTATGCCTGGGGCGTTAGCTCAAATACAAGACCTGGCGGAAAAAGCCTGTAACCACAATCGATTAAGCTACAGTAAAATTACAGCATGGGGAACTCCCCGCCGTCTAGCCTTATACATAACCAAACTAATCCCGGAACAGCAGGACGTTACCCTGGAAGTAAAAGGTCCCGCCAAAAAAGCGGCCTATGATGCTGCAGGTAAACCTAGTAAAGCGCTAGAGGGTTTTGCTCGTAGTCAGGGGGTAAAACTAGAGCAACTAGTGGTTAAGGAAGTTGCCAATGGAGAGTATGTCTTCGCCCTTAAGCAGGAAACCGGTCGTCGGACTATAGAAATCCTGCCGGAAATTATTTTGCAGCTGATAACCGGTTTAAACTTCCCCAAGCCGATGCGCTGGGCTTATTCCGAGCTGCGCTTTGCCAGGCCCATTCGCTGGCTGGTAGCCCTGTATGGGAAAACCCTCATACCTTTTACCATAGAAAATATTAGCACCGGGCAAACTACCTATGGCCACCGCTTTTTAAGTAAGGGTTTGATTAAATTAAACTCCGCCCAGGAGTACCTGATCAAATTAGCCAAGCAAGGTTATGTCCTGGTTGACCAGGATAAACGCAGGGAGCTTATTTGGCAGCAGATTCAAGAGTTAGCCACTATTGAAGGAGGAGAGGTACAGCCGGATGAAGAGCTTCTGGAAGAGGTAACTCATTTACTGGAATATCCAACTGCCCTTTGTGGGAACTTTTCGCCCGACTATCTGGAGTTACCCAAAGAAGTATTAATTACCCCCATGCGGGAACACCAGCGCTACTTCCCGGTTTTAGATAACCAGGGGCGTTTGCTGAATAAGTTTATCACTGTTCGCAATGGGGGTACTCATGGGTTAGAAACGGTAAAAGAGGGCAATGAAAAGGTGCTCCGGGCCAGGCTGGCTGATGCTAGGTTTTTTTACCAGGAGGATTTAAAGCTGCCTTTGGCCCAGTATGTTGATCGGCTGAAAAAAATTGTTTTCCAGGAAAGTCTAGGGACAATTTACGAAAAGGTTCTGCGGATTGGACGTCTAGTGGAATATCTTGCTGAGCGGACTGAACAGGACAAAAAAACCACCAATACTGCTTTAAAAACCGCCTTGTTGTGCAAAGCAGATTTAGTGACCAATATGGTTTATGAGTTCCCAGAACTTCAGGGAATTATGGGCAGTGAATATGCAGCCAAAACCGGGGAGACCCAAGAAGTAGCTAAAGCCATTCTGGAACATTATTTGCCGAGATTTGCCGGGGATGGGTTACCGACAACAAAGGCGGGGACTATAGTGAGCATTGCCGATAAAATTGATACCATTGTCGGTTGTTTTGCTGCCGGCATCCAACCTACTGGTTCCCAGGATCCCTATGCCCTGCGGCGTCAAGCCTTGGGAGTAGCCCACATGCTGTTAAACGGGGAACTAAACTTATCGTTAAGTGAGTTGATGGCCCAAGCTTATGATGGTTATACTGGTAAAGAGCTAAAGCTAGCTAAAGCAGAGGTCCAAAAGGAAGTTGGGGAATTCTTTAAACTGCGGCTGCGCAACATTTTCATGGAGCTGGGGATCAGCTATGATGTAGTGGATGCCATTCTGGTTGCCGGCTTTGATCGGCCAGTAGACACCTGGCAGCGTACCGTGGCGCTGGATAAGGCCAGGGTTGACCAAAGCTTTAGCGCCTTACTCACCTCCTTCACCCGAGTTACCAACCTGGCCAAAAAAGCCGAAGGTGGTCCAATAAAGCCAGAACTGTTTGTGGAAACTGTAGAAACCCAACTCTTCCAGGCCTTTACTAAGTTACAACAAGCAGTAGTCCCGGATATAGAGCAGGGCAACTACCTAAGCTGGTTCCAAAAGGCAACCCAGCTCCAGCAGCCTATCGAAGACTTCTTTACCGGGGTAATGGTTATGGCTCCCGAAGACGACATCCGCAACAACCGCCTAGCCCTGCTCAAGGAAATCAGCGAATTCTTTACCGCAGTAGCAGACCTAAGCAAAATAGTAGTAGCCTAAACTCAGCATTAACCTAACCGTGCCCGTGACCCTGCTTGTGTGCGTTAACACGAAAGTGTCGACCCCAGGGTTTTAGTTGATACCCAGCGCTCCGACCCGCAGATCCATCCTGGTTTTTTTATACCCAGCCCACACCCAGAAGATTTTAAGCCCAGGGAGGGCACCTTCCCCTGGGCGGTGCTAATAGTGGAGTACCGTGTAGCTCTTAGCACAGGTGGCAATATAAACACCCCGGCCAACAGGACGTTGGCCGCCTCGCAGCTGAATCACGGACGATGAATCTGCGAGGTTTGGGTGTTTATATTAGACCACCAGTGCTTAGAGCTACTAGGTATCGGAACTAAGAGCACCGAACAGGGGCAGGTGCCCGACCGGAGAAAAATTTCCTAAACAAAGGAGGAATTTTGGATTTTATATAGTATATAGTATATATTAATTGGGGTTTTAGTGGCATATAGTATAACATATTGCCATAAAGGGGTGAGGGTAATCGAACTAAACAAGCGCCAAGAAGAAATTCTAGCAATTGTAAAAAGTGAAGGGCCAATAACCGGTGAACATATCGCAGATAAACTTAACCTAACTCGTGCCACCTTAAGGCCAGATTTAGCCATCCTCACCATGTCCGGACTGCTGGAAGCCCGACCGAGGGTTGGGTATTTTTATGCAGGGAAGACAACCCATAGCCTACTATCGGATCGGCTAAGCAAATTCCGGGTGTCAGATTTACAATCCCTGCCGGTGGTGATTACCGAGCAAAAATCAGCCTACGATGCAGTTGTGACTATGTTTACCGAAGATGTAGGCACGCTGTCAGTGGTTAGTGTGGAAGGATATTTGGAAGGTATAATTTCCCGGAAAGACTTGTTAAAGCTAGCCTTAGGAGGATCGGAATTAGATAAAATTCCGGTAGGAATTGTGATGACCAGAATGCCCAATGTGGTGCTTACCACCCTAGAGGAACAAGTTTATTTAGCTGCAGAAAAGATTCTGCATCACCAAGTGGATGGTCTTCCAGTGGTTCAACTGGTTACCGGCAATAATGGAGAACAACGCTATAAAGTTATCGGACGTTTTACCAAAACCAATATTACCCGCCTCTTTGCAGAGTTAGTGGAAGAAAACTTTTAAGGCTGCGGGAAAAGGAGGGAAATCCAATTTCCCAACAAGAAATGAAACCGATTGTTTACATAGTATCCGACTCTATTGGTGAAACTGCAGAGTTCGTAGTTAAAGCAGCCGCTAGCCAATACAACTCAAGTACTGATACTCATATTGAAATCCGGAGAGTTCCTTATGTCAACGATGCCCAATACCTGGTGGAAATAATGGAGGAAGCCCGGAATTTAAAAGCAGTAGTAGCCTATACCCTTGTGATGCCGGAGCTTAGGGAGATAGTGCAACAAGAAGCGGAGAAACATGGACTTGTTACAGTAGATATCATGGGACCCATGATTGAGGCACTATCAAAAATTGTGGAATATTCCCCCAAACTGAAACCCGGATTGTTGCATAAAATTGACGATGACTATTTCCGTAAGGTAGAAGCGATAGAATTTGCCGTAAAATATGATGATGGCAAAGACCCTAGAGGAATCAACCATGCGGATCTTGTGATCATCGGAGTCTCCCGCACTTCCAAGACTCCGCTGTGTATGTATCTGGCTCATAAAAGGTTAAAAGCAGCTAATGTGCCCCTTGTGCCAGAAGTAGCAGCACCGCAAGAGCTATTTAAGCTGCCACCACGCAAGGTAATCGGACTCACCATCAGACCTCAACAGCTTAATATCATCAGACAGGAACGCCTAAAAACCCTCGGACTTACCTCCAGTGCCGACTATGCTAGTCTAGAACGCATCCTGCAGGAACTGGATTATGCCGAGAGTGTGATGAAAAAAATTGGCTGCCCCATCATTGATGTTACCAACCGAGCTGTCGAGGAAACTGCTAGTAGAGTCATGGAAATATATTATAAGGGGGATAGAAATAAACATGTTTAAAAAGTATGTTTACCTCTTTCAAGAGGGCAAAGCGGAGATGAAATCTTTACTTGGTGGAAAAGGTGCCAACCTAGCTGAAATGACCAATATTGGACTACCAGTACCTCCCGGACTCACCATTACTACTGAAGCCTGTAACGAGTATCATAATCAGGGTAAGGAATATCCTGCGGGAATGGTTGATCAACTCAAGGAACTAATTAAGGTTTTAGAAAAACAAACAGGCAAGCAATTTGGTAATCCTGACAACCCGTTACTAGTTTCAGTACGCTCCGGCGCTGTTTTCTCCATGCCGGGTATGATGGATACCATTTTAAACTTAGGTCTTAATGACCAAACAGCCGAAGGTATGATTAAAGCAACCGGCAATGAACGCTGGGTATTGGACTGTTACCGTCGGTTTATTCAAATGTTCAGTGGCGTGGTAATGGAAGTGGAGCATTACAAGTTTGAGAATGTCTTAGAAAACTACAAGGAAAAACTGGAAGTTAAATTTGATAACCAGATTGATGCCCTGCACATGCGGGAAGTTGTCAAAGAGTATAAAGCAATATATAAAAGAGAAATCGGGGAGGAATTTCCTAGTGACCCCATGGATCAGTTACTGCTGTCCATTAAAGCGGTATTCCGCTCCTGGAATAATCAGCGGGCTATTGTCTATCGCAAAATAAATAGTATCCCCGACCATTTAGGTACGGCGGTAAATGTCCAGTCCATGGCCTATGGTAATATGGGCGATGATTGTGGGACCGGGGTTGCCTTTACCAGAAACCCTTCCACTGGAGAAAAAGCTCTCTATGGTGAATATTTAATGAATGCTCAGGGTGAAGATGTGGTAGCTGGTATTCGTACCCCCCTACATATCAGCAAGCTGCAGGAAGAAATGCCGACAGTATTCCAGCAGTTTGTGGATACATGCCAGCTTCTAGAGAAGCATTATAAAGACATGCAGGATATTGAATTCACTATTGAAAGAGGTAAACTCTACATTCTCCAAACCCGTAACGGCAAGCGTACTGCCCAGGCGGGAATGAGAGTTGCCGTCGAGATGGTCGCAGAAGGGTTAATTGATAAAAAGACGGCAGTTACCCGGGTAGAGCCGGCTCAACTCGACCAATTACTCCACCGCCGGATTGACCCTAGTGCTAAGCTAGAAGAAGTAGCCAAAGGTCTGCCTGCTTCTCCCGGAGCTGCCTCCGGCATAGTAGTTTTTGATGCTGATGATGCGGAAAAGCAGGGCATAAACGGGGAAAAGGTTATTCTGGTGCGGACTGAAACTACTCCAGATGACATTCATGGTATCGTCCAGGCCCAGGGTATCCTAACCAGCCGGGGCGGGATGACATCCCATGCCGCTGTTGTTGCCCGGGGAATGGGTAAGCCCTGTGTTTGTGGTTGTGAAGCAATTAAAATTGATTATGAACAAGGACTGTTCAACATTGGCAGCCTGGTAGTAAAAGCGGGGGATATGATTTCTATCGATGGTTCTACCGGCCGGGTTATCCTAGGTAACGTACCAATGATTGACCCAGAGATTTCTGGCGAGTTCCAGCAGCTATTAGTTTGGGCCGACCAAATCCGCACCATGGCTGTTCGGGCTAATGCGGACACCCCAGAAGATGCTGTTAAAGCTAGGGAATTCGGGGCAGAGGGAATTGGCCTTTGCCGCACTGAGCATATGTTCATGGCTCAGGACCGTCTGCCTGTTGTCCAGGAAATGATTCTAGCCGAAAATGTGGAAGATCGCCAAGTAGCTTTAGATAAACTATTACCTGTCCAACAAAGTGACTTTTATGGAATCTTAAAAGCAATGGAAGGTTTTCCCGTATATATTCGGCTGCTAGATCCCCCTCTCCACGAGTTTCTCCCGAATATAGAGGAGCTTGTGATCGAAATTACTGAATTAAAAATAACTCAAAAGGATGCAGTGGCCTTAAAGGAGAAGGAAGAATTACTTCGGAAGGTTCGTGCTCTCCATGAGTTCAATCCAATGCTGGGTCATCGGGGCTGTCGTCTGGGGGTTACCTGGCCAGAAATTTACGCTATGCAGGTGCGGGCCATTTTCCAGGCTACTGCCCAACTGATTAAAGAGGGTGTGGATGCCAAACCAGAGGTTATGATTCCCCTGATAATTAACTCCCTAGAGCTAAAAATGCTCCGCGAGCTAAGTGAAGAAATTGCTCAACAGGTTAAAGCAGAGACTGGCATAGACTTCCCGGTATCAGTAGGGACTATGATTGAACTACCCCGGGCTTGCGTAACTGCTGATGAAATCGCCCCCTACGCGGATTTCTTCTCCTACGGTACCAACGACCTAACCCAGACTACTTTGGGCTTTAGCCGGGATGATGCAGAAGGTAAATTCCTCCCCGCCTATCTTGAAAAGAAGCTGTTGGAGGATAACCCTTTCATCGTTCTAGATCGTAAAGGTGTAGGTAAACTAATTAAGCTTGGTAATGAATTAGGCCGTCAAGCTAAACCAAAACTAAAAATAGGAATTTGTGGGGAACACGGCGGAGAGCCCAATTCCATTGCCTTCTGTCAGGAAGTTGGGATGGATTATGTATCCTGCTCCCCTTTCCGAGTGCCAATCGCTCGATTATCAGCAGCCCAGGCTGCAGTAAGCAGCAATATTGTTAGGGATAAGTAAGGGATAAATTATACTAAAACTAGCATTAAGTATTAACCGGTGATAAATATCAATAAAAGGTAAAGTAAAGGGCCGGTGGTGGTAGGTGATTTACCCCGGTTCTTTTACTTTTGCAAGGCTTAACCCGGGAATAGTTTCCGGCAAATTGGGTATTCTGCTCAATAATGGGCTAGCTCAGCAGAATGAAACGGAGGATTTTATATGGACTTCAGGAAGTTAAATCAGCGCAATATAATCCTGTTGGTAGTACTTGCGGTAGCCTTGGTATCTCTCTTCGGGGGCTTTTTGGTCAAATATTTTGCTGACCCTACTAACGAAGAACTTAAACAGGTGCTAGAGGAAAAAGGCCCCAAGCTTAAAGTTGAGGACCCCCTTGCTGGAGCTACAGTAAAAAAAGAATTTGATATTACCGGTGTAGCTAAAACACCAGACCAATATATTAGAGCAACGTTAATTGACCCTCAGAAAAAAGTGCTCGATCGGCAAACTACCAGGATGAAGTTAAATTTAGATTGGACTAAATTCAAACTGCATATGGAATATAAAGGAAGCTACCGAGGCAAAGCCGAGTTAGAGGTGTATTGGTTATCAAACAAGGATGGCAGCAGACAAGATGTTACCAAAATACCGTTAATCTTGGAATAGAGGTTCTTTTCGAAGTTCGAAGTTCGATTTGAGTGGGCATTTGAGGTAAGGGGTTGGGGAAATAACGGGGAGAGGTGAGGGTATAGGATGCTGCAAAGGTCATGGTTCTCAAGGCTAATCCTCTGGTTCTCCTTAACTATGCTAACCTTTACTTCTGGTTGTGTCGACAAAACTACTCCTCCCAGCACCCAAAATCAACCGGTTCAGCCTAGCAGTCAGCAGGTCAAAGGGGATAAAGCTCCTATTCCCTTTACAATTGTGGATTTAGACACGGTACCTAAGGAGCTAAAGCAGTTAGCAAACCAAAACCGAGAAAAAGCTACAGCTACTGGGATGGAGCTAGGTGGACGAGCTTACCTGCTGGTTACTAGAGGAGCTAAACGCTCCGGAGGGTACGGAGTGGAGATTACTAACGTCACTCAAGAAACTAGAGGTGGGCGTCCAGTGATTGTCGTGGGGGTGAAATACACTGACCCTAAACCAGATCAAATAGTTACTGCGGTCATTACCTACCCTATGGTAGCTGCCCAACTTAATCTTAAAGCTATTCCTTATGGGCTGAGTTTTTTCTTTACCACCGACTAATTGACAAGGAGAAATTCAGGGTATATAGTGTATTTGATGCTTTTATGAACTTTTTTTAGACGCTGCATATAATATATTCTAGGTATAGTACATTCAAGGATAATTAAAGCTATTGAGAGGTGAGGAAAGAGTGGACACCGTGCCGTTACCTAGGTTTAAGCAAAGGGTATGTACACAACTTATAAAGGTATACGGGGGTGGCCTTTTTTCCATGCAATAGCTCCCCCGTAAGCTATTTGGGGGGGAGAAAAATGATTAAGTCCTACTTTTACAACCGAAATGAGGATACTATTGAGTACGATATTGACCTAAATATTAAAGACCAATATTTAAAAGATTCGAATAACCTACTTTGGATAGATATCTATAATTGTTCCTCGGAGGATTTGGCCCTTTTGGCACGCATGTTTGACTTCCACCCTTTGGCCATCGAGGACTGTCTGCAAGTTAGTCCTAGGGCAAAAGTGGATCGTTATGATGAATATTATTTCTTCGTATTTCATGCCTTAAGATATAATGAAGAAAGCGATAAGGAAATTACCACCGCAGAATTGGATGTCTTCCTAGGTACTAACTATTTGATTACCATTCATAAAGAAGCTCTACCCAGTGTAGCCCGGTTGGTTAAACAGTGCTGGTACAGTACCCGGCTAATGCAGCAGGGACCGGACTATGTGCTATATAATATTGTGGACGGTATAGTTGATGAATATTTTCCCATTTTAGAGCGTATCGGGGTGCGGATTGATGAGCTGGAAGACGAAATTTACACCAATCCAGCCCGAGAGATTACCGAGGAGTTTTTAGCCCTCAAAAGAACCATTCTACTGCTGCGGAAAGTAATCATTCCACAGAAACGAATTTTTGCTAATGTCAACGGCCGCTACTCCTTTCAGATAATGGATGATAATAAGCCCTACTATATGGACTTAGTAGACCATATTGATGGTATCATTGATGCTACCGACACCTACCGGGATTTAGTGAATGGCGCGGTGGACACCTATTATTCTATCATCTCCAACCGAACCAACGAAGTAATGCGGGTACTAACGATAATCTCCACGATTATACTTCCCCTGACCTTTATCACCGGACTTTTCGGAATGAATGTCCAATTTCCTTTTGGTGAGTCTAATTGGGCTGTTTGGGGAATAATTTTCTTTATGGTAATTTTAACAGGCACTATGATGGGGTACTTTTACCGCAAAAACTGGCTATAGCCAGTTCAGGCTGTTGAAATTCCCCGTCTAGCTTTGTCAAAAGAATAGCCAAGATCCTCGACGTACAAAGAGTACGCCTGCGGTCTTGGCTATTCTTTTTCCGTGCTAGACGGGTTTTTCAACAAGCCTGATCGGGGTCAAGGTACCATACGGGATTTTTAATCAGCCTACTGGGTTTAGGATAAGCGATTCTTATAAGCATACTTAAATAGTTAAAATTCCCGTCTGGCTTCGCAAACGGGCTTTTGAGCGGCCTGCTATGGTCTAAGAAACTCAACAAACTGAAAGAGCTGACCGGCAAAAGCCGCTACCTGTTCTTTGTTTGTTACTAGGAAATTATGCTGGCAGCAGGAACATAAAACTCAAGGTAGAATATTAAAATAGTATTATATACCATGAAAGGTGTGACGTAGAATGTTAATAATCGGGCTGAACGGCAGTCCCCAAAAAGCAGGGAACACTGTTGTACTGCTTAAGGAGGCTTTGAAGGCTGCCGAACAATTAGGTGCTAGAGTGGAGCTTATCCATGTGCTAGACGGCCTGGAGGATGCGGCTGAGCCCTATTGTAATCAATGCTGTGATCCCTGTGTAGGAGCCTGTGCGCATAATAACAAGCTAGGCGAGCAGTATGACCTGATGGCTCGGGCTGATGGGATAATTGTGGGCAGCCCTGTGTATTTTGGTACGGTATCAGCTCAAATGAAGGGCTTTTGGGATAAAACTAGGTTCCACCGCCGTACTAAAGCTTTCCTAAATGTAATTGGGGGAGCAGTTTCTGTGGGCGGAACCCGGTTTGGGGGCCAGGAAACAACGCTGCGGGCCTTGCAGGATATTATGCTAGTCCAGGGGATGACTATTGTTGGCGACGGTTTTGAAGAGGATGACTGTGGACACCAAGGGGTTTGTGCTCAGAAGCCGGCAGCCCAAGACCAAATTGGTCTGCAAAGGGCAGCTATCATGGGTCGTAGAGTGGCCCAACTGGCTCAAGCCACCATGGCCTTGCGGAAACGATAATATTAGTAAAAAGATGCCTTAAAGAGGTGAAAGTATGGAAATCCGCCAGAGAACTGAGGGCTTGGAACAAAGCCAACTATCACCATTTGCAGCACTAAGTATTAGTAGTAGAGGCAGGGACCGGGAGGAACAGCCCTGCTTTGTGCGAACAGCTTACCAAAGAGACCGGGATCGAATTATTCATTCCAAGAGCTTTCGCCGCCTCAAGCACAAAACTCAGGTCTTTATCGCGCCTACTGGGGATCATTATCGAACCAGGCTTACCCATACTCTAGAGGTAGCTCAAATCGCCAGGACCATTGCCAAAGCCTTACTACTCAATGAAGACCTTACTGAAGCAATTGCCCTAGGCCATGATTTAGGACATACTCCCTTTGGTCATGCCGGCGAAGAAGCCCTTAATGAAATTTATAGCGGTGGGTTTAAGCATAATGAGCAAAGCCAGCGGGTGGTAGAGGTGCTGGAAGGGGGCAAAGGTCTTAATCTAACCTGGGAGGTAAGGGATGGAATTCGCAACCATACCGGGCCTGTTGACCCCGTTACTTTAGAAGGTCAGATTGTTAAAATAGCTGACCGGATTGCCTATATTAACCATGATATTGACGATGCCTTGAGGGCTGGCATAATTAGGACAGAAGAATTGCCTCCTAGTGCAGTAGAGTTGCTAGGGGAAACTCACGGCACTCGGATTAATTGCATGGTTCAGGATATGATTCAAGCTAGCTGGGAGCAGCCGCAAATAACCATGAGTGCTGCAGTTAGGATTGCTACGAATGAGCTAAGGAAATTCTTGTTTGAACGGGTATACATAGGCTCGAAAGCTAAAAAAGAGGAACACAAAGCTAGGGAAGCGTTAAAAGCGGTTTTTAGTTATTATAAACATGCTCCTGTCGAATTACCGACCGAATTGTATAATTACAGCAAGGAGGTAGGAGTAGACCGGGTGGTATGTGATTATGTGGCCGGGATGACGGATAGGTTTGCAGTGGCTGCTTATGCTAGACTTTTTGTACCCCAGGGCTTCCCCCTGGTAGCCCTGGAGGAATAAGAATAAATTGCCATTAACCTGTCAATACTGTTGAGGAAACTTTATTCCGTCCATGAATACTTGGGCAAAAAAATGTCGATTGCCGGAAGGAATAATAGTAGTGAAAGCGAATAATAATAAAGCAGTTTCCCAAATACTTGTGGATGCGGATGCGTGTCCGGTTAAAAAAGAGATTTGCCAAATCGCCGGAGAATTCGGCTTAACAGTCCGGTTGCTGGTCAGCATTGCCCACCATAGCCGCCAGCATTTAGAGTACCCGGAGGTATATTACCATTACGTGGACAACCAAGATCAGGCGGTCGACTTAGCAATTATGAATCGTTTACAGCCGGGTGATATTGTGGTAACCCAAGATATCGGTCTTGCTGCCATGGTTTTAGGGCGTAGAGGTCGGGCCCTTACTCCCCGGGGCTATATCTTTAAGTCCGAAACTATTGGAGAACTATTGGAGATGCGCCATATCGAGGCCAAAGCCCGTCAGGCTGGGCAACGAACTCGTGGGCCAAAGGTTTTTGATAGTGGAGAAAGGCATAATTTCATCGCAGCCTTCCGGGCTATAATAAAGGAAGCGGTAAATTTTCGCTGTTGAGCAGGAAAACTAATAAAGATGGCGAAACTACAGTTATACGGTAGGAATAATTACTACCGTTTTTCAAGTCCAAACTGAGATAATGATTTTCAATGATAGAAAATTAGCAGGTGATTGAATTGGGAGGATTAATTGCCCAAGAAGTTATTGAACGGGTCCGGGCTGCTTCGGACATTGTCGAAGTGGTTAGGGAGTTTGTTCCTCTCAAAAAAATGGGTCGCAATTACTTCGGGATTTGTCCGTTTCACGCTGAAGATTCTCCATCTTTTTCCGTTTCGGCTGAGAAGCAAATTTTTTATTGCTTTGGGTGCAATGCCGGAGGAAATGTTTATAAATTCCTAATGTTAAAGGAAGGGATAGTTTTCCCGGAAGCAGTGCGTCGCATTGCCGAGCGGGTGGGAATTACCGTTCCCAGTGCAGAAAAAGACCCCCAAACCATCAAAGCAGAACAAAAGCGTCACCGGGCATATGAAGCTAACGAATTGGCGATGAAATATTATCACTTTCTGCTCAAAAAAGAGTTGGGACAATCTGGCCAGGCCTACCTACATAAGCGTGGGCTTACCGCCGAAATTATTGAGCAGTTTCAAATAGGTTTTGCCCCCCAGAACTGGGATAGTTTACTTAAGTTTTTAACCTCCCGGGGTTACCGGGAGAAGGAATTGGCCGAGTTAGGTTTGTTGGCAGCTCACCATAGGGAGAACAAGGATACCAGCTTTTATGACCAGTTTCGCAACCGAGTAATCTTTCCCATTTGGAATCACTACAACCGAGTTGTGGGCTTCGGGGGCAGAGTAATGGATCAAAGCCTGCCTAAATACCTAAATTCTCCGGAAACGGAAATTTTCAGTAAAAGCAATAACCTATATGGTATGAATTTTGCCCTTAATTCCATTAGAGACTTGAACCAGGCAATTGTTATGGAAGGTTACCTAGATGTTATTACCTCCCACCAGTTTGGGATTACCAATACAGTAGCTGCTTTAGGTACGGCAATGACCCCTGAACATGCTAAACAATTGTTGCGTTATACTCCAAATGTGATTATGGCCTTTGATGCTGACCAGGCGGGAATCAAGGCCACCATGCGGGGAATGGATATTCTCCAAGCTCAGGGCTGTCACGTCCAGGTAGTCGCTATTCCGGACGGCAAAGATCCGGACGAATTTATCCGCAAAAACGGTTCGGAAGCGTTCAAAAAGCTGCTAACGGAACAAGCCATGTCTCTGGTAGAGTTTAAAATGATACAGTCAGCAGAAAAATATGATCTTACCTCGGTTACCGGTAAAACATCGGCGCTGGCAGAAGTTCTACCTAATTTGGCTAAGGTTCACAATGCGGTAGAAAGAGAAGAATATTTACGGATATTGGGTCAGGAGTTGAATTTAAGCTGGGAAACAATTTTGGGTGAACTTAGGAAATACCGAGTAGAGCAGCAAAAAAGCCGCCAAAACAGGGATAAATATGTTAAATACAGGAATAATATTTCTGATATGGGCTCTGCAGTAATTGGCAAGCCTGTGATAAAACTAGATGGTCTGAAAAAGGCTGAATATACCTTGCTCCGCTTGATTTTAGAAAATAAACAGAACCTAGAATATGTAGAGAATAATCTGGGGCTTGCAGCATTTCGCGATCCCCAGTTAAGGCAAATTGCTGAAATATATCGAGAACAGGTTCAGGCAGGCGGGGGATGTTTTCCATCCGATTTATACCCACTACTGCCGGAAGAAGAATTATCGTCAATATTATCCCGGGTTCTAATGATGGAAATACCTTTGAATAACAGTCAGCAAACGCTAACTGGATGTATCAAAGCCATCCGGGGTGCGGGAGCGGAGGACCGGAAGAGTCACCTCTTAAAGGAACTGGCCGAAGCTGAAAAAGTTGGTGACTGGCAGCTTGTGGCCCAACTAATGGGAGAATACAACCAGCTGTGCAAATAATTAATTTAGGTCCCTGGGAAAGGGGGGTAAACTGTGTCAAAAGACGGAGCAAAAGTAGAAGGAATAAAAGAACTAATGGAAAAGGGCAAGAAGCGCGGCGTATTGTCCTATGCCGAGATTATGGATGCATTGCAGGGAGTTGTGCTTACTCCCGAGCAGATAGATGATGTTTATGAGCAATTAGCAGGCATGGGCATTGATGTTGTTCCAGAAAGCGGAGATATCGAACCCCTCGAAACAGAAGCCGAGAGACCAGATCCGGAAGTTGCTCTTGCTGACGAGGTTGAAATAGATTTATCTGTTCCAGAAGGAATTGGCATTGACGACCCTGTCCGGATGTATTTAAAGGAAATTGGCCGGGTACCTCTCTTGAGTGCAGATGATGAAATTCAACTGGCCAAGCGGATGGAAGCCGGGGATGATGAAGCAAAACGGCGATTAGCAGAAGCCAACCTCCGGCTGGTAGTGAGTATTGCTAAGCGCTATGTAGGTAGAGGCATGCTGTTTCTGGATTTAATTCAGGAGGGCAACTTGGGTTTGATCAAAGCGGTGGAAAAGTTTGATTTCCGCAAGGGGTTCAAATTTAGTACCTATGCTACCTGGTGGATTCGCCAGGCAATTACCAGAGCTATTGCCGATCAGGCTAGAACCATCCGGATACCAGTCCACATGGTGGAAACCATCAACAAACTAATCAGAATTTCCCGCCAACTCCTGCAAGAGTTAGGACGTGAACCAATTCCAGAGGAAATTGCCAATCAAATGGACATTTCTGTGGAACGGGTTAGGGAAATTATGAAAATAGCCCAGGAGCCAGTATCCTTAGAAACACCAATTGGGGAAGAAGAAGATTCCCACTTGGGAGACTTCATCGAAGACCAAGACGCTCCGGCACCGGCGGAAGCAGCTAGCTTCAGGCTGTTAAAGGAACAACTGGAGGAAGTTTTAGAGACCCTTACTCCCAGGGAAGAAAAAGTTTTACGCTTGCGCTTTGGTTTAGACGACGGCCGGGCCAGAACGCTGGAGGAAGTAGGCCAGGAATTTGGTGTTACCAGAGAACGCATTCGCCAAATTGAAGCCAAAGCCTTAAGGAAACTTAGGCATCCCAGTAGAAGTAAAAAATTAAAGGATTACCTGGAATAAGGCAAAGATATTAAGCTCTAAATTTTAGCCGTACCACTGTAAGAGGTAAACATTACATTTTTTTTATGGCAGTTAAAGGTTGACCTGAATAGAAAATTAACGTATAATAATCTTTGCACTCGAGAAGTTCCCTAAAGTGAATATGCATTGGGGAATGCTCCTGTGGGCCTATAGCTCAGCGGTAGAGCAACCGGCTCATAACCGGTCGGTCCCTGGTTCGATCCCAGGTGGGCCCACCATTATCGAAAGTAAAACCCTGACGGTTAACGGCAGGGTTTTTTTATAGTTAAGGAAATTACCGTTTTACAGGGCTGTGGATAATTTCCTTAACTGGGGTTATTAAGGGGTACGCCCCTTATGTCCGTAGGAGGGTCACAGCGATAGCAACATAGGGAACCTGGGTTCCCTGTGTACAAGAAAATTGACTTCCATATAAATAAATTCGACGCAGTCGATTTTCTTGTTAGTTTGGATAGCTACCTCTTTATTATGACCAGTTGGGTGATGACCGGTAGGATAGCTACCCCGGTCGGGTGCTCTTAGGCCTCCATGCCTAGAAGCTCTATGACTCGGTGTTTTAAGCTGAGCACCCAAACCTCGCCGATTCATCGTCCGTGATTCAGCGGCGAGGCGGCCGCCGTCCTTGGCGGCCGGGGTGCTCAATTTAAACACCGAGTCAAGAGCATCTATGGCCCACCGCCATGAGCACCCTGACCGGAATAGCTAACCTACCTGGTAATAAAGGTCTGGGGCAACTTAAGCGATAGCTATCCAACCGAGCCTGAGGACGGGAATAGTAAGTGATAGCAGGCCACATGGGTCTGAGGGGCGGGATGGCATTGATAGCTGCCTAAATGGGTCTGGGATGAGTGGAAATTGTTAAAGCTATAAGTATTCGCATGGGTCTAGGCTAGTATAGCAAGTTTGATATAGACTCATTGAAGAGAGATTAAGGGCTGTGGAGGGGAATATGCTGTTATCCGAACGGTTGATGACAATAGCTAATTTTGTTCCTCGGGGGAGCAAGGTTGCGGATATTGGAACTGATCATGCTTATTTGCCTATCTACCTGGTACAGGAGGGTGTTTGCCCAAGTGCTGTAGGCGGGGATGTGCACCGGGGACCTTTTGAGGCTGCCTTAAGGGCGGTTAGGGAGGCGGGTCTGGGGGATGCCATCGCAGTTAGAATGGGTGATGGACTGGCGGTGGTGGAGCCGGGCGAGGTTGAGGCGGTGGTTATTGCCGGGATGGGTGGCGGGACCATTAGAGGCATCCTGGAGGCCAGTCCTCAGGTGGCAGACCAGCTGGTGAGACTGATTCTACAGCCGATGGTTGACGCTGCTCCACTGCGGGAATGGCTGCTCCACAACGGATGGCAGATTATTGATGAGGAACTGGCGGAGGAAGAAAATAGACTGTATGAGGTAATTGTGGCGGAAAGGGCTAAGAATAGCTTGACTCAGCTGAAGGGGAATTTAGCTACGGGGTTGAGTATTCAACTTGATTCGGTATTGTTGGAAGTAGGGCCGAAATTAGTGGAGAAAAGGCACCCTTTGCTAGCTAAGCATTTGGACAAGCTGATTCTGGATAGAAAGTGGATAATAAGGCAGCTTCAAAACAGTGCTAGTCCGTTAGCTCAAGAAAAAGCGGAGAAAACAGCAGAATGGGTAGCTAAACTCCAAAACCTGAAGGACTCTATATATCAGGGGGAGAATAGGTAAGGGTGGATGGAGGTGGGTTAATGACCGCGAAGGTGCAAACGATAATTAACCTGGTGGAGCAGCTTGCTCCTAAATATCTGGCGGAGGAATGGGACAACATTGGGCTGCAAATTGGGAGTCCTGCTGGCGAAGTACATAAGGTTCTAGTTACCCTGGATATCAATACTGAGGTGGTGGAGGAAGCAATCCAGGCCGATGTGGACTTAGTGGTAGCCCATCACCCCTTGATTTTTAGTCCGCTAAAAAGCCTGCGGTTTGATACTCCCCTGGGTAGAAATATTGCCCTGCTAATTGGGAATAGCATTGCAGTCTATGCCGCCCATACTAACCTAGACAGCGCTCAGGATGGTGTAAATGGTGTCTTGGCTCAAAGGTTAGGGCTGCAGGAGACCGGGATCCTGGCTCCTAGCTATAGGGAAAAGTATTGTAAAATAGTTGTGTTTGTTCCCCAAGGTCAGGTGGAACAAGTTAGGGAGGCTATGACCCAGGCCGGAGCTGGTTGGATTGGCAACTACTCTCATTGTACCTTTCAAGCAGCCGGGACAGGGACCTTCAAGGCCGGAGCGGGAGCGAAGCCTTTTATCGGTCAAATCGGTGAACTGGAAAGAGCAGAGGAATACCGCCTGGAAACTATCATTGCTGAGCGAGGGGTTGGTAAAGTTGTCAAAGCAATGCTTAAAGCCCACCCCTATGAAGAGGTGGCTTATGACCTATATCCCTTACTTAATGAAGGTGCTAGCCTAGGCTTAGGAAGGATAGGGAAGCTGCCTGCCCCGGTTACTTTAGGTGAACTGGCCCAACAGGTTAAAGAGCTGCTGGGCCTAACTAATTTGCGGCTGGGGGGAGACCTGGGTAAAAAGATTGAGAAGGTGGCTCTGTGTGGTGGCTCCGGGGCAGCTTTAATGCATAAAGCGGTTTTCCAAGGGGCGGACGTGCTGTTAACTGGCGATATAAAATACCATGAGGGCCAGGATATTCTAGCTCAGGGGATGAGCTTTATCGATGCAGGACACAACGGAACTGAGCAAATTATCGTTCCCGTTCTAGCCCAATACCTTAGGAAAAAAGCAGCCGAGGTCAAGCTGGAGATAGAGGTAGTGGAGAGCCGGATAAATACCGATCCCTTTCAATTTGCATAGGGAGACACTGTAGTTTCAAGATTAAAGGGTGGAGCAACTGAGTTTCAAGAGTAAGGAGTGGTGGTGGTGAGTCATTACAAAATTTACACAGATGGTGGTTCAAGGGGTAATCCGGGACCGGCTGGAATCGGGCTGGTTATTTATGATGGTTTAACCGGGGAAGTGGTGTATGAGTTAGGAGACTATCTTGGCACTGCTACCAACAATGTAGCCGAGTATACCGCTTTAGTCAGGGCGCTGGAGATAGCCAAGGATTTAGGTGCAGCTAAGGTGGAGGTTTTCGCCGACAGTGAACTGATGATTAAACAACTAAATAGTCAATATAAAGTAAAAAATGAGGGGTTACTTCCCCTCTATCAAAAGGTGCGCCTTCAGGCTGGCAAAATAGCCAGCTGTACCTATACTCATGTACCCCGGGCCAAAAACAAACGGGCTGACCAACTGGCCAATCTGGCCATGGATAAAAAGGCCATGGTGGGTGGTGATGCTCAGGAGACAGGTGTTAGTTCTGAGAACACAAGTGCTAAACCTGGGGCAGCTTTTGCCAAGCCGCCTCAGGGCACAGCTATTATTCAGGAAATTGCTTTTGCCTATAGTTCACCTTTTGCCCCGACAGGCAGGGTAGTTCCTTTAGCTCCGGGAATTTACCGGGAAACGGTAGCTGCCGGGGAAAAAATGCTGCAGCTTAAGGCCTATCTGGTCAAGGGAGCAAAACTACCTCCCCATACCCATTTTCATGAGCAAGCAAGCTTTATTCTGCAAGGGAAGGTTAGCTTTTCCAGCAGAGAAGGGGAAAAAGTTTTTAACCAAGGTCAGGCCATCAATTTTCCAGGGGACTTGGAGCATGGAGCAGAGGTATTAGAGAACACCATAATTCTAGATACCTTTGTTCCGGTGCGTGAGGAATATCTGGATTGAGCAGTATTTTAAGAAACAACAGGTGGCATACTAATTGGTAGTGCTTCCAAAAGTTAAGCATTGAACTTTAGTGCTGATAGTGTTAAGATATAAACCTGACAACGAAATAAAGTGAGTAAACCGGATGGTCGCGGGTACTAGTGCCGAAAGGCCGTATCTGAGGAAAGTCCGAGCTCCAAAGGGCAGGGTGCTGGATAACGTCCAGTGGAGGCGACTCCAAGGAAAGTGCCACAGAAATAAACCGCCTTACAGTTTTGGGGCAGCTATGCTGACCCCGTAATATTGAGCGAGAGGCCAGAGCCCTAGAGGCCGGAGTCCAGAGCTCGAGTGGCTCAGGCTGCGATGTAAGGTAAGGATGGAAAGGTGAGGTAAGAGCTCACCAGCGGCATGGCGACTTGCCGGCTAGGTAAACCCCACCTGGAGCAAGACCGAATAGAGGAGCTATGGGGCTGCCCGCCTCGCTCCCGGGTAAGGTTGCTGGAGGCCACTGGTAACAGTGGTTCGAGATAGATGACTGTCTAAGACAGAACTCGGCTTATAGGTTTACTCACTAAATTTTATGCAAGACAGCGAATATACAATATTCGCTGTCTTTTGTTGTTTTGGGAAATAGGGGCTGCTCCTGAAAATATCGATGTGCAAATTTTAGATAGCTAAAGCTTAAAACCCAAATAAAAATACTTATTAGTAGTGATTATTATCACTGATAATAAAAAATAGCCCTGCTATAATTAACTCAAGACTATCGGGAGCGGGGGGATATTCATGAAAAATTTAGATTTATTAAGGAAAAAGCTACAGTATTCATTGGATGCCAGGGAGTTAGCCAAGAAGCTAAATCTACACTGTTTTACCGAACTAGATTTCATGGTATTAAAATTAGAACTGGAAATTAAAAAGCTGGAACAGGAAACATAAACTGAACAGACCTTGGATGCAATGGCTGTTGAAAGAAAAAATATGGCCTGCTCCCGTCGAAAGACAGGGGGTGGGCTTTTCCTTTTCCCAATAAACATAAGAACATTAATTCCAAAGAAGTACCTACAGACTTTGTTGATTAGACCTCCGCTAATTCTTGATGGTGAAGTATAACAGTGGTACAGTGGGTAGCAATAACATGAGAGATGTTGGTATTTTAGTAAAAGTCGAAAATGGTCGAAAAATGACGAGCGTTAACCGATTCATATTGCAGGATATTGTCATATCTATGCAGTATTTAACATTTTAATGTAAGCACATTAATTACATATAAGTTTAAATATGGTAAACCTACTGAAAAGCAGAGGCGCAAAGCCATGGTACTACGGTTTTACTATAGTAAGATTGCTAGGCTGCAGCATTTTTTAGTATATGGAGCCTGTTCCTTTGGAACGGGCTTTTGTATTTGGTATAAAAGATCGAGGTGAAAATTATGGCTGGCCGAAGCGGGACCAAAATAGATAGGTTGATTAAATTGCTTTATTATCTCTCCTTAAAAAGCCCGGGTGGAGGAGCGACCTTAAATGAAATGGCAGAAAAATGCGGGGTATCTGAACGTCAGGTTTACCGGGACATAGGGGTAATAGAGAATACTGATACTGTAAAGCTGGAAAGACCTGGACGGGGCATGAAGACCTCTGGTAGGTACAAACTTTTGGAAGCCTTTCCGCTAAAAATAGGTCCGGAAGCTGCTGCTGTTATTTTCCTGAGTATTCTTAGGCAGCAGGGTGGTCCGCTAGCTGTTGGTACTAATGATATAAAAGATGTACTAGTGGCATCCCTATTCAAGAATAGATATGGTGACAGAAACAGCGAACTACAGAAGCTTCATAATCGGATACATGTTGTGGAAGAAAAGTTGTTAGATAAGAAGAAGTCCGGGGATATTTTGTTGGTAATATTAGAGGCCATGCGCCAAAGCAAGGCCATTAGAATTAAGTATTACAAAACTGGAGAAGGTGTATGGGGGAGCCGTATAATACATCCTTATGGTCTGGGGTGCAAACATAACACTTGGTATTTGGTGGGACATTGCTATAACTCCCAGGGTATGAGAACATTCCGGCTGGATTGTATTGACCATGTTTCTATGCAAAGTGAAATTTTTAAATATCCAGCTGACTTTAATCTTAAACAGTATTTTGGTGATAGTTGGGGCGTCTTCTCGAGCGATGAGACAAAAGATGTATTGATAAAGGTGTCTCCTCAGATTGCCTATAGGTTCAACCTAATCGCGTATCATCCTAGTCAGCAGATTGTGAAGGACTTGCCTGACGGGTCTATAATTGTCTCCTTCAGGACTTCGGGAATGTATGAGTTTACCGGTTGGCTACTACAGTTGGCAGAGTTTGTGGAGGTAGTGGAGCCGCCTGAGCTGAGGCAAATGCTGAAAGAAAAGTTGGAAAAGATGATATGTAGATATGTTTAGAATTGAATTAGAAAAAATCTATTTAAAGTGACACATATTTGTCAGTTTTTGCTGTTTTAATTGAGTAAAAGTATAGATCGGTGGAAAGACATGAACCTGATTAACTTTGGTAGGATAGAGGAGTTTAGCAGGAGTATGAGCGGTTGGTGGGGTATTTAGGTGGCTAGGATTGTGGATCTGTGTTGGGTTGGAGCCAGTCCCATGATAGGGATGGCCTTTGCTTTAGTTGGGGAAGAGACAAGGGGGAGAATAATGACAAATTTGGCAAGGTTTAAAAAAGGAAATAATGTCCGAATAATCAGTTGTAATAAGGTTGGCACGATAAATGAGGTTCTGATACGACAGTCGAATGTTGGATATAGAGTAACTGTCGATGGGAAAACGACAACCTATCAGGAAAAGTATTTGGAATCCTATGTAGATGAGGAGCAAGGAATAATTGATGGGTTAAGTTTGGGAGACTTCGTCGGTCCGAATGACTTCCATCTATTCCAAACATGGTATCGATTAAAGCGGCCAATTGAAGGAAACTTTTACAGTTACCTTGCCAGTAGGACCGTTTTTAATCCGTATCAGTTCAAACCTTTAAGTAAATTCTTATCTCCTGGATCGGAAGAGAGATTGTTCATCGCTGATGAGGTTGGGGTAGGAAAGACGATTGAGACTGGGATTATTCTTACAGAATTAATCGCTAGGGGGGAATTAGACCGCCGTAGCCCAATATTAATAGTTTGTCCCAATGCACTAGGACCCAAGTGGGTTAAAGAAATGAACCAACGGTTCAATTTAAAGTTTCATTTACATGACGGGTCATCACTGAAGAATTCCTTGGTGAATGTGTTAAATACTGGATACATGCCAGATAGCACTATGTGGTCGGTTGCCAGCATTCAGTTATTAAGGCATCATAACTATTTTAGTCTATTACAGAAAATAGATGGTTCCCGGGAAGTGCATCTTTGGTCCATGGTTGTAATTGATGAGGCCCACCATATGCGTAATAACAACACTGAGAGCAATTACCTGGGCAACGTTCTGAGTAGCCTTTCGGAAAAGTTAGTTATGCTATCGGCGACCCCTCTGAATTTAAAGGACGAGGATCTTTTTAGTCAGTTGCATATTCTAAATCCGGCTATGTTTCCAGACTTGCAGACATTTTCCGCCATGCTTTCACCGGTGAAAGCAATTAACAGAAGCAGACGATTGTTAGCGGAAAATTCCACCGTTGTATATGGGGATATTCTTAAAGAAATTGAGGAATTAAGAATTGGCCCTCTGGGGTCAGCTATCAACGAACACGCTGGGGTAGCAAGTTTCTGCAATGTCCTAAGCTCAGGTAATCGTATGGGTGCTGATGAGGTAGCGAAGTATGAACGAATGTTGATTTCTCTTAGCCCTCTAGACAACTCATTTACCAGGACCTTAAAGCGGGAAGCCCTTAAACATAGGGTTACACGGGAGACAATCAAGGTTCCTGTAGAGCTCAATCCTGCGGAAATGGAATTTCACGAGGCCGTGATCCAGTTAACCAAGGATGCCTATCTGGCACGGGGAGGTAACCCATTGGCAATCGGCTTTATTACAAACACTCCAAGGAGAATGGTTAGCAGTTGCATCCCGGCAATGCGGGAATATCTGGAGTGGTGTATCCGGAATGACCAAATGATTACTGATGAGGCAGAGTCCAGAGAGACTGTTGACGATGATTCAGAATTACCAAAAGTCCCCTTGCCCCCGGAGCTTAGAAGTGAATACATAAGACTCCGGGACCTGGCTGGACAATTGGGGACTGAAGATACAAAATATGAAGAATTCAGCAAGCTTATTAAACAGCTATTTGGAAATCTTGACAATCCCCAGGTTATGGTGTTCTCATTCTTTGTCCGAACTTTAAAATACTTAAAACAAAGATTAACTGCTGAAGGTTACCGTGTAGGTTTGATTTGTGGGGAAGTGCCTTTGGTTGGAGATGGTAGGGAACTGGGACGCTATGATATCATGGAAGATTTTGAGAAAAAAGATTTAGATATTCTCCTTTCGAGTGAGGTTGGGGGAGAGGGTCTAGACTTCCAATTCTGCCAGGCGATGGTAAATTATGATTTACCCTATAATCCGATGCGGATTGAACAGCGTATTGGCCGGATTGACCGGTTCGGGCAGAATGCTGATAAGGTTATTGCTGCGAACATGTACATCAGAAATACAGTTGACGAGAGGATTTATGCTGCCCTCTACGAAAGAATCGGCCTAATCGAGGAAAGCGTGGGTACCTTAGAACCAATTTTGGGTGACCAATTGACTGGCCTACAGCGAGAAATAGTAAGTGGTCAACTAAGCACGGAACAATTAGAAATCAGGATGAAAGAAATCGAATTAGCGATTGCCCAGGCAAAATTGGAAATGGAAAAATTTGAGACTAATCGCCGTGAATTAATGGGAGACGAATACTTTACGAGCCCATTACACAACCTTGAAGGCCAAAGCGATTTTGTCCTGCCTGGTGATGCTGCCAGGTTGACAGCAATTTGCCTAGAGTCCTGGGAGGGATGTAATTATAAAGGTTTCGACGAGAACCGTGGCGTCATAAGCCTTTCAAGGGAAATTAGGGCCGGGCTTGAACAGTATACTCGCCGACCGGGGTCCGAAGGATGTATGTATGAATTAAAATCCCTGTTAATAGAAAAGGCGTCAATTCCTGTGGTATTTAACGGTAGTTTGGCTGACCAACATAAGGATCACTTTTTCCTTGCCCCTTGTGGTTTTTGGACCAAATTTCTTTTGAGTGAAATTGAACGGCGGCAAGGTGTCCAAAAAGTTTTTTCCCTTTCCAATAGCTATGCTAATACGATGCTCGTCCCGGGTGTGTACATAATTCCAATGTTTGAAGTCCGAATTGAAGGTTTTCGAGTAGAGATTGATTTGGCGGCGGTACCAGTGAAAATACCGGAAAAATCCGTAGTAGATTTGGATTACCGAAAGTTTTCACGGACATTTGGCCGTAATGTTTCTAATAAGGAACCTGTTTTAGACCCGATGGTTTTAGAAGAACTTCCTGATTATCTAAACCGCGGTCGTGATGCTTTAGAGGTCCAAATAGAAGAGAAACTGGAATTATTGCGGGCAGAAAACAAATATCATATCGAGGCTAGGATTAGCTCTCTGAAACGTGGCTCTGAGATCCGCAGAGAACGGCTACAAAAAAGGATTACCGACCATTGCGCAAGGAACAAAGATGAAGGCAGACTTCCCAGTCAGGATTTCATCCGACTGACGGAGGCCCAAATTGCCGTTGAAGCCAGAAGGACTGAGGATAAAATAAACAAACTCAGGGACAAAAGCGATTTGGCTTTTAATTCTTCATTGGTGGGAATCGTACTACTCACCATAGCTGATGAATGAAGGGGAGATTTGGATGGCGGACATTTACGAGGGAAAAGTCAGCAGGCAGAGGCAACAGAATCTTGAGTTGGTTAAGAAATTACCTCCCGGACCTAAAGCCTTGGAGAAACTGGCGTTTGTCAGGAAAGAGTATGACCTAGCCATTACCGGGTATATGAATTCTCTGAAAATATTGAGTGACACTACATATCAGGACCGTAAACATTTCTTAAATGAATTAATACAGAATGCCGATGATGCACAATTCGCATCTAGCGAGGCAATGCTTACATTTTTAATTCATAAAGAATGCCTGGAAATTATGTATAATGAACAGGGATTTACTGTTGATGACGTTATTGCCATTACTGACGTCGGGGAATCAACGAAAATAAAGAAAAATAACTCTTCAAAACGGTATATTGGCGAAAAGGGAATTGGCTTTAAATCAGTTTTTGCCCTGGCCTCCCATGTAGAGATCGAAAGCCCGCCCTGGCACTTTATACTCCGTAAGCACACCTGCATTGTCCCCGAAGTCATCAAACAAGGGAGTATGAAACCAAACTCTGGGACAAGGCTTAGTATTCACTTTTCTGATAAAGACTCTATAGACATTATTGCTGCAGAACTTCACAAGTTTGTCACCGGACAATTAGAAACACTCCTTTTTTTACAGCACATTTCTAAGCTAAGAGTAATTGACATGAGAAAAGGACGAAAAGATGAATTTTCCTTAACTCTTGAGCCTGCCGCCAGAAATAGCCAACTTATTTCCCTGAGGACATTCCCGACGGATGAACTGAGAGAATACGTTCTTTATGAAGAAGACTTGAAGTTTCCTAGTGACCTTGTTTCGTTTCGGTGGGAAGATTTAGGTGCAAGCAAAGGAACACTAAATCGCAAAATGGTGGTTGCCGGGCTTGTGGATTTCACTGAGGAATTCATGCCAGAAGGACGGCTTTTCTGTTTTCTGCCTACTAACGTAAAACTTCCTGTCCCATTGTTCCTACAGATCGATGGTATAACAAAAGCAGACCGGGAAAGTCTGTATGATCCGGAACATAACAAATGGAACCGCCATTTGCTCGATAATATTCCGGGCTTCTTAATGCGTGCGATTTTGGCCTGGCGAGACCACCCATCAATGTATAACCGTATCCCAGATTTTATTCCGGTGCAAAAAGATTCAGGACAATTAGCAGAGGCTTTTCAGAGGTTTGTGGGTCTCTTAAGGGAATCTGCTTGGGTCCGTTCATTTGAAGATAAAGAATGGGTCAAACCTGAGGATGCGTTAATTGCCAACCCTTTCTGGACAGGGTGGTTTCAAAAATACCCGTCGTCGAGGAAAAATGCGGAAAAAGTGCTGGGGAAAAAATTTGTACATCTAGAGTGGGCAAATAATCTGAACTGGAGAGCTCATTGGAGGGAGTACAAAGTTCCGCACATTAATGACCGGCAGGTAGCTCTTATGTTGGAAAAAATCGAGTTGCCGGAAGAAATGCTAAAACGTGATGATAATCTGATTGGACTATATAAGTATTTATTAACTTTAACGGCAATTAATGATAATCGGTCCAACCAACACGCTAATGTCATGCATGCTCTCGTCAGAGCACCAATTTTCCCTCTGGAAGGCGGAGTATTCGGTCCCCTAGAGACCGAACAATCTTCAGGGAAAATCTTCTGGTTATTGACCCGTTCAAAACGGAGTACCGGTTTAGGAAAGGCATTGGATTATCGGGTTATCGATCCTGAGTACACCCATCGACCCGAACTAGGTGGTGATGCCTCACAAGCTAGGATAGCCGAATCTCGGCGGGTTCATAACCGAAATGAAACTGTACGGGAATTGTTAAGAAAGTTAGGAGTCCAGGAACTGACCGAGGATACGCTTTTACGTGAACTCCAGTTGCCCTGGTTACTAGATGGGAACCGAGTTAATGATCCTAAGCCTGAGACGAGGTATAAGGTTCTTAAAGCTATATTTGACGCATACCGGGCGAAACGAATTCCAGAAGGGAGCTATCTAGCTGATCTTTACAGGATTAAAGATGCCGTGTTTTTTTCTGAGAAAAAAAACCAAAAGAAATTGGGAGACCTACTTTTGCCTGGACAGCTCCGGCTTATGATTGAGGACACACTCTATGCGGACAGCGGTCTGGAGGCTTTGGAATTGACCAAGTCATTGCTGGAGCCCCCGCCCAGTGAAGCAAAACAGATTAAGCGTGAACGGGAAAATGAAAGACGGAGAAAGCATTATGAGGAAGTCAGAACTTTTTTAATCCGGTGTGGAATAAGGTCGGCACCTACCTTTGAGTTAGATACAACTAAACATGGGAGTTCTTTGGGATTTGAGAGAAATGATTCAAAAAGATTTGATATCTGGTCAGCTAATTTAAAAGAGGGTGGGATGGTATCCACAGCAGTAGAAGTAATTACGGTTCAGATTGACGATATAAGCCGAACAATTTTAACAATACAGCCGGGCTGTAGCCATGCGATGTCAAAGGCATTATATGGAGCGTGGGAAAAGACTAGCATGGATCCACCTCCAGGCTTATTTAAGGCAAACAAGATTGGTGGCAAACAATCGAAAACTGTAACCCTTCAGGACCATTTTTGGTGTGGCGTTGAAAGGTCGCAAATTAAACTCGAACCTGTCAATGGCGGTCTGGTCAGCGCGACGGATGCCTTGCGTATTACCGGGACGGAACTTGTCCGTTTTGAAAATGCCAAAGTGGTATTTCCCTTTGTCTTAGAGGATAACGGGGGAGAAGCTGGGTATACAACTGGATACTTAGATTCCCTCCAAGTCCGAAAACCCGGAATAACTGATGTAAATCGGCTGTGGGGTATTTTGGATAGAAAGGCACATCCGGAAATTATTAAAATTGCTGTAGAGTTTGTCCGAGCAGGGATGTCCCCTTCCTACCTGCGAGTTTTCGATCTGGTGGAAAACCGTTTACGGCCTGTTCAGGAATTCCGACTTGGACATTATGCTAATCAAGGTGAGCCACTTATTGAGGAACAGTATGGGGAACCAGGTAGAATTTTGGGTGAATTAATTGGACTCAGTTCAGAATTCGAAATTGGTTTCTACCTGAAAGGCATTAAAGAGTTGTTTCAAAAATCTACTTTTTTTTCTAGCAGCAAAAATGATCTGCACGGTTTGCTTAATAACTGGTATAGTTGGAGCGCGACAGACCGTGGAACTATTACGCGTGAGGTTAAAAAAGTATTTGATGAATTAAAGCTCCTTGCTCCACCCGTGATAATATTTAATAACCCAAAAACTTTCGACCAGCTTGATAAAGCCGGTATTGTGGTTGTTGGACTAAAAATTGAGGAATCAGACAGATTTGCTTTTGAAAAGGCGGCTAATGAATTAGGATTAATCTTACCATACGATTCTGGGGAACTCGGACTCAGAGGAGAGCGACCGCTTGATGAGGAAGAGAGTAGTCGGTTTAAGCTTTTGCTGGAAGGTTACCTCAAATTGTTGGATGAAAAGGAAGTTTCCAAGCTAAAGTTAAAACTAACCCGGTTTGGCAAGCTGGATACAGTATCCGGTAGGGTTGTGAAGGTTAGCTATGCCCAAAGGAGTCTTGGTACCGAGAAAAAGATTGCGATAAACATTGAGCTTCCCCATCTGGATAACCGCTCAGGAAAACTTCTAGTTTCTCTGGAAGAGGGATCTGAAGAAATATTGGCACATCTACTAAGTCTGTGTGATTTTACAAGGTTTAAAGACGCCCTGGGGGATCTGAAGGAGCTAAGAGTCTACAGAGCAAGTCCTGCTGTCCCAACAACTCCTATTAGGTCCATGACTCCCCAGACCAAGGAGGTAAATGTCCAGCGGTTTGGCGAAAACGCTTCTGATGTGGCCCGGGAGGTTATTAACTCACTTAAAGATGACCGTATCGCACCTGAAAGGGAAATAATCAGGGAATGGAACAATGGGTTGTCTCCCGAAGAGGAAATAGAATCAGGGATGGCTTTGCGGAAACAAATAATTAGTTCTTTCCAAATTGGCCCTGAGATTCGGGAAAAGAAAAACAGGACACCTAAGCCCAATCTAAATAAAATTGCTTTGGGTCCAAACCAAAAGCTTTTTGACCCTTGGCGCGCAGACCCTAAGTCTTTTCTCCTTCAGGAATATGGTGGTAAATGCCAAATATGTGCTACTGAATTGCGCTTAAGCAGTGGCAAGAAGTGGTTTGAGGTTTTCCATATTCGGGAGGATCGGGGAGAAATCTCCTGGGCTGACCGGCCCTATAATATATTGTGCTTATGCCCTAATTGTCATGCTTTGGCAAAACATGGAGGAGAACTAGATTTGCATAATATTTATATTTTGTCGGGGAATCTGCGGCAGGGAATGGCCCTGCCAGAGGAGTTCGCGGCGTATTCAGGAGACTATTATTGTACGGAAATCCAAGTCAACGGAGTAGAAAAGCAACTAGTTATAAGTAAAGTCCATCTAAACTATTTTGCGCAATTATTTTCCTTCCTGGAAGTTGCTGCTTCCGCAGAAGAATACTAGTTTTAGGTGATGTGGTCACATGATACGTCAGCAACTAAACAACTTTGCCCCATGCGCCCGGGTCCAAATACGAGGCGAAGAATGGCTGGTCCGGCGCAGGATACTGCTGGTTCTGGGGGTTATGCCCTTTTCTGCATTGGGTTATCGGAACTTGTCAAAAACGTCGAGGCTACCTTTATGACTGATGCGGATAAGATTTATGCGCTTCCGCCTGAGGAAACAGTCCTTGTCCAGGATGATTCTCCTCAATATCGCTGTTCCATTTTATACATTCAGAGCTTGTTCCGCAAAATAGCGCCTACCGATGTTAACATATACATAGGGCATCAAGCGGCGATTAATGGTGTCACCTAGTAACTTGATCCGGCCTTTAAGGCCTAATCTAGCCGCACCAGCGTATTGAGATTGCTGATGCGGTGGGACTTGGCAATAACTGAAAGCCAGAATACTGATAAGTGAATTAATCCAGCGCGGCAAGGGTAAACGTACTCTCGCATCAACGGTAAAAAGAATACTGACTCAGTTCCAAAAGGAAATGTGGAGCCGTTTACCATACCCTAGTCCGGTTGGACTTAGCCGAATCAATCTTATTCACAACAAGATTCCTAGCAACGAGAACCACTTTAACTATTTTGAAAAGACGATTATTTCTTTGACACCTTGAAGCAGGATAGGGAGTACGCATTATCTGTAGAACGCCTACTGGGACATTATCCTAATTGACGAGGCCATAATGTGATTGAACGAGGCGCCAACTTACTGCGGGCAAAACTGGTTGTCAGTCGCTCAGATACCCTCATCTTGCTATCAGCGACCCGGTTGACTGAATGTGGAATTAAAATAACTTAAGGGTTTAACCATGACCCTGATTACAGCGGGGTTCCATAATTATGGCAAAATCACCCGAAAGCCGAAAGTCTTTATATTCCTGGACGATTATGAGTATAACGGAAAAAGTTTTAGAATCTAATTCAACATGACCACATAATGTCACTTTACCATGCGATAATCTCCCTGAGAACAAAATCAGAGAGGTTTTAGTTTGAAAGAGTTCAGAAATGAGACTGTGTAAAAAGAAGGGTACACCAAAATATGTTTTTCTGTTATTACTTGGACATTTCTAATTATACACCCATAATGAGGTAATATTAAATAAAACCATAATGTACACTTAGTGTTTCTGCAGGAATAATACCCTTGGACCGAGAATTAGATTTGTGTTCAAAATGTAATAATATTAACAACTCTCTTATAACAGAAGCCAAGCGGCAATACACATAGAAAACCAAAAGCGAACACCGAGGGTATAAAGGAAGGTGACTCATTTGAGAATCCAAAATATTAGAATCAAAAACTTTAAGGTTTTAAGAGATGTGAACATAGCTAATATTCCACAAATGGCTGTCTTTCTCGGTATGAACGGTTCTGGAAAATCTACGTTATTTGATGTGTTTGGATTTTTACACGATTGTTTGCTTACCAATGTTAAAGCAGCTTTGTCAAAACGTGGGGGGTTTAAAGAGGTTATCTCCAGAGAAGAAAAAGGCAACATTGAATTTGAAATCAAATTTAAACCTGACAAGGATGAACCGTTAGTTACTTATGTGCTGCATATTGGTCAAAATGACCAAAACGATATTTCCGTAAAAAGAGAAATCTTAAAATTCAGAAGAGGATCTTCTGGTTCTCCATGGCACATGCTTGATTTTTCTAACGGGAAGGGCTTTGCCATTGAAGGTAGTCCTAAAAATTATAAATCTTTGAATCATGAGAAAGCCAAAAGAGCTAATCAACAGTTGGATTCACCGGATATACTCGCCATAAAAGGATTGGGGCAATTCAAAGAGTTTCCGGCAATCTCAACCTTCAGAAAACTAATTGAAGACTGGCACGTGTCAGATTTTCATATCGAAGACGCAAGAACGACAAGAGATGCCGGTTACAGTGAACAATTATCTGCAACAGGAGATAATCTTTCCCTTGTGGCTAAATATATGTTTGAAAATCACAAGGATAAATTTGATGCAATCTTAAAAAAGATGTCTGAACGTGTTCCAGGGGTAAAAGATGTTCAAGCCGAAGAAACTGTTGACGGACGAATAGTTTTACGTTTTCAAGACGGCAAGTTTAAAGACCCTTTTGCAGCAAGATATGTATCAGATGGAACAATCAAAATGTTTACCTATCTTATGCTTTTAAGCGATCCTAAACCACATGCGTTACTGTGTATCGAAGAACCTGAAAACCAACTGTATCCATTGCTGTTGTCAGAGCTTGCTGAGGAGTTTAGGCAGTATTCTAATAATGGAGCACAAGTATTTATTTCCACCCATTCACCAGATTTTTTAAATGCAGTTGCAATTGAGGAATTGTATTGTCTGATTAAAAAGGATGGGTACACCAAAATTTATCGGGCAAGAGAAAATGAACTCGTAACATCATTATTTGAAGGAGGCGATTTGTTAGGCTATTTATGGAACCAGGGACTATTGACGGAGGGATTCGGAAATGAAAATAGTATTTCTCGTTGAAGAACCGTCAATGAATAATTTATTAAAGGGTATCCTGCCAAAAGTATTGCCTGAAGAGATTGAGTTTTTGATAGTGCCACATCAGGGAAAACAGGATTTGCAAAAGTCAATTCCTATCAAACTTCGTAGTTGGAAAGAACCTGGTGTAAGGTTTGTGATAGTACATGATAAAGACAGTTGGGATTGTCGTGTGTTAAAACAAGAACTTGTAAACCTCTGCCAACATGCAGGAAGGCCTGATACATTAGTTAGAATTGCCTGTAATGAGTTAGAAGCCTGGTATTTCGGCGATTTAGAAGCAGTGGGACAAGCTTTTGGAAGAGATATTACTGCGTTTTCCAGAAAGCGCAAATATCGGAATCCGGATAATATTGAAAACCCTAAACTGGAGATCAAGACAATAATAAGTGATTTACAGCAAATATCTGGAGCTAAAGCCATTGCGGTCTGTATGGATATTGCCAGAAATACATCACCTAGCTTTAAGGTATTTATCGCCGGTGTTTTGAGAATATCTGAGGAAATGTTGGCAATCGCACAAAATGCTCCCTGAATTGAGCCCCTCTGCCAGGGTCTGCCATTTTTCGGTCAGGTTATTAAGCCATAATTGGGCCGCCTGGTTGGCACTGTCCTTGGCTTTAGCTAACTCCCGGTTTTAACAGGTGCCGGGGATATATTTGGTTTCCAGGGGGGATAGTTCTTCGGTACCCCACTGGACGAACGCAACAGAGTGTAGTTTGCGCAAGATCAAACCCAATACCTGTTTACCCAGTACCCATTTGTGGACATATACGGCAGCAGCAGATTTATTGATTTCGCACTGGAACACGAGGATTTGAAGATAGCTATTGAAATTGACGGGGAGAGATATCATAACCCTAAGCAAATTTCTCGCAACAAGTATTATGATGATTTGCTGAAGCAAAACAGCCTTATCTATAACAACTGGAAGATTTACCGCTGGGCCTATAATCAGTTGAAAAGCCAGCGAGACAGAGTTAAGGATGAACTGGTGACCTTTATCGGCGAAATGCCTCATTTCCGTATGCTGGAGGACTACCTGCCACAGCAAAAAGGCAAGCTGATTGAGCTAAAAGATCATCAACAATCAGCCATTACCAACCTCAGGAATATGCGGGAGACCGGGGAAAGCATCGCCCTCCTCTATCATGCTACAGGTACCGGGAAAACAGTTACTGCTGTAAGTGATGCCAAAAGCGTGGGAGCAAGGACTTTGTTTCTGGCCCACACCCGGGAACTGGTTACTCAGGCTAGACCAATAAGCTGGACTTAAAAACTGCAGTGGAAATGGGTGAACTGGCTGCTGTACGCTGCATTCGGGTCAAAACCAATGTGGATTTGTCGATGGTGCGAATCAATGGGGTCAAGTATAATTCCCAGGACCTGGAGAGTAGGTTGTTTGTGCCGGAAAGAAATTGCCTACTCCTTGAAACCTATCTAAACTATGTTAAGAATAAAAAAACTGTGGTGTTTTGTGCTTCGGTAAAACATGCTGAAGAGATAGCCAGCCTTTTTAAGGAGGTCGGCGTGGCTTGTGCAGCAGTTTCCGGAACCCTGAAATCCCGGCTGCGGGACAGGATACTGGCGGATTACGAAAACGGGAAAATCCAGGTACTTTGTGCCTGTGATCTCTTAAATGAGGGCTGGGACAGTCCACAGACAGAAGTGCTGTTTATGGCCAGACCAACCATGTCCAAGACCGTTTATCTCCAACAACTGGGCCGGGGTATGCGCAAGAGCAAGGGTAAAGAATATCTTATGGTTTTTGACTTTATTGATAATGCCAATCTTTTTAATTCAGCGTGCTCTCTGCACCGTATCTTAAATATCAGAGAATACAAGCCGGGTGAGCTGGCGATGGCTCCGGACTGGATGCGGAAAAGAGATTCTGACCTCATAGCCGGCGGGGAAAAACCTTCGGTATATCTGGATTTTCCAGTGAATATAGCAGACTATGAGCTTATAGACTTGTTTAACTGGCAGGATGAAGTAAAGAACATGATTTCTCAGCTTGAATTCGTTAGAATGGTCGATGTCCAAAGTGAAACTATTGAGCGATATATTCGGGAAGGGAAAATTGTTCCGGACTTGGAGGTCCCACTGGCTGACAAGCGTACCTTTAAGTATTTTAAGGAGGAAACCGTCAAAAAATATGCTGCGGAATATGGTTGGGAGCTCATTACAACCATTAACATGAAAGAAAAGTTCATGTCAATGGTCCGCACCATGGATATGAGCTATTCCTACAAGCCGGTGCTGTTGAAGGCTATGTTTGAACATGCTGATGAAAACGGCAGGGTCAGGGTTGCTAACCTGGTGGATTATTATAATTGCTACTACCAAGACCGGAAACAAAGGGGTTTGGTGGTTGAGCAAAAGAACAGCATTTTCTGCAAGGAGAATTATACCAACAAGGATGTGGAAAAGAATATCTTTAACAATCCCTTCAAGCGCTTTGAAGATATGCGGTTTATGAAACGCAGCCGGGATATTGAATGCGTAGAAATTAACAAGCATATCTTCCGTAAATTGACCCAAGAAGATATTTGCTTGATTTTGTGCCACTGTGAGGAAAAGCTGAAAGAGTATTATTCCACCCGGCTTGGTCATAAGTAATAATAAAAAAACCGGCAACCATACGCCGGTTTAACAATTATTATTTAGTTTATGCCAAGTTTTTTTTCAATCCGGTCAAACCTGTCTTCGTGCACTTGATGGCCGTCAAATAGTACTTGGATTTTGTTAATAATTTCATGTTCCATTCGGGTTTCGATCCGTATTACGGTTTTTTCAAGAGAAGACACTTTGGTTTTCAGTGACGAGACGTCGGTTTTTAGTACTGAGACGTCGGTTTTTAGTACTGAGACGTCCGTTTTTAGTACTGAGACGTCCGTTTTCAATTCAGAGACATTAGTGTCCAGCTTCATCAGGTGTTTGACCACGAATTCCTGGAATTGTTCATTATCCATGTCTAACCCCCCCCGGTTGGTATTCTCTGAGATGTACTTACCAATTAACCAGTATCTCTTGAGACAATTATATTATAATAAAAATGAGGCAGATGTGCAAGAACAAACGTTCGACAATACGAGCTTTGGGGGTAGATGGGAGCAAATGGCTAATCAAGCTTTGGAACAGTTCAAGTTTGCATAGCGTTATAATTTTTTATTTTCCGCAGAATAATTTACCGGTGAGTTTTTACCCAGAATACTTGCAAAGCATTTGGTCTTTAGCTATAATAATAAGGTGTCCTGCGACGAATCCCTCATAGCTGGACAACAGTATCTAAATTTGCGGTCGTGGCGGAATGGCAGACGCGCACGTTTGAGGGGCGTGTGGGAGACCGTGCGGGTTCAAGTCCCGCCGACCGCACCATACAAAAATCCTGAAACCCTTGGTAATCAAGGGTTTTCTGTTTTGCCCAAATTACTGCTCCAAATTCACCGAGCAGTGGCAAAGGCTATGGTTGTTGAGTCGAGAATTTATGGCACTGGGTTATGGTCTACGAGTCTGAGTTTAGGAATTACATCTTCCTCCTTTTCGATATGTTTCATCAGAAGTTGTAGCAATACCTTTCCCGACTGGACTAATTTTTCTTGACGGGCTTGTTCCGTAGCCTCAAGGAAATCCCCAAAGGCTTGATGCAATTTATGATGTTCTCCTAGCATGTCCTCGACAAACTTGGCTGCTGACGGATTTATCTGCACTAAGTTAGGATAAATTTCATCCTCTTCCCCTTTAAAGTGGGGAATTATTACCTTTTTTATTACTTCTCCAAACTCCTCAAATTCCAGCATGTTGTTAGGTCTAGCTTGGCCTTTTTCGATTTCCCTAATATTACCATCTAGTTTAGCCAGTAAGAGCAGTACTGCTTTGTGATCCTCTCGATAATGATCAATCCAAGTCATAGATAGTCCTCCTTAAGCTTTTTTAACTTAACTTAATTTGCTTAGATAGTATTAGCTATTTTCCTGAGAACTTCCTGCATTAGCTACAATATAATTTGGACATTAGGCTTGTTAAGGCAGTTTATGGAAGACAAGTGTATCTTTGAGGAGGAGTGAATTGCGATGGCAGAAAAGTATGATGGCACCAGCATCTGGCCCACCAATCCCAGCTTACCTCAGTGTCCAACCACTTCCCGAAAGAGCTACTGCACTACCCTCTAAAATAGCCTAAAATTTAAGAATTTTTAGCATAGTATAGGCAATAACGTAAATGAAATACAGAATAGGGCTAGCAAACGGAGTGAAAATGAGCCATAATGACAAAGAGGCGAATTGGGCTTTAACTTAATTTAAATATTAAAACTTAAATTTAAAAAATATACTACTGCAATAGCAGGAAAATTTGTCGACGAATAGAAATTAACCAACAAATAAAGAAGTTGAGAAAAACGAAAAGTGGTGAGCAGAGTGACGATAAAAATCAAAACCGGAGATGTTCGTGAAGGAATGTTTTTGGATGCGCCCGTATATTCTAAAGGTGGACAACTTGCAATTGCTAGAGGTACTCAAGTCGAAGAACGCCACATAACATTTCTAAAAAGGGAAGGGATTAGGGAAATCGAAATATCGGTCAAACCCGTAACCGATGAATTTGGTCATGATCCGGCTAAAGACCGAGAGGGTAATGAGATTTATCGTTTATTACGAGAAGAAATGAATCTGGCCATTAAAAATGCAATCACCAATTATTCCGACGTTCTAGATGTACATAAAGAAGCTCATAAAACAATTAGTAACCTTTATAAAGAAGTAACTAGTAAGCGACATTTACTAGATTGTTTATTTGATATTAAATCTATTGATTCTTTCACATACCGTCATTCAATTAATGTAATGGTTATTTCTTTACTGATTGGTTCAGCTATGGGCTTAAGTGAAAACGATTGTTTTTCCCTAGGTATGGGAGCTTTATTCCACGATATTGGGAAAATGAAAGTACCCAGGGATATTTTATATTCGGAAAGTGTTTTAACCGACGAGGAAAAACATACCATGGAGCGGCATACAGTTAGCGGTTACGAAATTTTAATCCGGATACCGGACATCCATGAAGATGCAGCCTTGGTTGCTTTACAGCACCACGAAAGAGTTAATGGCTCAGGTTATCCCCATAAAGTAAGTAAAGATGAAATTCATCTATACAGTAGTATCGTTGGAATTGCTGACACTTTTGAAGCAATGACCTCAGAAAGAAATCACCGGCGGAACTTAATGCCCACAGAGATTATTGAATTTATGATGGGTAATTCCGGGGTTCTCTTTGATGAGTATGTAACTAAAGGTATTTTGGTCGGGGTATCTATTTATCGAATCGGTTCAGTGGTACAGTTAAGTAATGATGAATGTGGAGTGGTAGTACGGGCAAATCCAAATTTACCATCCCGACCCGTGCTTAAAATCATTTTTGATAAATATCAACTTCGGGTGCGGAAACCGATTATTGTAGATTTAGCCAAACCGGAAAACACAACCCTTAGTGTGGTTAGAGTGTTTGGTTAACCAATAGTTTTTAAAATAATACAAGCAGCATGCCTTTCAAAACTAGGGCATGTTGATTTTTGTTCCCCTACTAAAATCCCTAATTACCAATGTAATGTTGGGAATAAAACTTCGCAACAAGTGGTAAGTCCGCAAAGCTGAGCTAGGATAGCTCCCTCCCTCTACATTCCAGAAATTATCAAGAAGAGAACTGGTGCATGAAGAAAAGCAGCTATGGAAACTGAACCCTGCAGCATGAAGTGAATGCGTTAATACAATTTAAAACATTGGAACGGGCTTATTTGACATGTTATAATTTAGAGGGAAAATGGCAAGGGTTTATAAAGAGTACTGACCAAATAATCCATTCCAAAACTATTTAGGATTTTAAGGAGGTAAACCATGAATTTTGGTTTATGTGAAGAACAAAAAATGTTACAGGAAACTGCCCGTAAGTTTGCGGAGAAGGAAATCGTTCCTACCATGGAAGAGGACCTGAAAAATCACACCTTCCGCCGGGAAACTGTTAAGAAGATGGGGGATATGGGCTTTTTCGGTTTCGGAATTCCGGCAGAGTACGGCGGTAATGGTTTTGGCATTCTGGAATCAGTGCTGATTGCCGAGCAATTAGCTAAGGTTAACGCTTCCTGGCGCTTACCCTTAAACATGCAAAATATCGGTCCTAGTTTAACGGTGAACAAATTTGGTACTCCGGAACAAAAGGAGAAGTTTATCCCTGGATGGGTAAGTGGAGATTCTTTGGGATTCTTTGCCATCACCGAACCTAACACCGGTTCCGATGTGGTTGGCATGCAAACCACTGCCACTGACAAGGGAGACCACTGGGAGATTAATGGCAGCAAAATGTGGATTTCCCAGGCTACCCATGGGGATTGGGGTTTACTCTATGCTTGTACCGACCGGGAACAAAAACATAAGGGGCTTACTTGTTTTATTATTAATCTTAAGGAAACCCCAGGGGTAAATGTAAGAGAAATCACCACCAAGATGGGCTTGGCAAATTCCCCCACAGGTGAAATTGCTTTTGACGGAGCCAAGATACCTAAAGACTCGGTCCTGGGCAAAGTAGGGGATGGTTTTAACATCTGTATGTGGCAGTTAAACAACACCCGGATTAGCTGTGCTTCCGGTGCTATAGGTGTGGCTGGAGCAGCAATTGATGCGGCAGTTAATTATGCTAATGAACGGACCCAGTTTGGTCAAAAAATTGGTGCCTTCCAGATGATTAAAGCTTCAATTGCCGAAATGGTAGCAGAACATGAAGGAGCCAAACTGCTGGTTTACCGGGCTGCTTGGCTGAAGGATCAGGGCCTGCCTAACCAGTTTGAAACCTCTCTAGCTAAATTGGTGGCCAGTGAATCTGCAGTTCATTGCGCCAATGAAGCCATGAAAATATTAGGCTCCTATGGTTATTCCTCCGAGTATCCGGCTGAGCGCTACCTGCGGGATGCCAAGTCCTTCCAGGTGGTCGAAGGAACATCCAATATTCAGAAGTTAATTATCTCCGGTTTTGCTTTAGGTGATGCCAATAACCGATAAGGCCGAAGAGCGCAAATAAACCGGTGGCTACTCTGTTTCACCATATTTAATAGCAGTTATTTCTGGAGCGACACAGTATTTCTAATTGCCTGTTTTGTGTTTATGGACGGAAAAACAGTGTTGTGTACTTATGATGCCAATAAGTACACAACAGAGTATCGCTACAACAGCAGAAACCTGCTGGAGCATGTAATTAACGAACTGGGCGAGACTACGAGAGGATTTAGGCACCATGCAGTTAACAGTTCTATCGTAATTCATAACTACTGCCCCCAGCATTCCTACCGCAACCATAATACTTTTGGAGTTTACTGAGGGTATGAAAGTACGAGGTAGAGCTTGAGACCAATCCGGCTGGACAATAAATATCTCCAACACATAACATCCCGCAATAATCGCCAAGAAAGCCAGAATAATTCGTTCTACCTTGGAATAACATTGAAATACAATTAAAACAAACACAATAATGAAGGTTAGTAAAGCACCAGCCCATAAAGGCAGCCCAAATAGAATGTTTAAGCCTAAAGCTCCTCCGAGATACTCAGCTAGGGCGGTGGCGATACAACCAACATAAATGCTGGCTGCAAAAATGTTTGCCCACCGTTTTGGAAAGTACTCCCTGATGTTTTCCGACAGCGATTTTCCGGTTACTACTCCCAACCGTGCAGTCATATGCTGAAGCAGGATTAACATAATTGTGCTGAGCGTTATTACCCAAAGCAGGCTATAGTTAAAATCTGCTCCGCCAGCCATATTGGTTGCCCAGTTACCTGGGTCGATAAAGCCGACTGTAACGATAAATCCTGGACCGAGGTAAGCAAACAATTTTTTGTCTAAAACGAGACCTAGTTTTTTCCTAAGATTTTGAGGTTGGCCTGCTGGCCAGTTTAATTCACTTTCAAAGGTAGCACCCCTGATCGGCGGCCTGTTTTTGCCCAAAGGGGTAGTTGCCTCAGGATTATTCAAACCAATAATCCCTCCTTTCCATGGGATAACGCAATTCGGCCAAGGTTTCTTTCGTCTAGAATTGACCTTGATACATGGTATGGAAATAGTAGGCAGAAGGTCACAGTAAATATAATTAGGGAAATCGCAAGTTGGTAGATAAAAGGTCGTAGTGACAAAATAAGATGACGACCATATAAAGAAATAATAAAAACCCACTGAACTTAAAAAAGCCAGAAAAAGTACCCGGCAGTATATACACTGCCGGGTACGCTAACCATACTTAATAACCTTCAAAAAACCTACTACAGGTGTACAAGAAAATCGACATCTATAAAAATGAGTCGACGCAGTCGCTTTTATTGTCGCCGTGCTAAATGTTTTTGGCAGCTGCTTCCGGCCCCCGGGATAGGGCAATCCTCCCGGATCGGACGATTTCCACGATACCGTGATCCTTCAGTACCTCACAGAGGGCGTCAATTTTGTCCGCTTCGCCGGTCAGTTCGATAACCATAGTCTCTCGGTTTACATCGACAATTTTGGCCCGGAAGATATCTACAATATCTACCACATCGGAACGCCTTTCCGGAGATGCTTTGACTTTAATCAGAGCTAAATCCCGGCTTATTGATTCTACAGTGGTCATATTTATAATTCTAATTACATTAATTAGCTTGGCCAGCTGATTAATAACTTGCTCTAATTCATCATTGTTGTCACATTCCACAACAATAGTAATCCTGGTGATATCGGGGTCTTCCGAGGCTCCGGCGGCAATGCTGTGAATGTTAAAGGCTCTTCTACTAATTAACCCTGAAATATGGGTGAGTACGGCAGGCTTGTTCTCTACAAGTACAGTTAGCGTGTGTTTCATAAGGTAACCTCCTATTAGTAAGTAGCTTTAGGGGTATTATATGGTTGGCTTTGACCTTTGTCAACCATCAGACTGTTGAAATTCCCCGTCTAGCTTTGTCGCCAGACTTGAAAAGGTCCTCGACGTACAAGGAGTACGCCTGTGGCCTTTTCAAGTCTGTCTTCGTGCTAGACAGGTTTTTTAACAGCCTGCTCGGGGTCTAGGTGCTATAAATAGTTAATTCTAGCCTGGTTGGTGTACCTTTCGGCCACTTCAATCCCTAAAACCCAGAGGGAGGCGGTGCTTAAATATTGGGGAGCTACAGCATCAAATAGAATGTTAGCTTTAGACGGGAACTCTTCATCACCTTCCCAAACTGCAAAGGCTAGGGTTAACTTAGGGAGTACCTGTAGGCTGAACCCTTGATCAGCCATGTTAAGGGGCTGACCACCTAAAGCTATTGATAAACGGGTAAAGGTTGCTAAATCCCCTCCATAAGCTTGAGCTAATGGTTCCATGGCTTCCTTTTGAAAAGGAACAAAGTGATGCGGCCCATCTGGCAATTCCAAGAAGGATATCCAGGTGTTTCTAGGCGGCAAACCGCTGGCCATAGCTAAATATTGCAGGATACAGGTTGTTTCGTTCCGGGACAGGCGAAAAGTGGAGTTGTCCGGTGTTATCACGGCCTGTCGGTCCACCCGGCAGAGTTGGTTAAGATAGGTTATTAAAAGCTGACCTGACTCTGAATTATACTGGCCACCAGCATTTTCAGCCATCTCATCCGGGTCTTTATTTAAGAAAACCTGTTTTGCTTCTTCATGAACGGATATTTTCTTCATAACTACCTCCGGCTGCCTATCCTGTTTTGCTTATTTTATTCTACTAGCTTGGGCGAATTCCCTGCCGGATAATTCCCGCTGGGAAAGGATTTTTGCTAATTAGCCGAAAATTACTTTCCTTATTAAGCTTGGGAGGCTATTATGGTATTATACGGCTAGTGGAGGGGAAAGCCATGAGCAACAGGGTGGAGTGTGCTAGCTTAATTAATCAAAAAAACTTGGCTTATTACAAGACCGGTTGATGTGGACCGGTCTTGTTTATTGTGAAGACAAAGTGCAAACCTCTGATTATCCACATGTGAAGGGAGTTGGGGGCACATGCCTTTACTCAACTTAAAAGAAAGGCTATATGCATCCTGGCAGGATTTTATGTCCTCAGGTCCGGTGAATTTAGATTGGGTGAGGCCGGAAATTAGTGAGTCCTGGCAGCGCAGCCTTACCGTCGGGATAAATCCCTATTCTACCCAGGTAACTTTTAACCTCGATGAGATGCAACTGGAAAAGCACAGGGAAGCTAAACGGGAGTTATTAGAGATATCTGGGCCCATTATGAAGAATCTTTACCATTTTGTCCAGGGCTCTGGTTTTATAGTTTCTTTAATTGACCAAAACGGCATTATTCTAGAAAGCGTGGGTGACCAGAACACCTGCCAGTTAGCTGCGGAAAACAATTTGGTTCCCGGGGCTTGTATGTCCGAAACTTGTAGTGGTACTAATGCAACTGGTCTGGCCTTATACTTGCAGAGACCTGTGCAGGTTTTGGCAGCAGAACACTTTATGACTGCCCTTCATGCTTGGACTTGTTCGGCTGGGCCAATTAGAGATCATGCCGGGAAGCTAACTGGGGCGTTAAGCATGACTGGAACCTTTGAAAAAGTACATTCCCATACTTTGGGGATGGTAGTAGCAGCAATTGATTCCATTGAGGGTCAACTAAAGGTTAATAAAGCTCTAGATAACCTGATGGTAATTACCAGGTATCAAAATGCCATAGTGGACTCCATCTCTGAAGGGTTAATTGCTGTTGACCAACAGGGCATAATTACTCGCCTAAATTCGGCCGCTGGCCGTATTCTAAGAGTTAACATAGAAGAAGGCTTGCGGCGGCCTGTTGAAGAAGTGTTAGGAGAGAGTAATCCAGTCCGCCGGGCTTTATTGTCCGGAGTGTTGTGTGCTGATGAGGAGTTTCAGGCGGACTCACAGAAAGGTAAAATCCATTGTACCATCACCTGCCAACCAATCCGTAATCCCCAGCAAAAGGTAGTAGGAGTAGTAGCCATCATGAGAGAAATTAAGCTAGTGCGACAGTTAGTTCAGCGGATGGTAGGAGCTAGAGCCAAGTTTACTTTTGACGACTTAGTCGGTAAAAATGCAGCCTACCTAAAAACCGTCCAGTTAGCTAATACCGCCAGTAATAGCTCATCAAATGTCCTGCTCTTGGGAGAAAGCGGCACCGGGAAAGAAGTTTTTGCCCAAGCTATCCATAATGCCAGCGCACGAGCCAATGAGCCCTTTATAGCCATCAACTGTGCAGCCTTGCCTAGGGATTTAATTGGGAGTGAACTTTTTGGCTATACAGATGGGGCTTTTACCGGGGCAAAGAAGGGTGGCAACACTGGTAAATTTGAACTGGCCGACGGGGGGACTATCTTCCTGGATGAAATCGGGGAGATGCCCTTGGAAATGCAGGCCAACCTACTTCGGGTTTTACAGGAAAAGGCCTTGGTGCGAATTGGAGGTCAGCAGGTGGTGCCGGTGGATGTCCGGGTTATTGCCGCTACTAACCGTAACCTTATGGAAGAGGTGGAAAAGAAAAATTTCCGTTCTGATTTATACTACCGCTTAAACGTACTATCTATTAGCATGGTGCCCTTAAGACAGCGCAAGGATGACCTTTTACCCCTAGCCAGCTTCTTCATTGAAAAGATTAACCGCCGGATGGGTAGGCAGGTAACCGTTATCCATGCCGAGACCTTGGACTTATTACAGCGGTATCATTGGCCCGGCAACGTTCGGGAATTGGAAAATGTTATTGAGCGAGCAATTAATGTAGCCAGTGGGGAAATGCTCACCCCGGATACTCTGCCCGATGATCTTTTTAACCTGGAGGCCCATTTGAATAGTGATAATTTGGCCACAGGTAGAAAAAATTTAGTAGAGGAAAATAGCAAACTAGAACAACCGGAACCAACCGTTACTCTACAAGTTCAAGCCAGGAGAAGTGGGAAAAAATTAAAGTGGGAGGTCATTCGTCAGGCCATCGACCGTAATGAGGGCAACTTAACCCATGCTGCCAAGGAACTAGGTATCTCCCGCAGCACCCTTTACCGCAAGTTGGAAGCGCTAAATGTGGAGTTGCACAGAGCTAATGACCATAGTTGAAATATTAGGCTGTTGAAATTCCCCGTATAGCTTTGTCGCCAGCTATGACCCTATATCGTCAACGTACAGCGAGTACGCCTTGGGTATTGGGTCATAGCTGGCTTCGCACTATACGGGTTTTTCAACAGCCTGCTCTGTGTCGGAATAACTGAAGCGATAAAATTTGTGAGACATTATTAGGACAGTAATGAGACAGTCGCGGGACGTTCGGGACATCGGCTGGAAAATGAAGCAATAAAAAGGTCATCCCATTAAGCGTGAAGCTTTAACCTGGAGAAAAAAATATTCATTATGGCAACTCAGCCTGGTAAATCCTCGGTTAGACGCTGATTTAGAGATTAAATTATATTTTAGACCTGCTCTCTACAAAACTGGTCTGTTTCTTGCAATACATTTAGGAAAAGCAAAAAGATTAGTGTTGCCCGAAAGGAGGCAGGCCATGGAAAACCAACAACACAGTGGTTCCAGTAGTGATTCCATTAGTTCTAATCGAGCTCAGTGCATTCCTCAAGACAGCTTGTTAAGAATACTGGAGGAGGAAACTGGGCAGCCCCTGGGCAGGTGCTACCAGTGCAAAAAATGTTCTGCGGGTTGTCCAATAGCAGAGCTTGGCGACCTGCAAACCAGTGAGGTTATCCGTCTAATCCAGCTGGGCCAACGAGATCAACTGTTAGCTAGTAACCGAATTTGGCTGTGTCTTTCCTGTCATACTTGTGAAGCTAGATGTCCTAATGAGATAGATACAGCTGCCGTGATTGATGTGCTTAAACAAATGGCTGGACGAGAACCAGCAGTTATAGCTGATCCCAAGATTCCTGCTTTCTACAACTCCTTTCTCACCAGTGTACAGACCTTGGGACGTCTGTACGAAGTTGGGATGATCGGGCTTTATAAATACAAAACTGGTACCTATACAGATGATCTCGCACTAGGTTGGGAAATGCTGAAACGCGGCAAGTTTAAGCTGATCCCAGAAAGAGTACAGGGAATCAAAGAAGTTCGCCAGCTTATGGCCAGAGGGAGGGAAAAGGGATGAAAACATCTACCTACTACCCGGGGTGTTCCCTCCACTCCACAGGGATAGAATATCAGCTTTCCACCCAGGCAATATTTACCGCACTGGGGATGGAAATGGCGGAGCTAAAGGATTGGAACTGTTGTGGTGCCACCCCGGCACACTCAGCCGGCAATTTTCTCGGCCATGCCTTACCATTGCGTAACTTAATTCTTGCTGAGCAAACAGGGCAGCAAGTAATCCTTCCTTGTGCCGCTTGCTATAATGTTTTCCGGCGTACCCACCATTTCATGCAGCAAGCTACACCAGAGGCGGAAGAGGTTAACCGGGAGGTGGCGGGAATTGTGGGTACAAAATATCAGGGTAAGCTGGCAGTTAAACACCTTCTGGAAGTGTTTACTGAAGAAGAGATGTTAAACAAATTTAAGCATAGTTCCCTTAAACCTTTAAGAGGGCTAAAGTTGGCAACTTACTATGGTTGTCTCCTAGTTCGCCCAGCTGAGGAAGTTGCCTTTGATGACCCAGAACAACCTCGGAAGCTGGATATGTTGGTGGAGAGCTTGGGTGCTGAAGCAGTACCTTGGTCCTATAAGACCGATTGTTGCGGAGGTAGTATGGCTATCCCTCGGCCAGAAATTGTTACCCAAATGGCCAATAATTTAGTGGAAGCAGCCCGACGAGCCGGAGCGGAGGCAATTGTAACTGCTTGCCCACTTTGTCAAGCTAATTTAGACACTCGCCAGAATTCAGCCCAAAAGGGTCTGCCAGTTATCTATTTTACCGAACTCCTGGCTGCGGCCTTAAATCTACCAAATCAAGAAAAATGGTTGCGCAAGCATATTGTTGACCCAGGAAATTTACTTTCTAGATGAGGGTGGTGAACAAGTTGAAAGCACAGCAACCTATCGGGGCATCTCTGGTGGTTGGTGGAGGTATTGCCGGAATGCAGGCGGCACTTGACTTAGCCAACGGCGGCTATCAGGTCCATCTAGTTACTAACGAGTCCTCCATTGGGGGGGAAATGGCTCAATTGGATAAAACCTTTCCGACCAATGAGTGTGCTATGTGCCTATTGGGGCCTAAAATGACAGATACCCTGAATCACCCTAATATTCAAATTCATACTTGTAGCTCGCTGGAAAAGGTTACAGGTGTGGCCGGAAACTTTTCGGCACTGGTAAAAAAAGCCCCGCGCTATGTAGATGTTAATGAATGTACCGCTTGTGGGGAATGTGAACAGGTTTGTCCAGTCAAGGTTAAGGATGCCTTTAATGAAGGCCAAGGGGAACGAAAGGCTATCCACAAGCTATATCCCCAGGCAGTGCCCAACCGATACTTGATTGAAAAAAAGGGCATGTCTCCTTGCAGAACCGCCTGTCCCTCTGGTATTAACGTGCACGGTTATGTGGCTTTAGCTGCCCAGGGTAAGTTCAAAGAGGCCTGGGAGCTGATTCGTCAGGAAATACCTTTTCCCATCATCTGTGGTACAGTTTGCCATCACCCTTGTGAAGCCATTTGTCAGCGGGGGAAATTAGATGCTCCGGTGGCTATTAGCCGAATTAAACGCTTTGTCGGCAAATATATGCTAGAGCATTTGGCGGAAGTTGACTTTACCCCCCAAGCAGAGCGGGCCGAACAGGTGGCCATAATAGGTTCTGGACCGGCAGGTCTGGCGGCAGCCTATCACTTATCTCGCCAGGGTTATCCAGTGACAGTATTTGAAGCCCTTCCTGTTGTGGGTGGGATGATGAGGGTGGGAATCCCGGAATATCGCCTGCCTAAGCAAGTGGTAGAAGCAGAAATTGAGTTAATCCGCAAACAGGGAGTGACCATTAAGACTAACACCCCGATCGGCAAAGACCTTAGCTTAGATATGCTGTTTCAGCAAGGCTATCAAGCAATTTTTCTGGGCATCGGTGCTCATGAGCCGCAAAAACTAGGCCTACCCGGTGAGCAGCTGCCAGGGGTACACCATGGTGTGGATTTCCTTAGAAATGTCAGTCTTGGTCTGGAAAGCAATAGCCAACCAGACTTAGTTGGAGTAACCATACCTCAGCTAGGTAAGCGGGTAGCGGTAATCGGAGGGGGTAATACTGCCATCGATGCTGCCCGGACCGCCTTAAGGCTGGGAGTGCAGGAGGTAAAAGTTCTCTACCGCCGTTCTGAGCAGGAAATGACTGCTCTTCCCGAAGAAGTCCACGAGGCCAGGGAGGAAGGTGTGGAGTTTACCTTTATGGCAGCTCCCCTGGAAATCATGGGCGATGCCAAGGGTATGAGCAGTATTCGGTGTGTTCAAAACCGGTTAGGGGCTGCTGACTCCTCAGGAAGACGCCGGCCGGAACCTATTCCCGGCTCCGAATTTACCCTGGAGCTAGACAATGTGATTATTGCCATTAGTCAGGCTCCCTCCGAATCTTTTTTCGCAGATAGTGATAATTCAGTGGCCCGGAAGGGTCGTAATATTCAAACCGACCCGGAAACTCTAGCCACCAATATCCCGGGTATTTTCGCCGGTGGGGATGCGGTAACTGGACCGGCCACTTTAATTGAGGCTGCCGCCGCGGGTAAACAGGCGGCTGAATCCATCCACCGCTATATTCAAGGGCAGCATTTAAGGGAAGGCCGAAAGGTAACCAGCACTCTGCAGGAGGTTGAGAAATCTGCTGTAGAATTAGCCCAGTTACCTAAGCGTCCCCGGTTAGAGCCGGAGCGGATAAATATCACAGATCGGAAGCAAACCTTTCAAGAAGTTGTCTTGAGCTACAGCCGGGAGGCGGCAATCGAAGAAGCTAACCGCTGTTTGGATTGCGGGGTTTGTTGTGAGTGTCTCCAATGTGAGTCTGCCTGTAAGAAGGACGCAGTTCGGCACAATCAACAGGAAGAGTATGTTGACCTGGCGGTAGGCTCAGTAATTATTGCACCCGGCTTTGATTTGTATAATGCCAACCTAAAAGGTGAGTATGGCTACGGCTATTATCAAAATGTCCTAACCTCCATTGAGTTTGAACGACTATTAAGTTCAACCGGACCCACCCAGGGTCATGTGGTGCGGCCGTCAGACCATCAAGCCCCGACTAAAGTTGCCTTTATCCAGTGTGTTGGCTCCCGAGACTGCCGAAAAGGGGCGGAATACTGTTCCTCAATTTGTTGTATGTACTCTACTAAGGAGGCTATAATTGCTCGGGAACATGACTCTGGAATACATCCAACCATCTTTTACTTAGATTTAAGAGCTTACGGTAAGAATTTTGACAAATATGTCCAGTCAGCACTTAACGGGGGAGTGCGCTACCAGCGAGCCATGATTTCCTCAGTCAAAGAAGACCCGGTCACCAAAAATCTGTTGATTAAATATTACCAAGATGGTCAAGTAATTACTGAAGAGTTTAATCTAGTTATATTGGCAGTGGGGGTTAAACCTCCCCAAGCAGCTGAAGAGTTGGCCAAAGCTGGCGGCTTCCGGCTTAATGAGTATGGTTTTGCCTGGACAGAACCGCTCAATCCTACTCAGACCTCCCGGATGGGAATCCTAGTGGCCGGAGCCTTTCAAGGTCCCCGAGACATCCCTGAAACAGTAATGAATGCCAGTGCGGCTGCAGCTAATGCTGCTTGCATTATGGCCCCGGGCCGGGGCAAACTGGTCAAGCCTAAGCTTTATCCACGGGAAAGGGATGTTACCGGAGGGGAACCTAGAGTGGGAGTCTTTATCTGCCGCTGTGGCATAAATATCTCCTCCATCGTAGATGTCCCGGGAGTGGTGGAATTTGCTAAGAGTATCCCCCAAGTGGCCCACTGTGAAGAATTCCTCTATAGTTGCTCCCAGGACACCCTAAAGCACATTCAGCAAACCATCCAGGATCACAACCTAAACCGAGTGGTAGTGGCTTCCTGTACCGTCCGCACTCATCAGGCCTTATTTAGGGAAGCTTTGCGAGAAGCCGGACTTAATCAGTTCCTCTTTGAAATGGCTAACATCAGAGACCAGTGTTCCTGGGTCCACCGGGAATACCCTGCGGCAGCAACGTATAAAGCAAAGGACCTGGTACGCATGGCTGTGAAAAAAGTAATTACCCACCAACCCTTGCAGCTTCACCCTGTACCAGTTGTACCAAAAGCCTTAGTCATCGGCGGTGGAATCGCCGGCATGACCGCAGCCCTCAGCCTGGCTAAACAAGGGCTAGCTTCTTACCTTGTGGAAAGAGAGTCCCAATTAGGTGGTAATTTAACCAACCTTTACACCACAGTTGATGGTATTAACCTCCAGTGGTTATTGGAGGAGTCCCTAGCTAAGGTCCGAGAAAATCCCCTTATCCAAGTGTTTACCAATAGCGAAGTTGGGGAGTTTTCCGGTCATCAAGGGCATTTTTACACCACAATCTACCAGGCTAAAACCCCCGGCAGCCCAATACGCAGCACCCATCAAGTCGAACACGGTGTAGTCATCGTGGCCACAGGTGGTAAGGAGCAGCCTCCAGACCCTCACTTCAAGTACGGAGAAAACAATCAAATCATCACCGGAACCCAGCTGGAAGCGATGTTAGCTGCCAACACCGGTAACTTAAATACAGCCAAATCCCTGGTCTTTATCCAGTGTGCTTCCGCCGGGGAGGAGGAAATACTGAAATACTGCAGCCGAACCTGTTGTATCCAAAGCATCAAAAATGCTATTCAAGTCAAAAAACAGTCCCCTCATACCCAAGTTGTTATTATTTACCGGAATATCCGGACTTATGGGTTCTACGAAAAGTATTATAAAGAAGCGCGGGAGTTAGGAATGCTGTTTGTACGGTATTCAGGCGGTCAACGTCCAGTTGTGGAATCAACCCCCCAAGGCACTCTACGCCTCCAGGTAGTTGATCCGGATTGCCAGTTAAACCTAACCTTTGAACCGGATTACCTAGTTCTCGCTACCGGCACCGGTGCTGCGGATCAAGCAGATAAACTAGGCAGTATGCTTAAAGTTCCCCGTAACGAAGATGGCTTTTTTGTAGAAACACATGCCAAACTAGGTCCTATGGATTTCCCCTCCGCCGGTATTTTTCTCTGTGGAGTGGCTCATGCCCCGAAAACAGTGGCCGAAAGTATTTTCCAAGCCCAAGGGGCGGTGGCCAGAGCCTGTACCATCCTAGCCCAGCCTAATCTCATGATTGGCGGGGTTGTAGCCAGCGTTGTCCGGCCAGAACGTTGTGCAGCCTGTCTAACCTGTGTTCGGGTCTGTCCCTATAGTGTTCCCAAGGTTAACCGGGATATGGTTGCGGAAATCGACGCTGTCCAATGCCATGGTTGTGGTACTTGTGTTGGGGAATGTCCAGGGAAGGCTATCCAGTTAGAGCATTACCGGGATGACCAACTACTAGCCAAAATCCGGGGGCTTAATTAAGCAACTTAATTAAAAATTTACTAAAGCAATTTACTAAAGCAATTTACTAAAGCAATTTACTAAAGGAGGTAGCTGCCAATGGAAGAGTTTCACCCTAAAATAGTAGCCTTCTGCTGCTATTATTGTGCCTATTCTGCCGCCGACCTGGCGGGGTCAATGCGGCTCCAGTATCCTCCCGCCATCCGGATGATTGAGCAGCCCTGCAGCGGCAGGGTGGATGTGCGCCTCCTGTTAGAGGCTTTTGAACAAGGCGCCGACGGAGTTTATGTGGCTGGCTGCTTAGAGGGAGACTGCCATTTCCTAAAAGGCAACTATCGGGCTAAATTAAGAGTAGGGCAGGCCAAAGCTATCCTCAACCAAATTGGTATTGGCGGCGACCGATTAGAGATGTTTAACCTCTCCGGTTCCATGGGCCCTAGATTCGCCGAAATAGCTCAAGAAATGACCGAACGCATTAGCACGCTAGGTCCCAGTCCCATAAATCTCATTCGGGCCAAAGCCAGTGCCCAAGCCAGTGCCCAAGCCAGTGCCCAAGCCAGTGCCCAAGAACCCGTCTCCATAGCACAACCCTTACAAGCAGTTGGCAAATAGAACCCCAAAGAGAGAGGTGAACCTAAATGATCGTAGCCCAGCAGAAGTCAATTCAGGAAATTGCCGACTTAATTGCAGATGCTGAAAAAGTGCTAATTGTCGGCTGTAACGAATGTGTAACCGTCTGTTTGGCCGGAGGAGAAAAAGAAGTTGGCATACTGGCCACCTCCCTGCGACTGCTCAGGGAGCAAGCTGGTAAGCCGCTAATCACTGTAGAGGAAACCCTCACTAGACAGTGTGAAAATGAATACCTGGAGCCGCTGGAAAAATTAGTTGTCGAAGCTGACTGTGTCATTTCTATGGGCTGTGGAGTAGGTGTGCAATTCCTGGCCGAGAAGTTTCAGAGCAAATGGGTAATACCGGCTTTGGATACTAAATTTGCCGGTGGAGTGGTAGAACACGGTAAATGGGAAGAGCGTTGTGGTCTGTGTGGGGAATGCATTTTGCATAAAACCGGGGGCATTTGTCCCATCATTCGCTGCTCCAAACGCATTCTAAACGGACCTTGTGGAGGCTCCCAACAGGGCAAATGTGAATTAAAAGACACCACCTGTGCCTGGCAATTAATTTATGACAAAATGTCGGCCTTAGGTCGCTTGGAACAACTCATGGCTATCGAACCTGTAAAGGATTGGTCTAAAGCCAGAGATGGCGGGCCACGCAAACTAATCAGGGAGGATGTGTTGCTATGATAGAACCACAAAGCAGACTGCAACAACTCCTGGAAAAGGGCGAGTTTGTAGTTACTAGTGAAATAGGACCTCCCAAGAGCGCTTCCGGTGAGGGTATCAGCCATCATACCGAGCTGCTCAAGCCTTACTGTGACGCCATGAACCTTACAGATAACCAAACAGCTATTGTTAGATTATCCAGTATTGCCGCAGGGGTTCACGTGCTTCGGGCTGGAGGAGAACCGCTAATTCAAATGACCTGCCGGGATAGAAACCGGATTGGCATTCAAAGTGACCTGCTGGGAGCCTACAGCTTGGGTATGAAAAATGTCCTCTGTTTGTCCGGAGACCACCAAAGCTTTGGCAACCACGGAACCGGCTGTAACGTTTATGACATTGATTCCATCCAACTTATTAACACCTTAAAAAGAATGCGGGATGAGCAGGTCTTTCTTTCCGGTGAACCTATTAAGGCAGATGCCCCTAAGTTCTTTATCGGCGCGGTAGCCAACCCTTTTGCCGACCCCTTCGAGTTCCGAGTTTTCCGGCTAGAGAAAAAAATCAACGCCGGTGCTCAATTCATTCAAACTCAATGCATCTTTGACATGGAACGGTTCGAACGCTGGATGGAACTGGTTCGCCAGCGAGGACTTCATGAGCGGTGTCACATCTTAGCTGGGGTAATGCCGGTTAAATCAGCTAAGGTAGCCGCATATATGCAGCAAAACGTTTCTGGGATGATTGTCCCCGATGCCATGGTAGAACGCTTAAAGGGAGCAGCAGATCAAAAAGCCGAAGCAGTGGAAATCTGTGTGGAACAAATCAAACACCTCCGCACCATCAAAGGCATTAGTGGTTTACACATTATGGCAGTGGCCTGGGAAGAAATAGTCCCAACCATTGTGGAAAAGGCAGGTTTATTTCCCAGACCCTAAGTGGCCACTCCAACTAATCTAGACTAAGCTAGATATTTTATGATAAAATACAGGCAATTAAGTCCTAGCAGTACTTAATTCCAACAACAAAACTACGGAGGGAACAAGGAGTGCATATTCTAGCCATTGTAGGAAGCTACCGTAAAGGGGGCAATACCGACCTAATTACCGATAGAATCTTGGAGGGTGCCCAAACCCAAGGTGCCACCATCGAGAAGGTGTTTATAGACGATTTAAAAATAGCTTCCTGCCAGGGTTGTATGGAGTGCCGTAAGGAAGGTATTTGCCGCCAACAAGATGACGTAGCCAGTCTAGTCAAGAAAATAGAAGCCGCAGACGGTGTTATCTTCGGTTCGCCTATCTATGGTAATTACATTACCGGCCAAGCCAAACTGCTGCTGGACAGGCTAATGGGAGTAATCAACAAAACAGTTTTTGTACCCGGCACCGGTCCGGTTAAAGTTACCAGGCTTGAGCCTAAACCACGCAATGTAGTAATTCTAATGACCGTAGGAGCTGATCGACCAGAATGTGCCGATGATTCCCTTAAACTGCTTCGCCGCATGTTGGGTTCTTTTACCAACGGTGGCCTAGTGGAAGAATTCATTGCCGCAGGCTTAATGGACGCCGGTCAAGCCATCATGGATATACCCCAACTGCTTAACATTGTCCGACGGATGTACCCCAGTTCTAACCATGAGGCAAAGGCCATTGAAATGAAGGCCAAAAACCAAGCCATCCTGGACCAAGCCAAACAGTTTGGCATTCAATTAACTAACCTTCCTCAACAATAGCGTCTACACGTTATTATGTGTTTGCTCATTCTGAACAGTTTGGTAAGCGGGAATTATCGGGCAGTCGCTAAGCTCCTGAACCTTATTATACATAAGGTCATAGTATTCCCGGAGCATACGGTGGGAAGAAAACTGCCAGTGGGCCATATCTATACTACCCCGCATTATTTCCAACCATTTGTTCCGATCCTGATAATAAGTAGGAATAACCTCATTAATCAGTATTTGGTATAGTGCTTTCAAGTCTGCTTCATCTTGATTCCACAGGTCGGCAGCTTTTTCTACAGAATCAATTAACCAACCGCTGATACCATGCTGACATCCTTCCGCCACCCAGCCATCCACCACACTTAAGTTAAGGACACCATTCATAGCAGCTTTCATCCCGGAAGTTCCACTAGCTTCTAGGGGACGCTTGGGATTATTTAACCAGACATCACAGCCGCGAACCATTAGCTTGGCAATTTCCATATTGTAATTCTCCAGAAAAACCACGTTGTCTTGATATTTCCGATCCATTTTGACTAGGTCTTGAATGATATCCTTGCCTATACCGTCATTAGGATGAGCCTTGCCGGAGAAAACCAACTGGAGCTTTCCTTCATTAATAAGGGGGTCAATAATTTGTGAATTGCGGAAAATTAAATCACTGCGCTTATAAGGAGCTGCCCGGCGGGCAAAACCAACTAGTAACGCATCAGAATTTAATTTACTACCGGATTTTGTTTCGATATACTTAATTAGTTCCAGTTTGTTTTTTAAATGGGGTTTCCAAAGGTCAGTTCCTTTATCAAAAGCTTGTTTGATTCCGGGTTCCTGCCAGGTTTTAGGATGAACACCATTAGTTATCGAGATTATCGGAGCGCTTTCCCCAACATTACACCACATTTTCCGCGATGTTGTACCATGAAGCTTAGAAACCGCATTTGCAACAGTAGAGAGCCTTAGGGCGGCGACTGTCATATTAAAGGGGTTGTCACCTATTCGGGACATTTGCTCATAATTAAGCCCATTATATGCTTCCATGTGCTGGAGTAAGCTGTGCTCGTGAATTTCATTACCAGCCTCTACTGGGGTGTGAGTTGTAAAGACGATTTGACTGCGGGTGGACCCCCAAGCTTCAGAAAATGGCATACCCTGTTCCATTTTTTCCCGAATTAATTCGATGCCTGCGAAGACCGCATGTCCTTCATTAAAATGATAAACGTCGACAGGAATATTTAACGCCCGTAGTGCTCTAATACCCCCCACGCCCAAAAGTATTTCCTGGGCTACCCGGTCTTGGTTAGTACCACCGTAAAGTCTGCTAGTCATCCATCCATGTTCACTACCTGGAAAGTTTGTATCTAACAAATAAAGAGGGGCGTTTCCATACTGGTCAACCAAACGGACTTTACAGGTAACATCCGCACCCCGAACTCTTACCTTTACAGTGATGCCTGTGTCCTTAACAAAAGCATAATCAAAGTTTGGATAGACATCATAAGGCCGTTCATCTTCACCAATAAATTGTTCCGTATAATCCTGGCGCCAAAGAATACCCAATCCCACCAGAGGAACATTTAAATCAGTAGCAGCCTTTAAGTAGTCCCCAGCCAAAACCCCTAAACCACCGGCATAAATGGGTAACTCCTTGTCCAATCCATACTCCATACAAAAATAGGCGACTCCAGGCCTTTCATCTCGTTGTGCAGCTCCCAATTTCAGCCTACCTCCCTAAAATTCAAAATGTGTTCTCCTTATTTTGCATAAGCCTAGATTAAAATATTCAAGACAACCTAATTGGTTGTCTTCAGACTGTTGAAAAATACATTTTTTATCTCAGGGGAATTTTAACAGCCTAAAAAGACAACCTAATTGGTTGTCTCTACGTTTCATATTATGGCGGGAGTGTGTGAGAATCGAACTCACCGCGCCCGGGATTACCGCGCGCCGACTGGGTTTGAAGCCCAGGGGATCCACCAGGACCCATTCACCCCCTAGCAATGTCCTCATTATAACATAAGCAATTTAGTGATACAAGGGCACCCAAACAGCGTGTTGCAAATTATCTTGTTGTATGTCATAATTAATAATAACTTTTAAGTTTGTTAAATTCCTTGGAGGTGAAAAATTTGTTAGGATTCATTGGTCCCTTAGGTATTCCTGAATTAATAGTTATTCTTGTTTTAGCTCTACTAATTTTTGGTCCGGGAAAACTACCCGAAGCAGGAAAAGCCGTGGGTAAAGGAATTAACGAATTTAAAAGAGCTTCCAAGGATGTGCAAAAGGAGTTCTCTGAAGCAATAAACCAACCTGAAAACGACAAAAAGTAACCTCGAAAAGAGCAGGTAACTGCTCTTTTTTCAATTTTCCTTTGTGGATTTTTACGCAAATCCTCAACATAAGTGCAGGAATTTATGTTAAGTGATAGAATATAAATAATGTCCTCAGAAAGGAACAAGCAGGTGACATGATGAAAGCCTTTGAACTATTCGCGGAAGTTCAAGATGAATTAAAAATGGTTGAGGCTGAGTTAAGCAAAATAGTAAAAGCTCCTGATGAACAACTTACCGCCACATCAGCACACTTACTACATGCTGGTGGCAAACGGTTAAGACCGGCGTTCGCACTTTTGGCCGCCAAAATAACCGGAGAGAACATTGACAAGGTACTACCCATTGCAGTGGCCTTAGAACTAATCCACATGGCTTCCTTGGTTCATGACGATGTCATTGACGCATCCATGACCAGACGGGGGATTCCTACAGTTAAAGCCAAGTGGGGTAACCGGGTATCCATGCATACCGGGGATTATATTTTTGCTAAGTCCTTACAGCTTATTTCACAGTACAAGGACCCTAGAATAGCCAGGGTACTCGCTGAAGTCAGCGTTCAAATGTGTAAAGGTGAGATTCAACAGATAGTATCCAGCTTTGATGTCCATCAAAACCTTCGAGATTATTTTTACAGAATTAAGCGCAAAACTGCTTTATTAATCTCTGCAAGTTGCCAATGTGGCGCTATTGCCTGTTGTGCACCTGAAGCTTGGGTTAAGGCCCTATCAATGTATGGTCACCATCTAGGGATGGCCTTCCAGATTACCGATGATATTCTTGATTTAATTGCTGACCAGGAGGAACTTGGTAAGCCGATTGGTGGAGATCTTCGGCAGGGGATAATGACCTTGCCGATTATTTACGGCTTAATCCACAGCCCCCAAAAAGAACGTCTCCTAGAGCTAGTTAAGATGCGAGAAAAGTCCGAAACCCAACTAAAAGAGGCCATTGAACTCATTAAAGCCAGCGGAGCAATTGAATATTCTTTTAACCTTTCCGATCGTTTCATTAAGAAATCCTTAGAACACCTGGCCCGTCTACCTGAAGTGCCGATTAGAAACACCCTGGGAGTTATAGCTAGCTTTATTAACCTGCGTCGCTATTAATGCAATCAGTATGGCTAATATAGAAAGTTTGGAATATCAGCAGGATTTCCCCAATTAGTAGCGAATAAGCTATTAGGATGCCACGATGATTACCCCGGTCATCAAAGGTATCCTATTTAACTGAGGTTTTTGGGTTCACAATCAGTAGTAGAATTGTGAAGTTAAGCACAATTTTCAAAACTAGCAAACAAGGAGGCAAGATGAATGAAGTTATTGTCCAGGATATTCAAGTTGGATTTTTCCAAAACCGAAGACAAACTAAAGTTTTTTATTTTGGTTAGTGGCTTGCTGATTTTTATTGGGGTTGGCTCTGTTACTGCCATAGGTTTAACCATGAGACCAGACTTTTGCGGCTTGTGTCACAACATGACGCCGGAGTATGAAACATGGAAGTCTACCTCCCACGCCAACATTAGTTGTACAGACTGTCACATTCCCCCTGGGGTTATCAATCTTATAGAACATAAGATTGCGGCAATGAAAGAACTTTATCTTTATGCTACTAATTCTTACGAAACACCCATTGCCATGAAAGAACCCATCGAGAATTATGTTTGTCAACAGTGCCATTCTATTGGAACTCGAAACTTCACTACATCTGGGGATATAATCATTCCACACCAACGTCACATCGAAAGCAAACTGGCTCCTGTTAACTGCGTAGACTGTCATAGTGGAGTTGTCCACGGCAAGATAGCTCGCAGGGGTGTGACTGCGGTAGAAGAAAAAGAAACGGCTCTCCATGATGGGGACTTGGGGGCATGGACGGCAGCGGACGGAAAAAGCCAAACTATCCGGGAATTTTCCAAGGCTGCAATGGATGATTGTATAGCCTGTCACGTCAAAGTACGCAGCACAACAGGCAAAGGTAAACCTTCTATTAAGTGTGAGACCTGTCACTCCACCATTAAGACTCCGGATAACCATTCTCCCAGAGAACAGTGGTTACCTATCCACGGTAAAGATGCCGAAAAAGATATTAATATTTGTAGGTCTTGCCATTCCTATGGTATGAAAGTTAGCAAGCTGGATATAGAAAACAAGGCTGCAGCATATGCCTGGGGTAATGAATATTGCTTCAATTGTCATAACAAGGCTCCAGCAAACCACAAAACTACAGATTGGCGTAAACTCCACAAAATGGATGTTGCCTCGAAAGGTAAGATCAACTGTCAAGCTTGCCATAACTTAGGTGATGTAAAAGGGAATATCCAAGCACCTGCCAGCGTAACTTGTTCTAAATGCCATTAAAATAATATAAGAAGAATACCAGTTCCTTCAGGGGGAAGCGCAATGAACCTAATTTGGGGCAAATTGAAGAAGTTAATACCGCAATATGATCTTTCCAAAACTGAAGATAAACTCAAACTATTTATCCTATTCGTTGGTTTCGTCATTATTTTTGGAGTGGGATCTGTAACGGCTATTCAACTAACTATGTCGCCTCAATTTTGTTCTTCTTGTCATGAAATGACCCCAGAGGTTGTTACCTGGCAAGTGACTTCCCACAGCAATTTTAATTGTACTGAATGCCATATCGAACCTGGTATTGGCAACCTGATTATTCACAAAATTGGTGCCGTGAAGGAATTATACCTTCACGTCACCAATACATACGAACGACCCATCAGAGCAAGTTATCGTATCCAAAATTTCGTTTGTGAAAAATGCCATTCTCCTGCGACTCGAAGATTTACATATTCCGGTGATTTAATAGTCCCTCATGAACGCCATGTCCAAAAAGGTATATTTTGTGTTCAGTGTCACTCGGCAGTAGTTCATGGAGACATAGCAACTAGGAATTTAACTACTATCGGGGCTCTGGAAGCATGGACACCGGCTATGGGTAAAAAGTATACTGAGGGGAAATTTACCCGTCCCAAAATGAACACCTGCTTAGAATGTCACACAGCGCGCAAGGTTAGTACGAAATGTGAGATTTGCCATACCACAGTAACCATCCCGGATAACCACAAAAGCAACACCTGGCAAAAGGAACATGGACCCCTGGCTAAAGGAGACCTTACATATTGCAACAAGTGTCATTCCTTCTCCCTGGAAAATAAATTCAAGGGTATGAAGACTGCCCGGGAATATGCCAGAGGTAATGTTTTCTGCTATAAATGTCATACCCAGCTCCCACTGGGACATAGTGGTGAATGGAAAATTATTCATAAACATCAGGCTATTGCTGACCTGGAAGGTTGTCTAGTCTGTCATGAACAACAGCCACCGAAGAGCGACAGCAAAGCAACTAAAACCTACTGTGACCAATGTCATAACCAAGCCCCATCTCCTGGAATCGGAGGAGATAAGGGAGATAAATCAGTTATATACCCCAAGCAGGGCACACCCAAGAATGGCAGTCACCAGCCCAACTGGCGCAAAATTCACCCCACTGTAGTCAAAGAGATAGGGACAACCGGGGGCAGATGTTATGACTGTCATGACCGTACCAACTGTTATAAATGCCACACTAACGGAGGCAAGACATAGGTTAATTAAAGGGTTTATTTAATTAAAGGGTTTATTTAATCAATGGGTTCATAAAATCAGGAGGCATTACCAGTCTCCTGATTTCCCAGTATTATTTGGTAATTCCTTTAAACATTAAAATATTGTGATTTTTTTTACTAACCAATGCAGGAAAATTAATGCAAATGTCGAAATTAATTACTAAAGAGCACAAATAGAGCTAGGCCCTTGTGAAAAAAGAATCAACCACCCACTTATCGTATCTGTGCTACTTGATGTTCATGCCTTGCCACTATTTCTAGGTATACGTAGAAGGAATAAAGGGTGGCGAAAGGAGCCGGTATCCATGGGCCGTAGTGAGCTGCTCATTCTCACATTATTACTAATGGTAACGGTAGTTGCTGCAGTTTCTACCACGACTGTAAAAGATATTGTTTCCGATGCAGTTATTGATTGGATTTACAGTAACACTGGAACGTTAAATGCACCTGACCAAACTCAGGTTAATCCCAACGGTGGAGATAGAAAAGTTTGTGGAACATGCCACTCCGATAAAAGCACAGAATTTAAGAAACGTTACCTCCATGCACCTTTTGTTAGGTGGCAGTGTACTGATTGCCATATTCCTCATACCTTGGGTACCGGAAAGTATGAATTTGTGGTCCAAATTGATAAGCTTTGCTCCAGCTGCCATTTCGACCGTAAAGGTGAAATGCAAATGTCCAAAAAACATAGGCCCTTCGGTGCAGGTAGATGTACCGACTGCCATAACCCCCATGCCTCAGATTATCCTAAACTTTTAATCTTACCCCAAAAAGATCTATGCGCCACCTGTCACAACGTGAATATGAAGTGGAACTTCGCTGTAAAGCACCCACCCTATGCCAAAGGCAATTGTAGTGATTGTCACTCACCCCACGCTTCAGATAATCGGGGGATGACTAAGTTACCTGGAAAACAACTTTGTTTTTCCTGTCATTATGATAGGCTAAATGAATTGACTTTACCTATACAACATAAACCCTTTGATGAGGGAGACTGCGTTAATTGTCATGGTCCACATGCAACGCCGAATCAAAAACTTCTACTATTACCTACTGAAGAGCTATGTTTTAGCTGCCACAAAGATAAAGCCAAGGAAAAGGAAGTTGGTTACCAGCACAAACCCTTTTCAACCGGTGGCTGTGTCGGATGCCATATTCCCCATGCTGCCGAAAATGATAACCTGCTGAAACGCCAAAACAGTGAACTGTGTTACATGTGCCATCCGGCTTTAAGAGCTCAGTTCATCGATACTCCATCTCACCACCCGGTTGGCAATGGACTGTTGGAATGCTCCGGCTGTCATGACCCTCATTCCGGGCCTGGTAACAAGATTACTAAGGCAGAAGGCAATAATCTTTGTTATATCTGTCATGATTATTTAAGAGGAAACTTCGAAAAGCTGGCCCATGCCACTAAGGCTAATGGTAAAGCAGGTAAAGGTAAGTGCCTGAACTGTCACGTACCCCACAGCTCACCTAATAAACCACTACTGTGGAAAGAACAGGAAGAAACCTGTTATAGTTGCCATGGTAAAATTGCCAAAGCGGCGGTCACTCATCCAGTGGGTGGAAAATATATTGATCCTTGGAATGGTGGTATGATGCACTGCACCAGTTGCCATATTCCACATGGTAATGAGAATCCCAAGTTTACCAGACTTAAAAAAGATGCATTATGCCTCAAGTGTCATGGAGTTGATTGGTATGGCAAAAAGAAGGTTGTTCTAAAAATACACGGTTAACACAATGGAGGAAAAAGTTTTATGACAAATGCTGAAAAAAGTGTACAAGAGGTAAATATTTATACGGCCATTTTTTCCTTGTTAGTAGTAGTAGGAATTGTCTTTTCAGTTGGCTACTTTGTGGGGCAGAAATATTTCTGGAAACCTGTAGTTCCTGCTGATCCTTATGCATTTGAAATTGCCCAAGCTGAACAAAAAGTTAAACGTGATCCCAAAAATGTTAAAACACAATTGCTATTATCTTTAGCCTATTTGCGTAAAGGTGATGGCCAAAGTGCTCTAAAAACCTTGAAATTAGCAGAAAAACTTGAACCTAAAAACAAACAAGTAGCTTATAACTTGGGATTAACCTATATTCTGCTTAAAGACTATCCACAGGCGATTAAATTTTTAGAACCACAAGTTGCAACTGGCGTAATAGATTTTAATCTAAATTATCAATTGGGTGAAGCTTACATGGAAACTAAGCAATATGCTAAAGCTGTGGAAAGGTACAATAGTTGCCTTATTATAGATCCAGGTGCTGCGGATGCCTATTTAATGTTAGCTAGAGCACATCAGGCAAATGGCAGTAAAGATAAGGCTAAAGATGCTGTAAATAAAGCGTTAAAGCTTGTTCCCAACTATGCCGAGGCTAAACAGCTTTTATCTCAGATTAATGGGGGCAACTAATATGAAAAAAATTAATGTTTCTTCCTTAATTAATGTAATTCTACTGATAGTATTAGTGATTGTTGTTGGGTTCGGATGGTTTTATTTGCAAAAGGTTAATCCTTTAACCAGCTTAACCTCCCAGATGGGCACAAGTGATGCGCCGTTGGAACCCAAATATCTTTATACTATTCAGGGTATTGGGAAAGAAAAGTTAGAAACACCTAATCAAGTGTTGGTAAACAATAACAAAATATATGTGGCAGATTCAGGTAATGATCAAGTAGTAATTTATGACTATACCGGAACAAGACTTAAGCAATTTAGTAACCTTGAAAAAGGGAAGAAGCTAGGTTACCCATACGGAATGGCTGTACTTAATAGTCAATTATTAGTTGCTGATGTAAACCTAAACAAGATAGCTATTTTTGATTTGGATGGAAATTTTCAAGGCTATTTCGCTAAAGAAACGAATATGCGTCCGTCGAATATTGAAGTAAGTAACCAAAATGTTTATGTTACCGATGTTGGCAAACAAAGGATATTAAAGTTTGATCTAAATGGTAAGTTGTTGATTCAGGTTGGTAAAGAGGGTGAAAAACCGGACGAACTCTATTATCCTCAGGGATTAAAAGTTGTAAATGGAAAATTATATGTTGCTGATTCTAATAATTACAGATTAAAAGTATATAATGCTGATACTTTAAAAATGCTAGAGGTTTGGGACAGGGCTAAGTTTAATAATGAGTTTACATTTGCGGTACCTAGGGGGATTGCCTATGACGGTAATCGTTTATGGATATCAAGTATGCTTGCTAGCAGCGTTACACGTTTTGACTTACAGGGCAAAAGGGACGTAGTGGTTAGTTCTGGAGCTACACCTGATGATAAATTAACAGTAGTTAATGGTATTTTTATTGATAATTACAAAAGACTTTATATTGCTGACCGCGCTCTAAATAATATTGTGGTATATCAAATTCAATAATAGAAATCTCAATTTGTGAAAGGGGGTGAAAAGAATGGGAATTATAAGAATTAAAAAAACTACTAGAAAAAATGGAAGGAAGGTGAATAGTATGAAAAAACTATTACTTATTTTCACAACCGTACTGACCACAACTATAATGTGGGCAGGGGTAGCATTAGCTAGCACACATACTGGTTTTACTATTGCTACTGAAGCTTGCGGCAGTTGCCATACAACTCACTCTGGTAAAGCCGCTAAATTATTAAATGGTGGTCCAACTCAAACTGCATTTTGTTATGGTTGTCATGATGCACTAGTTGGTAGCCCTTATAACGTTGAGGGAGGTATGATTAAAAAAGCTGACGCTACTTCAACTGCTTCTTATGCTGGAGCTTTTGACATTAAAGCAGCAACTGCCTACGTTGGGACATCTAAACACGATGTAGAAGATCTTGTTACTCCAGGAACAGATTTGCTTGGAACTGCAATTCCTGGTAACGCTACTGCAACCGGTATCACTGGTGGATTAACCTGTGGTTCTTGCCACGATCCCCATGGTGATAATACTACTAACAAAAGGTTATTACGTAATAAACTACTGGGCGTAACTACTTTCGGTTTAGCTATTGATTTTGGTGTAAACGCCGATAATCTCGCAACCATATATGATGCTAATCTAAACACCTGGTGTGGTGGTTGCCACGGTAAATTTAACAAAGCTGCTGGTTCAGGTCATACCATTGAAGCTGTTACTAATATGTATCGTCACGCTATGGGTGTAGCTGTTGCTGTACAACCTACGGATATTTCTCTGGCAACAGGAACTCCGTTATCTGATTACGCACTTACACCAAGTGCCGGTAAGAACAAAGTGGTATGTTTAAGCTGCCACCGTGCTCATGGTACTGATGCAACTTCAACAACTACATGGAATCGTGATGAAGCATTAGGTGCTACTAGTTCATCAACAGCTTTATTACGGATGAATGCTCGTGGTGTTTGTTACAACTGTCACGCTGCAGCTTCTCAGAACGGAACGGGTCTATAATAAATATCTAATATGCTAAATAGTGTGATGAGGAGTATGATAATCATACTCCTCTCACTTGTTTAATTTAGAGAAAGGGGGATGTAATTGAATAGAGTAGTTGTAAAAATGTTTCTTATTTTAGGTTTATTCATTGTTTTATTTGCTGGTGTTTTATCCAACGCCAATTTTCAACCAGCAGAAGCTACAATGCAAGTAAGCAGCGATTGTAATTTGTGTCATGACAGTATAGTCTCAAAATTTCCCAGCCAACCTGTTGAGAAACTTATTATCTGCCAAATATGTCATTATTCGTCACATGGTTGGGCCAGTGCGGTTACTCCATATGGAAATTTCCAGACAATTAATTCGCCCAACAGTTCACCAGCTTATCTGCATCGTGTGCACGGTGGCATAAATGGACAAGCTGCTACAACTGGTTGTAATAGTTGTCATGCTCCAGTATCATGTAATACCTGTCACGGTACTATAAATCATTCTGCTCATAGTACTACTACTAATCCACCTGCAAATTATAAGGTGGTTGAAGCTGTTTACGGATCAACAGTACTAGTAACTGGACCTCTATCCTGTGCCACCAGCCAGTGTCATGGTACCTGGGATAATGTAGTACGCAAAAAAACGGATGGCTCAGACCTTTGCTTCAACTGCCATTCAACTGGACTAAGTGGTCATGGGAATTTGGATGTAAAACATCAGACTTCCTTCACATCCCTGCTAAGTTCACCAACCGGTCCAGTAGTGGTAAAATGCAATCAGTGCCATAAGGATCAGCTTAACCAGGAACACCTAAATAAAGTCAATGACTGTAGTAATTGTCATGGCTTAAGCATACGTGCAGATGTTCAGGCTGTTGTGGCTAATGCTAAAGCGACTACAGATCCGGATGCGGATTTGCTTGCTAAACAGTGTAATAAATGCCACATTGACCCTCCGCTGAAGCACCAACCAACCCATGCTGCAATTATCGATAGCATAACCGACACTACAGCACTACATACAAATTGTAATATCTGTCATGCAAATAATACGGTTGCAGCGACAGTTTATAGCTTAGCAAGCAGTAACTCTAGCTATAGTTGCTTTGATTGTCACAAGTCAAGCTCAATCACCCCGCCGTTGCACAAGGCCGTTTTTAGCGGTAACAACACCGAGTATGAACTATCCGGACTTCACAATAATTGTGCAACCTGTCACGGCAATTCCAAGGTTATTGACCCGGCTAATAACACTACTATTAACACCAAAATCAACTCTGTAGCGACTAATAAGCCGGCATCGGCATATTCCTGTAATGAATGTCATACAGGTGCCATGCAGCCTAGGCATAGTGCAGCGATGACCGTTAACGGTTCTGTCTATGACACTGTGGCGTTCCATCCTAGCTGTACTACCTGCCATGACAAAACGACAAACACCAACCTTTCAAGTGCAATTGCCCAATTGATGGCAGGTCAGGGTAGTTACCTATGCTCAGATTGTCACAATAATCAAGTTGCCTCTACACCTAAACACCAAGTAGGTACGGGAATTGGCAATAATGTCCTTGATTCTGTGGGCTATCACCCTGATTGTACGACCTGTCACGCTAATCCTGCGGCTCAAGCCAAGATTAGAGTGCTAAAACAGCAGGCTGGCTATATATGTAGCGATTGTCATAATGGTTCTGTTGCTCCATTGGCAAACCATCAAGCGACCTTAAGCCAAAATAATATCACTTATTCCACACCGGAAATGCATCCTAATTGTGATACCTGTCATAAGAGTACAGACCCTAATGTAAAAACACAAATTAAGAATCAAGTGGGACAAGCTACCTACTCCTGTGAGATATGTCATACCGGTAGTCTTCAACCACGACACCAGGCCTTACAAGAGGCAGGGGGGACATTAGTGGAAACCACTGGTTTCCACCCCAGTTGTACCACATGTCATGGCCGACAAGATTTAATCACTACAATTAGCACCCTAAAGGCTAAAAACCCGTATATGTGTTACGATTGTCATAACGGACAAGCAGCTAGGAGTCCTCAACACGTTGCCAAGCTTAAGTCCACAGATGCTCAAGCTACTGCAACTGTTGGTTTCCACCCTACTGGATGTGCTACCTGCCATAATGATACTGTGGGACCAAAGGTCAACTTGGCAGCTTCCAATACTGGAGGCTATGTGTGTGGTTTGTGTCACGATGGTAGTGTAGCCGGTACTCCAAGCCATACGGCGCAATATGAGCTAAATGGTACTCCCAGTGATACAACTAATATTCACCCTGCCTGTACAACCTGTCATGGTAATACAACCAGTAAAATCACTAACCTCCAGACAGTTATTGGGGATCTTAAGACGGCAGTTAAGGCAGGCCAGACCAGTTACCAATGCTCAGTATGTCATGGAGATATTAATGCCCTTCACGTGAGTCCATCTGACTTGAGCAGTAGTCTAAATATGATTAACTGTTCCTGGTGTCATAGTAAGCAATTGCTGGATACCCACTTAAAACCAGTGGTTAAATTAAACCAGATCATGTCTTGTGAAACCTGTCATAGCAATGCCACTCCGGAAGGGATTAAAAACGCAATTAGTCTCAAAATGAAGGGATGTGATGATTGTCATAATGGTGCAGCAAATGCCGCCCCAGGAATCCACCCGGACAGTCAATACCTACCCAAACATATTGGTATATTCCCTGAATTTACAGGTCTAACAGGATATCCGTCACCTGACTGTAAAGTCTGCCATAACAATGGTAGTGGCGGAGAGCCAAATATTGCCCCCTATCATATGGATATGCTAAACAAGTTTATAGGCTGTAAGAGTTGTCACAGTAATAACCTAGCCTATAAACCTGCTGTTGTTAGCCAAAGCACTAACTGCTCTGGTTGTCATCAGTCCACCATGGAAAAGACCCACGTTACTTTCCATACAGTTGCTGACGCTGTTTACAACACAGTCACTCCTACAGCTACTTCAGCCGAATGCCTGAATTGTCATGCCCTGCCGGGTGCAACGCTCTCGACCTTGCTAGATGTACACAAAAAGCGGGCCACCAGTTCGGTTACCTGTGACACCTGTCATGCTGAAACTGCTCGGATACCGGTACCGGCCGTAGTAGCTGCCAACAATAAAGCTTGCGAGGCCTGTCACACCAATGGCGGACATCAGCATAATGTTGCTGCTTTTGAAACTGATGCTAACCTATCCAAGGTAACCTGTGCCAACTGTCATGCTACCGATGCAACAACTAATAGCACTGAGTTATCTAAGCTCCATGCTAATCGTGGTTTTGCCTGTGCAACCTGTCATAATGACAAGTTTGAGGTTCAAAACCAGATTATCGTCAAAGACGGGACGCTTAACATCCCAGTCTGTAGTACTTGCCACAATGGTACCCTAGCGCCAAGTATGGCTAAGTATCCTGAACACACGGGAACAAATACCTCCCATAGCAGTGCTACAGGGATTGGTAACTATACCTACGGCGGCAATGTTGACTGCAGTTCCTGTCATACTGCCCTGGCCAGCGGTTCCTTGGCCTTAAGCCCTGTCCACACTAAAGTTACCTGCGACACTTGTCACAGCAGTACTGTAACCCAGGTAAGCAGTGTAATTAACGGCAACTGGAGCAGACAGACCGTAAAAACTCCATATACCTGTGCTGACTGCCATAACAACCTACCCAACAAGCATCTTGCTGAACACAAAGCGATAAGTACAGAACAAGTAAACTGCAAGAATTGCCATAGTTTCGACGCAACTGTTACAGTCTCCACCCCAGCTATCCACGCTACCAAGGGTTGTGATAGCTGTCACGGAGCGAATGTTCCCCAGGCAATTAAAGATTTTGTAACTCCTAAGGTTGGTCAAGTTAATACTGTTTATAATTGTGAGAACTGCCATAGTCAGCTTCCAGGCGGTCATAACAAAAATCACCAAGTAAACGCTTATTTGACCGCAAGCACAAATACAGAATGCGCCGGATGCCATGTTAATGATGTATCCGTGCTTCATGCCGGAAATGTCGGAGGCAAAACATTAGGTTGTAACTCTTGTCACGGAGATGTGCTCTCAGCTACAGCTCCTCTGGCTACCAAAGCAGTTATCTCTACTAACCTCAGTACCAATGCTGCCAGAAGCGGCTTTAGCTGCGACAGCTGCCACACTTCTGTCAAAGACGGTGGACACAAGCACCCTGTCGCCAGCTTCGAGATTAGTCCACAAGTTGACTGTGCCCAGTGTCACACTACCGACACCGTAGCTAATACCACCGATTTGGCTCATTTACATGCGGCTAAGAATGTAGGCTGCGCAAACTGTCACAATGCAACCTTCGAAGGTGGATCTAATCCGATAATCGTCAAAGACGGTATGATGAATGTACCGACCTGCAGCACCTGTCATAATGGAACTCTGGCCCCGGATGCGGGAGTGAAGTATCCTGAGCACAGTGGAAGTACAACTTCACATACAACAGCAACCGGCTTTGGAACCTACAATGATCCCTTGAGCCAAGGCTCAAACTGCGCTTCCTGTCACACCAGTCTGGCTGTTTCCACAGTTCACAGCACATTAACCTGTAACACCTGTCATACCTCAAGCGTAGCTTCGGTTAAGCAGGTAATTACCGGAAACCTCAGCAGTGTAGTCACCAAACCAGGTTTTGCCTGCGCAGACTGTCACAACAGCTTGCCGGTGAAACACGCACCTGAGCACCAGGCAGTGAACAATATCGAAACAACCAATGTGACCTGCAGCAACTGTCACAGCTTCAATGTAGGATATAATGCCACCGTAGTAACAACCACGCTGCATACCAAGAACAATTGTGCTACCTGTCACAGCAGTACAGCTCCCCAGGGAGTGAAGCTCTTTGTGGCCGGCAAGGCAGGGTTAGCTAATCCGGCGTACAATTGCAATGATTGCCACGCTACGCTTGCAGTCAAGCACAATAAGCAGCATACCGCTAATTCGTACCTGACCGGAAGCACTGCAACTGATTGCTCCGGCTGTCATAACACCCTTGAGGTGTCCCAGCTCCATACCGGTACTACTGGTTCCGGCAAGACTTTAACTTGTGAATCCTGCCACGGAGCCACAGCGCCGTCTTGGTCTAAGACAGTCATTGCCGCTAACCTTAGTTCCAATGCTGCAAGAGCCGGATTTAGCTGCGACAGCTGCCACACCTCGGTCAAAGACGGAGGCCACAAGCACCCTGTTAGCAGTTTTGCCACCAGTCCACAAGTGGATTGCGCCCAGTGTCATACAACTGATACTGCAGCGAAGACCACTGATCTTGCTAAGTTGCATGCTGTTAAAAATGTAGGCTGCTCAAGCTGTCACAATGCAACCTTTGAGGGTGGGACCAATCCGGTTATCGTCAGAGACGGAGTAGTCAATGTTCCGACCTGTGCTGCCTGTCACGACGGGATCAAGGCACCCCAGGCTGAAACAGCTTATCCAGAACACAATAGTACAATCATAACTACTCATAGCAGTGCTGCCAGCTATGGAACCTACGCCCTGGCCGGTAATGTAAACTGCGCAGGCTGCCATACCACGCTGAACATCCGACCTGTACACCAGACCATAACCTGTGACCAGTGTCATACCAGTACATTAGCGGAAGTTCAGAACGTGATTACCGGTAACTGGAGCAGGCAGACGACCAAGGTACCATACAATTGTGCCGATTGCCACAATGCAGTCACCACAGCAGCTACCACCAAGCATCAACCGGTGCATGCTGCAAGCAGTTACACCCTGGATACCACGGATGTGGAGAGTTGCAGCACCTGCCATACCACCAAGGTGCTCACCGACCTTCATGTCGGTAAAGCAAACAAAGCAGGAGTGACCATAACCTGTGATAGCTGCCACAACTCGGCTGATACCAAGGTAATGACCTTAATCAGCCAGCAGGCCAGGAGCGCCACTCCGAACTATAGTTGTGATAGCTGCCACACTCTCCATGGTAACGGCGATCATACCGCCACTTTACCTGTAGGCCTGACCGCAGAACCCAGCCTTAAATGCGCCCAGTGCCACGATAACGATCCGGCTACCGCCGGCGTAACCGACCTGGCTGCTGAGCATACCGGAAGGGTAAATGCAGCAACCGGTCAAAACTACACCTGCTATACTTGTCATAACAGTACCAAGACTGAAGTTAGGAACGCCATTGCCGCCAAGGATAAGAACTGCAGTACTTGTCACCTCGCAGGCTGGCATAGTGACCTCACTGCACCACATAGTTCAACTTATGTAACAAACCCGGCCTACCAGTGCGCTAACTGCCATGGCAACGTATTAAGCGATAAGTCGCTTCACCCGGATGCTATTGCCGGTACTGTCACTATTGGCGGCGGTCCGGTGAGTTACAAACTCTTTAGGGGACTTGACGGTGTAAGCTTTACCGAGGTTGCCACCAGTTCAACCAACAGCTTCTCCGACACCGGGTTGACCGCCAATACCCAGTACTATTACCAGGCAGCCGCTGTTGACCAGGCCGGCAACGTATCCACCAAGAGTAATGTTGCCTATGCCACTGCTGCTGGACAACAGATTACTACAACGGTAAATCCGACCAGTGCCCAGTACAGCAGCCAGTCCAATAATGGCGACACCTCTGCAGACGGTGGTTTCTCCAGTCAGAGTCCCAGTACTCTAACCAGGCTCACTGACGGAAGGGATTCCGCCGGAGGAAGCTATGATGTCCGAGTTCAGGAGAATGGCTCAAGTGACCGTTGGATTTTCGTCAGAATTGCCAATGAGGCCAAGGCTTATACCAAAGTAGTACTAGATGTGCGGGTCAGTTGGAGAGATCAGGACAGCGCCGGTAACCTGCTCATCTATCCATACCTGAGCAACGGCACCAGCATCAATACTTCAGCAGTAGTAAATTACCAGATCACTAATCCGAAATATAACGGCAGCTTTACCACCTATAGTATTGATGTGACTGCCGCAGCACATACCATGGATAACTATGGGTTCGTGAAGTTCAGGATTAAACCGGGTACTGATGGTTCCAGAAGAGAGGCTTATATCAGTGAAGTTGACTATCAACTTACCACTGGTACAGCCGGTGCTTCCGGAACTAGTGCGGGCACTCCGGGAACTGCTACAATCACTGGAATCGGTGGGGACAGCACTCCGCCCAGCACTCCGGCCAGCCTGACTGCCACCGGCATCAGTATCGGCCAGATTGATTTAAAGTGGACTGCTTCCACCGATCCGACCCAGACTGTGAACCAGCCAGGTCAGAGTAATTGCTTAAAGTGTCATGATAGCACTCAGCCTAAGATAATGACCGCTATCACTACGCAAAAGACCAATTGTGATGCCTGCCATACCGTTCACGGTGACCCGAATGTACTGCATAATACCACTTTTGTGCTTAACCCAACTATGGCTTGTGCTGCTTGCCACCAGAGCAGGGTGGATAATGAGCATCTGAGTCGTAAGAGTCCCGGCACTGGTCTGCAGTACACTTGTAACACCTGCCATAAGAGCACAGATACTCTGGTCCAGGGAGCAATAGTCAATAATGATACCAAGTGTAGTACCTGCCACCTCACCAGACACACTGATGTTCAGTCTGTCCACGTAGCCAATTATATCCCTGATACCACTGTGGACTGTGCAGGTTGCCATACTGCTACTAAGTCTGTATTTACCGGTAGTTCAAATAAAGCACTACACAAGATTGCCGGCACAAACAGTTTAGCTACAGATGGCACGTATGTAAGCGGATATACCAAAACCAGTACGTTGGATTGTCGTGGCTGCCATAGCGCTACTAACGGCACATACTTCGGCAGAATGTTGGTTAAGCCATATACTGCTTCTACCGGTAATTCTAATACTACAGGTGATTTATGCTTCCTTTGTCACGACTTCAGGGCTTATGGTACCGGTGGCAGTTATACAGCTGAAGCCTATAGCGGGTTCTCACTTGCTGATAGTCGCATGAATCTTCATGTTATTGGCGACCATAAGGGTGGATGTCAAATGTGTCACAGCACCAAACCCCATGCTCAGACCAATAGAGAGCATTTCATAGTTCTTAAAGGCGAGCAAAATGCCGGAACTTCAGCTCAGCTAACGAAATTTATTCATAGAACTAACAAGGCTTATACCAAAAACAGTTGTTCGGCCGGTTGTGGCTCAGGTGACCATCCTTAAAAGCAAAAAAGAGCCGTGTCTACGTACACGGCTCTTTTTTGCTTACTAACAGCTATGTTTTGTTTGACTAGTCCTTGTTATAGCAGGATTTTATTACTTTGTGTCGTATTATAAGAGGAAGCATTTAATTTCCTGCAGCCTAGAAAGGTTAGGTAGTTTATGAGGTTGTTTCAATCCAAAAAACTTGCTATTGGGTTAATTATCGCGTTAACTTTAGCCTCATTAGTAGGTGTTATAATTCCTCAGGAGGTTCAGGGTAACCAGGGATATAACGTTTGGGCAGCAAAGTACCAGTTGTTAATACCGGTCGTTAAGTTCCTAGGTTTAAATCAAGTTTTTCACACCAAGTGGTTTTTGTTTTTGGGAATAATTTTTTTTATCAATTTAACCAGCTGTACACTTGGTCAAATTAATCGAGTAAGTAAGCTTTGGCGAACTTTTCGCCAAAACCAACCTACTATTCCCAAATGGTTTTGGGGAGTTTTCGGAAACAGTATCCTTCATATTGGACTGACAATTGTTGTTTTAGGTGGGTTAGTATCTTTTGGCTATAAAATGTCAGGTTATGTTGAAGTAACTGAGGGGGAAACCTTTACCGAAGGTCACCAAAAATATGGTACAATCTCCGAAGGACCTTTTTTTAATGAGCAGCATTTGGGCTTTAACTTAACCGTCGATAAGGTAAAAAGCATTTATTCGTCTAGCGGTCAGCTTGATTATGCAATTTCCCAATTTACTATAACCGATAGTAATCGAGAATCTTTTTCAGCAACAGCTGAGCGAGGACAGCCCTTTAGCTACCGAGGGACAACATTTTACTACAATAAAAGTGGGTTTGCACCTTTTATTACTATACATAATCCTCTAGGACAACCTGTATTGGAAGGCTACGCCTTATTTAGCAGTAAGTGGCGTAATAATAGTGGAGAATATCAGATGGACTTGACCTTACCCGGTACTGATTTAGTATTAAAAGCACAGTTTTACCCGGACGCAATTGTTCGGGATGGGCACATATCCTCTAAAACAATGCAATTAGCTAATCCGCTTATCCAAGCAATAGTAATAGAAAAGGAAAAGCAGATTGATAAGCTTGAGCTTAGACCTAATCAGGCCGCCATGTTTAATGGTTGGATGCTTGAGATGGGGGATGTTCGCTTCTGGACCGGATTTGAAGTTGTCCGGGACCCCGGAGCTCCGGTTATTTTTACTGGTTTTATAATTAGTTTATTAGGCTTAATAGTGAGTTTTCTATTTAAGCTTCACAAGCCGGGAAAGGAGCAGGAGGATGGGTGTTGAGCTTCAACTAAAATTTTATTGGTTGGCTGTGGCCTTCTATGCCGCAGCAATTATTGTTTATGTGGTCGCCTTAGTTTTTCAAAAGGATAGACTTCCCGCCAAAGCTTCCTGGCTGGTAACTGGAGGCTTTATCTTTCATACTGTGGCTTTATTAGCCCGCTGGCAGCAAGCCGGTCATGCTCCATACATGGGCCCCTATGAGGTTGCACCTGCATATGCCTGGATGACAGTATTAGTTTTTCTGATTGTCCAAATCCGCTGGCCTAAACTTAGACTATTAGGTGGGTTTGTCATTCCAATTGTGTTTTTAGCCATTGGGATTGGAATAATGAGCTCCAAAGAATTAGTTGCCATTCCTCGAACTTTTTTCACCTTTTGGTTAGGAGTACACATTATTTTTGCTAAGTTAGCGTTTGTTTCTGTAATCATCAGTGCAAGTTTAGGTGTTTTTTATCTGCTCAAAGCAAAACAGGTTATGACCAATAAGGTATTGGATATTTTACCTAAGCTTGAAAGAGTTGATTACTATGGTTACCGATTCGGAGCCTTCGCCTTTATCATGATGAGTATAATGATTGCATCCGGTGCTGTATGGGCCTATAAGGCATGGGGCCGTTACTGGGGCTGGGACCCAATTGAAACCTGGGCCTTAATCAGCTGGTTTATTAGTGCCTTGTACCTGCACTTACGGGTTACCATGGGCTGGAAAGGTCGCCGAGCAGCCTGGTTGGCCATCTTTGCAATGCTGGCAATGATTTTTGCTTTTTTTGGAGTCCCCATATTCTTCGAGAGTATTCACGAACACTTATAGGCAAAGGAGTATCCAACCATGTCTAAACGTATTCTTCTACTTACTCCGCCATATCATACCGGGATTATTGAAATCACCGGAAACTGGCCGCCTCTGAGTTTGGCCTATCTGGCCGGCGCACTACGGAAAGTTGGACATTCTGTAGAAATATATGACATCATGACTAAGAATCACACCTTGGAGGAAGCCAGGCAGCAAATTATTGCTTATCAGCCGGAGGTAGTAATGATTGGTGCCTTTACTGCCAGCATTAATGCGGCTTTGAAAACGTTACAAGCTGTAAAACAGGATATTCCCCAGGTAATTACCGCAGTGGGAGGAATCCATGCCACTTTTTGCTGGGAAGAAATTCTTAAAGAGTGGGAACCCTGGGTGGATTTAGTAGTGGTGGGTGAAGGAGAAGTAACCGTCGTTGAGCTTATGTCCGCCCTGGAAAGAGGAGTATGGCCTGAACAAAAGGAAGCTTTGGCAGGTATTCCCGGGTTAGCCTACTGGCAGCATTCCCATTTAATTAAAACTGCAGAAAGGCCTTTGGTAACCGATATAGATCAACTGAAACCAGCCTGGGACCTCCTGGAATGGAATAACTATTATTACAGGATTACCGGGGAGCGTTTAGCTGTGGTAAGTTCGTCCCGGGGTTGTATGTATAAATGCAGCTTTTGCTCTCAATATAAATTCTGGCGCTCCACATATAGGGAAAGAAGTCCGAAGAGCTTTGTCGACGAAATTGAGTTATTACGGGATAAGTATGGGGTAAAGATGTGTATGCTAGCAGATGAATACCCCACTAATAACCGGGAGCGGTTTGAAGCCATCCTTAACCTTATCATTGCCAGGAACTTGGGAATGCATTTTACCATGGAAACCAGAGTGGAGGATATTCTGCGGGATGAAGATATCCTGGACAAGTACCGCAGGGCTGGAATAATCCATGTTTATGTGGGGGTTGAGTCGGCCCATCAAGAGGTGTTGGATCTTTTCCGCAAGGGAAGCAAGGTGGATAGTGGGAAAAAGGCAGTTAACCTGCTAAATGAAGCCGGAATTATTACGGAATGTTCCTTTATACTAGGACACCCGGAAGAAACAAGGGAGTCCATTGATGCGACTTTGCAGCTGGCCATAGAATATAATCCGGATTTGGCTCATTTCCTGCTGATAACACCCTGGCCTTACGCAGATATTTACCCAGAACTTGAACCTTTCATTATCGAGCGGGATTACTCCAAATATCACCTGGTTCATCCCATTGTTAAACCGAAAAACCTAACCATTAATGAATTATGGGACCAGGTTATTAATTGTTTTGCTCAATTTTATAAGCTTAAAGCTCAACAATATCTTTCCGCACCGGATAGTTTTAAAAAGGATTACATGCTCAAGTCAATTAGCATTATGCATGAGAACTTTTTTACCGATAACTTCGGAACCAATACTATTCATATCCCGAAACAGTTTATTGAACTAATGAAAGCAACATTCAAAACCTAAAATCAATAGCTAAAGTAAAGCCCAATTACCTATGTAAAGACCAAATGCCTATGTAAAACCCAAAAGCTTAAGTAAAACCTTAGGTAATTAAATAACTTGATTGCAGGAAATTAACAGGCTTTGTCGAATTGTACTAATAAGAACAAGTTTGATTTTGGTGGGTTAGTCCTCTGAAAGGGGGTAATCATATGTTGAATAAGCATCCTCAACATATATGGAAAATCGGTTTGGTATTCTTGCTTTTGATTACTATTCCGTTTGGATTCTTTTTATTAAATAAAGCTGATGCAGATAACCTCTTGGCTAACGGAAGTTTTATTTCTGATTTATCAGAGTGGACAAACGTTGGTGATTTACAGGCATCATGGGATCCCCTAGGGGATCTTACTTCAATAATTAACAATGGAGTCTCCTACCCAGGGGTCGGTGGAGCTCTTGCCTTCACTACAGCCAATGAAAATTTGCCTGTAACCGGGTATGTTTATCAGGATGTAAATATTCCTGCGGCTAATCAGGTAATTCAACTAAGTTTTGCTTATAAAAAGGCCCAGGATGACGGGGGTAACCCCCAAGTCAAACAAAATATATCGATAAGCATAGTTGGTCCTACCGGAGGCTCGCCGCAGGTGATTTGGGAAAATACTTTACCTGAGCCTGATTCCTCATGGCAAAAAGTGTATCTGGACATTTCCCAGTATTTTAATACTCCGGGAACTTACCGTGTCCAACTTAGTGCTGAATTACAAAAAGGGGCGGCCTCCGAAGTCAAGGTTAACTTTGATCAGGTTATCATAAGTATGTCAGCCCCTGATACAACACCTCCAGGACCACCCTCCGGTGTCATGGTTGAGGATGCTACTACCGGTGGTCAGGTAATGGTTTCCTGGCAGCCTAATCCGGAGCCGGATTTTGCCGGTTATCAGGTCTACAGCAGTTTAGATCCGGCCGGACCATTTAACCTAATTAGCGGAGACCAACTTGTAGTTATTAACCAGTATTATGATCAAAATTTAACCAATGATACAACTTATTATTATCAGGTTACCGCTGTTGACGAGATAGGAAACGTTTCCCAGCCAGCCATCACTGCTTCCGGTGTCCCTACTCTGGACACCGTTCCCCCTGGTGCTCCTACTGGTTTAGTGGTTTTTGACAGGGGGCTGGGCAGCCGTCTGGAAATTAGCTGGTCTGCCAATCCTGAACGTGATGTAGTGGGCTACTATGTATACCGCGCCACTGACTCTAATGGATCCTTTGAGCCTATTGTAAACAATTTAGTCACTGATACTAAAATTAGCGACCAGGGCCTGCAGGATGGGACTACTTACCATTACCGCCTTACGGCCCGGGACAAAGCAGGAAATGAGTCACAACTATCACCGGCAGTATCGGGGATACCCACTAAGGATACTACCCCGCCTGCTGTACCTACTAATTTAATGGTAGCTAATGCCGGCTCAGGTACCAGTTTGTTGCTCAGCTGGCTTCCAAATACAGAGAGTGATATTCAGGGATATAACCTCTACCGGGGTTTAACTGCAAACGGTACATTTATCAAAATTAACTCGGATCCGGTTGGTATTTCCGGTTTTTATACCGACCAAGGACTGGAGAGAAATGTAACCTACTGGTATAAAATTGCCGCAGTTGATTGGGCAAATAATGAATCTGTACAAACCATGGAAGCCGGGGGGACTACTCTGGATATTTTACCTCCAGCTATACCCAGTGGGGTAAAGGTTGTCGACCTGGGTAACGGTTCAGACCTGTTGGTGACCTGGCAGCCAAGTCCTGACCAGGACCTTATTGGCTATAACATTTACCGCAGTATTGGCGGGGCTGTTTTTGAAAAGCTCAACACCTCCCCAATTACCACAGCAACATATACCGACAGCGGTCTTGCTAAGGGCGTGCGCTATTCATATAAATTATCTGCCTTGGATGAAGCTAATAACGAATCCGCTTTTTCAGCCGTGGTAAGTCAGACGCCCAAGACAGCGATCAGTATTGATGTTTATAACCAAGGAAACCTGATACCCAGCGCAATAAAAATCTGGTTAGACAGCCCTGCTCTTTTTCTAAATAATTCCCAGGACAAAATTATAGTTCGGGCTACTGCCCTTGGTGCTGACGGCAAAGGGGTACCTGTCTCCGGGAAATGGAAACTTTACAGCGGTAATGATTACTTTGCTGATGTGGAACAAATATCTCCAAACACTGTGCAAGCTTTTTACCGCAGTGATGATATCGGTGATCAGGATATCATGATAGAGTTCATCCCTAATGCTGGTAATGCTATCTCTACAGTAGAAACCATTCGTGTTTTTGACTGGAAAGTCCAATTGACAGCTCAATCTACCAAAGTTAGGGCCGGAAGCCGGGATGCGGTATTGGATGCCAAGGTTACTGAACAAGACGGTCAAGAGGTTTCAGACCCTCATGTGCAGGTTCTTTTTAACAGTTTTGCGGACAGGAAAGTAAATAGTCAACCGGATCAGGTAACCAGGATTGGGCGCTATCGGGATGACGGCAGAGTAGAAGTTGATGAGAATACCAGGGGCCAGGGGTTAGCGGGCAAGCTGGATAATTTAGGCTATACTAAGGCTACCCTGACCGCCAGCACCGTCCCAACCAAAAACCGGATTAAGGTAGTAGTAGTTTATATAGACAACAGTAAACCCTGGTACCAGCCTAAAATAATTGCTGAGTCAGATGAAGTGATAATTGACGTGGTCCCCGGACCGGTGAGTTATGTCGGTTGGGATAATAACATTCTTGTACTCCAGGCAGATCAGGAACAGACCGCCACACTGTATGCATTTGATCAGTTTGGGAATGCTACTTCAGACTATGGAAATCTGAAGATTAGTGTTCAAAACCCTGTGGACGGTTTCCTAAATTACTCCCTAAATGGAGGAGAGACCTGGATTACCGACAAGGAGTGGCATAATGTACTTCTTGGAACCGCTGTAAAAATCAAGACAGACCCCGCTAAAGTAGTACTGGCAAATAAACAAGGTTATATTATGGTAAGAATAGACCAGGGACCGGAAATGGTTTTACCACCGGGAATTAATCAGGTCAATCAACCACTCTATATTTCATGGAAATAAGCTCCTGTGGAAGTAATCATAGGCAGGCAATATAGAACCAGAAGAAAAAGGGGGTTTCCAAAGGTTGGCACAGAAGAGCCTGACAACAATACTGCTGATTATTATCGGCTTGGTCTTAACCGGAGTTATCGGTTATATTGCGGTGTCTTCCCAACCTATGGATACTGGAATGCCAAGAGATAAATACGATAAACCCAAGCCTATAACTCACCTGCAAGACACCAGTGATGGCCAGGGTATGAAACAGCCTATGGCTGTAGCTGTTGGGGACAAAGGTTTAATCTATGTAACTGACACCGGAAATAACAGAGTTCAGGTTTACCGTCCCAATGGCAAGGCAACTATTTCCTTTGGTAAGGCAGGGAGCCAAAATGGGGAGTTTAATTATCCCTACGGTATTTTGGCCTTAGAAAATGGCCATTTGTTGGTAGCGGACACAGGTAACTACAGAATCCAGGAATTTACCGGAACAGGAGAATTTGTTAAAATCTGGCTGCCGTCCGGTGAAAAAATTAAGCCGGGCATGATGACTATGGATAATAAAGGGCTAGTGTATATTTCCGATTTGGCCGGACAGCAAATTCTGGTGTCTGACTCAGAAGGGAAAATACTTCAGGTTATTCCTGGAGTAACTGCCAATTTGAGATTTCCACAGGGGTTAGTGGTCGATAGCTTATCTCAAATCTGGGTTGCGGATGGAGGCAGCTTCAGGGTTAAAGTTATTAATGGGGCAGGAGAATTGGTGAAGTCCTTGGACGGGAGAGGAACCTTACCTAAGGGCAGCCGTTTTACCATGGTCAGGGGTCTGGCCATGGATAACCTGGGCAGGATTTTTGTAAGTGAAAGCTTGGCTAATAGAATTAGAGTTTTGGATGAGACCGGTACAGAATTATTTATGTTTTCCGGGAAACAAGCGGCGGGTATGCTGTTTCCAATGGGGATAACTATCGACCAGAAGAGTAGGATTTATATCGCAGACAGGGGCAATAACCGGGTACAAGTTTGGGGCTATCCTTTGGAGAGGTAACCGAGGGAAGAGGCTATGCTACGAGGTGACAGCAATGCTTACAAAAGAGAGGCTTAAGAAAAAAATAATAATTGTTTTTTACGCAGCAGTCGTTATTGTAGTTGCGGCTTTGACCTATGCTCTCTTGCCGGCTTTAGGGGCACCTGTTGATTTGTTAGGCGGTAACGGGTCTCTGGATACTACGGCTCAGGTGGGGACTTTCACAAGAGTGGATGTCACAGGCACCCATACCTGGGACCTGGATACTGCAGTGACTGGAAGAACAGGTGCAGGGGCAGGCAGATTAAAGACCCCTACCGGATCTAATACACAATGGGATGCGTATGCTTATTACCGGTTTACTCCTGCCAAACTGGTACAATCGTCTACACTTGACCTGCGCTATAGCAAAAATCGCGGCTCACTGTCTACATCACAAGTTGACAACTGGACAGTAACGGCCGAGATATGGAGCACAGGAGGAACACCCACTTTACTCCAGAGTATAACTATTTCCAACACTAAATACGCTACAGCTTTTTCCGACATGCCGACTACAGACATTACGGCAACTCTATTAGGGGGTACCCAGTATGAGCTGCGCTTGCGTCAAACCGGAAAGGTCACTGCCAGCGGTGCTTTAACCACTTGGTTTGATGAGGTAAAGCTTATGGCTACCTATGACGATACCCCCGCCAATGTGCTTAGCGCTACACCGATAACCGACAATTCAGTAGACGTTTTGTTTACCGAGCGCATGGATGCTGCTACTGCTGAAGACACCGCCAATTACACTATTAGCCCTGCCTTGGGCACTATCACTTCTGCCGTGCTACAGGCTCCTGATTATAATACTGTCAGGCTGACTACCAGTACCAAACAAACCAAGAACATTACTTACACGGTAACTGTTAATACTGCAGTCAAGGACTATGCCGGTAACCCAATGGCTACCAGCCAAAGTGTGACCTTTAGCGGTACGGACACCACGCCTCCCACTGTGGTATCAGCCAGTCCTGTTAACGGAACCACGGTTGACGTGATTTTTAATGAGAATGTTAATGTTACCTCGGCCCAAACCAAGACCAACTACAGTATAGATAATGATCTAACTGTAAGTTCGGCTGTTTTGCTGGCTGATAATAGGACTGTAAGACTGACCACCTCCGGGCAGACGTCAGGAACGGTATATACTGTTACTGTTACCAATGTCAAGGACTGGGCCAATGTGGTTATTTCCGGAAGCAATGCCGCTGCATTTACAGGGGTAGAGTCAGCTCCGCCTACTATAGTTTCTGCTACAGTGGTTAATGGAACAACTGTAGACATGCTGTTTAACGAAAACCTGAATGCCGCTTCAGTCCAGAATCTGCGTAATTACTCTATCAGCCCGTTATTAAATGTGTTTACGGCAACTTTACTAGGGGATAACAGGACTGTCAGGCTGATTACTGCCCAGCATAGTTACAATACCTTGTACACGATAACTGTGAACAAGGTTCAGGATGCGGCTAAAAACAATATTGCAGCGGACAGCCAGATAACCTTTACGGGGGGCGATACATCACCGCCCGTAGTTGCAGGTGCTTTTGCAGTTGATGCTACCCATGTGGATGTTATCTTCAATGAACAGGTGGAGTCCACAACTGCCCAGGATGTAGCCAATTACAGCATCAGCCCGTCTCTGGCTGTCTCTGAGGCGGTACTGCAGACGGGAAATAAGACGGTTCGTTTGACTACCGCCGGCCAGGCCTCCGATACCAGTTACCAACTTACGGTAACCAATGTCAAGGATACGGCCAATAATGTGATTAGCTCCGGAAATAAAGTTAGCTTCAACAGTTATGTTACAGATACCACGCAGCCTACACTGATACATGCTTCGGCCGGTACAAAAACTGTGCTGACATTAAGATTTAGTGAAAGGGTTCAGCCTGCTACTTCTACCGATTCTGCCAATTACACTATTGCTACTGATAACGGAGCAACCACCTTGAATATTACTGGAATCATCAGTATTGAGAATGATTTTGCCGTCCAGATTACTACTGGGGTTCAAAACAGCGTCAAGACTTATACCATCACTGTGAACAATGTTAAGGATATGGCGAACAATATAATTGCGGCCAACAGCAATATAACGGTTAAAGGCTTTAGTCCTCACGGCCTGTACCTAAGCGATACCGAGTATTGTGCTGTGTGCCATCTGACCCATGGTGCTCTGGGACCGAAACTCCTTGCCCAGCCGACGGTTACCATCCTGTGTTACTTGTGTCATGATACCGGAGGCCAAAGTGATTATAACGTTGTCGGAACTGAGTTTAACAGGGTTAGTCACCACCCGGTTACCGAGGAGATTATAAACTGTATCTCTTGTCACAATCCCCATGGTAATGAACAATCCGCCGGAGTGCTTTATCCCAAACTTTTGCGTTCAACAGACGGAGCCAATAATACTTACTATAGCGGCAATGATTTCTGTCTGGCCTGTCACGGCAGCTATGACCGCGGTTTTACCGGAACATACTATGCCAATACAGCCGGTAACCATACTAATGCCAATGCTGCCCATTATGATACCGCTAAGGCAGTATTGCTTCCTGCTTCAGGCACTAAGGTAACCTGCAGCAAGTGTCATGAACAGCACGGTTCCCAAAACAATAATTTAATTGATAATGCCCTGCTGCTGGACTCTGCCAAAGGCGGACAGGAATTATGCTTGACGTGCCATAATGACGGCGCTAATGCCATGAGCGGACGTAATATAGAGCAGGAATATGCCCGTACCGGCTCTACTCATGACCTGGCTCCCGGCAGCGGCAGTGATGCCGGAACGGTAGAAGGTTGTACCAGTTGCCATGGCCCACACACAGTGGGAGCGGCTACCTTTGCGGCCGGGAAAGCATATTCTGCTATATCCGACCCTGATAACACCAAAGAGCCTTGGACAACAGCAAAAGGCGATTTAGTCGATTGGTGTTTAAAGTGCCACGATGGAACTCCACCCATAGCTAGTGTAGGAACTGACAACCTGGTCCCTTACACAGTATTATTCCCGCCCAAAAACATTACTATCAATGCCAGTGGGTACAATAAAACCCTGTTTAAGAAATCTACCCACTTTACCGGTGTGGCTATGAAATGTAACGACTGCCACCAGGAGCATGGCTCCGACAGCTATAACCTGTGGAGGTACGGCGAGGACACCACCACCGTTGACGGTATCTGCCTGCGCTGCCATAAGTCAGGGGTAACCGTAAACGGAAAGACACCTCAGGATATTAAGACAGAACTCCAAAAAGGTGTTGCCGCTGAAAAGAACAGCTACCGACATCCTGTGCTTGATAAGGACTCCGGTGTCCAGCACTTTAATACGGAGAACTATCAAAACAGGCCGCTGGCTGACCGTCATGCCGAGTGTACGGACTGCCATGATCCTCATTATGAGATTCCCACGGAAGCCGGAACTAAGGCGCCCTCACCTCCGGGAGCAGTAATCAATATTAGTGGGGTTGCACCGGTTATGGATGCCGGGGGGCTGGTGGATGCGAGTAATAACCCCATTACCTGGGAAAATTACAAAACTAGTGATAAAGATGGCAACGTCATCGGGTCGCTGATTCCCCAGTTCACCTGGATGCGGCCTATCCAGAAACAGTACGAAATCTGCCTGAAGTGCCACTCCTACTACAGCTATGAGACGAATACGCCTGTACCGTCAGGAAGCCGCCGGCAGACCGACCCGGTTAAGGAATTTAACCCCAGGAACGAAAGCTACCACGGTGTTATGGCAGCTCCTAAAACCACTATATCCGGAAAGTATGTGGGCACGGACCGTTTTGGCAATACCTGGACCAAAGACAGCAGGCTATACTGCGAGGACTGTCACGGTACCGACAATAGTACAGGTAGACCTTATGGCCCACATGGGTCAGCTGTGAAATATATTTTGAAAAGGCCATATACTCCGTCTACCGATACTGAGGGATTGACTGGAACAGGATCAACAGCTGCTACCGATAATGACCTTTGTTTTATGTGTCATGACCGTAACACTTACGGTAAGGGAACTTCAAGTTTAAATGCGTCATTGACCGGCTTTAGTAGCGGATCAAATAATTTGCACAATCGGGGACACAATGGTAGATCCTGTAATAGCTGTCACTCCATGGTAATCCATGGTTCGCGTTTACCACACTTGCTAGTTGGCAAGAACATTGATCCTTATCCCTACAATAATAATTCTTGGTTTAGGCCCGATATTATTAACCGTAATGGTACAGATGATTATCTCGACGGCTATACTGTTCAGGAAATTAGCAACTCCATCAAGGGTAAGTCAAGAAACTGGTCACAAAACGACTGTGATCACGGCACATGCGGATAAAATCCAAGCCAGGTCCTTGGTAATTTCCAAGGACCTGATTTCTTATGAGCGCTAGGGATGCTTATGCACGTACTATTTTTTTTTATATCTTACCCTAGGTGGTGATTAAGTGTATATAAAATGGACGACAGAAGTTTGGGGTTTACTAACTTCTAAACGGCTGGCCCTCTACTTAATTATGTGCCTCACCTTGATATTGAGCGGCGCTATGCTATTAGAATCAGACAAACTGATTACCGTTAAAGGGGTATTAATAACTCCATGGGGCAAAAGCCTAGGTTTTGACCATGTTTTCTCTACGTGGTGGTTCTTAACGGCGGTAGGTTTATTTTTTTTGAATATCCTGGCCTGTACCATAAAACAGTGGCAACTACTCAGTAATCAAACCAAAAGTAGAGTTAGCGGACTATATAAACAGATTGAACCGATGTTTGTCGTTAGCTTATCCCTGGGCGACGAGCTTTCCCCAAAGATTATGTCCCCTCGGAATATACAAGTTATATTACGTAAATTCCGTTATTCTACCGAATTAATTAAGGCCAAAGATACAGTATTAGTGGTGGGCAGTAAAAACAGGGTAGGTCGTTGGGGATCGTTGATTTTTCATACCAGTCTCCTGATAATAATCTTAGGAGCAATCTGGGGACAAGTTTACAAATTTAATGGTCAGTTCTTTATTGTCGAGGGAAAGGAGTTTAGCGACCTGCACTCAGAATATGTCCAGGTTAAGGAAGGGCGACTTTTTGCCGAAAACCATGGTCAATTTAATTTTCTTTTACACTCTGTTAAAGCAATTGGATTTAACCAATACGGTGTTCCGGATAACCTTAAGTCTGACCTGACAGTTTCCAAACCTGACGGTAGTAAAGAAAGAGTAAAGGTGTCTAATCAAGAACCTTATAGTTTTGCGGATTATCAACTTTATCAATTTAAACACGGGTATGTGCCAATTCTTGGATTTAGGGCAAAGGACAGTACTAAAGGATATCGGATTACCGCTATTTTAGATTCATTAATACATGAGCAGAGTGAAGAACATCTTGGAAAGCTAGATTTGCCAGGTACTCAACTGGTAGCAAGAGTTAAATTCTTTTCTGATATCGATGGGGGTCCGGAAAATCCCCGTGCTGCTTCTTATCAACTGAAAAATCCCGGGTTATTTACAACAATCCAGGATGGGGAGCGGTTGGTTTATAAAGGTATTGTTAAACCAGGAGATAAGATAATATTTGCCGGAAATACCATGGAATTCCTAGAATTAAAACAGTGGTCTGGTTTATCAATTCATAAAGACCGAGGGAAAATTCTAGTATTTATAGGTTTTTGGGGGGCAATTGCCGGGATATTTCTGATCTATTTTGTAACCCCAAAGACAGTGCTGATTACGCTTACCTCTGAACTGATAACCATCGGAGGAAAGACAGGGCGTTTTCAGGCTTTGTTTAGAGAGGAATTACAATTAATCAGTGACGATATTCAGTTTAATAGGTTATAATTAATACAGAGCTTAGGTCAATATTGTTATGGGCGAGGTGACAGCTTGGTTAAGAATGAAATTCTGTTACTATGGTTTGCTGTGGGTTTATATGCCCTGAGTAGCTGCTTGTTTTTATTCAGCCTGGCTTTTAACAGGATACGGCACCTTAAGACGGGTATCTGGCTAGCTTTTTTAGGTTTTTTACCTCATTCGGCTGCTTTAGGCATGCGCTGGCTTGAAACCGGACATGGCCCTTATATGCGGGTTTATGAGGTTTATTCCTCAGATGTCTGGATAGCTCTGGTTATGTTTTTCGTTTTACAGCTTTCCAAACCAAACCTAAGAGTACTAGGGGCCGTAGTACTACCCGCATCCTTTCTGCTGATTGGAATGGCGGTTATGGCCTCACCGGAAATTAGGCCGCTGCCACCAAATTTTCAAACCTTTTGGCTAATCGTCCATATTTTTTTCGCTAAACTGGCCTTTGGCTCGCTATTAATAGCGACAGGTTTCGCCTTTTTTTATTTGCTTAAACGCAGGCAAGAGCAACAGGGGAAAGTGGGGGATTTTTTTCACAAGCTGCCTGATCTACCGGTTTTAGACGAATTAAGTTACCAGTTTACCGGTTTTGGTTTTTTTATGCTGGCTATCATGATTGTAGCCGGGTCCATCTGGGCCAATAAAGCCTGGGGAAGGTATTGGGGATGGGATGCTGTGGAAACCTGGTCCTTAATTACTTGGCTTGTATATGGTATTTATCTTCATTTAAGGCGTACCTACGGTTGGAAGGAAGTCAAAGCATCTTGGTTTTCAGTCCTGGCTTTTGCAGTATTTGTGTTTGCCATCTTTGGAATTGGTTTATTTTATGTCAGTGTACACTCACCGTATATTAGCGGTTAGACTTGTTACCTAGGGGGCAGAACGTAGATACATGCCCGGAAAAATGGAACCAAAAAATGGAACCAAAAAATGGAACCAGATTATTATATCACCATTGCTCTCACTTGGTTTAGAATGTTATAATAACTAAGGATTAAGACAAGTCAATCTTGGATATGGTAATTAAAAAGGATTGTGAAGAGGCTGCAAAAGGATTACTAACAGACATAGCATTAGAGGGGGAGTGGATAAATGGTCAAGAAAAGTAAAAACAAGTTAACAACTGTTGAGGAAGAAATTAGCGAAGCTAGGGAAAATGAATCCAGCACCAATGGTATTACTGAGGTTTGGAACTTTTTTAGCTCAATGAAGCTGGGACTGGTCTTATTGTTAGTAATTGCAGCGGTTGCAATTATCGGTACTTTGATTCCCGTTGACCCTCAAACTAATCTACCTAAATTTAATATTTATCAGCAAATATGGTTTCGCGGGATTTTAGGCCTCCTATGCATGAACCTCTTGGTGTGTAGTATAAATCGTTGGAAGGTTATTAAAAATTCTCTTGCAGCTCCTAAATTAAAAGTAAGTGAAAACTATCTTAAGCAACTGAAACAATTTAATTCAGTACGTAGGAAGGGTACACTTCCCGATATGGTTGCTTCCCTGGAAACTTCAATTAAGAGCCAGGGATATAGATTAGTGAAGGAAGAAACTGAAGGTACTACCTTCATAGCAGCTGACCGGGGTCGGATTGGTGTTCTGGGTTCTTTGATTACCCACATTTCATTTCTCCTTATAACCGCTGGAGCAATTTACGGTGGGTTCACCGGTTATGAGGGTTATGTTAATGCCCTTGAAGGACAAACCTTTAGCCTGACTAATGATGTTGCTTGGTCAACCATGGTGAAACCTAACCCGAAGGAAGAGTTTCAGGTAAAAGTAAATAGATTTTGGATAGACTACCGTAACGATGGTTCGGTAAAAGGATATTACAGTGATTTGGCAGTAATCGACCAGGGTCAAGAAAAATTAAAAAAAGTAATCCGGGTAAATGATCCGTTAATTTATAATGGAGTAAAGTTCTACCAGTCCAGTTACGGTTCTGCCAACAAAATTACTGCTAAGGTAGTTGGCAAAAAAGCTATGCAAGAAAAAGAATATACCGTCTATGAACAAAACAGTTTTCCTGTGGAGGGAACTGATTTACAAGTAAAAGTTGACCGCTTTATTCCCGACTTTGACACTAATAACCCCGGGCAATCCAGGTCAAACTTACCCAACAACCCTGCGGTAATTTATGAGCTTATTAAGGGCGGGCAGACCATCGAGACCAACTATAGGTTGTTAAACACTCCTTTAGAAACCAGCGATGCTACCGTTACTTTTACTGGCTATCAGGTTGGAAGCTATACTGGGCTATCTGTTAGAAGAGACCCAGGTGTACCTATTGTTTGGTTTGGTAGTGGTTTAATGGTTATGGGGATGTCAATCTCCTACTTATGGCAGCATCGTAAAATCTGGGTAGTGGTTAGGGAAGCCAATGGCATAGCTATAGCAGACATCGGAGCAACAACTGATAAGCATAAACTCGGCATGGAAAGTGATTTTAATAATATAGTTAAGTCCATCCAAGACTAAAACTGTTGTCAAAGGAGAGGTATTGAATGAATGAAATGTTGTGGTACTACTCGGCGATAGCGGCTTATCTGTTAGCCAGCTTGCTGTATATCGGATATCTGGTCTCCAAAAATAAAGCAATTGGTAATGCTGCCACTGCTATTACCATTATTGGTTTAATAGCAAATACAGCAGCTTTGATAATTCGCGCTATTATAACTGAACGTCCTCCCTTTAGTAATATGTATGAGTACTCTACTTCTTTTGCCTGGGGCATTGCCGCCATATATCTTTTTGCCGAGTTTCGCTATAAACTTAAAGTTGTGGGCGCTTTTGTAATGCCCATTGCCTTAATATTGATTGCCTCAACCTTAATGCTTAAGCTCCCCACCGAACCTGGTTCTTTACCCCCGGCATTACAGAGTAATTGGCTGACTTTCCATGTCATCACAGCGGTTTTAGCCTATGGGGCTTATGCTTTTTCATGTGGATTAGCCGTAATGTATCTCTGGAAGGAAAAAATGGAAAAGAGAAAGTCCAAGAGCTATTTTAATCAAGAATTACCGGCAGCTAATATCCTGGACGAACTTTCTTACCGGTTTATCGCTTTTGCCTTTCCTTTTATCTCATTAGTAATAATTACTGGGGCAATTTGGGCTGAATATGCCTGGGGTCGTTATTGGAGTTGGGATCCTAAAGAAACCTGGTCATTAATTACTTGGTTAGTTTACTCTGCTTATTTACATGCTAGGTTTACCTATGGCTGGAAAGGGAGGAGAGCTGCCTGGATGGCTGTAATCGGCTTTGCGACAGTACTCTTTACCTACTTTGGAGTAAATATTTTACTTCCGGGACTTCATTCCTATGCGGGCTAGAAAGCACTTGCAAATGTAAAAAATTAACAGCTTTTTCAGCTGAAAAATGTGTTACATTTGCAGGAAATCAAAGGGTTATGGAGAATTTATATATAATATTCAGTTATATTTCATGTACAAAGGGATGATTTGAATGGACCATAACTATCCGGTCTACCTAAACCTTGCCGGAAGACTTTGTATAGTCATTGGGGGAGGTAAAGTAGCAGAACGGAAGGTCCAGTCATTATTAGCATGTGACGCCAATGTGAAGGTTATCAGCCCAACGGTAAGTCAGTTTCTATTAACTGCAGCAAGCTTAGGAAAAATTCAGCTGGTGTTGCGGGAATATTCTTGTAATGATATTGACAATGCTTTTTTAGTAATTAGTGCAACGGCCAATAATCAAGTTAACCAACAGGTAGCTGATGATTGCTTGCATCAGAATAAACTGGTTAATGTGGTGGATGACCCAGCTAAATGTAATTTCATTGTCCCGGCGGTTTTTCGCCGGGGTGCATTGTCTATTGCTATTTCTACAAATGGGAAAAGTCCTACCCTGGCACGAAAAATTAAAAAAGAATTAATGGGTCATTATGGCCCGGAATATGCTGAGTTACTCGACCTGCTGGGTGAGATGAGGGGTAAGGTAATCACCGGTGTTCAAGATATGAAAAGACGTCGGTTGATTTTTGAGCAAATGGTTAACGCAGACCTCCTGGATCTGCTGCGCAAGGGTGAGAAGGAGAAAGTAAAGGAGCGGATTGAGGATGTTCTTGGTGGCAGTAGGGTTGAATCATAAGACTGCACCTGTAGAAGTGCGGGAACAACTGTCTTTTCCAGAGCATGAATTGGGAGATGCCTTACAAAAGCTACGCAGTTGCGAGGCGGTGGAAGGTTGTATTATTCTGTCTACGTGTAACCGTACCGAAATATATGCTGCTGTGCTTGATGTTAAAAAGGGTTTAGCTAATATTAAACAATTCATGGCCGAATGTTTAAATGATGAGCTATGTGAAATAGATAACTATATCTATGTGCATACCCTATATGACACAGTTCATCACATTTTTAGGGTTGCAGCCGGACTTGATTCCATGATTCTTGGAGAAACCCAAGTCTTAGGGCAGGTCCGGACAGCCTACCAGTATGCCTGCGAGTTAGGAACTACTAATCGCATATTAAATACCCTTTTCCAACAGGCGGTTAGTGTTGGTAAGCGGGTGCGCACTGAAACTGAAATTGATCGGAATGCAGTTTCTATTAGCTATGCTGCGGTGGAACTTAGCCGACAGATATTTGAGGATTTAACCGGTCGTACTATTTTAATTATAGGCGCCGGTAAAATGAGCGAACTTACGGCTAAACACTTGGTAGCAAATGGAGTAACCAGCGTTTTAGTCGCCAACCGTTCCTTTGAAAATGCTAGCCAATTGGCCCAACAGTTTGGTGGGAAAGCTATCCATTTTGAAGAACTATTTGATCATATGGTTAATGCCGATATTGTAATTAGTGCAACTTCTGCCCGTAATTCCATTATCAAACCAAGTGATTTAGAACAAGTAATGAGCAAGCGGGGTGGCAAGAAGATATTTTTAATAGATATTGCCGTTCCTAGGGATATTGATCCGGTGGTCACTAAAGTAAGCGGTGTTACCCTCTACGATATTGATGATCTTCAGCACGTTGTAGACCGGAATTTAGAAAGCAGAAAAAAGGAAGCCATTAAGGCTCAGACTATAGTAGACGAAGAAATTAACCGATTTTTTAAATGGTTAAATACTCAATTTGTAGTTCCTACTATTTCGGCTTTAAAGCAATTTGGGGCGGAGATAAAACAGCAGGAGTTGGATAAAGCCTTAGCCAGATTAGGTTCAATTACCGAGAAAGAAGAAAAAATAATTCGGGTTATGGCTCACTCCATTGTCAATTCAATACTGCATAATCCTATAGTTAATTTAAAAGTTTATGCTAATACTAATCATGGGCATCTTTATACTGAAATTTTACAGAACCTGTTTAGTTTAGAAGTGGAGGGACAGCGTTCCAAAAAACATCCCGAAGTTAAGCCTGTGGGACCACACTGTGAGGGTATGTTTGTGCATCATGGCAATAGAAAATAGTAAAAATCGCTATTTGGAGGCTGTAAAGATGACCAGAGAAATAGTTATCGGTACTAGAGACAGTGCCTTAGCCTTGTGGCAGACTAACTGGGTTTTAGAAAATCTCTCCAAGCTTCATCCCGGTTATAAATTTCGGGTAATTGAGATGAAAACCCAAGGAGATAAAATATTAGATGTTGCTTTAGCTAAAATTGGTGATAAGGGTTTGTTTACCAAGGAACTGGAAATGGCCATGATCAAAGGTGAAATTGACCTTGCAGTGCACAGTATGAAGGATATGCCCACTAATCTACCGGCAGGTTTGGTGATTGGGGCAATTTGCCGACGGGAAGAAGCAGGAGATGCATTAATCGGACGCTCTGCTAAATCTTTACAGCAATTGCGCCCTGGAGCTCGAGTGGGAACAAGTAGTCTGCGGAGAAGAGCACAATTGCTCAACGTCCGACCAGATTTACAAATTGAAGATTTACGTGGTAACCTAAACACTCGAATTGCCAAACTGGAAGGACAAGATTTGGATGCCATTATCCTAGCAGCTGCTGGGGTTAAACGGATGGGCTGGGAGGATAAAATTTCCGAAAGAATACCTTTTGCGGTATCTTTACCTGCTGTAGGTCAAGGCTCAGTTGGCATTGAAATTCGCGAGGACGATGAGGAAATCCAACGCCTAGTTAAAACCTTGGAGCACCGGGAAAGCTCCATTGCAATTAAGGCGGAACGGGCAATGCTGCGCACACTTGAAGGAGGATGCCAAATACCTATTGGGGCATTAGGCAAAGTTGATGGTAATCAACTGGAGTTAGAGGGAGTTGTAGCGAGTCTTGATGGGAAAGAGCTGCTTAGAACTTCCATAGTTGGCTCAACTGATTACCCTGAGGAGTTAGGTGCTCAACTGGCGAATAAACTCATTGCAATGGGTGCAGATAAAATTCTAATTTCGGTGAGACTGGAGATTGGTGAGTAATGGCTGGGATTGTATATTTGGTGGGGGCGGGCCCCGGAGACCCCAAGCTGATAACTGTTAAGGGCCTGGAGTGCGTCAAGAAGGCTGATGTCATAGTTTATGACCGGCTGGCGAGCCCCAGGCTTTTGTCCTATGCCCGGCAGGATGCGGAATTAATCTATGTTGGCAAGGCACCTGACCGCCATACTTTAAGACAAAATGAAATTAATCAAGTTTTAGTGAACAAAGCCCTGGCAGGAAAGACAGTAACTCGGCTAAAAGGTGGAGACCCCTTTGTTTTTGGACGAGGTGGTGAAGAAGCTGAAGCCTTATTAGAACACAATATCCTTTTTGAAGTAGTGCCAGGGATATCCTCGGCGGTTGCTGTTCCTGCATACGCCGGTATTCCTGTGACCCACAGGGATTTTACTTCCAGCTTCACTGTAATTACCGGCAATGAAGATCCCGAGAAGGCCGATTCTTGTATTGCTTGGGATAAAATCGCCACCGGAGCGGGTACTCTAGTGTTCTTAATGGGTATGCGTAACCTTGCCCACATTGTGGAAAAGCTAATGGAGCATGGCTGTTCGCCGGAAACACCTATAGCCTTAATTAGATGGGGAACTAGACCGGAACAGCAGACCTTGGTTGGAAGTTTAGGGACAATAGTTGAGTTGGCAAAACAGGCGGAGCTTAAGCATCCGGTTATTATAATTGTTGGTGAAGTAGTTAAGCTGCGGGATAAACTAAAGTGGTTTGAAAACAAACCCTTATTCGGTAAACGGGTGGTTGTAACTCGTTCCAGAAGTCAGGCTAGTGTTTTTGCCGAAGCTATAGAGAATTTAGGAGGAGAACCCTGGGAGTTTCCCACCATTAGTGTAACCGACCCGGATGACTACACTCCTATGGATATAGCAATCAAGGAAATAGAAAAGTTTAATTGGATTATCTTTACTTCTGTAAATGGCGTTGAGTATTTTTTTAGACGGTTGGCTAACAACAAACGGGATTTGCGTGATTTAAAAGGAATAAAATTATGCGCCATCGGACCTAAAACCAAAGAGGAACTAGAAAAAAGAGGTCTGAATTGTGATTATGTACCTGAAGAATATCGGGCAGAAGCCATTATTTCTGGACTAGAACATTTAGACCTAATTAATAAGCATATACTACTCCCTAGGGCGGATATAGCCAGAAGGGTTCTCCCAGTAGCCCTATCAAACCTTGGTGCTCATGTAACCGAAGTGGATGCCTATAAGACTGTATTAGGTGAAGGCAATGGGGATATTATGCGAGATTTATTCTTAAAGCAGAAAGTACATATCCTTACCTTTACCAGTTCATCAACCGTCAAAAACTTTGTTAAGATATTAAATACACCTGATTATATAGAGCTGCTTGCTGGTGTAACCGTTGCATGTATTGGACCAATTACTGCTGATACTGCAAGAGAATTAGGCTTACGCGTAGATATTGAAGCTAAACAATATACAATACCCGGATTGCTCCAGGCAATTATAGAATATGTTTGCAAGAAGGAGGGAAAAACATGGAATTTCCAATTACCAGGCTGAGAAGGCTTAGAGGGAATGAGAACATTCGGCGGCTGGTTAGGGAAAACCAGTTATCGGTAAATGATTTGATTTACCCATTGTTTGCAACCAACGGAAAGGGTGTCAAAAAAACCATATCATCGATGCCCGGCGTTTTTCAAATGTCGGTAGATAATATTGTTCTGGAAGCTAAAACAGTAGAAGAATTAGGCATTCCAGCTATTCTTCTTTTTGGTATACCCGAAGCAAAAGATGAGGTCGGTTCGGCGGCATATGATGATAATGAAGCGGTTCAACAGGCGGTAAGCGCCGTTAAAAAGGCTTGTCCCGACCTATTAGTAGTTACTGATGTTTGCTTATGTGAGTACACTAGCCATGGTCATTGTGGAATTATTCAGGATGGTAATGTGCTAAATGATCCCACCCTTGAACTACTAGCGAAGACAGCCTTATCTCATGCCCGGGCTGGAGCAGATATTGTAGCTCCATCCGACATGATGGATGGTCGTGTAGGGGCTATTAGACAAGCTCTTGATAGTAAAGGCTATAATCATTTACCAATAATGGCCTATTCGGCCAAGTATGCTTCTGCCTATTACGGTCCCTTCCGAGAGGTTGCCGAATCAACTCCCCAGTTTGGTGATCGTAGAGGTTACCAGATGGATCCGGCCAACAGTAACGAGGCATTAAGGGAAACAATTTTAGATATCGAAGAAGGGGCAGACATTGTAATGGTTAAGCCGGCCCTAGCTTATATGGATATTATTTGGCGAGTTAAGGAAGCCTTCGGACTACCTGTAGCTGCCTACAATGTCAGCGGGGAATATGCTATGGTTAAAGCAGCTGCCCAAAATGGCTGGATTGATGAACAAAGAATAGTGTTAGAAACCTTAACAGGCATGAAACGAGCCGGTGCAGATATAATTATTACCTACCATGCCAAAGATGTGGCTAATTGGTTAGGGAAATAGCATCTTAAGTCATTTATTTAAGGAAGGTGTGGCACAGTGCATAAAGGTTATAGTAAATCAGTTGAGCTTTTTAATGAAGCGAAGAGTTATATACCCGGAGGTGTCAATAGTCCGGTTAGGGCATTTAAATCAGTAGGCTTGAACCCAGTATTTATTGATAGAGGACAGGGTTCCTATATTTTTGACGTTGATGGAAATCAATATATTGATTATGTAGGTTCTTGGGGTCCGTTAATTCTCGGTCATTGCCATCCCAAAGTTACTGCAGCTTTAGTGGATTGTTTAAGCAAGGGTACTAGTTATGGTGCACCTACCGAGTTAGAAACTATCCTTGCTAAAATAATTATCGATCGGGTTCCTTCTGTAGAAATGGTTCGCATGGTAAACTCGGGAACTGAGGCCACCATGAGCGCTTTACGCTTGGCCAGAGGTTATACCGGACGGAACAAAATTGTCAAGTTTGAAGGCTGTTATCATGGACATGCCGATTCATTGTTGATCAAAGCAGGTTCAGGAGCCTTAACTCTTGGAGTACCTACCAGTCCGGGTGTGCCTGCTAATATTGCTTCCAATACAATTACTGCACCTTATAATGATTTAGAAACTTTAGCTAAAATTTTTGAGCAAGAAGGGCAAGATATAGCGGCAGTCATCATTGAACCTATTGCCGGAAACATGGGTGTAGTCCCGCCACTTCCCGGTTACCTTGAAGGTGTACGCAAAATTACCCGTGATTTTGGGGCTCTGCTGATTTTTGATGAAGTAATGACCGGCTTCAGAGTGGCCGCTAATTGTGCTCAGGGTCTATATAACATAGACCCTGATTTGACCTGCTTTGGCAAAGTTATTGGCGGAGGCCTTCCTGTTGGAGCCTATGGAGGGAAAAAAGTAATTATGGAACAAATTTCTCCATCTGGACCTATCTATCAGGCCGGAACCTTATCAGGCAATCCCCTGGCGATGACCGCAGGGATTACTACCCTGGAAGCGTTAGGTCAACCTGGCGTTTACCAGCTACTTGAGCAAAAGTCGGCTAAATTAGCTAGTGGGTTGGAACAAGCAGCTAAAGAAGCAGGCATTACTTGCAGCTTTAATCGGGTAGGTTCTATGCTGTGTACTTTTTTTACTGGGGAGCAGGTAACTGATTATAACTCAGCCACTACTTCGGATACTAAAGCTTTTGCGGTCTTTTTCCAAAAGATGCTTGAGTTAGGGGTATATCTTGCGCCTTCCCAGTTTGAGGCTGCCTTTGTAGCCTTGACCCACTCTGACGAAGATATCCGGAAAACTATTGAAGCAAGTTATAATGCTTTTTCTGCGGTGAGGAAATCTATATCACGATAGGGGGAATAGCTGTGGAACGTAAGCATATTGGTTCTATTGTAATTGGTGTGGCTATTATTTTAGTATTCTATATGTGGGCCACCAGATGGCAAAGTGTACCCCATCCTGTTGGCGAAGAATGGCTAAAAAGTCATAAAGTTACTGTCCAGCGTAACGGTAATCCGGAAAGGTTCTGCTTAAAATGTCATAAAAAGCAAGGGCAAAATAAAGACAATTTCTGTAATGCTTGTCATGTTAAAAAAGGGGTAAAGAAAGTTCAGTAGCCTCCGGCTGAAATAAAGGAGAATATCGAAATTTGTAGAAATTAATGAGAAACCCCAGCAACCATAGCGGAGGAGAAGGCAAAAATGGCTGATGAGTATCTTGATTTTATCCGAAGTGTTCACCGGCTTACCGGATTAGACTTAAATCAGTATAAGCGCCCGCAAATGGAACGGCGAATCTTGAGTTTAATGCGTTCTATTGGCATAAAAACATTAACTGAATATGTGCCTGTTCTCCAACAAGATAAGAACCAGTTAGATAAATTTATGAATCATCTAACAATCAACGTTTCAGAGTTTTATCGTAATCCCGGTCAATGGGAAGTTTTAGCAAAACAAATTATTCCTGAATTACTTAAACACAGTCCAAGCTTAAAAATCTGGAGCGCAGGTTGTTCAACTGGTGAGGAACCCTACACTATAGCAATGGTTTTATCTGAGCTGGACCATAAGGGCAACCACCAAATTATTGCAGCTGACGTAGATAAGAAGGTTTTGAAGAGAGCTCAAGAAGGAATATATAACATAAAAGCAGCAGCTAACTTGCCGAAAGTCTATCTGGACAAATATTTTGATCGGCAAGGTGAAGTACTTAAGGTTAAGGATAACTTAAAACGGTTTATTAAATTTAAGAGTCATAATCTTTTAACGGATGCCGGTGAAACTAATGTGGATTTATTGGTTTGCCGAAATGTAGTAATTTACTTTACTGAGGAAGCTAAAACTTTACTTTACCGTAAATTCCAGCAATCCCTTAAACCTAATGGAATATTATTTATTGGGAGCACCGAGCAAATATTTCAACCTCAGGAGATTGGCCTTAAACCTTCGGCAATGTTTTTTTATCAAAAAATATAGTTACACTAACGTCCTTTTAAGGGACGTTTTTGTTTCCCCTTAAGAACTTATTAGCTGCCTCATCCTGGGGATAAGTGCAGCTAAGGTTGCGCCTGCGCTAGCACTTGGCGCAAACCAAGCTTTCTTTATAGTTACAAAAAGGAATTTGTTAGGTAAAGTCGAATAATGTTGTTATAATTAAAGCAACTGTTCGATAGGTGGAAGGAGTTCGAGGTATGGTTAGGAAACATATCTTTGCATTAGATATTGGTACCCGAAGTGTTGTTGGAGTTATTTTGGAACCGGTAGCTAATCAGCTGAAAATATTAGCGGCGGAAGTAGAGGAACATCACAACCGCTCCATGCAAGATGGGCAAATCCACGATATTGAAGAAGTGACCAAGGTTGTTTCCCAAATTAAATCCCGCTTAGAAAATCGGACCAAAATATCTCTTAGGGATGTTGCTGTTGCTGCTGCTGGTAGAGCCTTGAAAACTATCCGTTGTATGGTTGAAACCGGTATTGAGCAAAATCAAGAAATTAGCAAGGATGATGTTTTGGCACTGGAGCTTCAGGGAGTCCAAGAGGCTCAAAGAAGGCTGTTAGAAGATGAAGAAAACCGTGATCATAATTATCATTGTGTTGGATATAGTATAGTGCAATATTTACTAAACGGGAGACGGATCAAGAACTTGGTTGGACAGCGGGGTGAAAGCATCGCCCTGGAGATTTTAGCTACCTTTTTACCTAGAGAAGTTGTAGACTCCCTGTTTGCAGTCTTGGATCGGACTGGCTTGGAGATGACCAGTTTAACCTTGGAACCTATTGCCGCAAGTGAAGTTGTTATTCCCGAAAGTATGCGCCAGTTAAGCTTGGCCTTAGTTGATGTGGGGGCAGGTACATCTGATATTGCCCTTTGTGCTGATGGTACCATGATAGCCTTTGCAATGGTTCCCGAGGCGGGGGATGAGATAACGGAGGCCTTGGCAGAAGCTTTTTTACTAGATTTTAATGAAGCAGAAAACATAAAGCGACAGGTAAACCAAGGAGGGGTAATTAAGTATACAGATGTTCTGGGTACAAAGCACGAGGTACTTGCTGAACAGATTGCAGCAGAACTAGCTCCAAAAGTATATGGAATAGCAAATAAAATTGCCGAAAAAATCCTGACCTTAAGTACTAAACCTACCCAAGCAGTTATTTGTATTGGCGGAGGCAGCTTGACTCCAGGACTTCCGGAAGCATTGGCTAAGGCTTTAGGGCTTTCGCCACAAAGGGTGGCAGTCCGAGGCAGGGAAGTAGTTGATGTGGTAGGAGGTCAACATAAACAACTCAAGGGTCCGGATTCTATTACACCTTTAGGAATTGCAGTTACTGCTTTTCGCGGGCACGGATTAGGGTTCTCTAGGGTGATGGTTAATGGCAGACCGGTTCGCCTTTTTGAACTAAATCAAGGTACGGTAGCAGATGCCTTGCTGGCCGCTGGTTTAGATACCAGAAAACTTACCGGTAAGCCCGGCATGTCTATGAGCGTCACTGTCAACAGGGAAATCAAGTTAGTTAAGGGCTCCCTGGGTACGCCGGCTATTATCAAAGTAAATGGCAAGCCAGCTAGGTTGGATACAAGAATAGTTAGCGGGGGAGATATATTTGTCCAAGAAGCAATTAATGGCAGAGACGGAAGTGGAACTGTTAATGACGTGCTTACCGAAATCGTCGAGGATAGCTGGGTTAAACTAAATGGAAGAAAAATAATGCTTCGCCCCATAATAAGTATGAACGGCAGTATAGCTGACAGGAAAGCACCACTTCAGGATTTGGCGGAGATAACTTGGGCTTTGCCGAATACTGTTGCAGAAATTATATCCCTTTCTGGTATATCTTTTTCCGATTCAGTTAGGCTATCAATAAATGGTGTTGAGGCAGCACTTGATTCAAAAGTGAGCTCAGGGGATGAGCTAAAGGTCGAAGAGTTTCAACCAGAGCAAGTTCAACAAAAGTCAATGCAAATTGAGTCATTCCAAATAGAATTACCCCAATTAGAGCTAAACCAAACTGATAATAATAGCTCAAAGCAAAATTACAAAAGTATATATGTTAATAATGAAATTGTTGAATTTTACGAAATATCTGGCAAACTGATGTTTTACGATGTATTGGGTGAAATCGAATTTTTACCTCAGCCCCCTTTTGCTGGTGCGGTACTGAAGATGGAGGTTAACGGAATACCGGCTAGCTTTACCACAGCTATTAACTCAGGGGATAGGTTGCTTATAGAATGGCATTCCCCAACTCAAAATACTACTGATAAATAAGTTAAATTTACCCATCCTGGGCTGAGAGGGGAAAGCTAATGTCCGTGGAAAAACTTGCTGAAGTTTGGCGAGGTGAAATAATCGAGAGTACCCATCGGGGAGCTATAGTTGTTGTAAATGCTCAGGGAAGTGTATTACAAAGTATTGGTGACCACCAGTATTTGACCTATTGGCGTTCTGCAGCAAAACCAATTCAGGCGTTGCCAGTGATAGCATCGGGGGCGGCCGACCACTTTGGGTTTAATGACGAGGAGCTCGCCCTCCTAACTGCTTCCCATAGCGGAGAGCAAGAACATGTTTGCGTAATAAAAAACATGTTAACTAAAATGAAACTAGACGAAAGTGCCCTTTGCTGCGGCGTACACAGTCCATTTCATCGCCCAAGTGCGAAAAAGCTTATTATGTCTGGTCAGTCTCCGACTGTACTTCATTCCAATTGTTCTGGAAAACATGCCGGCATGTTAGCAATCTGTTTACACCAAGACTTTCCTCTATCAGGTTATGATAAGCCTGAACATGCAGTTCAAAAGTTAATCTTAAATAACATCTCTAACTTTACAGAAATTAGCGCACAAAATGTGCATATAGGAATAGATGGCTGCGGGGTACCTGTTTTTGGACTGCCCTTATATAATATGGCCCTAGCTTATGCCAAGTTCACTGCGCCTGAACGGGACAAATCTGTGGACCGGATAGTGCAAGCCATGGTTAACAATCCATTTATGGTGGCGGGCAGTGGTCGGATTTGTACTGATTTAATGAGGGTGTCCAAGGGAACTATTTTGGCGAAAACGGGTGCTGAGGGAGTATACTGTGCCGGACTAGTTGACCATGGTATTGGAATAGCCCTAAAGCTAGAGGATGGGGCTCAGCGAGCCCTTGCTCCAGTGATAGTGGAGGCCCTTCTCCAGTTAGGGTGGTTGTCCCCAGCACAAAATGGAGAATTGGCTAATCATCACCTAATCCCACTTAAGAACTTTCATAATGTAGTAATTGGTAACATCAGGCCGGCATTTCAACTGAACTAAACTGAAATACAAAAGGCAGATTGATTAAAATGGCAGTATAATTAAAATGAAAGTTAAATTAAAAAGGCAGTTTAATCAGTAACTGATAAAACTGCCTAGACTAACAATAAGATGGTGCGGACAAGAGGACTTGAACCTCCACGAGCTTGCGCCCACTAGAACCTGAATCTAGCGCGTCTGCCAATTCCGCCATGTCCGCATGTATTGGTGGAGGGAGAAGGATTCGAACCTTCGAAGGCAGAGCCGGCAGATTTACAGTCTGCTCCCTTTAGCCACTCGGGAACCCCTCCTGAAAAAAATGGAGCCGGCGATGGGACTCGAACCCGCAACCTGCTGATTACAAGTCAGCTGCTCTACCAATTGAGCTAC
>JBAQLS010000007.1:0-1768 GCA_049302075.1 Carboxydocellales bacterium | reverse complement strand
TCTGATGGACGGAACACAACCTGTTGGAGAAACCAATTTCGGACAGTCCATCACCGATGGGTGTCTGGGCTGGAAAAAATCAGAGCGTCTGATTTACGAGATTGCCGACGTCGTCTAATATAAGCCGAAAAGAAAAACAGTAATGGCCTGAGCCTTTTTTATTTAAAGGTCAGGCCATTTTTTGTCCTTTATTTACACGACAGCTGGTTTACTCTTTTTCTTTTGGTTTTGGTCCAAGAAGGTCACAACAGGCAATCGTTTTTTCAATATGTAACTTTTTTGTTGTTCTCGCTTAGCGTTACCAACCCCTGTCATTCCTTTTGATGCTCTTTGGAGTTCATCAGTTTCATCCGAGAATTTATGAAATATAACTCAAGATGATGTTTTTCTGACCTTCTTTTATGTCTTTATGAAAGCTCCTGTATATTTCATGCTGCTTACTAGTAGCTTAGCTATCAATTTAAATTGACCGAAACCATTGGAAAGTCCCACTGCACTTATCCCCACTATCTAGCCAGCCAGCCGCCGTCAACATTAAGCACATGACCAGTAATGTAGCTTGCTGCTTCCGGTAATCAGAGCAATTTTCCCTTTTAATTCAAAACTCGGAAACTCCATCCTTCTTCCACCCCTTTTTCTGATTTTCTATGGCTAAATTAAGTTGCGACGGGCGGCTGCTGCTTTTAATTCTTCCCTGTGTTCCGGGTGGGAGCAGTAAACGATTCTATCACACAAAAACCTACATCTTCGTGCTTTATTCCTTTCGGAAGCACCCCTTCAGCTCCATGTGAAAAGGGTAGATGACCTATGTCATGTAAAAGTGCAGCCATTCGTAAGGTCGCTTTCGCTTCCTGCCATGTTAATTCCAATTTCTTGAGGTTACAATCGATTGCTTTCGGTTCAATCGTTCGTAATCTGTCAAAAGCCTGCGATACCAGTTCCATTACTCCTAAAGAATGTTCAAAGCGAGAATGCATAGCACCAGGATTAATATGTAATTCTCTTTATTCCAGATGGGAAAACGAGTATTTTACCTATATTTTTCCATAAAAAAGAATACAAACTAATGTTTGCGTTCTGCAAAAGTACTCGATTTCCTTCTTAATAACTTATTGTTTGATTTTTATATTTTGATCCTGACTAGAATTGTATCCGAAAAGTTGTACCTATTTATGGTACGGTTCACCGTATCTGGTATAGCGGAGAAAACGTTACTCGACACTCACTACAAACAGGGACATTTCCAAAGCGCCCATGGTTTGGCTGGACCCGCAACAAAAAACCCTGCAAGGTGCGTAACCTTGTAGGGTTTTTCCCATCCTATATTAGAAGCTTTTGGCATCTGCTATGGCTTGTTCAACAGAGTAACTGACTGAGCTTTCTAAAGCTTCGCCCTGCAGTACACCTGTCAATTCTGTAACCACTGTGGTGAAATCCTTAATACCCATGAAACTAAAAATTGTCCGTAAATAATGGTCTCCCAACTGATGATCAGCGCTGTCGGGAAATTTTCCGCCAGTTGCTGAAATGTGTACCGCCTTTTTCCCCTGATCTGCCAACAAGCCGATAGGACCCTTTTCGGTATATCTGAATACCACCCCAGGTACCATCACATAGTCAATATAGGCTTTTACAATGGCTGGGCTGGCCAGGTTCCACACTGGTGCTGCAATAACATATTTATCCGCTTCGGCGAATTGCTGAGCATATTTCAGTGCTATGTTTCCCTCTCCGCTAAACCTGTTTGCAATCATGTCCCCGTCCAAAA
>JBAQLS010000006.1:0-145978 GCA_049302075.1 Carboxydocellales bacterium | reverse complement strand
ATCTGCCGGCTCTGCCTTCGAAGGTTCGAATCCTTCTCCCTCCACCATACTGGGGTGTAGCCAAGCGGTAAGGCAGCGGACTTTGACTCCGCCATTCGTTGGTTCGAATCCAGCCTCCCCAGCCATTTTATAAAAAACACCTTATTGCTTATTTATATGCGGAAGTGGCTCAGTGGTAGAGCATCGCCTTGCCAAGGCGAGGGCCGCGGGTTCGAATCCCGTCTTCCGCTCCATACAACATGCGCCCGTAGCTCAGCTGGATAGAGTAATAGACTACGAATCTAGAGGTCGCAGGTTCGAATCCTGCCGGGCGCGCCATTTTTATAGGGGAGTAGCTCAATTGGTAGAGTGGCGGTCTCCAAAACCGTAGGTTGCAGGTTCGAGTCCTGTCTCCCCTGCCACTATACAAAACAATAGTATTATGTTATAATTACTTTTGGCTTGTTGCGGGTGTAGCTCAGTGGTAGAGCCCCAGCCTTCCAAGCTGGTTGCGAGGGTTCGATCCCCTTCACCCGCTCCAGTGTTTAGACTGGTTTATGCGCCCGTAGCTCAGTTGGATAGAGCAACGGACTTCTAATCCGTGTGTCGCAGGTTCGAATCCTGCCGGGCGCGCCATTATATTTATAAACCTGGTGGCTGTCGCCAAGTCGGTTAAGGCACAGGATTGTGGCTCCTGTATGCGTGGGTTCGAATCCCATCAGTCACCCCAATATAATATCGCGGGGTAGAGCAGTTGGTAGCTCGTCGGGCTCATAACCCGAAGGTCGCTGGTTCAAGTCCAGCTCCCGCAACCAAAAAATTTAAGCCAGCGTTAAACTGGCTTTTAGTTTCTTGTTTCGGTTAGTTAACAGCAACTTAAACCCCTGAGAAATTTTTCGCAGGGGTTTTGTATTTATTCTTTCCTAAAGGTTATAGGTTTGACCTAGTTCTATCCCAATATCATCAATTACATAAAACATAATATTATCTACCAACACCATTAAATACACACCGGGATCAATGGTCCGTCGACAACGCATAATGAGTATACCATCATATTCCTTGCCTATTTCGGGAAAATACACCGGTTGGTTTGCTTCTTTCCTTACTTCCCGGATTACCTCAGCTATTTGGGGGTATTGACTAAGGTATAACGTTTCAACTTCATCATTCAATTTATTTACCCTCCTTCCAGAGCATGAAAGCTATCACAATATAAGATTATACCATGGTTTACTTGGACTGAAAAGCGGGACTGCTGATGCCCAGAGCTGAAGCACCAAAATTGTTTTCGAGGAAACTAAGATTCTCCAATCCCCTTTTTTTAATTCAAGACTGTATGTAACTCGCTCGGTTCTCCTCACATCCTTCATACGAATGCCTTTCCTAGAGCGATATCTAAACCATAACAAAACTTCCAGACACACGAAAGAAGCATATTCATGCTTCTTTCGTGTGAAATCTGCCTTATTGTCTTGATGCCACCAATCTCCATCGAATTTCTTTATCGGCTGCTTCCGTAATCTTCTCCTTATCCAGCAAATTCCCTCGTGGTGGAGTGGTGCTATCTAATAATATTCCATTTTGAAAATCTATCCCAACTTTCCGCTAAACATGGTTTAACCCCCTGCTGTATCTCACTTCTTCATTTTAATTATGTCACTACAACCTTTTACCCATCAGTGACCTTTTTCTCTTTAGTGGGTCTTTGATATTCAATAAACGATAAATTTCTTTATGTTCGGTCTCTGGTACCCCCGAGGACCTGATATGGTGTATATGGTCGTTATCATCCGTCATAATTACAGTGATCCGCTGGTGGGTAGATAACACATCCTTGATCGTGGACCCTCGTCGATGATTCCTCTACCTTTACTAAGGTCGTATAGAGCCGCCAAGTTCAAGCGATATATCGTAATATTGGGCCATGGAGGGGTAACGTTCTTTGATTCGCCCCACTCGCTCGGCTACTTTCACAGCCAACAAAATACCTAGCAATTCCTCGGTCCATTACAATGGTGGGAAGTGTCTCCTTAAAAAGGGTCTCATCCTCGACATAAAGTCGCTTCAAAATCTCCTCGAGTGTCTCCGGTTCCGACTGGTTTCCTTTGTAAATCTGGCTAAAGCTCGGAAACCTGTGTTCAACACTTTCTAAGTCGATGGCACAAAACGTTTGTTTTTGTTTCCGAGCAGACTTCTCCTCACCTTTTTGTTGAACCAACAAGTAATACTCCATCGCTCTGTCGGCAGCGGTCGCCATTTGGGCTTCGTTTTCAAACAGAGAGTTCTGACCGGCAACGGGCTTCCAATATCTTGGCCAGTTTCGGCCAATCTGATTTAGGTAGCTCTAACGTGACCAAATGCATAATCTGGCGTTGCCTGACCTTGGCTTTAGACCCTTCCGTGACCCGGTAAGCTTCAACAAGTCGATGAGTAACATATCCCGCCTGTACCAATGGTTTCAGGGTTTAATACTCTCTTAAATGGTATATGTTAGGATAAATAGCCCTGTTTGGCGGAAAGTTGGGTTAACATATTTCCAATGAAAACTGACTGACACCTGAACAGTTAGCTCCTGTTCAGGTGTCTTCATGCTGTTGGAAATTTACTGCCAATCTCAATACTGCTACCATAAAATACTTTTATGCTTGTTATTGGGCATTTTGACCTGGAACTGCATAGTATACTGCAGGGTGCTGCATCTCCCGAATTCCTAGGAAGGGTGATACCTGATCATGCGTGAACCTATTGCCTCAATTATTCTACCCTGTAAAAATGAAGGGGAAAATATTCGTCTGACAGTGAGTTCCATACTGCATGCCCGAGGTCGTTTTCCTTATGAAGTTATTGTCACTGATGACGGTTCCACTGATGGCTGTTGTAATTGGCTCCGGGATAAACCCCAGCCGGAAGTTAAACTAGTGACTACCTCCGGTCTGGGGGCAGGTCAGGCTCGCAATTTGGGTGCTGCCCACGCCAAAGGGGCTTACTTAGTATTTTGCGATGCCCATATTTTTGTGGGCAACTACTGGTTGGAAAACCTGCTTGTTCCGTTGCAAAAGGAGGTTTGTCAGGGGATCAGTCCCGGGATTGCCCCTGTTAATAATCCCAGTAATGTGGGCTGGGGTCAGACCATCAAGGATGACTTTGGCGTCCAGTGGCTAGGCCCGGTTAAGGAAGTAACCCCTGTACCGGTGCTGCCCGGTGGCTGCCTGGCTGTAACCACGTCGGCTTTTCAGCATGTGGGTGGCTTTGACGAAGGTTTTCAGGTCTGGGGCCATGAGGATGTAGAACTATCAATACACCTCTGGCTATACGGCTATACTCTGGCAGTACACCCTCAGGTGAAGATTTTGCATGTTTTCCGGCCCTCCCATCCCTATAAAGTGACCATGGAAAACTTTTACTATAATCTATTGCGTATCGCCACTAGTCACTTTAATCACCAAAGAATTAGCAGAATTATCGCTCAGGCCCGCCCAAACACCGCCTTTGATGATTTGATGGCCTCTTTCCTGCTCAGTGATGTCTGGGAACAACGCAAGCACTACCTAGCTGAACGCCGGTTTGATGATGATTGGTTGATGAATAAGTTTGGGATAAACTTTTAAGGCTTTGGAAATTCCCCGTCTAGACATCCATGTCACTAACGTGGCACCAACAGTATATGAAAATTAAGTATGAATTTTCAGGATAGCTTTGTCGACCGAAATGACAAGGTCCTCAACGTACAGCAGTATACCTGCGGCCTTGTCATCTCGCTCTCTGCGCTATACAGGTTTTTCCAAAGCCTACTCGGGTCTTGGAGAAAATATATTTTAAATTGCTGAAAACCCCGCAAAATTGCGGGGTGTCAGGGTTAAAACCTCCGGGCTTTGATTATTCTCGTAGTATAAATTCGATTTCCGTTTTCTCTTCGCTAAATCACTTAATTACTACCCGGGTGGCAGTTAGCACCCCTTCTGTGTCCCAGGTGCCAATTACTAAAACCTTGGCCCCAAGCTTTACATCACTAAAGGTTATCTTTTGGCGATTAGCATCGATAAACTCAGTCTGGGCGGTAACCACCACCAGCTTAGTTGCCCCACTTTTGCCTAACTCTTGAAAATACTTGGCTTCGGCACTTGTATCAAGGCGAATTTTATCACCTTTAGCTTCAGCTACTTTTCCCGCATATTGGCCAAGGTTTATCCAAGCTCGCTTGATTTGAATTTGATTGTCCTGACCTCGATTAAGCTCCGCATAAACCACATCCCCAGGTTGTAAAGCCTTGATGGTAACCGGGCCGCCTCGCCAGATTTTTACCCCTGGGTCTAGCTTAAGTTGGACAGTCTCACCAACGTTAGTCAATTTAGCCAAGGGTAACTTGTTGTTGGCAGTACCATTACCAGTGATAGTTAGATTATCTTCCCCCACTGCTATAAGGTAGCCTTCAATTAAATTAGAGTTTAACCTAAGTCCTCCCGCCGCCTGACTGATTAACACCTCTTCTAGTTCACCTTCAGACTTGGATGTTACTGCGGTGCTGCCATACCAATGGGACAAAAAGGCTAGACCAACCAGCAGCATTAGCCCAATAATTACCCACTCTCTGGAGATCCGGTAACAACGAATAGTAATCATAAAATCACCCCAGCATTATGTTTATGGCCGAGCTGAGGTGATTAGAAGTTTATTTTTAATTATTTTTGAGAAACCCTATTTTCTTATCCCAGACAGGCTGTTGAAAAACCCGTCTAGCTAGGAAAAATAATTTCCCCTATGCCCATGGTGTACCGGTTGTACATCGAGGGCCTTGGAAATTATTTTGACAACGCTAGCCGGGGAATTTCAACAGCCTGTATTTTATTTATCTGCAGCCAGCTTAGCAGCCTTAGCCCGTCCATGCTTGTCTAAGATTTTCTTGCGTAGGCGGATACTTTTCGGGGTAATTTCCGTCAACTCGTCATCCTCGATAAACTCAATGGCCTGCTCTAGAGTCATGATCCGGGGCTCCTTCAAGCGCACCGTTTGCTCGGAGGTACTGGCCCGCATATTAGTTAGCTGTTTTTTCTTACAAATGTTAATATCCAAATCCTTTTCCCGGGAATGAAGGCCCACAATCATTCCTTCGTAGACGGTAGTTCCTGGGTTAACGAACAAAGTTCCCCGGTCTTCCACCTGTTCAATACCGTAAGAATTAGCCTCTCCTGCTTCCCATGCTACCAAAACTCCCTGGTAGCGACTTTGGATTTCGCCCCGATAGGCATCATATCCGGCAAAGGTATGGTTCATTATCCCATGGCCCCGAGTTTCAGTGAGAAACTCCGTCCGAAAACCAATCAGACCCCGAGCCGGCACCTTAAACTCCAGACGCAGTTGACCTACCCCTAGACTAGTCATATTCAGCATTTCAGCTTTGCGGCGGCCTAGGTTTTCCATTACCGCTCCCATGGCTTCTTCAGGTATATCCGCAACCAAATGTTCCATGGGTTCCATTAATACGCCTTTTTCTTCTTTTAGGATTACTTCGGGCTTGGAAACCAATAATTCAAAACCTTCTCGACGCATGTTTTCAATTAAAATAGATAGGTGGAGTTCCCCCCGTCCAGCCACGATAAAGGCATCAGGGCTACCGGTATCCTCTACCCGCAGGCTAACATTGGTATCTAATTCTTTATACAATCTAGCCCGCAGCTTCCGAGAAGTAATATGATCACCTTCCAGGCCGGCCAGAGGTCCGTTATTCACCATAAAGGTCATACTAATAGTAGGCTCGTCAATACTGAGCACTGGTAGTTGTTCCGGATTTTCTAAACAGGCCACTGTTTCCCCAATATTGGCCTCACCGATTCCGGCTATGGCGATAATCTCTCCCACCGAAGCTTCTGTTACCTCTACCCGATCTAAGCCCTGAAAGACGAAGAGCTTAGCAGCCTTAGCATTGGACATAGTGCCGTCATGACGAATCAGGTTAAACCCGCTGCCGATTTTAACCTTGCCTCGGCTAATCCTGCCAATTACTAAACGGCCTAGGTAGGGATCATAGTCCAGACTGGTAACCAGCATTTGTAGTGGTCCATCAATATCCCCTTCGGGGGCAGGAATGAAGTCCCGAATAACTTCAAACAAAGGCTGGAGGTTCTCTGCTTCCTCAGCCATATCCCGTTTAGCCTTGCCGGTACGAGCTGAGGCATAAATTACCGGGAAGTCTAACTGCTGATCATTGGCACCTAAATCAATAAACAAGGAAAAAACCTCATCAATAACTTCGGCCGCTCGGGCATCGGGACGGTCAATTTTATTAACTACCACAATAGGCTTTAATTCCAGTTCTAACGCCTTTTTAAGCACAAACTTAGTTTGGGGCATAGGACCCTCAAACGCATCTACAATCAGCAAAACCCCGTCTACCATTTTGAGCACCCGCTCAACTTCGCCGCCAAAGTCGGCGTGTCCGGGTGTGTCCAGAATGTTAATTTTCAAGCCTTCGAAGTTAACCGCGGTATTTTTAGCTAAGATGGTAATACCCCGCTCCCGTTCCAGGTCATTGGAGTCCATTACCCGCTCAGCCACAACTTCATTTTCTCGAAAAATGCCACTTTGCCTAAGCATGGCATCCAAAAGAGTAGTTTTGCCATGATCAACGTGGGCAATAATGGCAATATTTCTGATATCTTCCCTATACACGAACCTGCCTCCTGTCTCAAATTAAACTCTATACAAGTATAACAGATAGACCCTAAGGTAACAAGTTTATTGATATTAAGCTTCTGTTACTGATAAGCTTTATCGCTGTTAAGTTTTTTGTTGCTGTTAACCTTATTGTAGTTTTCCCCTAGCTGCAACTTTCCAGCTAGTCTCTACAACCTCACCCCTAACCCCATAGACCTGATCAAAAAGATTAATGACGGGACAGGCGTGATTAGGGATGATTCTAAAGCGGGTGTTCAGTAACGGCCGATTACCTGCCACGGTAACCACCCCGTGTTCCTCAGATAACCGTTCTATTGTTAGGTCTCTCCGGGGCTGACCTTGATCATCCAGAATTAAACCATATCCTTTAACTAAGGAGGCTCCGTGTGCTCCCTTATCCAAGGCCAGGGTTTTACTCCCGGCATCTAAAACTACCCGGTCAGTGGCAGGTGTACTGATCACCGTACTCAACACAGTAAGGGCACACCGTTCCAGCCCCACCACCCCCAAAGCTACTTGAATAGCATCATTAAAAACATAATTCCCTGGTCTAATTTCGCTTATTCCCGCTATCTGCCCGGATACTTTCGCCGTTGGAGTGGAGCCGACACTTACTTCTCCCGGATCTAGCCCTGCCTCAGTCAAAAGCCTGGCCACCTCCAGCATTTGTTCACCCTCCTGGCGACCTACCTCAACTACCTGCTGCCAATTTTCCCGGGCATACACCTGACCGGCATGAGTGAAAATCCCCTGATAGATCAGCCCAGGCAGCTGCAATATTTCCCTAACCAACTTAACCACTTGTTCACCTGGGGGAACACCACATCTCCTTAAGCCACTATCCACCTCCACCATAATCCCCAAGTGAGCATTTCTGCCCTGGGCAGCCTGTGACAATAATCTCGCACCTTCTTGGTTATCTACTGCTGCCGATACCTTGATGCGCTTAGCCAAATCTAGCAGGCGGGCAATTTTAGACGTGCTGGTTATTTGGTTGGCGATGAGTATATCCTCAATCCCTGCTTGGGCCATCACTTCTGCTTCCCCCAGCTTAGCCACAGTAATTCCCACAGCCCCTTCCTGCATCTGGAGGCGAGCAATTTCAGGTATTTTGTGGGACTTGATGTGTGGTCTAAGCTTAAGCCCATGCTGATTGGCGAAATTAGCCATATCCCGGATATTAAGCTCCAACCTGTCCAAATCAATAATTAGGGCCGGTGTATCTAAGTCTTGGATGTTCATCTAATCCTCCCTAGGTTGATCCGCTTCGTTCAGCAAAGATCATGCTACTCTAACTTTTTCTTAAGTTTCTGCAAATCTAACAGGAATTAGCACGTTAAATAAAGAACTTCTTAGAGATAAACTATCCAGGGAGTGGTGAATAAATGCGGATTCCCTACCGAACTAAACGAAAAAAAACCCCGCTGCTTCCTGCCGTTCAAATTGACGGCAAGCCCACTTGCCCAGGCTGCAGGATGAGGGATAAGGCGGAAATAGTTTCCTACGGGATTTCCCTGGAACAATCGGAACATGGCTCGGCAGATGGTCAACTCGCTTTAGATGATTACTTGGGAGAAACCCCACTTCAAGGTAAATATAAGTTTATTGCCAGGTGCACCCGTTGCAGCATCCGTTTTCATTATACAAAAGATGTCTAACTATATTCAAACCCAACTGTTGACGTTGTTAAATTTAAGCGACACAGCAAGACTGTTTATTTACTATGAAAAATCTAGAAATAGTAAAAAATGTCCCCCAAATATCTTCACATCATGAAAATTATTTAAAAACAAAAAAGCCCCGAAAGGCTTGTTGTTAATAATGGTGCCGGAGACCGGAATCGTATAGTCTGCACTAATAAAGGTTCAACATTTTAATAAGAACTTAATTAAAGTTAATAGATTTCTGTTTAGTAATTGAGAATCAGTCCATGTTTTATTAAAAACGCCTACCCAAAATAAGGTAGGTGTTTTGGTTATTGTTTAGATCAGTGCGCAGGTATTATGATAACCGTGGCAGCTTTATCAAATCATAGTGACTTAAATAATAGTGCTAATGTTATAAAGGGATGAACAGAGATTAAGCTAGTGAAAAAGAAAACTACCTTTGATCTTGAAAAAGATAGAAGGAGAAATAAATACTTATAAAAATTCTAAAGGTAAAAATGTTTGCCGTTGGAAAATAAAACGAAAATGGAAATTAGTCCAGAGCGTAAATAATCTAATATCTGTATCTCCACTAACAAGAGAAGTTGTTAAAATGGGTAGTCTATACAGATTTAGGCTGTTTTATAAGTTACCATTCTTTAATCAGATAAGCCCAAAGAGATTCATGCTTATTAAATAAATCCTCAACAGAATTTATTTTTAATTCTATATTTCTCTTCTAACTTGAAATTCAACTCTCCAACGTTAATTTCTCTTTTCCAACCATTATCTTCCCATATTTGGTTAAACCATGTCGTGCCTGACTTTACTATTTCTAAACTTTTATTATAAATTCTTGCTAACAAAGGACCAACAACAACAGTAAAACCGCTAAATTTCCTACCTTCTATAAATTCATCGGTGACAAAGTGTTTTCTCTTTTTCTGGCTTATATCCAAATGACCATAAATATCCCGCCAAAAAACGGACCTTAATAGGTGGATTATCCTTCATCTCTTTGTCCATAAAGCAAATAGAAAAGTCATTACTGGTTAATTTATAGGCATGAAACGGTATTCCATTTCTATGTACCGATAAGTTAAGATTTCCAATTATAATATCCTGTTCTTTTCCTTCAACTTGATTGGTGCCTATCTTATCAAACTGATATTTAGGTACATGAACCAGTACCGACCTATCCCCTATTATCACAAAATACAAAAATCTGTCATTGTTGGATGAGATTTAATTCAAGACCGAATGACAATATGAAAATTCAGGCTACGAAACTCGTTTTTTCTCCCCAAACAGGCTGATTAAAAAACCCGCATAGCACGAAACCAGATGTAACAAGGCCACAGGCGTACTCCTTGTACGTCGAGGACCTTGTTACATCTGGTGACACAGCTAGGCGGGGAATTTTAACAGCCTCATCAATGGACTAATTCCCAGGAAATATACGGTTGAACCCCGGCATCTTTTAGTAGGTTAAAGGCAGGGCAGCGAGCTTCTGTCTCCTGGTGTAATTGGATTAAACGATCTTGGCTTTCATGGGAACGCACTTTAATTACCTGGCGAACCTCCTGAAAATATGGCTTCACCCCGGGAACCTTTTCCATGCCTCTAGGGTCAATATCGCCTTCGGCAAGAATTTCCGCAGCCCAGAAATCAAAGTTCATTTGCTTAGCCACATTAGTCATGGTAGCTAGCTCACAACCAATTAAGGATCCTAAAAGGTATTCCATCGGGCAGGGGGCACTGTCTGTACCACCCATTTCCCGAGGTAGGTCGGTGGTAAAAGCCCCATGGTTCGGGGTCTCAATTGAAGTCTTTAATCCGCCTTCCCAATGTCCTTTGGCTTTTAATTTAATCATTTGTGCAATCATAACTTAACCACCCTCCTTGAAAATACTGCAGTTATAGTTTCTCTTTTCAAGAAGGTTTTAATACTCAGAACTTCAGGTTTGTCCATTAGGTATAAATCAGCACTCTCTGATTAACTACTCCTGGACATATTTTGGGGGTTTATGGGTGCAATATGGTTCTTCGGAGAGATAGTCACCTGTTTTGGCAAAGGCCCTAGCCCGGCATCCCTCACAGACTTTTTTATACTCACAAACTCCACACTTGCCTTTTAAAGCAACCGGTTCTCTTAAGGAATGGAAAACTTCGGATTTTTCCCATATTTCGCTTAAGCTTTGTTCATGAATATCCCCGGCCTGAACAGGCAGGTAGCCACAGGGCTGGACCTTACCTTTACTAGAAAGGAAAGCAACTCCGCTGCCAGCTAAGCACCCTTTAGTAACTGCAGATAAGCCATGGCTTTCGAAGGTTAAGCTGATGCCTTCTTCTTTAGCTCGCTGGCGCATTACCCGGTGATAGTGGGGGGCACAAGTGGCTTTTAACTCTATTGGTACTCGTTTGGACTCCTCGTAAAACCAGTGGAGTAATTCCTCGTAAGTTTCTGCTGAAACCATTTGTTCCTCAGCAATTTCCACCCCACAACCTACAGGAACTAGCATAAAGATGTGTAAGGCATCCGCGCCTAATTCTACTGCTAACTTTAGAATATCCGTAATCTCATGCAGGTTATGTTTAGCTACACAGGTGTTAAATTGGACACCTAAACCCTGGGCTTTGAGGTACTTAAAGCCTCGTAATGCAGCCTCATAAGAACCGGGGATGCCCCGGAAGGAATCATGAGTCTCGGCAGTGGCCCCATCTAAGCTTATGCTCAAACGTTGAATACCCACAGCTTTAATTTTGCTGGCAATCTCCTCAGTAACCAAAGTGCCATTAGTCGCCATAGCTACCCGCAAACCCTTGGAATGGGCATAGGAGGCAATCTCAAAGAAATCAGGTCTGTAGAGGGGTTCCCCTCCGGTTAGTACCATGATAGGGTTAGCAAAGGTAACTATATTATCAATAATCTTAAAGCATTCCGGGGTGGTTAGCTCCCCTTCAACTCGCTCCGGTTGGGCAACCGCCCGACAGTGGATACAGCGAAGGTTACAGCCGGAAGTTAACTCCCAAAATAATAGGCGGAGGGGATTTTTATCATCATCATTAACTCCAGCATGTCCACCTGGATGACCTGCCGGATGACCTGCCGGATGACCTGCCGGATGACCTACTGGGTGTCCTGACAGCTGAATTACTTCACCATTGTGTTTACTGCCACAGCAACCTTGTTGTTCGTTTTTCATTGGGCTCCTCCTTTTAAATGCATCAAGAATTTGCGTGTGCAATTCATCAATATCAATTCTATGCCTTATCTCGGAATCTACTACGTTTAAGGCCCCGCAAGCTGGTTGGTTCCACACCCTTATGAAATACTAACACCTTAAATACTTCGCCCATCCCTCCAGGCAGCATGAGGGTCTTGATGGCCAAGGTAGCCTTATACAAAGCAACACTGTCGCTTCCTGGTGGGAACTGCTTGGCTAGTCGTTCTACAATACCCAGTCCGGTTAAAAAACGCATCTGATTGGTATATCCGGTAGTTAATAACCCCGTCTGCTTACCTACCGCCATTAAAGTAGTAAAATCCACCTGGGCGGTGATATCCTGTTCCCCCACCGCTAAAAAGGGGTCAGTTTCCAACTGATGAGCACGAAAGCAGGTCAAAGTGCCGTCAAACCGTTGGGGAGCATAAAGGTCAGGCGCTAAATCACCATAATCAATGATTAGGCAATAACCCCGCTGTAGATATTGGCTAATTTCCTTAATCCACTGAAAAACTTGGAGGTTCACTTCCGCTGTTTGTTCAGGTTCTAATTCTATATCTAGGCGGTTAAAATATTCTTCCAGTTCAAGAGTGGAAGGGCTGTCTAGTACCTCTACCAGATTATTTTGCGCACAGTCTACATAAATTTCTTGCAGCCCTGCAGTTGTTTGGCGCACCCGATGAACTGGAAAAGCATCCACAACCTCGTTGGCTAGGATACAACCTACAAAACCCTGAGCTTGGTTAATTTCGGCTAGTTCCTCAAACCACAATACCTGCCCTGCCGGAAGCTCTAAAGCAGATAACAGTTGTTGTTGCTTAGCAGCTAATTCAGCACTTATCTCAATTATGCAGTATTTAAGCGCGGTAAAAAATTCCGGGTGCTCTTTTTTAAAAGAGGCTAGAATATCTCGAGCCAAATACCCCATCCCAGCGCCAAATTCCACCACATAAAAAGGTTGGGGTCGACCTAGAGTTTCCCACATTTCCGCTAACTGTTCACCAACAGTTTCCCCAAAAATAGCATGCACACTAGGACTGGTAAAAAAGTCTCCTTTAGTGCCAATTTCGATTCCTTGGGAATTATAATAACCCAGTTGCCTGTGGTAAAGGGCTTGTTCCATAAACCGAGCAAAAGTTATTTTCCCTGCTCTATTTATATTTTCTCCAATTACCCTTTTTAACTCAGTCTGTTTCTGGGCTGTAGTTTGGGAAGCATTAAAACCCACTCCACTCATCCCCTCACCAATGGCTGTCCACTATCAATTATACCTACTTAATAGGCATCTGCCAACCTATGCTGGCTAAGTTTGTTCCTAAAAGTACATGACAATATTTAGCTTAGGCAAATATTAAGCCGATAAATACCAGATAAAGCAAACCACCCATCATTAGTATCTGGGGTTTTAACCTGCCGGTACGATACACTGTTATCAGCACCAGTGCCGCCGAAGTTAGGGCTAGCACGGCGCTAGCTACAGGCAACCAGGAAAGCGCCCAGGGAGTAAAAGTTATACCAATCGCCGGGATGATTGAGCTTTGGAAAACCATTGCCCCGGTAATATTACCCATCGCTAAAGTATCCTTGCCTTGTCGTACCCAAATTATGCTGTTGAATTTTTCCGGCAACTCAGTAGCAATGGGTACAATAATCAATGATAAAATCAAGGGAGCAATTCCCAGATAAGCAGCAGCAGTTTCTACCCCGCCCACAAACAACTTAGCCCCTAAAACGATCCCCAGCAAGGCTAGTATTACTTGAAATAAAATGACTCCTAATTTTGGTTCTTTAACACCTTTGGCCAAGTATAAGCTTGGCAGGTCATCCCCGACCGCACACTCCCCATGTTGGCAAGTTCGGATTACATATACAATATATGAAACTACCAAAGCTACCGCAATTAACACTTTAATCGAATATGCATCTACCAAGGAAGCTGCTATAGCTATAGTATACATCACCATAAAGTAGGATAAATCCCGCAGCATTACGTGGCGATCAAGTTTCAGATCCTGAATGTTTCGCCAAAAACCGTTTACCCTGTTGCTTCTCCTAAACCAAACAGCCGCAGCTCCAGTTACGAAAAAGGCTAGGGTGCTCAACATAAAAGGTGCTCCTAAAATTGCACCTATCCCCACATGGGTAGAAGCTTCTCCGTGACCGAAAAAGATAGCAAGTACAGGCACCATCGTCTCCGGCAGGGCAGTCCCTACCGCTGCTAAGACACTTCCTACCGCACCTTCCGAAAGGCCTAATCTTAATCCTAGCCACTCAATCCCATTGGTAAAAAATTCGGCCGCCGCTAAAATTATTACCAGACCAGCAATTAACTCAAAAACCGTCATCATCCCGAATTACCTCCCTTTAATCTTTCTGCTAATATTTCTGCTAATATATTGTCCAAGCGGGCATAAAAAGACCCTAACTTCCCGCAGACAACTGGGGAAATTAAGGTCTCGCAAAGCTGATTCGCCGACTAAACCGGGCAACAAAAGTTACCGTACTGACGATTTAGTCTCCAGTAAACTGGTAGCTACTCCCCTTAATTATAGTTTCATTTTAAGGCCTAATAAGCCAAAAAACAACCTTTTTGAAAAAATTACTTATACCTAACCTGGTAGAACAGTAGCATTTTGCCGGGAACTGGCTGCCAGTCGAGCAGGTATAATATCGTTCCGGACAATATCTTGGTAGCTTTCCCGCCGAACGATAACCTCACCCTGGCCCTGATTAACCAGCACCACTGCGGGGCGACAAATGCGATTATAGTTGCTTGCCATTGAGTAATTATACGCACCAGTACAGGAAACTGCTAAAATATCCCCAGTTTCCACGGGTGGCAGCAGGATATCCCAAATCAACATATCGCCGGATTCACAACACTTCCCGGCTACCGATACTAATTCTTTGCCCGGAAGCTTAGCTTTATTAGCCAAGGTTGCTTCATACTTGGCCTGATACAGAGCCTGACGAGGGTTATCCGTCATGCCTCCATCCACTGCCACATAAGTCCGAACCCCGTGAATGTTTTTTACCGAACCCACGGTGTACAGGGTAGTTCCTGCAGACCCTACTATGGAACGCCCGGGCTCAACAATTACTTTAGGTACGGTTAGGCCCATTCTAGCAGCCTCTTCATTAACTGTGTTCATCACAATCTGGGCATAATCGGTAATCTTGGCCGGATTGTCAGCACCATGATAATAAATCCCAAATCCCCCGCCTAGATTTAATTCTTTTACCACTAAGCTAGTTTCTCCAGCTATATCTGCTACAAAGTCCATCATAACCTGAACGGCGTGCTGATAAGATTCCAGTTCAAAAATCTGGGAACCGATGTGGCAATGAATGCCGAATACCTCTATATTTTTCATGGTTAAAGCTTCTCGAATAGCCTCCATCGCCTGACCGTTAATCATAACTAGACCAAACTTAGAATCAATTTGACCAGTCCGAATATACTCTTGGGTATGGGCCTCGATCCCAGGGGTTACCCTAAAGAGAATTTTGGCTTGCACTCCTTGTTCAGCGGCTAAACTATTTAACACCCGCAGTTCGGTGAAATTATCCACCACAAAGCGACCAATTCCTAGTTTAAGGGCGAATGCAATCTCATCTGGAGTTTTATTATTGCCATGAAAATATATTTTATCCATGGGGAAACCAACTTGCTGGGCGGTGTACAACTCTCCCCCGGAAACTACATCTAGGCCTAAGCCTTCCTCTAGAATAATTCGGCACATAGCCTTAGATAAAAAAGCTTTGGAGGCATAAATTACCTCAGCATTGTACTGGGCAGTGAAGGAACTGTAATATTCACGGCAGGTAGCTCTAATTGACTGCTCATCCATGACATAAAGGGGTGAGCCAAATTCTTTGACTAATTCTACTGTATCACAACCACCAATTTCCAGGTTCCCTTGGTTATTAATTTTTGTTGTCCCGTGAAGCTTCATGGGTTTCCACTCCTTATTAGTTTATACCTATGAAATAACCTGGTCATTTGATTCAACTATCTTTCCTAACCGACTATGGACAAAACCGGTCCAAGGCACAAATATAGGGCTGCCGAGTACCCGGCAGCCCTTGTTAACAACAAAGTCCAGTACCCTCCCTCCCCTAGTTGTAAGATAGTGCTCCACCGATATTTGGGTAATTTCGGTGACAGTCCTGCAACTGTTCGATGCAGACCCAGCCCAAAGCTTACGGTTCACTTTAGACTTCGGCGACTGGCCCCTTCCCGCTTGTTCACTGATTTCCGAAACTCCCAAGGGTACTCATGCCAAATCGCGCCTCTACCTCACCAGAAGAGATGAGGTAATACTTATAATTTTATATATGATAACATATCTCAATTAGCCAGTCAATGGGTTAGACAACTATCAACTATCAACTATCAACTATCAACTATTTAATCTCCGGTAGTTTTTTCAACGATTCCTCGACCAAATGAGCCGGATATTCATAATCCTCTAAGTTGCCTCCCAGATATGCATCATAGGAACTGAGATCAAAATGACCATGACCACTTAAGGACAGGACAATACACTTACTTTCACCGGATTGCTTACAGGCTAGAGCTTCATCAATTGCAGCCCTAATGGCATGTGCAGACTCGGGAGCAGGTAAGATAGCTTCAGTGCGAGCAAACAGAGTTGCTGCTTCAAAAACTGCATTTTGGGTGACAGCCTTGGCCTCGATCAAGCCATCATGGTAGAGCTGACTAACCAGAGGAGATTCACCGTGGTAACGCAGTCCACCGGCATGAATACCAGGAGGCATAAAGTCATGGCCCAAGGTGTACATCATGGAAATTGGCGCAAGCTTAGCCACATCACTATAATCGTAAGCAAATTTACCCTTGGTCAAAGTTGGGCAAGCCGAAGGTTCTACGGCAATAACTCTAGTCTTTTTGCCTTGAGTGATTTTATCTTGGACGAAGGGGAAGGCTATTCCGGCAAAATTACTTCCACCACCACAGGAGGCGATGACAATGTCCGGGTATTCGTCAACCTTAGCTAATTGAGCTTTGGTTTCCAGACCGATAATGGTTTGATGTAGACAAACGTGGTTCAAAACACTGCCGAGGGCGTAATTAGTATCCTCCCTAGTGGCCGCATCTTCCACTGCTTCACTGATGGCAATTCCTAAGCTACCCATGGAATTAGGGTCGGCAGCTAGAATCTGGCGCCCAGCATTGGTTAATTCACTAGGGCTGGCAATTACCTCTGCTCCATATACGTTCATGAGTGAGCGCCGATAAGGCTTTTGGTGGTAGCTAACCTTAACCATATAGACAGTACATTCCAAGCCAAAATAATTACAAGCTAGACTAAGGGCGCTTCCCCACTGCCCGGCACCAGTTTCGGTGGCCAGCCGTTTAATACCTGCTTGCTTATTATAATAGGCCTGGGGAATGGAGGTGTTGGCTTTATGGCTTCCTGCCGGGCTTACTCCTTCGTATTTATAGTAAATCCGGGCGGGAGTATCCAAAGCCTTCTCCAGGCGACGGGCTCTAAATAGAGGCGCCGGCCGCCATAATTTTAAGATTTGCTGTACTTCTTCGGGAATGTCAATCCACCGTTCAGTACTAACTTCCTGCATAATCAGTTCCATGGGGAAAATTACCGCCAAATCCGGACCAGTTAATGGTTGTAGACTCTGGGGATTAAGGGAGGGCTTTGGTAAATTAGGCATATCTGCCTGAATGTTATACCATCTAGTGGGCATTTCCTTTTCTTCAAGGTTGATTTTGGTAAGGCTCATCTCAACTCAACTCCTCATAATAATTTTCAAGACCTGTCTATAATTTAAAACCTGGGCCAAGTTTTGTCAAGTATTGAATGAATGTCCTGGTCTGATGAATGTCCTGTCTGATGAATGTCCTGGTCCGAGCAATATTGTCCGTTCGGGTACCTAACCCGGTTTGGAGCTCTTAGTTCCATACCTAGCGGCTCTAAATGAAGGTAACCTAATAAAATTGACCAACCTGGTCGATACGGCGTCCATGCCTAGGCGACCAGGTTGCCAGCGTCCATGCTGGCAAGGTCAATTTTATTGGATACCTTCACATAGAGCCGCTACGGTACTCCACCATGAGCTCCAAACCGGGCAAGGTACCCGACCTGGGTCATAGTGGCGGTAGATCTGGATGTCCTCGGTATAGGACCATGAATTCATCTGGGGGTGTGGTAAGGGTAGGAATTACCTCAACAAATTAAAACCCACTACCTTTTGGTAGTGGGCGTTTTACATTTCCCTAAGCATCTATTAAGCCACAATCAGGTATAGCAGTTATTGTCTATAAACTCGCATTTCTGTTTACAGGATGGACAAGTATCCGGTGGAATATCCGCTTCTAAAAGGTAAACGCAGGAGCCACATTTCCACTTATTCATTAATATCCCCCCTTCCACTTAATTTGCAAATCATTTCCTAACATAATTTAATTATAATTCCTGATTCTTTCGATGACAATAAATTGCTCCTAAAACAGCTAATTTCCAGGTTAAATAGTAAAAGTCCGTCACCGGTTATTTCCGTGATCGGTCTCTCACTATTTAACTTCCTGAATAAGACAATTTAGCTTGTTGATAAGTTACCCCAAGTACTACCAAGTCAGACGTCCGGTCATAATCTTATACCCTCCCCCCGGCAGTTACGTCTGCACTGGGACATGCAGCTCTCATCTGGGCCAGACCCTGCTCCGGCACTGCTTAACCCCAAGCTTATATCCCGTAAAGACGTTTTAGCTAGCTTGTAGGTGACATCAGGTACTACCAGGTCGGGTGCCTATCCCAGTGGTGGTACTCATGGTGGAATGTCGTAGCGGCTCTTAGCGCAGTTGGGTAATAAAATCGACCTTTCCGACAAGGACGTCGGAAACCTCGACGCCTAGGCAAGGATGCCGTATACCCAAGGGCACCCCGCATCCGTACGTCGTTGTACTCCTACGGCTGCGTCGTCGTCGAGGTTGGTCGAATTTTATTACCCAACCAGCTTAGAGCCGCTAGCAATGGAACTAAGAGTACCACCACGGGATAGGCACCCGACCGGTCATTAAAGGCTTTCATCCTACAGAAAATCGTCTACCCAATAGCCGCTTGCTGGTTCCACTTGCCGCACCGGTCTCCCCAGCGAGCTACCGTGCGAGCGTTACAATTTATCTCGATTACTTCACACAGGTTCGGACAGCCTTTACATTCAAAACTGCCGGCTTGATAGTTTTCTTCGGCGGTACCCAAGCCTTTGAAGGCTGTGGGCTTACCTTTGGCTACTGCTTCTTGGGCTAAAATGGCTGCTCCCAAGGCCCCCATCACATTGTAATGTTTGGGTATCATTACTTTTAGGCCTAGGGCCTTCTCAAAAGCAGCCTTAATTCCTACATTAGCTGCCACCCCACCCTGAAAAACCACTGGACTTAAAATTTCCTTGCCTTTGCCTACATTGTTTAGGTAGTTACGCACGAGTGCTTCACACAAGCCGGCCAGAATATCAGCTAGGTTATGCCCCATTTGTTGTTTATGGATCATGTCCGACTCGGCAAATACTGAGCAGCGTCCGGCAATTCGGACCGGAGTTTTAGCCTCTAGCGACCGGGGTCCAAACTCCTCAATCGGCAGGTTTAACCTGGAGGCCTGCTGGTCCAGGAAGGAGCCTGTTCCGGCGGCACACACTGTATTCATAGCAAAGTCAGCCACCACTCCATTACGGAGGATGATTATTTTGGAATCCTGGCCTCCGATTTCTAAAACAGTTTGGACATTTGGCTCCAGATGGGAGGCAGCTACCGCATGAGCAGTAATTTCGTTTTTGACCGAGTCTGCTCCAATCATTACCCCGGCTAATTGTCGTCCGCTCCCAGTCGTCCCTACACCCCTAACCTTTATCCCCGTGCCTAGTTCCTTGGTTAGCAGGGCTAATCCTTTTTGGACTGTGGGTATTGGCTGACCCTGAGTGCGTAAGTACAAACTATAGCAAAGTTCTCTGTTTTCATCCAGGGCGACTAGATTGGTGCTAACCGAACCCAGGTCAATGCCCAAATATAGGTTCATAGGTCACTGCCTCCTTTAGTTGCTGTTGTCTCCGCAACAGGTCTACAAAAGCTTCCAGCCGAGTTACCAGCCCCGCCTCTCCGGCGTGTTCATCAATGATTAGACTTAAGGTAGGTAACTCCCGCTCTACCCTAACCTTGGCAAATATACTCTGGGCTACAATCTCTGGCATACAGGTGAAAGGGGCCAATTGAATCACTCCTGCAAACCCTTGGTCTTGAAAGTGGATGGCATGACCTACCGATTCCTGACCATGTCCGCCGATAAAATGGTTTAGATAGGGCCTTGCCTTGGCTTTTGCTTGTTCACTGTCCTTTACCCCCCGAACCAAGCCTAGAAATAGGTTTTCATTAACCCATTCACTAAGATAAATTGACCTTTCCACCTCTATCCCTAGCTGACCTAAACGACGCTCGATGTGAAAGTTAGCAAAAGGCTCTAGTAGTATATAAATTTCTCCTACTAAGCCTATCTTAAGACAAGGTTGGCTCCAATCCACCGGAATAGCATTTAGCTGCTCCATGGTCTCAGCCTCAACCGCCCGAATGGATGCGAAATCCTGGGCTGCATCGATTTTAGCCAGTCCAACATCATATACTCGATCAACCACACCACTTTTTAGCTCCCTAGGCCGGAGCTTTTGCACCCTTTTTTCCAGTCGATCTACGGCGGCTACTTTCTGCCAGGCAAATTGCAAGGCCTTGATTATTTTCCACCAGTTATTCCCACCGGCAAGCTGTTTTAGTTCTACTAGCAGTTGAGAAATATGTTTGTCTGGTGGTTCCAGCACAATCATTCGGTAATCATAGCCCATATCCTTGAGTATTTCCCTTTGAATTTGGGCGTAATAGCCAAAACGGCAGGGTCCAACTCCCCCAGCCATTACAATGGTGTTAGCGCCTAATTTTCGAGCCTCGATAAAGTTACCTAAATTCATTTTTAAAGGTAAACAGGCGAACTCGGGACTGTGCGGTGACCCTAAAGTCAACGTCTGCTTGGAGGAAGGTGGGGGAACAACTACACTTACTCCTAGCTTTTCCAGAACTGCCCGAATACAGATGTACATATTTCCCATATGGGGAAAGGTTACCTTGAGTTCACTCACCTTTAATCACCTTATTACCGTTAATTACCTTATCAGCGTTAATCCCCTTATTGCTGTTTATCACCTTATCCCCAAGACTCACCGGATCACTTCTCCTTTGCAACATATCCAAAAAAGCTTCCAACCGGGTTACTACTCCCGCTTCCCCGGTATGCTCATCAATAGTCAGGCTTAGGTAACCTTTTTTGCCCTGGCGCCTAAGCTCTCGTTCGATAAGTTCACCGGTAAAGGAATCCGGACCACAGCCAAAAGCAGCCATATGTATAATCCCATCAACATCAGCTCGCTCCAAATAATGAAAAGCTGAACCAACTAACCTTTGGCCCATGGACCAAAACAGCCGTTTAGGCAGCTTCTCATTTTGTTGTTTTATGGTTTCCTCCGCTACATTTTCCGGGGTTAACACTTTAACTCCCATTGTCCGCAGCTTGGTTAATAAACCCATACTAGCATGGTCATCATAAAGATTATAAGGATGACTAATCACAGCTATGGTTAGTGGCAAATCCTCTTGTTCTAGTGTACAAGCCAGTTCGGGGGAGCAATCTGCTTGATCACTATCTGGCATAACTTCCGGGGTGGTTAACACCTCCAAATAAGCCAGTGCATCTGGTGGAAATAAACCCTGGAGTAAAAGCTGCTGGTATTTAACCTGCTGTTGGTAAGCCTTTTGATAGGCCTGATATAGTTTCCAAGGCTTATTGGTAAACAGCTTCCCAACTTCCCATACGCTCTTATAGACCTGATGTTTACCCTTATGGAGGTTGACATTTGGACTAATCAATTTAGGTAAACGATCAATACCATGGCGGACCATGTCTGGCAGACCGAGAAACTTGGGGCAAATAAATGATTTTTCTTCCACACTTACTAATCTAGGTACAAAGAGGTAATCTACTTGATCAGCTAGCTCTAAAATGTGACCAAAATAAAGTTTGACGGGAAAACAAGCCTCATCTACCGTCTGTTTTACTCCTAAGTCAACTGTGACTTTGTTGGTGGGAGCGGAGATAACCACTTCCGCCCCTAACTCTTCAAAAAACCGTTTCCACAAGGGAATATATTGGTAATAAAGTAAAGCCTGGGGAATGCCCACCTTAAGGCGTTGGACAGCTTTTTCCCGGTTTTGAAGCTGTTGGTTTAGCACATTATTCACCCCTTGTAACCCTAGCTTTTACCCCTAAATATCCTTGGAGAAAAACTCATTCTGTTAGTATGCCACCATTGCAAAAAAATATTCTATTTTACCCGTTTTTTTTTCCATCGTCCCTTAGGCTGCCGGTCGACGATCCTTGTCAATAGGCAAAAGGATACCAGGCCGGCTATTTTGGCTATTAATGGGATATAGGAACCGGGCAATAATTGGCACTTTACCTAAAAAAGAAATACATTTTCTTGCCGGCAAATTCATACTCTCGAGCATGGGAGTCAAAGCTAGAATCTGACCCTAACTGAGCTTTTAAAAACTCAATATTTTCGTTAAAATCCCTGCTTACCTTACGGACCTCTTTACTAGCCTGGGCCATCATTATTTTCCCTCCTTTCTTGATACCTGTGCAAAATTTCCTCGAAGGCCTTGGTGGTGATAGGGGCTCCGTCCTTAAAGCTGTCTGCCCCATCCATTTTACCCGTATCGCCAGTACCGATGATTACTGGTACTTCCATTTGTTTTAAAACATCTACTGTATCTCCTTCTAGCAAGGAATGACCTGCAATCTCCGGTTGACCAGACTTGTCTACCGGTCCTGTGATCAGCTGTCCATCCCTGCTAACTGATAAGTCCACCTGAATCCCTTTGGCAATTGGGTCATTGGAGGCCACTGCCACTGCCCCAATTAACTGGACATCCGGGTTTTGGCCCAGGTATTCTAGCACCCGTTCTCCCGCCCCTTTCCCACTAGTACCCCTGTCATCTAACATCACCACCACTGGGTCATGCTTAGCGGTTTTAATTAGGTTTACCATTTCCTGGCCGGACAAGGGGGTGGGATTTCCTTCTGATGCTGTAATACAGCGAGCCCCTATCTTTTTGGCGGATACTTCTATCGCCCGCCGGGCATTTTTGTCCCCGTCAGTAACCACAATAACTTGGCGTCGTTTGGTCATATCTACCACCAACTTTCCTACTCACCTTTGGGACTAAAAATTATTGCCACCAAATAGCCGAAAATCACTGCTGCCGAAACCCCGACGGAAGTAGCCTCCATTCCACCACTAAAAGCACCAAGTAAACCTTTAGTTTGGGCGCCCCGAATGGCCCCCTGGGCTAAAGCATGTCCAAAACCAGGGAGAGGCACTGTTGCCCCCGCTCCAGCAAAGTCAACTAAGGGCTGATAGATATTGCAGGCACTTAAAATCGCCCCAACAGTTACAAACCCAACCAAAATATGAGCCGGGGTTATCCGGTAGCTGGTTAAATCCATTAGCAATTGCCCTATAACACAGATGGCTCCACCTACTATGAAAGCTTTAGCATACTCCATGGCCCACCACCTACACATATTTACTTTTACTTAAACCTCCAGGACAACGGCATGGCCAATACTGGGGATGGATTCCCCTTGCATGGTGGCAATAGGGCTAAGTAAGGCCCCGGAGCCGATGGCCAGTACCCGGCGAAACTTGCCTCTAGCCATCTCCTGGAGCAGATAGCTAGCCATTACCACGGCTGAACAGCCACAGCCACTACCCCCAGCATGGGTATCTTGGGTGGGATCGTAAATAATACACCCACAATCGGCAAAGATATCCCCAAGCTCATAGCCAGCTTTACTAACCAGCCTCTGGGTTAGTGCTTTGCCAATCCCGGCCAAATCGCCGGAAATAATCAGGTCGTAGTCTGCAGCGCTTCGCCCTAATTCGGCAAAGTGAGTAATAATGGTATCTGCTACCGCCGGAGCCATTGCACTCCCCATATCTGCGGCATCCTTTACCCCCAAATCAACAACCTTACCGATGGTAACATGAGTTATTCGGGGTCCGGTCCCTCTGGCACTGATAACTGTTGCACCAGCTCCGGTTACTGTCCACTGAGCCGATAAAGCTCTCTGGTTACCAAATTCAGCCGGAGCTCTGTACTGACGTTCAGCAGTATTAAAGTGACTACTAGCACCCTGCAGCACATTGCTTGCAAAGCCACCGTCTATGAGCATTGCCCCCAGAAGCATACTTTCTACCATAGTAGAGCAGGCTCCATAAAGGCCGAGGAAAGGAATACCCAAGTCTCTAGCCGTATAATTGGCGGAAATAATCTGGTTTAACAGGTCACCCGCCAGCAGCACATCAATATTTTCCGGTTGCAACCCAGCAGAATCCAAGGCTAATTGAAAAGCCTGCTTTAATAAGCTGCGTTCCGCCCGCTCCCAGGAGCTTTCTCCCAGCAGGGTGTCGTCACAGACCCGGTGAAAATAGGAGCCTAATGGCCCCTGACCTTCTTTTGGACCGACGACAGTACCCGAGGAGATGATTACTGGAGGTTGGGCAAAACGGTAGGATTGCTTGCCTAACTTTTTAATCCCAGGCATAGGCTACTCTCCTTCGGGTTAAGTAAATATAAAGGTAACCAGACCAATCAGCCAGGAGGTTACATAGCCAAAAACCAACACCGGCCCAGTAATACTAAATAAGCGGGCAGCCACTCCAAAGATCATACCTTCCTGTTTAAATTCCAAGGCCGGAGCCACCATGGCATTAGCAAATCCGGTTATAGGCACAATGGAGCCAGCCCCAGCAAACTTACCAATATCATCATAAATACCTAAGCCGGTTAGTAACGCCGTCGTAAAGATTAATATGGTGGAGGTGGCTCCAGCTGCAGCTATATTCTCTAACCCCTGGGCGGTAAATAGGTTATATAATCCCTGACCGAGAGTGCAAATAGCACCTCCTACTACAAAGGCCCAAAAACTGTTTTTCAGCACAGGAGATTTAGGTTTAGCCTGTTTAATCATTTCTTGATATTCCCGAACTGCCTGTTGTTTAGTTTGTCTAGTTTGTTTACCCTTATTCACCCTGTTCTCTCCCAGCCTAAATTCCGTCTTCCGCACAAGACAGCTTCACATTTGCTCTATACTCCACCAATTTGCCATTTTCAACATTGGCGGTAAGGTTATATATCTCCACCCCAGTAATGTTATCCATGTGATCATAAAGTATTATGCTTCCCGGCACAGCTTTTCATGCAGACTGGTTGATTACAATAAAATAACAGCCCGGGATGGAGATTTTCATCTATCCACAGGCTGTTCCTCTATTTATTGAGCTTAATTTCCTTTTACCCGAATACTCCCGGCCTTTTGCTGCTTAAAAACCTCAATAAGTTTCTGAAAAGCTTCCACAATTTCCGGGTCAAACTGGGAGCCTTGGCAGCGGTTAATTTCTGCCATAGCTTCTTCATGAGTAACTGGTTTTTTGTAAATACGGGTATTGGTCATAACATCATAAGCATCAGCAATCGCTACCACTCTGGATAAAACCGGTATATCTTTACCCTGCAAGCCTTGGGGATATCCAGTTCCGTCCCATTTTTCATGATGGGAAAGTATGCCCTCTGCCAACTGAGCCAATTCTGGGCTGGCTTGGGCTATTCGGCAACCTATCTCTGAATGCTTTTTCATTACTTCCCATTCTTCCTGATTTAGCGGACCTGGTTTCATTAAAATACTATCACTTATGGCAATCTTCCCAATATCGTGTAACATTGCCAACAATCTTAAATCGTCCAGTTCCCCTTCATTAAAGCCAAGCAATCTACCAATCCCTACACAGATGTTCCCAATACGATTAGCATGTTCTTCAGTTTCATTACTCTTTTCAAACAGCGTCTTTTTCAAGGAAGCCAAAACCGAACTTCTAAAGCTTTTGCTTTCCAACAACTTATGCCGATACATCCAATCTTCCGCACTCTTAATTACTGTGATCATGTCCTGGTCAGCCTGTTGCTTAACGGCATGTCCTAAGGCCATACTTAACTGCACTGTTCTAGTCTTAGCCTTCAGACAGGCATTTTCAATCCGCTTACAGATTATGTTAGCCTTTTGCTCATCAGTTTGGGGCAGCAAAATAATAAATTCATCTCCACCCCAGCGGGCAATAACATCTTCTTTTCGACATGTTTTTTGGAGAATTCCGGAAATACGCTGGAGTATTTTATCCCCTTCACCATGTCCAAATACATCATTGGTAAGCTTTAGCCCGTTAACATCACCGATAATTACCGAGATGGGAAGTTGTCGCTCGGTATCAATCCTTTTAACCGCATCTTCAAAAAAAGTTCGGTTATACAATCCGGTTAAACTATCATGATAACTTAACTGGAGAATCTCAACTTCCTTAAGCTTTTCTTTAGTAACATCACGGAATACCAGCACCACTCCCAGAATCTCGCCTTGTTGATTGTAAATTGGCGCAGCGCTGTCTGCTATTATCCGCTCCACTCCATCTTTGTCAATTAATGCGGTATGGTTGGCTATACCTACAATCATTCCTGTTTCCAGCACTTTCTCCACAGGGTTGATACATCTTTCCCTTGTTTCCTCATTAATTATGTGAAAAACTTCAGGCAGTAACTTTCCTTCTGCCTCCATCTGGGTCCAACCAGTTAGTTCTTCGGCAATCTTATTGATTAAAGCAACTCTTCCGATACTGTCAGTGGTTATTATTGCATCACCTATTGATTGCAGAGTAATTTTCCAGCGCTCTTTCTCCGCATACAATTGATCCTTGGCCTTTTTCAAATCAGTAATATCATTAAAAATAGTGGCAAAATAACCCGGCTTGGGTGAAAATACAGATATGTTAAAATGCCTTTCCATGGGAGGAAAGTAGGTGCAAAAGGTCATGGGAATTCCCGTACGGGCCACCTCGGCATATTCTAGTAAATAAGGGGGATTCCCGGTTTTATAAAGCTTGCTAGCCAGAGTACTTCCTAGCCCTCTTTCTATCATGCCGGTATGTTTATAATAAGCTGGGTTTACTTCCAGAATCCGATAATCAACAGGCTTTTCCTCGCTGTCATAAAGCACCTCATGAAGGGCTAGTCCTTCTTCCATTGTCTGTACCAAACTGCGGTATTTCTGTTCTTTTTCAGTTAGCTCAGCTTCGGCAATAACTCGGTCGGTAATATCGTACCAGACACCAAGGATTACCTCCCGACCTAATACGTTTAAGGCAGTCAGCATTATTTCAAAATAATATTCCCCAGAGCTAACCAAAAGTACCCAATCGAACTGATGACATCCTTTGGCCAGGGTGATTTGGATCATTTCATCAGCTTTTTCCCGGGAACTCCGTCCGTCAGGCTGAAACTCTGGGGAAACTTCTGCAGGATGTCTGCCAATTAATTCATGCTCATTAAAAAATTTTAAGGCTGTCAGATTACATTTGGTAAATAGTCCATTCTCCAGCAAGGTCATGGCGGTACCCGACTGTTCAAAGATTATCTGGAAACTTCCATCTGCAATTTTATGTTCAAGCTTGCCCATTTCTTCAGATATATCATTAAAAACGACTACAACGTAGTCTTGCTCTGCAGTATATACCTGCACCCTTTGCCAGCTAATTTGCTGCTCTGAATAGAACACATAACTTTTGGCTAATCCTGTTACCGCAACTTCGGCCAAACCAACCTCCCAACTTACCTTTTCTCCACTCTTTGTTTGAAGGGTCTGAGCTGCAAGATAACTATCATCACTATATTTGGTGACCCCGGTAATTTGTTCAAATACTTGGTTACCTTCGAGGAATTCAATATTAATTTGCTTATTAAGCCCAACCCGCACTCTGTAAATTGCAAAGCCAAAGTTTGCTTTTTGAAACATAGCTTGATAAATATTTAGAGCAGATATCGCTATGCACCCCCTTAAAATGTTAATTGCCAAGAAACTACGGAATCGGTTGTAGCAATAGAATTCACGAGTATGAGGGGAAATTTACAGCCTTTAATAAAAATAGGCCGTAAAACATCATCTAGCACTGAAAAAGTATTCTAAACGATGATTTTACTGACCTGTTTGAAATAGGTAGTATATATTTATATTTTATTTGTTTAAACAACATTTTACAAGAATTTTTCCCCAATTAACAATTATTCAACACCAATGGTGTTGAGGATGCAAACTACGGCACCTTAGCCAGTGCCGCAGGCGTACTTTAACTGAGCATATGCAGCATCTTATGTGGGTTTTTAACAGTCGCAAGAACAGACTGTTGAAAAACCCACATAGCGCGAAGCCAGCTATCCTGAAAATTAACACGTTAATTTTCATATACTGTTGGTGCCAGGTTAGTGGCATGGATGTCTAGACGGGGAATTTCAACAGCCTGCTTAGCCGGTGCCGAGTAGTTCTCGTAGATTCTTAAGCGCCTGGCGTTCCAGACGGGAAACCTGAACTTGAGAAATGTCCAAGAAATTGGCTACTTCAGTTTGAGTTTTATCCTCAAAAAATCGCATTAAAATAATTATTCTATCCCTTAGTGGTAGTTTCATTAATACTTCCCTAATCGCCATGTTATCAAACCATTGCCCATCCCCATCTTCTTGCTTATGAAGCTGGTCTAGTACATAGATGGGATCACCATCGTCTTGATACAATGTTTCAAAAATGGAGGAAGGAGTTTGAGCTGCCTCTAAAGCTGTAACAATTTCTTCCGGACTAATTTGGAGTGCCTCACTAATTTCCTGAATACTAGGCTCCCTTCCTTTTTCCTTGGTTAGCCTTTCTCTGGTTCGGTGAATTTTGTAGGCAGTCTCTTTAACCGTCCGGCTAATCTTCACTGGATGGTCGTCCCGGAGAAATCTGCGAATTTCTCCAATTATCATTGGTACGGCATAGGTGGAAAACTTTACGTCATAGGATAAATCAAATTTATCGATAGCTTTCATCAGTCCAATAGTTCCAATTTGAAATAGGTCTTCCGTTTCATAACCCCGGCCTGCAAATCGCTGAATAAGATTAAAGACCAGTCTTAAGTTACAGTTGACCAACCTTTCCCTTGCCTGCAAATCACCTGCCTGAGCCTTTAACAAAAGTCCCTTAGTTTCCTCATCTGCCAGCAGGGGAAACCTAGGCAAGTTCATTTCCGAAAATCTTCCACTCATCCACATCCCCTGCCTCAACTTTCCGGGCTTGGGTCAGATTCTGCTTCCAGCTTTTTAACCATGATGACTTGAGTACCCTTACCCACTTCCGATTTAACCCTAAAATCATTCATAAAGGACTGCATAAATACAAAACCTAGACCCATCCGTTCCGGATCGCTAGAAAAAGCAGGCTGGAGGGCCTGTTCAATATCTTCAATTCCCTTTCCTTTATCTTCCACTACTATTTCCAGAGCATGCTCATAGAGCTTGATAACCACCTGTACAGAGTACTTCGGGTTATTATCATAGCCATGGATGATAGCATTAGAAACGGCTTCGGATACTGCTACCTTAATCTCGTCAAGTTCACTTAAGGTAAAATTCAACTGAGCGGCCAATGCAGCTACTGTTACCCTAGCCACTGCTACATTTTCCGGAAGACTCATTAATTGAAAGCTCATCTGATTATTAACCTTCACGTTCCTCCCCCTTTACAAACTTTTCATCGCTTCATCTTCGGTTAAATATGTATTTATAATGCGCATAATTCCCGAAAGCTCCAGGATTCGCTTTACCTGCGGCTGAGGGTTGACAATGGCCATTACACCTCCAAACTGGGAAATCCTTTTATACCGGCCTAAAATAGCCCCAAGACCTGAACTGTCAATAAAACTAACTTCAGTAAAGTTTAAGATTAAATTGGGGACAGATTGCTTGTCCAAAGCTGCTTCCAACTGGTCACGAAAGTCACTTGCTACTAACATATCTAATTCACCGGTCACCCGGGCTATCAGGCTATTACTAGCCTGTTCCACATTAATTCTCAACGGCCAAACCTCCTCACTTGTTTTCTTGCTTGTCCATGTGAGTTATTCTACGTTTAGTTCAGCTTTCCTGCAAAATAATGGAAATTTAATAGTTCAGAAACCTACATTTTTCGCCCATTAACAACCCCCATACTTAGGAAATTATCCACGCTTTTCTGAAAGCATAATTTCTAAGTATCAAAAAAACCAAGGGATTGTTTCCCCTGGTTTTTGTAAATACTCAGATATGGTGGAATAAGCTACAGGTTATTCAATCCCTGAACCGCTAAGCTTGAAGCTGCCAATATTTTTGTACTGGTTTTCAGTCTGTAAATTTTTGCGCATAGCGGAGCGGGCCTTGTGCAGACGCCACTTCACTAACTCTGTAGTACAATCCAATATTTCGGCAACCTCTTTGGTGGACAGGCCATTGATTTCTCTTAGAATAAAGACTTCACGCTGTTGATCCGGTAACTTGGCCACAGTTTGAAATAAAATATCTTTGATGGCTTTTTTCTGACAGGTTCCATCAGGGTCGGAAGTAACGTTTTCGGTATGACACTTAGTCTCTATGTTTTCAACGGGATTTTCCCTATGTGTGTAGCTTTTACGCTGGTAATCAATGGTTACGTTTACCGCAATCCGATACAACCAAGTTGAAAACTTAGCTTTGCCCTGAAAACTTTGTCTGGATTGAAAGGCTTTGAGCAGAGTTTCCTGAGTGAGATCCTGGGCTAGATAAAAGTCATTGGTCATACTCAAGATTAAATTAAATATTTTCTGCTCATTTTGAGCAATTATATGCTCAAAGGAAGCTTGATTCTCAGTTATATCCGGACCGTACAAGTTCTCCCTGATTTGCATGCTGTCATTCCTCCAATAACAATATTATCATTTAATTAGACGAAGATAGCAAGCAAAAGGATAGTTTCGATTTCCGATAATTTATTAAAATTCTGGTTACAATGAACTGATGATTTGCCCTACTTCCACCAGCATAGCCTTGCGATCTGCATCGGTAACATTGGGTACAGCATACAAATTTTTATGAGACACATCGGTAATTCCGCTGAAATTGAAGGTTCCGGATATCGTGACCGTATTTAGTGCCTCCATGACTCCAATTTGACTCCAGACTTCTGCAGTAGAACCGGAGGTTGTGATTACCCGGGCCAGCTTACCTTTCAACAGGCCTACTGGTCCCTCTTCGGTAACCTGATAAGCAAAGCCATAGCTAAAGACCCGGTCAATCCAACCTTTAAGAATAGCCGGCTGACCTACCCACCAGATGGGGTATATAAAAATCAGGGTATCTGCCCAGGTGACATCAGCCTGTTCTGCAGCAATATCCTCCGGAACCTTTCCGGCCAGGAACTGCTCAAAATCCTCACCAGTTAACACTGGGTTAAATTTCGAGGCATATAAGTCCTTAACCCTTACCTCGATATTTTTCTGTTGCAGTTCCGCTAAAACGGTGTCTAAAATAGCCTTATTAAAGCTTTTAGGGTTAGGGTGGGCAAATACAACTAGAGCTTTCATAAAGTTAATCCTCCCTCTGTAATCTTACTTTTTCTCCTGATTAATTATTAACTAGTTTTTCCCGTTAACCTATCTTTTATTACCTTATCCAAGGAAATTGTTCCTGCACCCTTAATTAGCAGATAAAGTGAGAGTAAAAATAGGACAAAAATATATTCCACACCGTCCGCTGCCCCTTTTTGATCCAAGAAGAAACCGTTAGCTAAATGAACCTTAACAGCAGCAACTAACATTGTTACAGCTAGACCCAAAGCAGCAGGGCGGGTTAAAAGTCCTAAAATAATGGCGATACCCCCAAAGAATTCTATCAGAATAGCCAGGCCGGCTAAAGCCGGGGCAATACCTAAAGCTTGGTTAAAAAAACCCACCGTCCCGGTCCAACCGTAACCGCCAAACCAACCAAACAGCTTCTGAGCTCCATGAGCCACAAAAACTAACCCTAGGGCCAGCCGTAAAATTAGGTCAGCTTGTTGGGAAGAAACCTGAAAGATTTTTGTAAGTGTACTGGATGAAAGCACTGGTTGATTATTTAAGCCATTTAATTTCATTTCCTCATTTTTAAATGTTTTCAACATATTCATTCCTCCCGTTAAGTTCTGAAAGTTCGGTGGCGCCAACCTTACTTCAGTAATTAAGACGGTGGAACTGCTAAAAAGGATAGTGATTAGGGGTGGAAAAAATATGAATATCCACTTTGCCTTGAACTTGGAGGATTTTCCCTATATTATTTAATTAGTAAGTATTGGGGGTAGCACGATGCACTTAGGTATGAAAAAAATAAAACTTACTAACTTAATTACCATGTTGTTAATAATCTCTCTTTTAATCTCCCTATTGATGCTTTGGCTTTATTTCCGTCAAGTTTCACCCCTGGAGGTGGTAAAAACTTGGTCAATATTAGCCAGTCAAGACCAACCGAAACTTCTGTATACTATCGGTGAGATCGATGATGTCCGTGGGAAGTTGCAGGAACCATTAGCTGTGGATGTGAGCGCAGGCGGTAATATCTATATTGCAGATTCCGGGGAGGGACAGGTAAAAGTCTTTGATCAATCCGGCAAGTTTTTGTTTAAGTTCGGTAAACTGGGTACCGGACCGGGTCAATTTTTGGCCCCGGTAGGTATTGCTGTTGCATCCAACCGCATATATGTAGCCGACTCTGTAACAATGCGAGTTCAAGAATTCGACCTGCAGGGTAAATACTTGAGAAACCTGCTTAGTTCTAAACTTACTAAACAAATCGGAGCACTTCGGCCGGTGGGAGTCGACGTAGACTCTGGAGATAATATTTATCTGACTGATGTGTTTTATCAACGAGTAGTCAAATTAAGTCGGTCTGGCGAATTCTTATTATCCTTCGGCAAGGCGGGTACAGCTAACGGACAATTCCTTTATCCCAACGACGTTACCGTGGACAAACAGGGTAATATCTATGTGTCCGATTCTAATAACACCAGAGTTCAGGTTTTTGATGCTCAGGGGCGCTTTAGTCAAATTTATGGTTTTAAAGGAAACTTGGACATTGCTTTTGCCCTTAACCGGGGAGTAGCTTTTGACGAACTTAATCGGCTATATGTGGTGGACACCTTTGGTAATCAAGTTATCGCAATCACTCCGGACAAAAAAAAGCCTGAAATACTGTTCACCTTTGGGGACAAAGCTTCAGGCCCTGGTCAACTCAATTATCCTAACGGAATTGCTACTTACGCCAATAGAATTATAGTTACTGACCGAGCCAACAATCGAGTTGTTATTTATGCTTACTAAAAAAGGCAGCTTAGGCCGAAAGGTCTGAAATGCCTCCTCTAATTTTGCATACCTATTTGGGATGACAGTCCATACAAATTGATGTACTCTTTGAGCGTAAAAGCATGGAACCATTGGTACCGCGAGAAGGAAAATTGGTTTGATAATTAGCCGGGGAAACCGTTCCGTGGGCAAAGTGACAGGTGATACAGGACACTGTCCGCGGGGTGCCTTCAGTCGGATAGATTGTAGGATTAACGGTAACAGGCACCGAATCTGGACCGACATAGGTTAGGTCAACACCGGTGGCATGCCGGTATTTACTCTCTGGAACTGCTGTGTGCGTAAAACCATGGAGCGGCCTCCACGACCCGGTAAGTGTACTTGCACTTCCTTCGGGTTTTGCCAGCATATTATGACAGTAACCACAAAACTGAGTCATCCCGCTGATGTATTGAGGTTGCTCTGCCGCAGCACCTGTAAAGTTATAAGCGTAGGCAGTAACCGTTGCATAATAGGGGTCAAGGTTACGATAAGTACTATTACCACCATGTACCAAATGACAACTAGTACAAGTTAAGTCATGGCAACGATTACAGCTATTACTTCCGCCAGGCACAGGCGAAAGTGGACCGGTACCAGCCGGAGGGATGGTTCCAGCCGGATCCTCAATAGTATGACTTGAAGTAACAGTCGCTCCAACTCCCCATACTTCCAAATCATTGCTGAAGAAGGGGCCACCTAAAGACTTTTCCCAGGTAATGGCAGTTACCAAGCCAGTAACCGGATCCTTAGTACCGGCAGCAAGCACAGCACCATTGTCAGTATTATAACGGCTACCGGTATTAAGATAGCCGTGACAGGAACGGCAAAGTTCTTTAATTGAGGATTGCTTTAATAATTTGGCCCCTTGCCCGGCATGGGTGGAGTGGCAGCCAGCACAAAGTTCAGTATTGGTTAGGTAGGTATCGTGGGCGTTTTGGTTGGGTGGAAACGCAGTAAAAGGTGTTAAATTATTGCCACTATCTCGAATACGAAAATATATAATTGACCAATTAGGTACACCGATAACTGCTGCTTCTCCAGCTGTAACCGGTGAAACTACTTGCCAGGTTTGACCTTCAACTGACTTCTCGATTACATCACCGATAACGAATAACCACTTAACCTGGATATCCGAAGCGTTGACATCAGTTCCGTTGGGAGTGATGTTCACTTGAACCTGTTTAGAAGACGTGGAGGCCCAAGCCTGGTTTGTTAATAAAGTAACCATTATAACTATGATAGTTATAATAAGGATTCTTTGGGACATGGAATTCCTCCTAGCTAACCTACCTTTTCCAATTACAATATATGTTCAACATCATTTATCAATATCCTTTATTTACTATTTAAAAACCAAAAACCCGTATAGCACGAAGACAGATGTAACAAGGCCACAGGCGTACTCCTTGTACGTCGAGGACCTTGTTACATCTGGCGACAAAGCTAGACGGGGAATTTTAACAGCCTACTTATTGCTGCTGTAAACCTCTGAAATTACCCGGCCAAATTGCTGCCAGAAACTGGCTTTGGGTACATCAATCCCGGAAACTAAAGCAAATTTAGCTATATCCTTCCCCTTTTGGATTAGGATAACCTCCCCTACCTTCTGGCCTTTAACCACAGGTGCCTCTATACTTGGAGGCAGGATCAGACGATGGCTGATTTCCTTTTCCTGTCCTTTGGGCACCATTAAGCCAATTCGACCTTGAGCCACCACCGGGAATTGGTTTAAAATACCCTTTTCCACAGGCAACACCTTGATTTGACTGCCTGCTTCGGCAACAGTAACTCCCCGATATCTGGCGTAGCCGTAATTGTACAAGCGAATGGACTCCCGGAAGTGGCTCCGCGGCTCCGGGCTTCCCATGACTACGGCAATTAACCTTAAACCTTCTCGTTCCGCAGAAGAAGCTAAACAATATTTGGCTTCGGTGGTCCAACCAGTTTTACCGGTATCCACCCCTTTATACCACCAGAGCAGTTTATTAGTGTTATATAACTTAAATTCTCCACCCCTTAACCCATATTCCTTAATACTGGTCATCCGGCGAAATAGCGGGTATTTCATGGCTTCACGGAGGATAAAGGCCATGTCATAAGCACTGGTTACATGACCCTCTGCTGGTAGTCCATAGGCATTGATAAATTTTGTATCCTTAAGTCCCAGAGCTTTGGCTTTGGCATTCATCATAGCTACAAAGTGGTCATGGGAGCCACCAATATACTCTGCCACAGCTACTGAAGCATCATTAGCTGAGCCCACAGCCACAGAAATTATTAGTTCCTCTAAGGAAAATTCTTCTCCTACCTCTAGATAAATCTGGGACCCACCCATCCCAGATGACTCATCCGTACCTTTAACCCGATCCTTGAGGCTGGCTTTACCTTGTTCGATAGCTTCTGCCGCAATCAACAAGGTCATAATTTTGGTCACACTTGCCGGAGGTAGTGATTTATGGGCGTTTTTCTCAAAAATTATAGTGCCTGTACTCGGTTCCATGAGGATAGCTGATTCGGCAGTTGTCTCCAAGGTAGTTGGTTTTTCCTGCTTTGCTGATTTTTCTTGCTTACCTGCTTGCTCTTTAACCACCGTTGGGGTGGCTTTACCTGCTACCATAAAGATTTCGTCTTCAAACAGGAAATGCTGGGTTGCCCAAACCTGGCTGGCTTGTCCAAAGAATAAGGCGGCTAAACATAGGATTGTAAGCAACTGAACACTTAACTTTCTAGGTTTCATTGACGATCCCTCCTGTCACATACTTCGTGATATTAATACACCATTAGTATATGGCAGGATGGACAAATTATGCCCTGAAAGTAAGTGTTCCTTTTAATACTTGGTAATTCCATGCTTAGTTACTGCTCCGAAGATTAAGCGGGGCTTGGGTATAGCTGAAGACCCAATAGTATATGCGGCTAGTACCCGTTGCCGAACCTCTTCCGCCTTCTGCTGATTATTGGCGTGGATTACAGCTAGGCTTTCCCCTACCTCAACATTGTCTGCTGTTTTCTTACGGATTACTATACCCACCGCCGGTTCTACCACCGATTCTTTAGTTTCCCGACCCGCTCCCAGGATAGTAGCAGCAATGCCCAAGCTTTCAGCTTCCATGGCCTGAATATACCCCCCAGCGGGAGCTAAAACCTCTAGTTGATAGACGGCACTTGGCAGGTAACCTGGTTGGTCAACTATGATCGGGTTTCCGCCTTGGGCTTTTATAAGCTCTTTAAATTTTTCTAGAGCTGTCCCATCGGCTATTAGAGTTTGCAGCTTACTGTACCCCTGCTGCCAAGTATCCGCTACCCTGGCTAGTACCAACATATGAGCTCCTAAAGTTAAACAGAGCTCCTGCAAATCCTGGGGGCCTTTCCCCTGTAAGGTTACTATAGCTTCCTGAACCTCCAAAGCGTTACCGATAGCATAACCAAGGGGCTGATCCATCCCGGTAACAATAGCCACTGTATTACGTCCAACATGAGTTCCGATTGCTACCATGGACTGGGCTAAGCTAAAGGAATGCTCCAGCGTCTTCATAAAGGCTCCACTACCGGTTTTTACGTCCAGGACAATAGCGTCCGCACCTGCAGCTATTTTTTTACTCATAATACTACTGGCAATCAAAGGGATACAGTTAACGGTAGCGGTGACATCCCTTAAAGCATATAGTTTTTTATCTGCGGGGGCTAAGTTGCCAGTCTGGCCCACTACGGCGACTTTAACAGTATTCACATTATTGATAAACTCCGGGGTGGTTAATTCCACCCGAAAACCGGGAATAGCTTCAAATTTATCAAGGGTACCCCCGGTGTGGCCTAAACCCCGCCCGGACATTTTGGCCACAGGCGCACCGGCTGCGGCAACTAAGGGTGCCAGCACCAAGGTGGTTTTATCCCCTACACCTCCGGTACTATGCTTATCCACTTTTATCCCAGCTATTGAAGAGAGGTCAATTCTTTCCCCAGAATTAACCATAGCCATAGTTAAATCTCCCGTCTCCCGTTCATTCATGCCTCGGATGAAGATGGCCATGGCCAAAGCAGACATTTGGTAGTCAGGTATCTGGTTGTTGGTAAAACCTTGGATTATGTACGCTAACTCCTCCTGAGTCAATTCGCCTCCGTCTCGTTTTTTGGCGATAATATCATAGGCGCGCATTTGCTACCTCCCCCCCAGGCTGTTGAAATTCCCCGCCTGGCTGTGTCGTCAGTTTTATCAAAATCCTCGATGTACGATAAGTACACCTGTGGTTTTGATAAAACTGCCTTCGTGCCAGACGGGTTTTTCAACAGCCTGCTCAGAACCTGCTTTAAACATGCTCAGATAAACTCGAAATTCCTTACTAGCTTACTTTGGCAATAATGCCCTTGACCAGGGCTAAAAAGCGAGTTTGGACCCGATTGGCTACTTCCATTACTTCTTGATGGTCCAGCTTAACATCCAGTACTCCGGCCGCCATATTAGTAATGCAGGATATGCCTACCACCTTAAGACCGCTGTGATTGGCTACCAGCACTTCCGGCACAGTGGACATTCCTACAGCGTCCACACCAATAGCCCGCAGATAACGAATTTCTGCCGGGGTTTCGTAGGAGGGGCCGTTGAGACCGGCGTAAATCCCCTTCTTCAACTTAAAACCAACCTGCTTAGCTACGTCTTCAGCCACTTTACCTAGAGCCTTATTATAGGCTTCGGACATATCCGGAAAACGGGGTCCGAACTCTGCTAGATTGGGCCCAATCAGCGGATTATTCCCCATTAGGTTAATGTGGTCACTTATTAACATCAGATCTCCGGGGACGAAGTCAGTATTCACTCCACCGGCGGCATTGGTGACCAGTAGAGTTTTTACTCCCAGCTGGTGCATTACCCGTACAGGATAGGTGACTTCCTGCATGGAGTAGCCTTCATAGTGGTGAAAACGACCTTGCATGGCGACTACCAGTTTGCCCACTAATTCGCCTAGCACTAATTGCCCGGCATGGCCTTCTACTGTTGAGACAGGGAAGTTAGGGATATCCTTGTAATCAATGGTTACTCCTCCGGTAATTTCCTTGGCTAGCCCGCCTAGTCCGCTGCCAAGGATTAGGCCGATTACCGGCTGTAACTCAGTTTGGGTGCGGATATAGGCTAGGGTTTCCTGCAATTTCGATGAAAGCATGGTGCGATGCCTACCTTTCAAGTTTGTAATAATCGGTTGGATATAAGCCCTATTTGAGGTCTTGGTTATGACTGGTCGGTTACCTGCCTTATGGGCTAATTATGACCGGTCGGTTACCTGCCGCGGTGGGTATGCTCTTAGTTCCATACCTTGCGGCTCTAAGTGGAGTTAGCCTAATAAAATTGACCAACCTGGTCGATACGGCGTCCTTGCCTAGGCGACCAGGTTGCCAACGTCCTGTTGGCAAGGTCAATTTTATTGGCTACCTCCACTAAGAGCCGCTAAGCTACTCCACCATGAGCATCCCCACCGAGCAGGTAACCGACCTGGTAGTATGCATAGCCCGGGAGTGGTTATCCGACCGGGTATTCCCGTGAGCTGGATACCAGCGGTATCCGACCTGGACTTCTCGTTAGCTGGATACCAGCGGTATCCGACCTGGACTCTCGTTAGCTGGATACCAGCGGTATCCGACCTGGACTTCTCGCTAGCTGGATACCAGCGGTATCCGACCTGGACTTCTCGTTAGCTGGATACCAGCGGTATCCGACCTGGACTCTCGTTAGCTGGATACCACTGCTACTTAAGTATTTCATGTAGAAAACTCTGGCCAGCGGCCAGCTTTTGGCCGAAGGCTTCGGCTACTGTGGCGCCTAGGTCGGCGAAGGTTGAGCGGATGCCTAGGTTTACGCCTCCCTTGACTTTTTGGCCGTAGACCAGCAAGGGCACATACTCCCGAGAGTGGTCGGTGCTTTGGGTGGTGGGATCACAGCCGTGGTCGGCGGTTATTATGAGTAGGTCGTCTGGTTGCATTTTTTCGATTACCCCGGGCAGCCGAGCGTCAAATTCGTGAAGGGCTTGGGCATAGCCGGGGGCGTTGTTGCGGTGGCCGTAGACCATGTCGAAATCTACTAGATTGGTGAAAATTAAGCCCCTGGCTCCGCCATCGATAAATTCTAGGGTCTTGTCCATGCCGTCCCCATTGTTTTTGGCCGGCTTGTGCTGGGTTACTCCTTGTTGGGCAAAAATATCTTTGATTTTACCTACGGACATTACTTCCAAACCGGCTGCTTTGGTGATATCTAATAAGGTGGGCTGGTAGGGAACTAGGGAGTAGTCATGACGCCGTTCTGTCCGTTGAAAGGAACCGGGCTGCCCTATAAAGGGCCGGGCGATTACCCTGCCTACTGCATATTCACCGACTAGCATATCTCGAGCCAACTGACAGAAACGGTATAATTCTTCAATGGAGATAATTTCCTCATGGGCCGCTATTTGAAATACTGAATCAGCGGAGGTATACACAATAGGATAGCCGGTTTCCATATGCTGCTGCCCCAATTGTTCGATGATAAATGTCCCGGAGGCTACTATGTTACCTAAGGTTTTTCGCCCAATAAGCTGTTCGTACTGGGCAATTAGTTGGGGGGGAAAGGCGTGGGGAAAGGTGGGAAAGGGCTGCTGGAGAATAATCCCTGTCATTTCCCAATGACCGGTGGTGGTATCCTTGCCGGCAGACTGCTCAGCCATTTTGCCATAGGCTGCTGTCGGCTTGGCTGTGGCGGGAACCCCGCTGAGGGGAATTATGTTACCAATCCCCAGTTTACCCAGATTAGGGAGATCCAGACCCCCCACAATTCGGGAAATATTCCCTAGTGTATTAGAGCCTGTGTCCCCGTACTGGTCAGCATCAGGCAGCTCGCCAACCCCGGCGCTATCCATGACTATCATTATTACTCGTTTAAACAATTTACCTTACCTCCTATGCCCGCGGATGGGTGCGCGAATATACCTCTTTAATCTTATTTTTGGTTAGGTGGGTGTAAATTTGGGTGGTGGTAATATCGGCATGTCCTAACATCTCCTGGACCGCCCTTAAGTCCGCCCCGTTTTCTAAAAGGTGGGTGGCAAAAGAGTGGCGCATGGTGTGGGGGGTAATTTCCTTTTGGATACCTGCTTCTTTAGTGTATTTTTTAATAAGCTTCCAAAAACCCTGACGGGTTAGTCGTCGTCCATGATGGTTGAGAAACATCGCCTGCTCGGCTGGTATTTTCAATAGTTTTACTCTACCTAGCTGCAAATATGCAGTTACCGCAGTTATAGCCATTTTGCCTAAGGGAACTATCCTTTCCTTTGACCCTTTACCGATACAACGGAGAAAACCCAGTTCCAAATTTAAGTCTTGAACATTTAAGGAACAAAGCTCGGATACCCGTACTCCGGTTGCGTAAATTACCTCTAACATGGCTTTATCCCGGGCTCCTGCTACTTGACCGCCGTTTGGTTGCTCAAGGAGAATGTTCACCTCAGCACTGGATAAAATATGGGGTAACTTTTTGCACAGTTTGGGGGACTCCAAGTTTAGAGCAGGGTCTTTGGTGATAAAACCTTCGTTGACCAAAAACCGAAAAAAGCCTTTAAGCGCAGCTAAGTGCCGAGCAATAGTTGCTGGCACCTTCCCGGTTTTTTGCAGGGAAAGCAGATAGGCCATGACCTGGTTCTTGTGGACTTGAGAAATGTCGGTTAATTTTTGTGGGGCCACAAAGCTGGTAAACTGCCGCAAATCCCTACCATAAGCTTCCCTGGTGTTATTAGCCAATCCTTTTTCCACTGTTAAATAATTTAAGTAATTGGAGATATACTTTTCCATGCTGGATCCCCCCTGATATCTCCATATTTCTACATTTATTATCCAAATCCTCCTTTGATTACCTTAGCGATCCTTACGATAAAACTTCTGTAATTCAATCACCAACCCTTCCAACAAACCCGGCTGATGGTGTTGCTCTGCCTGCACTCGCTCTACCCTGGTGGCATTCCCTGAAGGGTTTTCCTCTTTATTATAGCTGCCCAGAAATTCCCCACCTAGCAGCACCTGAATAACTTTCGGCAGCAGCAGACTAAGCACCACTAGGATTAGTAAAACGCGTAAGGTATAGGCTAGTTTCTCCTGCCACTTGGTAAATACTAATAATAGCATACTAAATCCTCCTACTATAAAGTATAAACTTTGCCTGGGCCAATTCCGGTCATCAACCTGATTCTAACCGATTCCCGCCGCAACCCATTTCATAAATACCGGCGTAATGTAAATTTTTACCAGTCCTCCAAAGGAAGCTAACAAGGCCAAAAAAAACATAAAAGTAGTGAACCTCCAAACATAGGGCCTGATAGGTGGTCGGGGAAAATGCCAAAATCGCCGCAGGAGAAACATACTTATTTCGATGGCAGTTACCGCTGCGGTTAGGTACACGGGGATGGTAATCAGGCTTTGGGGAACTAAAGCCAGGGTAGCAAAAATCACCCCCTCAAAGGCCATTTGCTGGGCGAAGAACCCTAAAACAAAGCCTAGCAAAAAGCCGCGCAAAAAAAGCAGGGCAAACACTCCCGGCAGACCGATGACAGTCAGGCTGAGTAAATAAATCAGACCCAGGTCCTTCCAGATGGAGCCCAACACTTCTCTAGTGTAGACCCCCTCGTCGATGGCTAGATTTTGGAGATTGATCAGAAAATTGGTAATCAGCTTGGTCAAATAAACCACTTGTTCCTTGCTTAAAAGTCCCACACCTAAAGACCCGAGCATTATCCCCAACCCGTAAAACACCCCTACTAGCACAAAGAGCATCATGCGTGGGCGTAGGTAATTATAGAGAGTTTGTCTGAAGTTATTTTTCACCGGCACACCGCCTTTTGCATTGTTCACTATATATCTATGCAGGACAGGCAAATTTATGAGTGGTGGTACTAATATTGCGGCCAGGATATAATATATTGGTTTAACAGGTTATAGCAGGATTTTTAATGAAAATAGGAGAAACTAAAGTTAATTGTGGTAAAATGTTAGTACAAAAATATTTTAATAGCCGAGGTGTCTTGATGCACAAGGATTTACGGAGCTTTATCAGCTTATTGCGTAAAGAGCGGGAAATCATTGAGGTAACCGCAGAAGTTGACCCGTATCTGGAAATACCGGAAATCCACCGCCGGGTTATTGACGAACAAGGTCCGGCTCTATTGTTTACCAAGGTTAAAGGCAGCCACTTCCCAGTAGTAACCAACCTTTTCGGTACCAGGCGGCGGGTAGATTTGGTCACTGGCCCCAGACCAGAGGAACTGGTGAAAAAAGCACTTCACTCCCTGGACAAATTGCTGCCACCTAAACCGTCCGCCCTATGGAGAGAACGCAAATGGCTTTTGGACATTGCCGGGTCAGGCTTAAAAAAAATCAGCCCAGCCAAGGCACCGGTGCTGGAATGCCGGGAACGGGAGGTGGATATCACCCGCCTGCCGGCTTTAACTGGTTGGCAGGAAGATGGCGGACCATTTATCACCCTTCCGCTGGTGTACACCGAGCATCCGGTTACCAAAGAACATAATTTGGGGATGTATCGCATGCAGCTATTTGAAAAAAATCAGACGGGCATGCACTGGCAAATCCATAAGGGCGGTGGCTTTCACCATTATGCTGCCGAAGAGTTAAATCAGGCTTTACCGGTCACTGTTTTTCTAGGCGGTCCTCCGGCTTTGATTTTATCTGCAATTGCCCCCCTGCCGGAGCTGCTCCCGGAGTTGATTTTTACCGCTTTCCTGATGGGAGAAAAGCTGAACCTGGTGGATAACGGCCACACTCCTCATCCCCTGGTGGCAGAAGCCGAATTCGCCCTGGTTGGACAGATCCCGGCCCATACTCGGCGACCGGAGGGCCCCTTCGGTGATCATTACGGGTACTATTCCTGGGTACATGATTTTCCCGTGTTTCAGATTAAAGATATTTACCGACGCAAGGATGCAATTTACCCAGCAACTGTGGTGGGTAAGCCTAGACAAGAGGATTATTTCATCGGCGAATACCTGCAAAGCTTGTTATCACCCTTATTCCCAGTAGTAATGCCCGGGGTTTTGGACTTATGGACCTATGCTGAAACGGGTTTTCATGCTTTGGCGGCAGCAGTGGTGCGGGAAAGCTATTACCGCGAGGCGATGGCCCATGCTTTTCGCATTATGGGTGAAGGCCAATTAACGCTAACCAAGTTTCTGCTGGTAACCGACGTGCCCTGTGATTTAGCTAAATTTAATCAGTTGCTGGAAAAGGTGTTGGAACGTTTTGACCCGGCCCAGGATTTACTAATTATTAATGACACTTCCATGGATACTCTAGATTACACCGGACGCCAGTTCAATAAAGGAAGTAAAGCCATTATGACTGGCCTGGGTAAACCTATTCGGGAACTGCCTCGGGAGTACCGCCAGGGCAGCCTGCCAGGTATTAAGCAAATTAAAGCTTATTGTGGTGGCTGCCTGCTAATTTCCGGGGATTGCTTTGCCAACAGCCCTAACCTGGCGGGAGAAATTATCCCTCGGGCTAGCCAGCAGCTGGCGGATTGGCCGCTAGTTATCCTGGTGGACGAACTGGATAAAATAACTGACCAAACCTCTTTCTTATGGACAGTCTTTACCCGGTTTGACCCAGCCCACGATATTTACGCCGATGCAGAAATTAAACATAATAAAATTCACTACCGTGGACCAATACTAATCGACGCCCGAATGAAACCCCAGTATCCTGCCGAATTAACTCCCCGAGAGGATATTGTGCAACAGGTTTCCCGACGGTGGAAGGAATTATTCACTGGTTAGCAATTAAGCTATTTGCTTTTTTTGGATGTACTAAATGGTAGTTCTATAATTCTGCGGGCAATATATTCCGCCCCTAGAATATCTTCTAAGGAGTTGGAACTAGCCGCTACCACGGTAATTGCGGTCTCAAACTGTTCAGCCAGGGCTATCCCCCGCAGAGCCCCTTGGTCAGCAGGTTGGGTACCCTTGCACTGGATAGTTCGAGCTATGGTGGCTACCGACACAGCAGGTGCACCTGCTGTAATAGCTGCATCAAAGGCTACTCCCCCAGTATCCGTTACCGCTAAAACTACTTTGTCCCGTAAATCCATCATTTTCACCGTTTCCGCCCCCAAATTAGGCAACACCCCTCCGATAATTGCCCCGGTCTGTCTGATTCCCTGCACAGCTTTGGTCATGCTAGCCATGCGTTGGGCATCTGTCCCGATTCTGGGTTCACCTATCAGTACTAGCTCACAGCCTAATTGGGCAGCTTTACTACCCGCTAACCAGCCGATTTTTTCCGGGTTTAAGTCTACCGGGGCACGGGAAATATCCGGACTAGCGCCAAAGATTTCCGCAGCACCTGCCTCCAGGGCTGCTTCCAAAGTGGTGGACATACTAATGACATCCACCACCAGGATTACATGGCCCATCTTGGCCCCGGCAACTGCTCCGGAGGCATCATAGGTGAGGAAAACGCCTTTAACTGGCATGAGTTACCTCCTTTACTTTAGGGATTCCTTGACTTTTTCAAAATCATACCCTGGTGAAACACTGGCAATCCCTTTCATCTGTGTTTGAGCCGGGACGTTGTCCGGAATCTTGAACAATTGATAAAATTCCTTCAGCTCCATTTTTAGAGATCCCGCTGCTTCGCGAATTGTCATTTTACCTTTAATGCCGCTAATATCAACTTTTACAGCATTATCTAAGCCTTGGGATGCTGCTGTTGTCTTGGTTATGGTTTCGGCTCCTCCGGCTTTCTCCTTCGCTTCATCAAAGCTATAGTTAGCTACTTCTTTAGCTATTTCTTTCATTTTCGTATCCTTTGCTACATTTCCCGGGATATCCATCTTTGTATATATTTCTTGCAGGGACAAGCCGGTTGCGTTAGCTGCCTCTTCAATTGTATAATACCCTTTAATCTCGGAGATCGGGATAATTTGTCCCTCCTTCAGCGCTGAAGGAATGATTTGATAATTTCCTGTTGCCTGAGCTGTAAATATCGTTCCAAAAAACAATGCTGCCACAATTGCCAGTATTGCGACAGGATGTAAGACCTTTCCTGCCGTCTTAACCTCAAGTGCTCCTTGCTTGGGACAAACCGCAACACACTCATTACAATTAATGCATTCTGCACTTGTAACCTTAGTTGCCTTTTCCACATCAATATTGATCGGGCAGGTCTTGTTACAGAGATTACAGTGAACGCACAACTCTTCGTTACGTTCAATACTGGTAGGACTTATCTTGCCTATTATTCCATAAAAAGCTCCCACAGGACAGAGATACTTACAGAAAAAACGGTCATATAGGAAAGAGCCCAATACTGTAACTGCCAACAGGATAAAACCCACTATAGCCAGTGGATCTTCCGCAATTGAATCTGAAAAAACTGAGAGATGAGAATAGGCTGAATAAGGGTCATATGGAGACATCCAGAGTTTCCCATAGTACCAGGACATCACTACTGTCAGCAGCAGCAGAACGTATTTTAAATACCGTAAAGGTGCATCTATTCCCTGCGGAATAGTAAACCGTATTTTGAATATTTTTTGCCCAATTATGGCAAATAGCTCCTGTAAAGCGCCAAAGGGACATAGCAAGCCACAAAAGCTTCTGCGGAAAATTATTGCCAGCACAACTGTCACTACTAGTAACACAACAGTACCTGAATAAATTTTCTGTATAAAGCTTCCCATAAAGAGTAATGTATACATACTTTCCAACGCCCCAAAAGGACATAAGGCATGTACAGAAGGAGCTCTACCTCCGCCCAGAACCTGATGCATATACGACTCATAAGTTACATATACCAATAGAACCAATAAAACTATGCTTCTCAAAATTCTTGAAATTTTATACCACTTCATGGAGCCCCCTCCTTTACCTAATCTGAGCAATCTGTGATATGATAATCCCTTGATACTAATAATGCCTGTTACCGAGAAAGCCTCGAATACACGCTCTCTCGATAACAGGCATCTTGTAGAGGAATGTTTACCTATTCAAGCCTTTACCTGCTCCCATCCCGCCGCCATAGCCACCACCCATGCCTTTACCTGCACCTCTACCCTGACCATTTCCAAGACCGCTGGCTCCGGCACCAAATCCGGCACCGTTGCTCTTCCCTAATCTTGCGGTGCCTGTACCGTCACATGTCTCTTGGTTTGACTTCATGGCATTGTAGATTTCGTTGGCTCTTTCCTGGGTAATGGTTGCATCCTTTACTTTCTGATCAAGCAATGCTTTTTTCTGTTCCAGCATCTGAGCCTTGAACTCTCCCAGTTTTCCTGCTTCATTAGCTATGGTACCATAAGTCTTACCCGCCGTTCTTGCTTTGTAAAGATCCTCTACAGTTTTTCCCGTAAGGCCAGCTGCAATTTCTGCTGGTGTTTTTGCTGTGGCTGCAAAAGCAGCTCCAGCAGTTCCCAATACTGCTACCGCTCCAATTACTGCAATCAATCTCTTCATGTTTTTCATGAAATCCACTCTCCTTATAATTTGTTTTAATCTACATCTTTATTATAAGGAGCAATTGTGATAGAAGTATGATAGAAGAATAAAATATGTATGATAAATACCTTTAGGCTTTATTTAATTCAAACCAGAAGGTAGTTCCAATTCCCGCCCTGCTTTCCACTCCAAAATCAGTCTGATGGGCAGTTAAAATATTTTTCACGATCGCAAGACCCAGTCCGGTACCTGCCATTTTTCTTTTCCCGGATTTATCACCTTTATAGAAGCGATCCCAGATCTGGGCAAGCTCATCAGCAGGTATGCCTTCTCCTGTATCTGCAATCTTTATTCTGATTTTATCATTGCTTTCAAAGGTGTTAACAGTTATGGTATCTCCTGCCAATGAATGGTTAAAAGCATTATTAATTAAGTTGTACAAAACCTGTTCAATTTTAGTTTCATCTCCAAATACAAAGGCTTCATCTGTAGTTTTTTGGTATAATCTTACTCCTGTTCCTTCACTAAGTATCTCATACCTTTTCACTACTCGATCCAGTGTTTCATTTAGTTTAAACCTTTTACTATTCAAAGCAACATATCCGGCCTGCATTTGAGAAAGCTTCAGAATATCCTCCACAATACTGCTGAGCCGATCTGCTTCCTCAATAATAATTTCAACTTGTTTTGCTCTCTTTTCCGGATTATTTCCGCTGATGTCCCGAATAGTTTCCGCATATCCTTTAATCAAGCTCAACGGGGTACGAAGCTCATGAGATACATTAGCTATCAGATCTTTTCTAAGTTGATCTATTTTGGAGAGTTCCTTGCCCAGATGATTAATGGTTTCGGCAAGTCTCCCGATTTCATCCTTGCGTCCAGTCTTGCTTCTGGCAGCCAGATTTCCCGAAGCCATTTCCAGAGATACTTTGGTGATTTCAAGGATGGGTTTGGTAAAGGATTTGGAAAGAAAATACGTTAGTATCAGGGTGGCACCTAAAAGAATGACAGTAATGTATAGCAGCTGCCTTTCCAGGATATTCGCCGTAGCCTCTACCGGAGCTAAAGGGAGGGTAATCATCAGGGCACCCTGCAATTTTCCCGAAACACTAACAGGTAGGCCGATAAGCATGTACTGGCTGTTAAAGCGAGGATGGGTCATGGGAATGAGCACTGTTTCACCTTGCAGAACATTTTCGTAAGCTTCAATTCTTATGTTATTTCTCATCATGGGCGCTTGCCCATTAGTTCCGGTTGACCCGGCATTATAAATGGTATTATGCTCTAAGTCCAGCAACTCAGCTGTCAGGTTATTATTATAGGCCAGTTCATCCAACTTTTTGGTGAATTGTTGCTTATTGCCGAATTCTTTAAGGATTTCAACGCTAGAATTCCTTATTTCACTAATCCGCATTTGAGTATAAAACTGGTTCAGAAACACGATCTGGAAAAGCCAGAGCAATAACAAAACAACAGCTACCAGGCCCATCATTCCCAGCCAGAGCTTCAAGGCAATACTTCTCATTTTCTGCCCCCCGCTTCAAATTTATAGCCTGTTCCCCATACAGTCACAATAAACTTCCGATAATCTCCCAGGCTTTCTCGCAGCATCTTCACATGAGTATCCACAGTCCTATCATCACCGCTAAAATCATATCCCCAGACGGAATTTAGCAGCTGTTCTCTAGAAAAAACCCTATTGGGATTTTTCACAAAGAAATTCAACAGCTCGTACTCTTTCGGGGTAAGATTGGTGGTATTGCCATCTACATATACATTCCTTGCACTAAATTCTATCTCAAGTCCTTCCATACGGATTAAGTCACGTTGCGAAGCACTTTCAACAGACTGTGCACTTCTCCGCACGATTACCTTCATTCTGGCCAGGAGCTCTTTGGGGCTAAAGGGCTTGACCATATAATCATCTACACCCAGCTCAAACCCAAAAAGTTTGTCATACTCTTCCCCTCTAGCCGTAAGCATGATAATAGGAACCTGGGAGGTCTTTCTGATTTCCCGGCATACCGTCCAGCCATCCATTCTGGGCATCATAATATCAAGTATGATTAAGGTATATTCCTGTTGTTTAAAAAAGTTTAATGCTTCCACTCCATCTGCAGCTTCGTCAATTTCATATCCCTCCAGACTGGTATATTCCCTAATCATTTCCCTGATTCCGTCCTCATCATCTACAATTAGCATTCTGACCTTTTCCATATCGAACACCCACTTTTTGAATTATTAAATTCCAGCATCAACTTGCTATCAATTTCTGAAGAATATAAAAGAACCGAAAGCTAAGCCTTCAGTTCAAAATAACTTACCCTTATTCAATTATAGCAGAAAAGCAACTATATTCCCGTAATTCAAAACCCTTTTCGGCAAACAAATAATAGTCAGCTCACGATGCTACACAATAAAGAAAGGTTGGGCTTCTTATTCTCTTCTGTAAATCTCCACACCATCCCGCTCGATATTCCGGCGAAGATTGTCATTGGCTAGTCTCTCCATAATAATTATATTTGTTTTGAAAATACCAGCAGCTTCGTCTAAATCCTGACCAAACCCTGAATAAAGCTCCCCGTCGGTGTAGATTGCAATGTCAATATCAGAGTTATATTTATTGTCTCCTCTGGCTCTGGAGCCAAAAATCACCGCACTTCGCACGGCATTAGATTTGCTCATAACTACAACTAATCTGTCGAGAATTCTATTTTCAAAACCAAACTTCATATGTTTATCTCTTTTGTCAGATTTGTTTGTAGTTCTTTTAGAATAAAGAAATATTTTGTTTTGATCTTTTCAAAAATCTTTCGTGCTTCTACTTCATTATAAATATGTGAAGTTAGATTTCGGTCTTCCAACATATCTATCCATAGTTCTCCTTCTTTAATGATCTCGGAGGCAAAGGCTTCTTTAAATGCTTCCCTAGGTGATCTTACCTCCGCAATCCCATGATATGAAAGATATGTTTTGATTATTTTCCAGGAAAGTTCATAAGAAAATTCAAACCTTTGAATAACGGCATCCAAAACTATCTCGTCAGTTTCATCCCTTTTCAATGAATCTTCAAGCCTTTGGACTGCTTTTGAATAATTTTCATATTTTTGTTTAAGCTTTTCTAAAGTCATAAAATACCCTCCGCCACCTAATTTCTATATAATGGATATTATATCGTAATATAAATCAAAAGTACATTTCTAATGTAAATTATTGTATTTCATGCTTGCCGTCTGTGTAATTATCGACCAGCCGAAATTTTTTCTATCTTTTTAGGCACAGCTTTTTTCCCGTGCAATAAATAATATAAAAAAATACATGCGAACGCAACAATTGCCATAGCTATATATATCCCTCTATAGCCAGTGAAAGGAATAAATTTTCCTAATATGAACGGCCCAATGCCGACCCCTAAGTCTAAGAGTATGAAATAAGTAGAATTCGCTAACCCCAGCCGGTGTTGCGAGGTTTCTTTTACGGCAATCGCTTGGCCACTAGATTGTATGACTCCTAATCCAAAACCAATAAAAGCTCCGGACAATAAAAGGGTATACCCATGATGTGTTTGACTAAGGATAATCATCCCCATCATAAATATTAAAAAAGCTGGATACATGATAAAATTTTCACCTTTTGAGTCAAACAAACGACCTGTAAACGGTCTCGAAATAAATATGACTGTAGCAACTACTATGAAAAAGAAACTGGCGGCGTCCACCAAATGAATTTCTTTTGTATATGCTGCGAGGAAGGAAATGACACTTGAATAAGAAACGTATAGAACTGCACAAACGATTGAAATGGGGATTGCCTTTGCTTCAAAGATGTTGTTAAGTTTAAATCCTTTCATTTCCTCTATTTGTTCTTTTGTTAATATAATTTCAGGGACTGATAAGAAGGACGCACTTACTAGACTTAATGCTGCTGAAATTGCACAAGCAATAAAAAGCATATTGAAGCTCCCATGTTGGCTGATGAAAATGCCTAAGAAAGGTCCAATAGCCATTGCCAGCGTGACACTCAACATGAAATAACCAAGACCTTCACCACGTCTTTCCTTAGGAATAATATTCGCAACAATTGTTCCTGTAGCTGTACTAGCTATACCATATGCTACTCCATGAAGAAAGCGGATAGCAATCAGAAATTTGACACCATTAATTCCCAAATACAACAAGGTCATAGCTAACCCTAAAATTAGTCCTGTGTAAAGCATTTTTTTTCGACCAATTTGTTCAATCCATTTCCCAGAAAAAAGACGTGCAACAAGTGCACCAATAACAAATATGCTGGTAGCAAGACCAGCTTCACTGGGCGTGGAGTTAAAACTTTCCATTGCAAAGACAGAGATAATTACCACCAAGAGGTAAAAATTTAAAATAATAAAGAAGTTTATTAAAGTAACGATTAGAAAATCCTTGGTATATCGACTGTTCATCATGTCATTGCTAACTCACTTTATCCTTTATTTTCTTGAGTAAACACGGGCGTTTCCGCCCATGCTCCTCGACGGAACCGCACGTGCCCTATTAAGGCATACGGCTCTATGAATTTCTTATCCGTTATATCATGCTCCAAGAATTTTATCAGCCATTCATGGTCTACGTTATCAAAGAATCCACGGATATCTGCTTCCACAATGTAATTGACCTTGTGGTATTGCACATCCTCTATAATTTCTCTGACCTGACCGCTTGATGACAGCTCCTGTTTGGTCTGAATCCAAAGGACTCATTTTAGAACTTAGGCTCATATACCATCGTTAATATCTGCGCTATGATACTCTCAACTAGTTTATCTTCATAGCACGATATCCCTAATGGCCTCATTTTGTCGCTTCCGTCTTTTGGAATATACACTCTTCTTATAGGTTCTGGCTTATAGCTTCCGTTTTTCATTCGTTTTACCAAATGTTCTACGTTAGCTTTTAGGTTGACAGAATAATCTTACTTTGCCACTCCATCAATTCCCTTGGCTTTTGAACCTTTCCATCCAGTCTAGCCTTTTCTATGTTGAATTGTATTCCAAGTAACTCGTTAATAATGTTCTTCAGCTCTCCTGTCTGCAATATCTCACGTTTACTTGAAGCTATGTTGTGCTAACCCCTTCCCTCCATCTGCTTTCACAGATTTCTGCGGTACTATGGGTTAGTCGGATTTCCTATAATGCATTTACTCATCTTGCTCGTTCCCTTGCTTGACTTCGCATACTGATTCTCAGACAGACATTATAGGACCTCAGCTGTTCTAATGTTACCATTTCGGCTCCAAGGACTAGGTACAGGCTACTGGTTAGGTATTACCTGATAGGATTTCCCTACTATATGTTAATAACTTACTAATGAAAATAGAATTGCTTCCATTTCCAAGAGGAAACATCACGCATTTGCGTCCTGCTTCGCAGCTCGCACCTAGAAGCTATTATAACATAAGCAAAACACTATGCCAAAATGTTGAAGGACTTAAAAGTACATAGCAGAGAGATGCCCCGGGGACTATCAGTGTCCCAGGCATTTTTCTTCGTTACTCCCACTCTACTCCCCCCAGCTTACCCTCCCGTACCGGCCACCGCCTCCGGCGGTTACCGCTAACTGTCCTGTTCTGGCAGCGATAATCATCGCAGCTACAGTTTCCCCGGCTACTTTGGCTAATTCCTCGGCTGGGACATGGTGGAGTACAGCCATTTCTGTGCCAAAGGCGGACAGCAGCTTGGCTAGTGTTTTGGCACCTACTTTGGGCAAAAACTGGAGGGGTACTTGGTATTGGTAAGGGGGGCGACCTGGTGGAGACTGGGGCTGAGGGCGGTCGGCAATTGCTTTGAGCCGGTCTAAAACTCCGTTAACTACCTTTTTACCTGCTGCTCCACAACGGGGGCAGGTAAACACTGGCGGGGGCAGCTCTACGGTATCTTCACAAACTAAACAATAAGTCCGGTGGTACTTGCCAAGCTTAGGGTCGAGGCCGTAATTGCGAATAATTCCCCGGCCCTCTCGACCCTGTAGAGCCATTAGTAGTTCCTCAAAGGAAGGTTCACCTAGAGCCATCAAATTATACTCCCGACCGATTTTGGGCAGGGAGTGGGCATCGGAATTGGTGACAAAGCTCACTGTTCCCAGCTCGGCTAAATGGTCGGCAAACCAACTGTCGGCGCTTAAACCTAGTTCCACCCCGGCAATACCCGCAAGGCCTGCTGGCAATACTTCAGTAATGCTCTGGCAGGCACAGCCGTACATACCCTTATGGGGTGTGAACACATGGGCGGGAATGGCTATCCCTCCATACTCCTGAACCTGCTCCCACAATTGGGCGAAGGATAGTCTGGCCCGCTGACTACTGAGAGTTATATTAGTCAGGTAGCGAGCTAGCCACCGGCTAAATTCCTCAATTAAGCCTAGAAAGGGAAAGTAACAGAGCACATGAAAACCCGCTCCCCCTGGCTGGGTAGTTTCCACCTCCACACCTAAAATGGCTGTTAAGGGGGTTTCCCCATGAGGGTAAGCCAGACCCCCTCCTGGCAATTCCCGTAATACTCCGTTGCTAAGCAGTTCCCGGATATCCAGCTGCACGTCGGGTGAGCCAGCGTCGATGATTCCTACCAGCTGAATACCTTTACGATGGGCACATTCCTGCACGATGTTGCCAAAGGTTAAATCCCGGGAAGCGGTAATTTTCACCGGCCGCCCGGAATTGGATCTGCCAATGTGCACATGTAAATCCACAAAATATTCGTCCATGCAGTCCTCCTAAGTTGTCTAATAACCCACCTAAAACCTACTAATAAACCACAAGACCGGCGGCTAATTTCCCGGCGGCACAGCTGGCTAGAAAAAACTCGATGTCCTCTTCCACCGAGCGACCCATGGTGGTAACCTTTAGGTTATGTTGCTGAACCATGGCCTTCAACACATCCTGAGCATCCAGCTCTTCCACCTGGTGCCGGGTGGTAATCCCACGCCGGGAAAGCTGTTGCCGGATAAAATTAGCCTTCATATTTTCTAGGACCGGTAGGGCTACAGTACAAGGGGTGACAGCTATTTTCTCTAATACCGTCAGGGTATGGTGGCTAACCCCGGTATGACGCTCACGAGGATCAGCAAAACTAATCCGCGGCAGACAGATTGCTTTCCCCCCCAACACATTAACCGCATTAAGGATTTCACCCTGCTCTACCCCGGAAAAGCCAAACTCGGTGCCGGTGCCCACAATGCCCGGCCCCATGGCCACAATAATTACATCGGCCCGACCAACTTCTTTAGCAGCAATTATGCCTGTATAAACATTTACCGCCTCTAGATCCCCGCCAAAAGCATGTCCGGCGGTTACGGTAACGTCAATTAGGCCTTTTTGCTTTAACTCCCTTACTAAATGGCTATATGGAAGGGGCAGGGCGGCGCCGTCAGTCATGACAAAACCTACCCTGAGCTGTCCACCGCTGGTTTTTTTTATTCCTACTGCTGCGCCCGGCAATTGGCTATGCAAAGAACCTACAACAACCGGGGTTTTCTTTAAGCTGGTGAACTTTTCAATTGCTGTGCGGTAGGGGCTGTGCTCTTCCTCTACCGCAAGTACTTTAACCTGTAAGGGGGTATACCGCAGCTTCATAATATGGCCCTCTGGCGGTGGATCCCAAGCTTTGTTGGTGATGTTAGCCAGCACGAAATGGACTCCTCCCGTCCCCAGCCCTAAGCTTTGAGCTGTGGTATTTAAAATTACTTTATCTCCCGGCTGAACCGGTCCGGTGAGGAAATCGTAGTTAATCGCCTTGACTAAAGCCTTTATTAGATTCTTTTTTGTATCCTTTTCTATTTCCTTTTCTGTATCCTTTTCTGTATCCTCATCTAAATCCACTACTACTTCAGAAACACTAGACTCAGTACCGCTAATTCCTGTTACCCGTCCCTGGCGAATGCGAATCACGCTATCACTCCTAATCAAAGTATGTTTATTCCACTACCTTGATTATCTCCACTAAATAGCGTACTGTATTCATTAAATCGGCAACGGCCATAGTTTCCTGGGTAGTATGAACGTTATTCATCCCAATCCCTAAGTTGACCGCGGCTAAGCCTTGGCCACAGAAGATATTGGCATCACTACCGCCCCCGGTTGCTTCCAGCTTGGCTGGGATCCCCAAATTTTCCGCAGCTTTTACAGCAGCTAGGACTGCCGGAGAATCTGGGGCTAGGTCAATCTGGGCATAAATCTGCTCTGTCCTGACCTGAGCCTTAGCCCCTGCAGCTTTGGCGACTTGTTCAAGAGTATCCACCATGTGTTTGGTCTGGGCTTCAAGTTTAGCAGGCTTTAAGCTTCTAGCCTCACCTTTTAAGTTTACCAATTCAGGAACGATATTAATAGCCTTGCCCCCTTCAATCAGGCCGATATTTGCGGTGGTCTCGGCATCAATCCGCCCTAATTTCATTTGGCTGATGGCCTGGGCAGCCACCTGGATAGCACTAATGCCTTCTTCCGGGCAAACTCCGGCATGAGCAGCCTTGCCAATAATACCGGCCTCAAGGCGTATTTGGGCTGGTCCTTGGACAATTATGGTGCCAACGGGGCCAGCGGCATCCAGGATAAAACCCATCCGGGAGTTTAAGCGCTGATATTCCAAATTCGCCGCTCCCAACAGGCCTACCTCCTCACAAACTGTTAACACCACTTCAAGCTCCCCATGAGCAATACCCAGTTCCTTAACCAGTCGGAGAGCTTCAAGAATGGCGGCAATGCCGGCTTTATCATCCCCACCGAGAATAGTTTCACCCCGGGAGGAAATTATTCCCTCTGCTAACACCGGCTGAACATTTTCCCCCGGTTCTACTGTATCCAGATGAGCGCTAAAGAAAATTGCCGGCTTAGTCTGTCCGGCAGTAGCTGGCAGCCGGGCAATAATATTCCCGCTGCCTGACCCAATGGCTGCCCCGGCTGAATCCTCGTAAACCTCCAGTCCTAAAGCAGTCAATTTGTCCACTATGACTAGACTAACCTCCCTTTCCCGCCGGGAGGGGGAATATATTTGAACCAATTCCAAAAACTCCTGGATTAACCGGTCCTGATTAACTGTTACCACCTGGTTGGACATGACACACCTCCTCAACCTTAATCACTGTTTTCAATTATCAACAGCTATATTAAATTACCAAACGCCTTATCAAATTATAATTTCCTTAAAGAATAAAAAATTCCTGCCGGAAATCCCGCCAGGAATATTTATTACAACTAGAGTAAGCTTAATGAACTTCCGGCTGGTAGGCTGAAGGGGTTTCCACGGAAAACTCCGCTGGATGCGGCAGACCTTGGTAATAATTAGTCTGTTCCTCCGTTGCTACCCCCGCATACTGCACCGGTATACGCATATTCTTTTTCGGCCAACACTGTTTTCAGTAAAATCAGCTCATTCTCCAGGGCCTTTTGCTTCCTGCCAATCCACAGAGAATACCCAAAAATCAGTGTCCAAATGACCGTATAGGCAGCAAACAGGTAATTCATCGTAAAACAGCCTCCTTTATCCGTTGTAATTGGTTATCCATTCTAGCTGCTGCTACCCGCGTAGTTAACAAGTAAAGGTACAGAAGGGTAAAAGCAACCAGACTAACTAGCAGAGTGGTGAGCATTTTACTGGACATAGCAAAGCCGGAACCATCCACTACCACAGGATGGATGGTTCGCCACCACCGAATGGAAAACCAGACTATTGGTACATCGATAAAGCCGATTATGCCAAAGATGGCGGAAAATCGCATGCGTTTCTCCGGTTCCTGAAAGGAAGTCCGGACCATCAGGTAGGCCAGGTAAATAAACCACAGTACTAATGTGGTAGTGAGCCTGGGATCCCAAGTCCACCAGGCATTCCAGGTTGGCCTGGCCCAGATAGGTCCGGTAATTAAAACTATAGTGGTAAATAATACTCCAAGCTCTGCTGAGGAGGCACCGTAAAGATCCCACTTTTCAGCTCTGGTAACCAAATAGGCTGCTCCACACAGGAAAACTATCAAAAAGGCAAAAAAACCAACCCAAGCTGCAGCTACATGAAAATAGAAGATTTTCTGCACCGGTCCCATGACTTTTTCATTGGGTACCCACATGAATACCAAATAGATTGCCGCCAAAACAGACAGGTAAGTCAACCAGGTCAGTGCTTTCTTGGCCATTTTACACCTCCAGAACATAATCAAATAAAAACCAGGGAACAACGGTAAAGATCAGGTCAAAAGAACCAATAATGCCCAGCCAATTGGACCAGGAAGCAAAATCCCCGCCGCTTAGAATCAGGCCTGTGGCCTTTACGGCCGCTATTAACAGAGGAATGAGCAAAGGAAACAAGATAACAGGTAAAAGAATCTCACTGTTTTTGGTGTTCATGGCCAGGGCGGATAGAAAAGTACCTAAGGCGATAAAGCCCCAGGTTCCCAGGGCAATTACCAAAACTAACCAGCCTATAGACCCCTGCAGCCGATAATCAAACAGTAAAAATAGAATTGGCAGGGAAATCAGCTCTATAATCAGCATAAAGATTAGGTTACTAAGCAGTTTTCCCAAGTAAACAACTCCAGGGTCAGGGGTACACAACAGCAAGCCCATTAGACAGTCATTGGATTTTTCCGCCTGAAAGCTGCGGTTTAGCCCCAAAATCCCGGCAAAACACAAGGCTACCCAGATGACACCGGGAAAAACCTTTTTTACAGTATCTGCTTCCGGATCAAAAGCAAAGCTGAAAATAACTGTAGTCAATAAGGCAAAAATCAGCATGCTGTTCAGCATTTCCTTGGACCGGAATTCGGAAGTCAGATCCTTCCAAACCAATACCCTAATCTGGTTATAATAGCTCATGATGTTTTCACCCCGGTCTTTTCGCAATACAAGTCTCTTAGCCCGTTTATAGTTAAGTCCTTGGTCTCCCCTGTATAGACCAAGCCTCCCTTATTCAATACCAATACCCGGTCACTAAAGGCCAAACCTTCCTCAAAACTGTGGGTAACCATGATCAGAGTAGTTCCCTTAGTCTTGGCTTGGCCGATTAGGTTATTGAGCAGCCCGATGCCCTGCTGGTCCAGTCCTGTAAAAGGCTCATCCAGAAATAACAGGGGAGGATTATGCAGAATAGCCCTGGCCAGGGCTAGCCTCTGCTGCATCCCCCGGGAAAAATTCTGTACCTGTTCATGAGCAGAAATTAAAAGCCCTACCTCCTTGAGTAACTGCCAGACTCGCTGATCCAAATCGGTTAAACCAAGCATTTTACCATAAAAGAGCAGGTTCTCCCTGGCGGTAAGATTATCATAGAGCAGGCTCTGATGAGAAATTAGTCCAATCTTGCCCCTCACCTGCTCTGGTCTTTTCCAGGCATCCTTACCATCGAGATAGACCACCCCAGCTGAGGGTTTCATCAGAGTGGCCAGAATTTTTAGCAGGGTGCTTTTCCCGGCACCATTTGGCCCTAAAATCGCTACACACTCACCCGCCCGTATTTCCAGATTAATACCCTGGAGGATAGTTTTGGGGCCAACCTGTTTAACAATTCCCTTTGCCTTTAACAATTATTGACCCCCTCTATTTACCCTTCGCTTCTTCCTCATATTTGGATGGGCATTTTACCTTTAGTTTATCCGCTTGGAACTCCCCCGGCCGGACAAACTTTCCTTCCACAATTACCGGATAGCCGGCATCGAAATTATCTGGCTTAATATCTTTATACTCTACTTTGATCATGTTCTTTTTGTCATCTAGAATATTAAAGACCAACAACGGACCAGCGATATTATAGGTTACACTTTTTGGATCCACTTTACCTTCCATTTGAATAAACTTGTCCTGATCAGACTGGTAGGTGGTCAGGGCTTCTTCAATAGTAAGATAAACTCCCATCCCGCCATTGGCCTGAAAACCCTGGACAAACAGCAACCCAATGGCTACGATAACCACACCTATGCAGAGGGCCATTTTGGTTTTTTTAGTCATCTTCTTCCACCTCATCAGGCTGACTGTACCTTAGCCTTGCTCCCCTTCCGAACCGTTGGTTGAGCATCCGCTCTGCATCCTCATCTAGGGACTGGTCCTCGGCTTCCAATACAGCTAAAGCCTTGCTCTGATAACCTTCCTTCAGTTCCTGGTAGTCCTCATCACTGAGTTTCTTCATTTGATAATCAAACTCTATTTCCCCTAAAGCAGAAAAGACCACTTCCCTGGTGTCAACCTGATCATCCAGTCTCTCCAGAAGGTATTCTCCCCCTCGGCCTTTCCCCAGAAAGGGGAATCCGATAAATGCAGCGGCAACCACTACCATGAGCAGGTTTACTACTATTTCCATTTCCAAGCCCCCTCTACAGGTATTTGCGGATTTCCTCTTGAATCCTGTCCTCATCTACTTTGGCCAGTACCAGGCTGTCTCCCAGAAACCTTTGTCTACCCTGATGGTTTCTGGCCCATCTGGTAACAACGAAGTAAACTAGCAGTGTACCGGCAATTGTGGCCAATGGTGGAATTACCCAAGCCATAAGATTAAATCCTGATTTGCTGGGGACTGTCAGGATAACGTCCCCGTATTTGGCCACATAGCCGGCTAAAATCTGGTCTTTAGTCTGTCCGGCGGCCAGTTTAGCCTTAATATCCTCCTTGGCTTGTTCAGCAGTGCTGTCTCCGCAAGCCGCCACCGTCATCCGGTCATCCAGACAGGCCGGACAAATCAGGCTCTCGGTAATGTCATCATAGAGGGAAGCTGCGGCTGTCCCAGGCCAGATGAACAAGCTCAAAGCTATTAGTAGTAAGATAACTTGTTTAGATCTCATCCATGATCAGCTCCTTCCCAGGTACTTAGCCCCTACCCCGCTGCCTTTACCGGGCCAGAGCGCGAATAAGGTTCCGGCCATCAATACATATCCCCCTGACCAAAGCCATTTAACCAGAGGGTTAATATTTACCTTAAAAGAAGTGGAGTAATCCTGCTCCCATCCTGCTAAAGTAATGTAAAAATCTTCCGCCCAGGTACTGCTAATGGCTGGTTCTGTGGAAGGCTGTTCCGTGGTCGGGTAATATACCTTTTCCGGTCTTACGGCTACCGGAGGTTGGCCATTTTTACTCACGTTAACATCAGCATAGACCACAGTTGTGTTCCGCTTGGTTGTTTGCTGCATCCCGGTGTAAGTGACATTATAGCCTGCTACCTGGAAGGACTGACCGGGTTTGATGGTTTTGGTAATCTCCTGGTTGTAGATATTTGAACCGGCAATCCCGACAGTCATCATAACCAGACCCAGATGGACAATGTATCCCCCATACCGGCGACGGTTGCGGGTGAGCAGCCGGAAAGTGCTGACTGGCAGCCCTTCACCTGTAATCCTCCAGCGGACCAGGATACCCTTGACCACATCCTGGAGTATAGCTGTAGTAACAAATACGGCAATGGAGTAAGCTGCTACCGCATAAGGCTTGCTAATTCCCAAAATCAAGAGGACAACAATAGCTGCCAAGCCAGTAGATAAAGGGATAACAAAGTTAGCCAGCAGATTCTTCAGATTGGCTTTCCGCCAGGCTATCAGGGGGCAGATACCCATCAACAGCATAAAAGCCAGGGCCAGGGGTGCATTTATCGCATTAAAGAAGGGAGGGCCCACGGTAATTTTGTTCCCCGTTACTGCTTCAGAGATGATGGGGAAAATGGTTCCCCAAAAGACAGCGAAGGCAGAACCCACCAGTAACAGGTTATTAAGCAGGAAGCTGCTTTCCTTGGAAATAATCCCCTCAAATTCATTACCCTGTTTTAACAAATTCAGCCGATCCGCTACCAGATACAGGGATCCGGTCATTACCAGCGTGATAAAAATCAGGAATAAGGTACCCAGGCTGGAACTGCCAAAAGCATGCACCGATGCCACTACCCCGCTGCGCACCAGGAAGGTCCCGAACAAGGTCAGGCCAAAGGTGATAATTATCAGCAACATATTCCAAATCTTTAACATGTTTTTACGTTCCTGGACCATTACTGAATGGAGAAAAGCCGATCCGGTCAGCCAGGGCATCAGGGAAGCATTTTCCACCGGGTCCCAGGCCCAGTATCCACCCCAGCCTAATTCCACATAGGCCCACTGGGCGCCTGTAAGGTTCCCCAAACTTAAAAACAGCCAGGAAATAATGGTCCAGCGGCGGGTAACTTTAATCCACCGGTCATCAGTCCGCTTACTGATTAGGGCGGCAATAGCATAGGCAAAGGGAATGGTAAAGCCAACGTAACCGAGATACAAGGTTAAGGGGTGCACCACCATGCCCGGGTTTTGGAGCATGGGATTAAGTCCGCCCCCCTCCGGCACTGGTCCGGGGAGTAAGGCAAAAGGGTTAGAGTTATAGATAAGCACGAACAGGAAAAACATGCTTACTGCCATGAGTACAGCGCCAACATAGGGTTCTAAATCCCGATACTTTTTTCCTAATACTACTACTGCCGCAAACACGGTAAGTAACCAGGCCCACAGGAGCAGGGAGCCATTGTTCCCCGCCCAAAAGGCAGAAAACTTATAAAAAAGTGGTAAATCAGTACTGGTATACATGGCCACATACTCTACTGAGAAGTCACTGATCATTAAGAGGTAAATTAAGATGACCGAGGCGATAGTAGTAAACAGGGCTGTAGCCCACACACCGCCGGTGGCACTGGCCAGGAAATCCCCTCTGTGATATTTTATACCCAAAATATAAGCCGCTAAGGTATAGGCACTCAAAAGGAGTGCTAACACCAGGGCAAAATAGCCAATATTCGCCATTAATTATCCTCCTGTCTTACGGTAAAAATTTGTTTAGACCTACTCATCCAGATTCTTTTAGCAATAAATACTCTCTCCACAGAATAACTGCCTTCCACTGCTAACTCTGCTCCGTTGACCAGGTCGGGGGAATTAGGACCCCGATAAATCACTTTGATCGTTTCTCCTTGCAGGGTTTGCATGCTGAAATGCAAAGACCCCCGCAAGTTCTCATGATAGAGGGTATTGGACATTAGAATGCCATTTAGTATCAAGCTCTTTGTGCTGACGGGGCTGTACTCTTTGCTGGGGAATATTTGACTAAACTGTCTAAACACTGTTTTCATTTGGGGAAAGGCTAAGCTGATTATCACTGCACAAAGGGCAAGAACCCAAATAAAGGGTTTTAGTCGATTTGGCAACATACCGAAATCTTGTTCCTTGGACGTGGGCATGTAATCACCACCTTATTTGTAAAACCACCGGTCATTATAGAGATTTAGCTATACTCCTCTTCCAGTTCGTAAATAAGCTGATGATATGTTTCTTCAGAGATAACTCCGTTTAGCAGCAAATCCCGGAGCTTACGTTTTTCTTGGGCTAAACGTTTATTGGTATTACCCATTGGTTGCTCCTGCCCTCCACTTTTCCGGGGTTTAGCTTTGGCTGTTGTTTTGCTCTTGTTCGTCTTAGTCGGAACCCGAACCGGCTCTTCCGGCTCTTCCGGCTCTTCCGGCTCTTCCGGCTCTTCTTCTTCCTCGTCGTCCCTTCTTTTCTTAAAGGCCTTATAACCAATTACTCCAATTAGAATGATGATTGCTGCTAATGGCAGGAGAACCCCCAGGCTGCCCAACTGGCTCCCGCCGGCCGAATTGGTTTGGCTGGCTCCAACAGCCCCTGGATTCTGAATGGATGGGTTAGGGATGGTTTTGTTATATGAGATTTTGAGAACTACTTCCTCCCCTGACTTAATAGACCTGGTAAATCCATACACCTGAAATCCCTGGTTATCCTGGCCAAGAAGCTGAGCCACCGGTTCGATTTTCAGATCAGTCGACTTTAGTGGCTGGTTGATGCCAAAGTCAGCCTTGTCAACCGGCACATTGGCCGGAAAACGATATTCAAAAGATTTGGGACCTGCCCCAGGCATAGGGTTATAATAGTACTCCAAATGGATGGGGTAACCGGTGCCTGGCTGAAGTGGCTGAGCCGGTTTCCATACCAACTGGGAATAGTTACCTTTGTCCTCGACTCTAACTGCTACGTGGAAATCATTATTGGTTGCTGTCTCTTTGACAATATTATTGGTGCTTCCTTTGGGCACAGGGAACCTTAATTCTCCAGTATAGGGTTTCTCGCTGGTATTGACAAAGGTAAGGGCGTACACAACCAGAACATCAGAGGTGTCATACTCTGGCATTATACTTGCGTTCATAGACGAGATTTTAAGGGGTGGGTTAGTTTCGGCCATAACCGGTAGGGCACCGGTCACTAACAGGCAGAAGATCAAGACGACTATCTGATAAATCCTTTGGCGCACTGAGCACTCCTCCTAATATTTTTATAAATGGATTATAGCTAAAAACTATGGCAAAAGTATGTCAGAAGCCGTCCTAAAGTGTAACATTTCACAATTATGCCTTTGTGGAAAAACGAAACCGGCCCCAAGTCAGGACCGGTTAATATCAATAGTTGTCTCTACTAACTATTCTTTTCCATGGGAATGGTAAAGCCAAAGGTGGTACCAATTCCCATTTTACTTTCTATACTTACTTCTCCGCCGTGTTTTTCCACAATTTCTTTGACAATTGCCAAGCCCAGACCAGTCCCACCCTTGGCTCTACTGCGGTCCTGATCGGCTCGGTAGAACCTTTCCCAAATATGAGACAAGTGTTCTGGAGGGATACCTGGTCCCTTGTCCGCCACCTCTACCAGAACTCTATCTTCCTGAAGGCTTGCAGCGATCAGGATTTTCTCGTTCTCAGGTGTGTACCGGATGGCATTTTCTAATAAATTATGGAATACTTGTTCTATCCGGTCCTCATCACCGAAGCAGGACGATAAACCTGCGGGTATAGCAATCTTCACAACTATGTGCTTGGACTCTGCCTGAGGCTTCAGGGTGGCCAGCGCCCGTTTTATAACTATCTCCAGGGGAAATGGCTCAAAAATCAATGGAACGGAATCATTATCAAACCGGGAGATTTCCAGAAGGTCGTTTACCAAACGACCCAACCGATTGGATTCTGTCTGTAGAATAGCTAAATAGCGTGCCCGTTCAGCTTCGTCTTTGGGCTTACCCTCGACTAAAGCATTTAGAAAACCCTGGATTGAGGTGAGGGGGCTGCGCAATTCATGGGACACGTTGGCCACAAAGCTCCGGCGTAGGTCTTCGTATTCGCCCAGCTTTTGGGTCATATCATTAAATGATTCAGCTAAACGGCCTAATTCATCCTGGGAGGTGACCCGAACCCGGTCTTGGAAATTGCCATGGGCAATGCGATTTGTGGCGGAGCTGATCTCAATTAAGGGCTTAGTAATGTACCGGGAGATGATAAAACCAAGGACAATGGATATAATCAGCCCAACTGCCGCTGTACCCACATGGAGTTCCTTCATCTTACTTACTGTCGCGTTGATTCCTGCGACCGGTGTATAGAGGATGACTGCTCCAATAAACTCACTCTCGTTCATCATCGGAACCGCCGCTCTGATAACAGCTTCCTGAAAAAACTGGGATTGACCTCGACTGATACTAACCTTTCCGGAATTCAGCATCTGCATATCCTTGGGGTTCAGTTGATTACCTTCACAATATAGGTGGTCGGCAGCTGCAACCAGCACCTTGCCGGTATGATCAACAACCCAAATTTCAGTACCCAAAATGCGGTCAGCCCTGTTTAGCATAAAGATGATTTCCCTAGGGTCCTGTCCAGAACTTAGCATCGGCTTAATTATCTCAGCCAGATCCTTACCACGTACTAGCAGTTCCTTTTCCTTGCTGTCCATAAGGTAGGCCTTAACCATTATCATTTGTAAACCGCCCACGATTGCTAGGGTGGTAAACATTACAGCAATATAGGTAGCCAATATTTTCATAAAGATACTCTTGCTCATGTTGGGACCTCGAATTTATAGCCGACACCCCAAACAGTTTGGATAAAACATGGCGCCTCAGGGCTGGATTCAAGTTTTCTTCTTAGTCTTTTTATGGTACTGTCAATTGCCCGAGTATCTCCCAGATAGTCAAAACCCCAAACTTTTTGGATAAGTTGCTCACGACTGAAGACCATGCCGGGGTTACTGGTAAATAGCCACAAAAGTTCAAACTCCTTAGGTGTAAGTTCCAGCTCCTGACCAAGAATTATAACCTGATGAGCGGAGTTGTTAATGACAATCCCGGGATACTCAATTAGTTGAGAGATGTCTTCCTGAGGCCCTTTTGAGCGCCTCAGTATGGCTTTGGCCCTAGCCAATAATTCTCTAGGGTTAAAAGGTTTGGTTACATAATCGTCTGCTCCAAGTTCCAAACCCAGGATTTTATCCAGGTCCTCACCCCTAGCAGATAGCATTATAATAGGGGTATCTCTCAACTGTCTTATCTGACGACAAGCGTCCCACCCATTAAGTCCGGGCAGCATAATATCCAGGATAACGAGATCAAATTGGCTCTGCTTAAATTTAGTCAGGGCAGTTTGTCCATCATATGCAATTGTTATATCAAAATCATCATTAAGATAGGTCTTTATAAGCTCACAGATATGTTCCTCATCATCCACAACCAGAACTTTGTTTTTAATCATAATATCCCTCTTTCTTACCTAACTGAATACTGACTCATCTCTAATACCGCAGCCAAGTCACATACACAAAGTTCCTGCAGGGATAAGGACTGAATAATACTAATCCTGGTCGGGTCTCCCATTGTCTTAAAAGTCTCTGCCAGGCGAAATACCTTGTCTAAAGGAAGTAGTTGTCTTTTCACCTGTTGAACTGCTTCCTCGTTAAAACAAAAAACCTCACAGGTATCTTGTTTGGGCCGCCTCGCCAAGAGATTTATCCCTCCTTTGAATAATCAGAAAAACTATTCATATGTTCAGTATTATTATGTGTTTAAGATACTCTTGTGTCAAATGATCTTCCATAATTAATTATTTCTTTGATCGGGATAATTTTCTAGCTGCAGGAGTCTATAGAGCATAGCTTTAACCTGGTTTAGCCATATACCTGCGTAAATGCCTCTGATTTTGGCTGGTCTAAACCGGATATTTATCCCGGTTACAGCTTCTATAGTGGCTTTGCCTGCCGGTTTGGGTTCCTTAATTGGGTCCATTTTAGGTATAATTAATCCTTTCTTCTTAGCATTCTTCTTCGGTATTGCTATTGGAACGATATTTTTTGTAACCTGGCATGAAATTCTTGGCCATGCTAGAAAAAAGGTTGACTGAACCTATCTCCTGCCTTGTTTAGGTGTAGGGCTTTTTGGGGCAAACTTTTTACTGGCATAAATAATCTTACCGCTTTCGGTCAATTTAAATTTAGGAATCTGAAAACAACTATAAATTCCATAATTAAGCAATAACATGGCTCCCAACTATATGCAGTTGCAAAGCCATGTTTGTTCGCTTTCTGTATAACATATACCCTAAAAAACAGGCATTACTTTTTACTCTGTTACTTTAAACAAACGCATTCCATTGGCAATAACCAACAGGGCTGCACCGGTATCAGCAAAAACAGCCATCCAGAGGTTGGCCATACCCATAAAAGTTAGTACCAAAAAGATTCCTTTTACCACCAGGGCGAAAGTGATATTTTCCTTAATCACCCGCAGGGCTTTGCGGCTTAATTTAATTGCATAAGGTAACTTGGACAAATCATCCGCCATCAGGACTATATCTGCTGTTTCCAGGGCTGTATCCGTACCGGCCCCACCCATAGCAATACCTACTGTGGCCGAAGCTAGGGCTGGGGCATCGTTAACCCCGTCCCCTACCATACCTACCTTACCGTACTGGCTTAAAAGATCTTTAACCACATTCAGCTTATCTTCCGGCAGCAGTTCAGCCCGGAACTCATCAACCCCAACATTTTCGGAAATAGCCTGGGCAGTACCCCGGTTATCACCGGTAAGCATAATAACCTTTTTAATACCGACTTCTTTCAGTTTCTGCACGGCTATAATACTAGTTTCCCTAACTACGTCTGCTACTGCTGCCAGTCCGTATAGGTCATGGGCGTCTCCTACCAGCATGACGGTTTTGCCTTCTTTTTGCAACCTGGCGATTTCAGCCGCCTGATTTTGGAAGTCAACTCCCAGCTCTTCAAAAAGCCTGGGGTTGCCAATATAAAAGGATTTTCCGTCGATATTGATCTTAGCTCCTTTACCTGTAATAGACTCAAAGTCAGCGCCTTCTCGGATTGGGATATTCTTATCCCGGACATACCTTAGTATTGCATCAGCCAAGGGATGTTGGGATCTAGTTTCAATTACAGCAGCGATTTCAATAATTTCTTCAGGCTTTCGATTTCCCACAGGCACAATATCGGTAACCTCTGGCCGTCCGGTGGTTAAAGTCCCTGTTTTATCAAAAGCAATAGCATTCAAGGCTCCGGCCGCCTCTAGGTAGGCCCCACCTTTAATTAAAACCCCTTTCTTCGCCGCACTTCCAATTGCAGCCACAATAGCTACCGGTGTAGAAATTACCAGTGCGCAGGGACAGGCGATAACCAACAGGATTAAGGCCTTTTTGAACCAGGGAACAAAGGGTGCTCCAAAGATTAGAGATGGTAATGCCGCTATAGCTACTGCGGTAAAAATTACAGCCGGTGTGTAATATTTGGCAAACACATCTACAAACTGTTGAGATGGCGCTTTTTGAGCCTGAGCCTCTTCCACCAGTTGAATAATCTTAGACAAAGTGGTGTCTTCCACCAGTTTGGTAACTTCAATATCCAAAGAACCCTGCTCAGTAATGGTCCCGGCAAACACTTCGTCCCCCGGTTTCTTTTTTATCGGCATGGATTCCCCGGTAATAGGAGCCTGGTTAACCCCGGATGTACCGGCAGTAACTTTGCCATCCATTGCTATCCGTTCACCGGGTTTAACAATGATAATATCCCCTATTTCTATTTCATTTAAGGGCAAACGCATTTCTTTGCCATTTCTGCGTACTAGTGCTTCTTTTGGGGACAAACCCATCAGAGCCCGAATGGAATTTCTGGTCTTCTCCATGGTATAAGCCTGTAGGGTATTACCTAACGAGAAGAGAAAGACCACTGTTGCCCCTTCCAACCATTCACCAATGGCTGCAGCTCCAATAGCTGCTACCGACATCAGGAAGTTCATATCCAAACTTAAGGTTTTCAGCGAGTAAAATCCGCTTCGGGCGGTGTAGAATCCACCGGTTAACATGGCTAGCAGGTATATTGGAATGGTAATTGCTTCGGGCGTTCCGAACGAAGAAAGAATAAACCCGGTACCAACCAAAATCCCGGAAATTGCCGTTAATATAGTCTTACGGTTTTTCTGCCAAAAGCTTTTCTCTACCTTGGTGGTCTCCTGTCCTTCCAACTCCGCTCCGTAACCCGCTTCCTCCACTGTTCGGATTACCTCTTCCACAGTGCCGCTGTACCTGATGGTCAGTTTAGCGGTGGCAAAGTTAACCTTAGCTTCTTCAACCAATGGTTGGGCGATTAGCTTTTTCTCCAGTTTAGCGGCACAATCGGCACAGTCTAACCCTGACAATCTAAAGACTGAGTCTTTGGTTTTCTGTCCGGTGTTTTCAGCTTCCACACCATAACCGGCCTCTTCGATTGTCTTAATGATTTTCGTTAAGGCAATATCATGTTCCACTGTCAGTTTGGAAGCACCGAAATTAACCTTGGCGGTCTTTATGCCTTCTAGCTGGCTTATTTTCTTCTCTAGCTTGGCAGCACAGTCAGCGCAATCCAAACCACCTAAACGGAAAGTAGTCAGCTTGAGTTCCTTGCCCTTGGAAGCACCTTCAATTTGATAGCCCAGACTTTGAATCTTAGCCAGAATTTCCTCCCGGTCAACTACCTCCGGGTCATAAATCAGGTTAATCTGAGTGGTTTTATAGTCTACCTTAACCTTGGCCAAGCCTCGGAGTTTACTTACCTCTTCCTCAACCTTATCAGCACAGTCATGACATTGCAAACCGTGGATTATTAGATGCTCTTCCACCAAAACTGAATCTTTAACTGCAGCCGCATTACCCATAATATCTCCTCCCGTGATTATATGATTAATTGTTCATATGTTTTAGTATGATTATATGAAAAACAAAAATTAAATTCAACCCCCTAAGAATAATTATTTTATTTTCTTAAAACAACTTGAGTTGCTTACTCTACTATGCGCACCATACTTAACAGTTCTATTAAAACTCATATAATTTCCACATAATTCCACCCAGATAACGTCAAACCCATCCCTGCCAAGAGAGTACCCAATTACCGACTTTCAAATTCTAACCAAATAGAACTTATTTTCTCTATTTGTCCTGAGAGATAATTAAAATAAATTTATCCCCTCCGGGGGGATGGGAGGTAAGAATATGGGTAAACATACCAAAGCAACTGATGTCATCTCACGTTTGGCGAAGATTGAAGGACGTATCCGGGGGATTAAAAATATGGTCGAGGATCATAAAAGTTGCGCAGATGTCTTATTGCAAATTTCCGCAGTTGAATCGGCTCTAAAGAAGGTTAAACAAATTATTTTTGAGGATCACCTAGAAAACTGTGTGGGTGAAGTTGCTCAGCAAGGAAATGCCGCAGAAACCATAGATGAAATTAAAATAATGCTCACCAACTACCTCAAATAGGAGGAAGCTACATGGCCCGAAAGTATACTGCTGTCTTAACAGTTCTAAACTTAGCCTTTCCTGTGATCATCGAGAATATGCTCCAGGTTCTGGTAGGATTCGTAGACACCCTCTTTGTTTCCCGCTTAGGCTTGGTTGAGGTTGCTGCCGTGACTGCCAATATTGAAATCTTTTCTTATATGCCGGGATACGGCTTTACCACTGCGGCTACTATTCTGATGGGCCAAAACCTAGGGGCAGAAAAACCTAAAGAAGCTCACCACTATGGGAAATTAGCTTGTTACTTGGGGGCAATTTTGATGAGTTTGATTGGGGCTGTATATTTTATCTTTGCAGAAGCCCTCGCTGCCCTCTTTACTACTGATCCCATAGTCATTCGACAAGTTGCTGTTGCTTTGCGAATAGTTGCCTTGGTTCAACCAGCTCTGGCAATAAATTTAATAGTTGCTGGTGCTCTTCAGGGAGCTGGTGCTACCAAATTTCCCATGTATCTAACTACAATCGGCGTCTGGTTAATCCGTACCATTGGTATCTATCTCTTAGCTATCAAAGCCGGTCTGGGACTGACCGGAGTCTGGCTGGCCATTGCCTTGGATATCATTTTTAGGGCCGTTTTCCTGCTTTATCGCTACCTAAGCAAAGGGTATTTTAGGGCAGCAACTTCAATTTACGAAACGTTGTTGTTTAAAAAATCCGGGGCCTCCCTATAGCAAGTGAAGCCCCGGATTGTAGTTACTTTTAACGCACATCCATTTTTGTTATAGGGTAGTTCGGAACGAACATATTGTAGAATTGATATATCCGTAATGGTGGAGGTTAGTACTGGAGTTTCACCTAAAGGCTAAATGTTGTCACCGATAGAACCACCGGCTAGTACTGCTCCCACCGCAAGTGCAGGATTAGCCCCAGTTGCCACAGCCAGAGGTAAGGCTAGTGGCATCACTAAAGCCCATGTCCCCCAGGCTGATCCCATGAAGTAGGAAGTAGCCCCTGCCAATAAAAATACAATCACGGGTACAAGGTAACTGGGTATGGCAGTACCCAATGTTCCGGTAATAAAGCTTGCAAATCCTAAATCTTCCGTAACACTGCGATATAAGTTCCTATCCTACGAAAAAAACCGTGGGCATCACTCCCACGGTTACGTTTATTTAGTAATTCCCTCTTTCTTTTATACCCAGAGCAGGCTGTTAAAAAATCCGTATAGCGCGAAGCCAGCTATGACAAAACCGCAGGCGTACTTTTGTACGTTGAGGATTTTGTCATAGCTGGCGACAATGCTAGATGGGGAATTTTAACAGCCTGCCCGGACTACCTCGGCACCCTTATCCAACGCCTTACGATTCATAGGTATTAAGTTATACCGGTACTCCGGTAAAACCTTTTTCAAGGATTCTTCTACAGAATCCAAGCTAACTACTTTGGTCAATTCCAGTAAAGCACCTAGAATAACCATCCCGGAGACCCGGGAATTACCCAGCTCATCAGCCAATTCATTAGCCTGAACGTAATAGGCTCGAATATCCTGACGCTTAACCTTTAGATCAATCAAAGAACTATTGACCAAGATAACTCCCCCAGCTTTAACGGTAGGTTCAAATTTTTCCAGGGAAGGGCGGTTCATAATGATGGCCGCAGTTGGTTCAAAAACCACGGGAGAACTAATCTCCCGTTCAGAGATGGTCACCCCGCAATTCGCAGTACCTCCCCGCATTTCCGGGCCGTAGGACGGAATCCAGGCCACATGCTTATTTTCCAGCATGCCGGCATAAGTCAGCAACTGACCCATGGACATAATCCCCTGGCCACCAAAACCGGCCATGATAATCTCATGGAGCATCTATTCTACCTTCCCTTCAGCATGGGCAGGTGCAGGAGGAACCTTGAACTCCCCTAGGGGATAGTATGGAATCATGTTTTCCGCCAACCATTTGGTCGCTTCATTGGGATGCATGCCCCAGTTGGTCGGGCAGGTGGACAGTACTTCCACCAAACTAAAGCCGACTCCGTTGATTTGGTTATCAAAGGCCTTGCGGATGGTTTTCTTGGCCTGAATCACATGCTTAGGGTCATGGACAGATACTCGGGCAATATAACCTGCTCCGTCCAGAGTGCTGAGCATTTCGGACACCTTAACCGGTGAACCCTGAGTCTCCTTATTCCGACCGAAAGGAGAAGTGGTTGTTTCCATACCCACTAAAGTTGTGGGAGCCATCTGGCCGCCAGTCATCCCATAGATAGCATTATTCACGAAAATAACGGTAATCTTTTCACCCCGAGCAGCTGCATGGACAATTTCCGCAGTACCTATAGCCGCTAGGTCTCCATCCCCCTGGTAGACAAACACTGTTTTATCCGGATGCACTCGTTTTACCCCGGTGGCTACCGCGGGGGCCCGTCCGTGGGAGGCCTGAAAAAAGTCGGTGTCAATATATTCATAGATAAAAACTGAACAGCCTACCGGACCAACCCCAATGGTGGTTTCCTGGATTCCCAGCTCGTCAACTGTTTCCGCGACCAGCCGGTGGATAATGCCATGGGTACAGCCGGGACAGTAATGAAAGGCTTTTTCCGTTAAACATTTAGGTCGTGCAAATACTATTGCCATTACTCTGTCCCCCTTTGGCCAGCTGCTCAAGCTCTCTCAAGATTTCCGAAATAACCGGGAGCATCCCCCCCATTCGGCCGTAAAAATGGATTGGTTTGGAGCCACTCAGGGCCAAACGTACATCCTCAATCATCTGCCCGGCACTCATTTCCACCACTAGCACCGCTTTAGCCTTTTGAGCAACCTCGTTTAAGTGCTCATAAGGGAAGGGCCATAGGCTGATTGGACGCACTAACCCTGCTTTAATCCCCTGTTCCCGAGCCAGGTCAATAGCCCCTTTCGCAATCCTAGCCGAGGTTCCGTAGGCTACTAACAGCACATCCGCATCGTCGGCTAGATAGTCTTGGTAACGGACATTTTCCTTACCCATTTGCTTATATTTAGCCTGGAGCCGCAGATTATGTTCTTCACAGCGTTCGGCAACTATGTACAGGGAGTTAATTAAATTGGGCTTGCGGCCTTTAGCGCCGGAGTTAGCCCAAGGCTTGGCCGGGACCTTAACTTCTACCTCCCGCAGTTCAACAGGCTCCATCATTTGGCCTAAAACCCCATCCCCGAGAATCATCACCGGGTTTCGATACTTATCAGCCAAATCAAAGGCTTCAATAGTCAGGTCCACAATTTCCTGGACAGAATCCGGGGCTAGCACTAACATGTTATAGTCGCCATGGCCTCCACCTTTGGTAGCCTGAAAATAATCGGATTGGGTGGGCTGGATGTTTCCTAGACCGGGTCCACCGCGCATAACATTGACAATAACCACCGGCAGCTCTGCTCCCGCAAGGTAGGAAATACCCTCTTGCTTTAAGCTAATGCCCGGACTGGAAGAGGAGGTCATCACCCGTGCCCCCGACCCCGCTGCTCCAAAGGACATGTTAATCGCCCCAATCTCACTTTCCGCCTGTAAAAATACTCCACCCACTTCGGCCAAACGCTTGACCATGTAGTGAGGTAGTTCACTTTGGGGTGTAATGGGATAGCCGAAGAAATACCGGCAGCCGGCTAAAACCGCTGCTTCCCCCACAGCCTCATTACCCTTCATTAAAATCTTGGCCACCTTTATTTCCCCTCTTTCTCTACTTGGATTACGATATCCGGACACATCCGGGCACAAAAAGCACAGCCGGTACATTTATCCTGCTCCACTACTGTAGCCGGGTAAAAGCCTGAGGAATTAAAATGCTTAGCCATGACCACAATCCCCTTAGGACAAACCGCTGTACAAAGCTCACAGCCTTTGCACCGATCTTCGTTAAATGTAACCCTGGGCATTTCTTTACCCCCCATCTCACGTATAAATCAATATAAAAAGTAGTTATTCTAAAGGTTAACTGGCTCAATAACTGCCCACTGTTGATCCCGAAGCCAATGTGGAACCATGTAGAGCCGTAACGGGATTAGCCGGATATCACCCAGTTGGGAGGTGAGTTCAGTTTTAACTTGGCTGGTCAGACCTGCTGGCACTCCGACCAAGGCTATGGGCAGGCCTAGCTCAGTGCCTACTTCCTTTACTAAATTTAGCCCCTCGGCAATACACAGGGTATCTGTATCCTCACCTAAATTAGAGTTACTAACCAGATGGGTAACCTTTAGACGGGAAGCAGTCTCAATGGTCTTCAAGGCTTTGATTATCTCCGCCTTGGTTCTGGTAAAGGGGCGAAAAATGTTGATCACAAAGAACAAGTTATAACTTCCTTCCGGGATATCCCGGACAAATCTGCCTAGAACAGTGGCTCCGGCATCATCCCCACCTACATCAAAAACCGCTTTTGTTGCTCTTTGTAACACCCCTTTTATAGCAGGGGATAAAGCCGGCAAATCAGCATGGGACAGGTTGCCTGCCGAGGTAATCACATCTACCCCCTTAGCAACTAGCACTTGCTTAGTTTCCCGGGAACGAAAATAAAGATTAACAATATCCAAGTCCACTAAGGCTACCGGTTGACCACTACCCGCCAATTCAGTCGCATAGTTTATAGCTAGTTCGGTTTTCCCGCTGCCATAATACCCAATAAAAATATGGGTTTTACGCTCTTCAAGCAATAATCTCACCTACCACCTTTAACTCACTAAAATCTTGGGCATTCCTAGAATTCCATCCTATTTAAGGCCGTGTTTTTCCAGTTTATAATACAAACTGCGGGTGGCAATGTTTAATTTTTTGGCCGCCAACGTCTTATTACCCCGGGATTCCCCCATAATCTGGGTAATATAGTCTTTTTCCACCTGGTCTAAAACTTGCTCCAAAGTACTATTGGCCGGGGTAGATATTAGAGCACTACCACTACCAAGGTCACTTTTCCCCAGGCTTGGGGGGTGGGAAGGTGAATCAATTGTGGCTTGTTTGACCAAGGGGGGCAGATGCTCCACCGCCACGGTATTTTCATTGATTTTCATATTAATAATAGCTCGTCCTAAGATATTTTCCAATTCCCGCACATTACCTGGCCAGTCATAATCAGCCAACAGGCGATACACTTCCGGTTGCACCTTTTCCACATTTCGTCCAAATTCCCGGTTAAACTTGCGAATCAAATGATCCACCAACATGGGGATGTCATTTTTGCTTTTACGTAGGGGTGGCACAAAAATAGGCACTACATTTAACCGGTAATAGAGATCCTCCCTAAAACTGCCATCTTTGATTTTTTGCTCTAAATTGGCATTAGTCGCAGCAATAACCCGTACATCTACGGAAACGGCCGCGGCACCACCCACTCGGCGGATTTCTTTTTCTTGGAGCACCCTCAGCAGCTTGGTCTGGAGGTTTAAGCTGATTTCCCCAATCTCATCTAAAAAGATTGTTCCTCCGTTAGCTTGTTCAAAAAAGCCTAATTTCCCGCCTTTAGACGCCCCGGTAAAAGCCCCTTCGGCATAACCAAAAAGCTCGCTTTCTAGTAAGCTATCCGTTATAGCTGCACAGTTTACCCGGTTAAATCTGGCTTTACTGCGGTTACTGGCATTGTGGATGGCATGGGCAAACAGTTCTTTACCTGTGCCACTTTCCCCTCGGAGCAAAACGGTGGCCGGGGTGGCGGCAGCTCGCAAAGCCTGTTCGGTAGCTGCAACTAGTTCACCGCTGAAACCAATGATATCGTCAAAGGTATATTTTGCCTCCAGCTTACGAATGAGTTGCCGGGCATGCTCTAGCTCTTCAGCGAGTTTGCGGATTTCCGAGAGATCGTGAATAACACCTACACTGCCTTTTAACTGATTATTAACAATAATTGGCGCTACGTTGACCATAACTTCTTTTTTGTGATGGCCCACTTTCATGCGCACACCTCGGACCGGCTTTTTGGTTCTAAGCACCTGCATATGCATGCTTTCACCTTCCGCAATATCTACATTTGCCGGCTTATTGAGCACTTCAGTTTCGGTTAACCCGGTAAGCTTGGTATAGGCGGGATTGATTAGAATCCCCAAACCCTGCTCATCCACCACCGAAATAGCATCATTGGTGGCATTAAATACAGCCTCCAAAAGGCTTTGCATCTGTCTAAGGTTGGTGATTTCTTCAGCCAAACTTCGAATATCGCTAAAATCACGAAAAACCGCCACTACCCCTTGAATGACCCCCTGAGCATTAAAAATAGGAACCCGGTTAGTCACAATTGTGGTGGGACCGATTACTTGCTGCTGGTTAATTTCCGGGATGCCGTTAGCCAAGACCAAATGCAAACGGCTATTGGGAATTACCTTAACCGAGCTTTTGCCCAGTACATGGACTGCAGTTAAGCCAGTCAGTCTTTCTGCTACGGCATTAAACATGGTAATTACTCCTTGGGAATCTATAGCAATTATACCGTCGTGGATAGCATTGAAGATTGCCACATAGTCCTGCTTATTAAGTTGATTAGCCACTTTTATCCCCCCCCAAGGGCTGTCCCCGAAATGCTATTTGTCGTCATCTTAACTTTGATACTAAGTTCGGCATTTGCAGCAGAATTCCTGCAATTTATTGCCGACCAAGCTTATCCAGAAAATGCAGCAGGGGGACTTTTTCTATCCATTCCGTCAAGGAGTACTTCTCCGTCCACAGCTGAAAGACTAACAACAAAAGCAAGTAAACAACTAACCCCTGCTCAGACAGTGACCAACAGCTAACCATCCCTAAGGTAATTCCCAGGGCGTTGGCGCCCGCATCACCCATCATAGCCCGAGCCTGTAAATCCCTGGGCAAATAAGCCAGCAGGCTGCCTAACACCATGAGCAGAAAGAGCATTTCCAAATGAAATAACCAGGGCCAGCCTAGCATTAGTAGAACCACTGCTGCAAGGGTAAAACCCTTTCCCGCCCTTCCCGGCCGCAGGTCCAGCAGGTTAATGGCATTAATAGAGAGGGCCATGGTTAGCGTCCGTAGCATTATCCCCACCCAGCTAACTCCAAGGCTACTTCCAAGGCTACTTCCATAGCTACTTCCCAGAGCATCCAGATTAGCCCCGGGATGCCCAGCAAAACTGCCGGCCACCCCAATGCCCAAGGCTAATATTCCGCCAACTAAGGCTTTAAGCATTCCTGTGGTAAGCCTGCCCCGCTGACAAAGCTGAGCCAAATGCCCGCATAGTCCGGTGGTCTGGCGGTTGCCAAAAATGTCATCAATCAGGCCCACCAGGGTCATTATAGCTAGACCTAGTAAAAACAGCGGTACTTGCTGGTAAAACCGGTAGCCTGCTCCTTCTGGAAAGTTACTTAATACCCAGGGCAGCCCAACCATCAAACCAACCCCAATCGGCAAACAAGCTAAAAAAAATACCAGCCCCACCCCAACAGGAATGGGCTCGCCTCGGTAATTAACTCTACTAAAACCTGCTTCTCGAATTAGCCGAAAAATACTGGGCAAGATTTGCCTGGTTAGCAAAAAAGCAAACCCGAAAACCAGGCCAAATGTCAAGCCAGAAACCAAGTCAGGTAGTACAAGCAATGCTAACTCAAACACCGGAAAATCTCACCGCCCTACCCATCAGAACTCTTATTACATGGATAAATTGCTTGCCCCGGTGCCAAAAGCCCCCTAGATCACGGCCGGTTTGTCCATGGTGGTGCATAGCAGTGTCTACCTCCAGAATGCGAAAACCTTTGCGAGCAATATCAATGGTTAGCCCTATCTCCACTCCGTACCCAGCTGCAAAACTGCCTACACTTTTTACAACTTCCCTGGTAAGTGCGCGTTGTCCTGACAGTGGAGCCTGAGCCCTGATACCCGTCAGGCTGCGGATGCCTAAGCTGGCTAAGCCTTTAACCAGCCCAAAGCCCCCCTTTTTTTGCACCTTGGGAAAACGGGCTATAGTCATATCCGCCTGCCCTGCCATTAGTGGTTCTACCAGCTTAGCCGCTTCCCCAGCTGATTCACCTAAATCCCCATCTAACAGCAGCAAAATATCCTCCCGGAACTCCTTCAGACCCCGGTTTAGAGCAGCCCCTTTACCTAGGTTAACAGGCTGTACCACCACCTCTGCCCCCGCTTGCCTGGCCCTATTTAAAGTTTCATCTGTGGAACCGTCATCAATCACCAGCACCCTATCCACCAGTGGGAGGGAAATTACCCCTTGCACTGTTTGCCTAATTGTATCCTGTTCATTAAAAGCGGGAATTAAAGCCAATACTGACCTAGCCATACTCATAACTTGCCTCCCACCCCTAGCTTTCCGCCAATTTCCTCCGGCATAAACCGCTTAGCTGTGCTTTTTACTCCGTAATATCCCGACTTGCCTTCCATAGCCCAGACAAAAGAAACCTGCCCCGGAATGGTATCGATGTTATCAACAGTACTGGACATCAAGCGCTGATAAATGGGCATATAGGAAATGGCAGTATCCACTTCCTCCACCCCGTATACCTTCAGGCCTTTAGAGGTTAGATACTTTAGCAAAGGCACATCTACCAATTTAGCCGGCACTTTGCTCCCATCAATTTCCTGACTTCCCCCAATTACCACAACCGCATTGACGGGTACACCCATTTCCCCGGATATTTTTATTAGCCCCTCTTGCGCCATTAAATTTAGCACAGCCAGGTTATCCCCGGGATAAATACCTCTGCCCAGTTGGTGGGCTAACTCACTAACTACTTCCCCCGGTTGTTTATCTTCTAACCCCAAGTATTCCTTTACTCTTTGCGGCCTGCTCTCCCCCCCAGCACCCAGGCCGTTTTGGATGTTTATCACCGCAGCGATTTTAGCCCCGGCAAGTTGCAATATTTCTACCACCTTGGGACTCAAACCGGTATTGGTCGTATCAATAACTGCCACCTGCATTCCCTCTAGGCGTTGTTTAACTAACTGGGCCAAAATTACTTGTTCAAAATCGCCCTGTTTATGCACCGAATTCTGGAAGGCGGAAACCTTCTGGCGCAGTTGTTGATTGTCTTGCCGGATAATTCGCAGTTCTGTTTCCAGGCTGTCCGCTAATTTCTCCTGCTGCCACACAACGGAGTCATTACCTAGCATTACCGACCCTACAGCTATGCCAACAGCTAGGGCCAAAAATACTGCTACCAGTGATGCGATATGATATCTTAAATCGATAATCATAACTTCCCCCCCTTAATCTAGCCTGGGAAAATGTTTGCTAATCTACAAGCCTAGCACTAGTTTTAACTGAAGATAGGCTAAGCGCACTAAATGCCGGGTAGAAGGAGCTAACCACACCACAAAAACCAGCGGCACCATGGCAGCACCAACAATTTGGACTAAGTAACGGAAACGCAGCTGCTGGTTGTAGAGTTTACTCACCCCTTTGGCATCCACCAGAATACCACCTACCTTTAGCCGGATTAAAAAGGTACTGGCCATACCTTGGCGACCCTTTTCCAGAAAGTCAATCATGTTTGAATGAGTGCCTACAGCTACAATTAGCTCCGTCCCCAATTCGTAAGCCAAAAGCATGGCAATGTCCTCACTGGTTCCTGGGGCGGGAAATATTTTCCCCCTTAAGCCCAACCGAGTTATCCGGTTTAAACCAGGTGCTCTGCCATCCGGGTAGGCGTGAACCACCAGCTCCGCTCCACAGCTTAAGGACCGATCACTAACACTATCCATGTCCCCAATTATCATATCCGGTTGGCAGCCAAACTCCAACAGGGCATCAGCGCCTCCGTCCACCCCGATTAAAATGGGTCGAACCTCTTCTAAATAAGTTTTAATTGCTTTTAAGTCTTCCCGGTAATTTTTACCCCGCACCACTATTAACGTGTGTCTACCCTGGAAGCATGTTTCCACTGGGGGTAGTTCCACCTGACCCAGCACTAAACCCCGTTCCTTTTGGGCGTATTCAAGGGTATTCTGCACGAAACTATCCAGAATAATACCAAGTTTTTCCGTAGTCTCCCCCATTTTGCTCTGGACTTCTTCCCGTCCCAGTACTTTACCTCTGGCGATTAAATTTTCTCCTGAATATATTTCTCCCTGGGGAGTTAGGAGTAGTTTTTCCCCTTCCTGGACTATGGCCATTAGCTCAGGCCCTGCCTTATCCACCAGCATAATATCCGCATCCACCAAGGCTTGAGGTCCTAAGTTGGGATACTTGCCGCTAATAAAATACCCGCAGTTGACCACAGCTTTAACCCTAGCGGCTACTAAAGCTTTCCCAGAGATTTCATCTAAATCATCATGATGGATAATGGCGATATCTCCTGGTTTAAGCCGACTAACTAGGTTTTTGGTTTTAGCATCCAGTTTAGCCAGTCCTTTAATTGATCCTTTAATTGATCCTTTGCTTGTCCCCTTAATTGATCCTTTGTCCTCCAGCAACGATCTCACCTCTGCACCTAGTATAACCAGTCGGGATGTAAAACAAAAAAGTACCTCTATTTTTCCAGATGCAAATGGAAAAGCAGAGGTACTTTCTTAATGGATTCATTAAATTAGGAAGCCCTATTAATTTTATTTATTTTAATAATTACCATTGTAACATCATCATAAGGTGGCTCACCTAATAAAAAATCATTAAATTCGTTGATTATGATATCTTGAATACTTGCGGGGTCTTGCATATAGCTTGCTTTGATTAGATTTTCAATGCGTTCCATGCCAAATTGTTCCCCATCCGGATTCTTGCCCTCTTTAAGTCCGTCGGTATAAAACAACAAAATATCACCAGGGTTAAGGTTAATACTTCCTTCTTTGTAATCTGTTTGTTCACGTCCACCAATATAAAAGCTTCTGACAGTTAAAGTTTGAGTTTCACCTGTAGCCGCACAATATAAAATAGGTGGATTATGTCCGGCATTGGCATATGAGAGTACTTTGCTGGTAGGGTCATAAATTGCATAGAAAAGAGTTAGAAACTGCTGATTTGATTCCAAAGGTGCATATAAAACATTATTTACCTTGTTTAAAATTGAACTAGGGCTTTCCGTTTCCACAGCAAAATTCCGCACATAGGCGTAAGTCATGGCTACAAACAAGGCTGCGGGGATACCTTTTCCCATCACGTCCCCTATCGCAATGCCCAGTTTTTTCTTTCTGGTTATAAATAAATCGCAATAATCCCCGCCTACTTCATTAGCAACCAAAGTTGTTGCTGCCAGGGTAGCACCGGAGATCAAGGGTAAATTAATAGGAAATAGACTGGCCTGGATACTATTGGCCAACTTAAGTTCCTTATTAATTCTTCGGTTATTTTCACTAAGAATTTCGTCGGCTCGTCTACGTTCACTGATGTCCTCAATGATGCCAATAAAATACTTAGGGGAATTCATAGAATCACGAACTAGTGATACCGTTAGGTTAACCCAAATTATAGAACCATCCTTATGGTAATTTCGCTGTTCCAGTGAGAACATGGAAATATCTCCGGCCAGCAAACTTTGCATTTGCTTTAAGTCACTGTGCATATCATCAGGGTCTGTGATATCCTGAAATTTCATATTCCGAATATTTTCCCGAGAGTAACCTAAAATTTCATGGAACTTCTTGTTTGCTTTTAATAACCTGCCACTTAAATCTGCGTGTATAATTCCTACGGCAGCATATCGAAACATTGCCCTTAAAGTCTGTTCACTTTCTCTAAACTCTTTTTTGCTTTTGTGCAAAGCTTCCTCGACTAATTTTCGTTCGGTAATATCTTTAAAATTCTCAGCAATACCAAGCAACTCACCATTTAACCCCCGAAATGGTGTGGCTGTAACAATGCAAGGTACTCTAGCACCATCAATCCGTTCCTTTTCCACATCGCATAAATAATGCTCTGCGCCGTTTAAAATTTGTACTAGAGGACATTCGGGGGTCCGACAATTTGAGCCAAAAAACACTTGGTAGCATTTTCTGCCGATTAACTCCGACTTGTTTAAAGCCGTTAAATGAGAAAAGCTCTCATTAACCCGGATGATATTAAAATTTATGTCAATAATCCGCATTCCATCTGCAGCAGTTTCAATTATCTGGTTGAGTTCCAAGTAGGCAAGTCGGGAAACCGCTTCCAGTTTACGTATTTTAATATATTCCGCAAACAAAAAAAGAATTAATACTACTGCCAATATTTCAGCGATAGCGGCTCCCACCTGGAAAAAGTTCATCTTGCACCTCAGTAATTTAGGGATTAAGACTTCCTAATAAAAGTCTCCTCACCCATTAATTCAGGAATACCTAAAAGGTCTAAAACCTCAAACACATCCAGTGAAATGTTTCTGACCGAAATTTGCAGACCTTTTTCCCGAATTCTTTTGATGACCTGAACCAAGCCTCCTACACCGGTAGAGTCCACAAATTTCAGGTCACTAAAATCCAACACTACCTGCTTAATATTGTCATGTACATTCTCCACACTCGTCCGAAAAAGGTCTATTGTGGAGATATCCAGCTCTCCAATTAGTTTGAGACATCCGATATTGCTTTCATAACTGGTCTCAATATTTAACACGTCTAACCCTCCAATCCTTTTTTAGCGGTTGTCTAAATCTAATAAATAACTAAACTTCTTTACTCTTAAGACTGTTTACAACCAGTTTCCCTTCTTTATTTTCATAGGCCTCAACGTATCTAACCGGCCAAGTTTCAAAACGGAATTTTTGGATGCCATGCTCAAGTATTACTACCGGATGAATTAAATCCGCTTCCAATTTACTTTTGCCGATTAAGGTTATTGTAACGACTGCCTCAGAGGAAGTACCTACTTCTTTAAGTTTTATTAAACCATGAGCGGTAAGATGACCCCCTCTAACTACTCCTCGCTCACTATTAATGTTAATATTTTTTCCTGCGGTTAAATCAGAAATAATGCTTCCTGCACCGCTGATTATGATATCCCCGCTAGCTTGCAAAGAAGAATTTTGCACATATCCAGCCTGGATATCCGCAGGCATAGTTAATAACTCAGTAATCTCCAGTACAAGTCCTTCGATTTCAGAGTTAATTACTTTTAATTCTTTAACTTCATTAATTCGAAGGGGACCCAAACCATAAAATGTATTATTCAGGTTTTCAATAACTTTATGAAAAGTCTGATTAAGAGTTTGATTTTGCGCTAAAAATTCTTTTAACTTAGTGATTATTTTCGTGATGATCTGATACCTGGAATCAATTAATAGTTGGATAAGCCTACCATCACCATTACTTAAATCTGCTACTGAAAAGGAGGGGTTCTTTTTTAGTAGTTCCACAGTTGAGATTAATTGTTCTACCTTAACGCTTATTTCTTTAAGCAAAGGATCTAGAATACTGTAGATTAAAGTATCTCCTCCCGCTTTAATCACTGAACTAATTATGTTTTTATTAACAGTTATATTCCTGCCTGCTAACAGTTCGGCATGAATAACATTACCATGAACATTAATATTCCCACCGGCTTCTAAGCGAAACCCGTCCAGAACATTACCTAAAACAATAATATCTCCATTAAATTTTAAGTTCCCAACATTTATATTCACATCACCATTGACGGTATGAATGGGCAGGACACTAAAAATATTTTTGTCTTTACCTTCAATGATAACCCGACCGGTAATTGCTGCTACTACTACAGTTCCATCCTTAATAACTTTGGCACCTTCCCGCGCAATCAGTTCCACATCTCTCGACTTTCCTGGTTGGATTATAACACCGTAAACATCCCCACCAGGTTCCCCAAGGACATGGTTGCTTTTTACTGCTATAACCGCACCGGCTTCTACAGAGACAATTAAGCCCTCCCCGTACGGATTCAAACTATTTATTGTTGAACCCTGGTTTATTTTCAGGGTAATCTCCCCACCTGAGGCATTAACTGCCGGCTTGCCCCTGGCAATTATAACTTTTGTTTCCGGGCTCTCCGAATCATTTAGAGCAGATTCTAAAGCAGAACTGTCTAAACCAGAGCTGATTTTGTTTTGTTCTATTTTCGCTAAAATCTCGGTTAGGGCTAGGGGCTCCGGCCAAACCATGCTGTTAGAAGTTACCCTTGGTTTAAGAACTTGAGCTACCGGTGAATCCTCAACAATAAAATTTTGGTATGCTACCCGTTGAATTAGCAGGTAGGCGGTTAACTTGTCCTCACTAACCAAAATATCTATTGTTTGACTAGGCTGAGTGATTATAGGTTCTATGATTACCGAGTCCTGGCTGTTTACAACTGTCGGCTCATGGATTGCTGCACCGTTTACACTAATAACCGTTCCAGCTACCGGATAAATTACCGGGAAACGTCCTCCTCCAGCAGGATCTTTTACTATTACTACTTCGTCCACAATTGAAATTGACCCATCTTTAGAAAGCACAGTGTTAGAACTAACCTCTTCAGGATAATTTACACTTACCTTCTTTTCTAGTCCGGAGCCGTCCCCTACCTCTAAAATATGGTCAAGTATTTGGTTCAAGTCCGGTTTTGTAATTACCCGGACGGTAATTGACTTTTTACCGAAGCCCAATAGACCGTGCTTTTGCTGCGCAATTACTGTTATGTCTACCTTGGTTTTAGTTGTTCCCAAAATGTTTAAAGCTTTGGCTACCGCTTGCTCATAATTTCCTGCTTCTACGATTACTTCTTTTTTTTCGAGCATTTAATCACCCTTCCTGCTAGCTACTGTAATTTTAAGATAGCAATAGTAACATCGTCACTCTGAGGCGAATCCCCGGTAAATTCCGCAAGAGCATAGGATAGGCAGTCCATTATTCCGGCAGCATTGTAAACTGCATATCTTTTGACAGTTTCCATGATCCTTTTCAGACCAAACTGTTCATTTTGTTTATTTCTAGCTTCTTTTAGGCCGTCCGAATAAAAAATAACTATATCATCGGGTTGTAGTCTACAAGATTTAAGGTCGTAATTTGCGTTTTTTTTCCCACCAATATAAATACCCTTAGACTTAAGGAAATAAAATTCATCCTTATTCATTCGGTAGACTAACGGAGGATTATGTCCCGCATTAGCATATAGTAACTCACAGGTTACAGGGTCATAAAGGGCATAGAAAAGGGTAACAAAGCTGCCCTGGCTGGTCAAATCTTTTAATAAAACCTCATTAACTTCTCTCAATACTTGGTGGGGAAGCAGATTTCCCTTAGCCACCGTACGAAAAACGGCGCGCGTCATTACCATAAATAAGGCGGCGGGAACCCCTTTACCCATGACATCCCCGATTACCAAGCCAATTTTCCCACCTTGGGTTTGAAGGATATCAACATAATCACCACCCACCTGATTTGCCGCAACCGTTCTTGTCTCTATTGATATTCCCGGTATATCTGGCATATTGCGGGGAGCCATTCCCTGCTGTATATCTCTGGCTATTTCTAATTCCTTTTTTAAACGTTGATTATGATGATTTTGGGGAAGCTGCCTGAAGTTATCCAAACCCAGGGAAAGTATTTGGCCAATTGTGGCCAGTAGTTCGATTTCAGTAGTGGTCATAATTGGTCTATCCTGATCTACCTCTGTCCAAATACTAAAAGCTCCTATTTTTTCTTTTGCTTTCATTAGAGGAAGTGCCAGTACTTTTAATGGCACTATATAACCAGACTGTGGAATTCGGGGGTCTTTGCTAATTTGCATTGATACCAACGGCTCACCGCTGGTTGCTACAATAGAGGATACTTCAAAATCAAGGCTGGGCAGCATTTCATGGTTTAGATATTTGGAGGAGCGGGCAAAACCCAGCCGAATAGGCTCTCTAGCCTGGTCAGAATTAACTTCCCAAATACTACAACAGTCACCACCCAAGTGGTTTAAGACTACCTCAGCAATTTGTTGAAAGGCTTGTCCGTCACCAGATATCAGGATATCAGAACAAACTGAGTAAAGAAGCTCTAACTCCCTGACATTAATAGTGGCGGATTTCGACTCAGTGACCTCTTGGGAAATGCTATTTACATCAACATTTTGGGTCATTTCGGATAATTTCTCATTGCCAGGTTGGGATTTAAGTTGTGCTTTAATTTTATTTAGGAGTGAAAACCCGATCCCCATATTCCCTCCAGCTAATCTTAATAAATTTTAAACATCCTGGCTACCTAGGTTTTTAGCTATATAATAGGTAAGGTGCTTGGATAAATCTATTTCAAAGGGTGGTTCTACCCGGATGTTTCGAGAATCAATCAATACTCTCACAATCGGCCTTGTGGGCAAGTCTTTATGTGCCTTTGTAACAACCCCCTTTTGTCCGGTATTTAATAAAACCAAATTTCCTATCGGAAAAAATGCCACGCTGCCAGCGAAAACCTTTACCAGTCGTGGTTCAAAAAGTATTCCTGAATTTTGGAAAATGTACTCCAGAGCATAATGAGGCGCATATCTAGACCTTTGTGGAGTATCCGAGGTCATGGTATCATAGACTTCAGTAATAGCGACAATGCGTGCAAATTCATGAATTTCTTCACCTTTTAGACGCCGGGGATAACCTTCACCGTTGTATCGTTCGTGATGCTGTAAGGCTACATGGGCAGATAATAAGCTTACCCCTTCTACTTTTCGCAAAATCTCAAAACCTAAGGTGGTGTGTTGCTGGATTATGGGAGATTGATTATGCACTTCGAGACTATTGCCTATTTTTTCTATATCTGGAATTAGAGTTTTCCCCACATCATGGAGCAACGCTCCTATAGCCAGATTTCTTAGGGTAAGTTGGTCATACCCTAAAGCCATACCCATAATCAATGCTAAAATTGTTACATTTACAGAGTGTCCGAAAGTATAATCATTCATAGCCCGAATATCTACTAGACTTACTATTAGGTTTTGGTTATTTAATATTTCATCAATCATGTCATTAATTATACGGTTAACCTTCCTGGTATCCAGGTTTTCACCTGCCTTAATTTTTGTCATTACCTCCAGAGTAACTGTAATAGCTTCCCTTCTAGTTTGTTCCGAGATTACATCATCAACATTAATTGAGCCATATTCATCATTGGCGATGTATAGAGAGGTTATCCCAAGTTCCCTCAGGCGCACAATAAAGTGCTCGTTCAGGACCATACCAGCAGCCAGTAAAATCTTACCCCTGGCGCTATAAATGGTTCTCCCAACCTTCATACCCTCTTTTATATTATCCACTGAAATTGCACGCATCTTAACTCACCCTACTATTTAATAATTCGTCATGCTTATTTGGTTTGGCAATTGCTTTTTCCAGCACTATTCTTGTTCCTGAGCCTGAGGTTTGCAAGATAAGTCTATCTGAACACTGGTACATAATTGAAAAGCCGAACCCTAAGGATATTTTTGTAGAAAAACCCGTAAAAAAGACCATATAGGGTATCTTATCATAGGGCATCCCCGAACCAGAGTCTGATAAAACCAATTTTAATACCCCATTGGCATGTAGCACCATTAACTTTCCGGTTTCAGCATGTTTTAACACATTGGTTGCACCTTCCGAAATAGCCAGGATTGTATGGCGAAGTGTTTTGGGCTCAATAGAATATCGAGTTAAGATTTGCTCTATTAAGTGGCGACACTTCCCAACATCTACTGTCCTTTCAATAACCTGTTCGGCGATAACTTCACCTGTATTTAAATAATCGTCGATTTCATTCTCTTCCATTAGGATAAACTTGCCTTGGCTGACGGCATACATAACGTCCTTATACACCTTTAATATCTGTCTTTTTTGTTCTTTTTCCGTTAAAACCTCCTGTGCCAGCTTTTGGTCATATTCTTTTAGTCGCCGGGCCATTTCATTAAAAGATATGGCAAGTTGTCCTAATTCATCACGGCTATTGACTGGAATTTCACAATCAAAATCGTTATTGGTAATTCTCTGAGTAGCACTAGTTAGAATTTGGATGGGTATACAAAATATCCTGGCAATTTTACGACAGAAATACCAGGAAAAAAGCGAGCCACACACTAACATAAGCACTGCAACAATTGTGATTTGTGACTCCTCCATAATTAGCCCAGCAGCCGAAAAATTCAACCCAATCATGGCCACGGATTTTCCGGTTTTATCTTTTATCGGGGCATAACCGGATAGGTAATAGCCCGATACATCTTTGGTTAATTTATAATTAGCAGTTGCTTGACTAAAGGCCTTTTGCATTTCCGGAAATCGACTAACTTCGTACGTATCACCAATATGGGACACTAATTTCGGATCGTCTTCCCCATCAAGTACAAACTGCCAAATTCCCGGTTTATTTGTTTTAATCATAGTATAAATAAACCTGATACCAGGATTGGCTCTCCTAATATCTTGAAGAATGCCTTTAAGTTCCTGATATTCCGGTGTTTCTGCATCTATGGCTGTCTTTAGTTTGTTATGTTTATCAACATCTATCATTAGTGCTGAAGTTTTGGCCAAATTAGTTAGATGCGCTCTTAACTGGTTTCTTAACAAATTTCTACCAGTAAAATAGAAAATTAATGTGCTTATTACCAGAGAAAATATCATTAATACAAGGAATATGATAGTAAGCCTTTGTTGGAGGCTTTTGAACTTAAAATCAAACCGAACCAAGTTTTTCACCTTCACTTTGTACTTAACATTCTACCTGGTAAAGTATTACTTCTTTCGACATTTTATGAATTATTTCCTGCTAGCTCCAAAATTTCATCTAAGAACAGACATCGATTTAGGTATTTCTTAACATTGCTTATCCCAAGTAAAATAGGCAAAAAAAAACCCGGTTTCGCACCGGGATTTACAATTACATTTTCCTTTTACTAATTGCACATTAATTTAACCTTTTAGTTTAAAGGTATTGCAGCAGGTTCCTTCAGAAGTATTTACTCTTTTATCCCCTACAGACATTACTTCGATACTGTCGGCATGGCATTCAAAGGCTTTGTTATAGTGACACTCCTCGCATTTACAGTTGGCAACCTTCATCGACTAACACCTCCTTTACTTTTCAATATTATCATAACCCTTTTGTTAATATTTACTCTTATTCCTGTTTAATATCAAATGTTTAACAATTCTTCCTTTGTAAAATACTAAACGTATCTAAAATACTGTAAAGGGAGAATTGATATGAACGACTCTAATTTAATTAAGGAGCTTAACAAAATTCTTACTTTAGAGCATGGGCACCTTGGTATGTATAAAGACTTTTTAGATTTTCCAGAAAGCGAAATACGCAGGACTTTCAGAAGATTTATGGAGATTGAAATAGAACACATCAATAAGTTGGAGAACGTTATAATGAACCTTGGAGCAAAGCCTTCTTTGTTCATAGAAGCAGGAGATATAATTGGAAAAATGATTGGCATTACACTCAACCTTACAAATACTCAAAACGTTTTGGAAACCTACAGCAAAATAGAAAAAAAGTCTCATCAGGGATATACTGAATTTATAACAAAGCTAGAACAAGATGATGATAAGAGAGAACAATTTATCGCCGAGTTTGTAGCTGGAAATATGCTCGAGGCAAAATTGATGCATCTTTGGTTAGAAGAGGAATTGAAAAAATATAAAGAGTAACTTTCCAGCACTCCCGAGATTTCTTTCTGAAGTTTATGTAAAAGCTCAACTCTTCTTCCAACAACACCGACAAAATAATTATTTTCAGCCAGTACCTTTGCCAATTCTCTTCCTATCCCGGATGTGGCTCCAATCACGATAGATTTTTTCATATTCTACACCATTCCTCAATAAGATTGGGGCTAACATGTTTGTCTCCAAGCTTGGTCTGCGGCTTTTGAGACTTTCAATCTTAACTCACCCTTAGCAAGTATTTCTTTTCTATAGCCCATCATTGGTGAATAAAACTCCCTCAACTGACGAATAACAAAATCTAGCCTTTTCCTTTTAGCAGTTAATTAAGCATTAAGTTCCTCATAACCACACAGCCCACTATCCAGAGCGTTTTGCCGTAGCACCAAATACAATTCCGCATTGGTGGCATTGACATAGGGCAGGACAAATAATACCCCGATTAGTAAAGCTAATGTCCCTAATAGATACCAGCCGATAAAGGATAGATCCAGGACAAATATATCGAACTTATGGCCTTTAGTCATTTGTACACTTAATTCCAGGGCCCGCTTATAACCTATGTTGGGGTTATCCGCTAAAATATAAGGCACCATTCTGTAGGCGTAGTACTTTACAATCCCGGGAATAATCAGTAATAGGAGCCACAAAAAATTAAGTAAAGCCCGCCAGAGCATGGCTTTAATGATATTCAGATACTTTGGTTTTTCAAAAGCAAATCCTAAAGCATTGAGATCAAAGTCGTTTTGGGTTGCTTGGATAAAATAACGTCTTCCCCCAACTTCCAGGGCATAGCCTAGGAGGATGCGAAAAGCTAAGACTATGAGTAATATCCCTATTACCCCTATGACTATAAAAATTAACCACTCTAAAGATAGATCCCCACCGCCACCACTGGGAGCCTGCTGACCGCCAGATTTCCAGTTAAAATTAAAGGAACCACCACCACCAGCATCCCCTCCAACAAAGGCAATAATCAGACTGACCAAAAATAGTTTCCAGTAAGCAATCTTCAAAACTTCTTTCGCCCGGGTTTTCAGCATTTTTCTAGTCCACATTTTGTTGTCCCCCCTTGTCAAATTTACTCAAAAATACAACTTCCGCCTTACCAATAGTTTTTTAACTCTTAATTGCTTCCATTATTTCAGTAGTCCAGAGAAAAACCCCAACACAAACTACTATCACTTCTTTCCACGATAACCATTTCTTAATTTCTAAGTCTGGTTGGACTTTAAGCCAAGTTTTTTTAGTCAATTTTAAACGATCAATAGCGGTAGAGTAGGTTGGTAGTATGAATAGTCTTTCTGCCGCATTGCGTCCCTTCTTTGGTAAACAGTAGTTTTAATCCACAAACTTCTTTATTTTCCTTTTTCGACATACTATTTGGTATTTCCTGCAATTTTACTTGTGCTCTGGGAAATAAACCCTCATTTCCCTTATTCACCTTATTTAGAACTTGGCTTAAACAAACAAAAAACACCTCGCATGGAGGTGTCCAGTATGTTTAGAGCTACACTTTTTCTTATACCTGAGCAGGCTGTTGAAAAACCCGTATAGCACGGAAAAAGAATTGACCCTATGCCAAAGGCGTACTGCTGTACGTTGAGAACCTTGTCAATTCTTTTGACAAAGCTAGACGGGGAAGTTTAACAGCCTGTATTATGTACCAAGCCTTAAGAAACCTTCGCTGCTATCCGCAGCTTATCTGCCACCATAGCGATAAACTCACTATTTGTCGGCTTACCTCTTTCTAAATTAATGGTGTAGCCAAAGAATTTGTTCATCATTTCTACATTGCCCCGGTCCCAGGCTAGTTCGATAGCGTGGCGGATAGCCCGCTCCACCCTACTGGGGGTAGTGGTGTATTTTTGGGCGATCATAGGATAAAGTTCTTTGGTAACCGCTCCAAGTAGACTGACGTCATCAATAACCATTAAAATAGCATCTCGTAGGTACTGGTATCCTTTAATGTGAGCCGGTACTCCCATTTCGTGAATAATGTTGGTTACCGCTACATCCATATTTTTAGGTTTAACTACCGGAGTATAAGCCGGCATATTTGCAGCAGCACCGTCGGCAAGTTGTCTTATTCTGGTGGCTAAAACAGTGAAGTCAAAAGGCTTCAAGATATAATAATCCGCTCCTAATTCTACAGCCCGCTGGGTAATCCCTTCTTGTCCAAAAGCTGTTAACATAATTAATTTTGGCCGTTTACCTTGCTCACTTACGGATAGTTTTTCTAGTACACCAATGCCGTCCAAATGGGGCATAATAATGTCTAGTACCACCACATCAGGTTTTTCACTGGCTATGAGCTCTAATGCTTCCACACCATTGTTGGCAATACCTACAAGCCGAAAATCATCCTGCTGGGTGATAAATTCGCTTAGCAGTTCACAAAATTCTCGATTGTCATCGGCAATTAGCACTTTAATCTCTTTTAACATATTCGATTACCTCCGCAACACAAAATATAACTCATTACGCCGCTCATCTTTATGCTTATTATTTGTTCGACATATAACAAAAGAAGTCCTGCAGATAAAATTAAATATTTTACTTTTCTTGGGAGTTTCTCAAAAAAGGCTGAAAAGAAGAGCAATCTTTTGTAAATAAAGAAAAATTCGTTGTGCAAATTATTTATTTACGCTGCAAAAGAAAAAAACGAGGTTTCCCCCGTTTTTCGCCCTGTAGTTAATTTACCCATAATCCCTGTCTCCAGGAGCATTTTTTCAATTATAACTCCGTAACCCAGCCGTGGATTATTGATAAAAACATGGGTTACTGCTCCAATAATCCTTCCGTCTTGAATAATGGGACTTCCGCTCATACCTTGAATAATTCCTCCGGTTTTGTTAATTAGGCGCTCATCGGTAATTTCAATGACCATGCCTTTGCCATCTGGTCGTCCGACAGGTAGCAGCTTACGAATAGCTATTTTATAGTTATCTATTTTTTCTCCGTTGACAACTGTTAAAATTTCCGCCTCACCTAACTTAATCTGAGCACTAGTAGCCACTGGAATTGGTTCCGGATAAAGGGGATTAGTAATGTTCGACATAGTGTTGCCAAAGATACCTACTTGGGTATTTTCGGTAATCTTTCCAGAGAAGTCGTTGTCTTCAATAAATACTCCTACTTTTTCCCCTGGCTGTCCTTTGCGGCCTTTTTGGATTTGTTGGATGTTGGCCCTAATAATCCTGCCTTTTCCTACAGCGATGGGTCGGTTGGTATCGGCATCGGTAATAATGTGTCCTAAGGCCCCAAATTTATGACTATTGGGGTCAATAAAGGTCAGTGTTCCTACTCCGGCCGCACTGTCCCGAATATACAAACCAATGCGGTAGGTGCCGGAGTCATAACAGTAACGAGGTTGTACCTGGATTCTTTGCGTCTGTTTAGCGCGGCTAATTTCTATGGTCACCAGGTTACCTTTACTACCAAACTTTTCGATATTAATAGCCATTTCTCGTTCGGTATCTACTTTTTCTCCATTAATGCTTAAAACTATATCCCCAATTTCAATTCCCGCTTCTTTGGCTGGATAAAATTTTAGATTTTGTTTGTCTATAAGTGGTGAATAGCCAACCACCATTACTCCGGGCGAACTTAACGCCACTCCAATGGAATGTCCGCCTGGAATAACTTTTAACTGAGGGATAACATCAACAACCAGTCTTTTGATGGGAATTACCCCGAATAAGCGTACTTGTAAAAAAATCTTTCCGGTAGAGACTGCTTCTGGAAGCCCTTTTTCGATAGAATAGGCTGAGTTAACTGCAACATTGGTTCTAGTAGCCAAAATTCCCGAGGGGTCTTTTTCCACAAAAACTTGTAATCTTTGCCGGAGTTGGTTTGGTATGGGCAGATTTAACCGGAATTCGTCACCGACAATTAATCTTTGCTGGGTTGGTAAGGTGAGCAGGCTGGGAACTTGTAAGCTAAAAAAACTTACCAGTAATAAAGATACCAAAACAGACAATATCAGCCGGTATTTCTTCTGCTGCATTGGTTCACCACCTCCCACAAATTTTGAAAGCTTTTCCCTCCTTCCCGACCTTTTGCGTAAATTTTTGTTCAAGCTTAAGATAACCTGTCTGAAAACCTTTTATGCCATGCCTAAGGTGCATTTGTTTACCAACCTTGATATAGGGCAAAGGACTAAGTATGTCCGGTAATATGTAAATTCTGACTTGTGATTTTTAAAAAATGATCTGCGAAACATTTTTCCCATAAAAAAACCACCGTCTGAGTCGGTGGTTTTTTCATACATAGTAAGTTTAACCTTATTGACAGCTGTTCATACTTGGTAGTTTTACCTACATGAACTTACAACTTACATGGTCAGTGTCCCTTCTGGAGTGTTTAACACTTTAAGTATTTTTTCTTCTTTGCCACTTAGGGCATTAACGTAAACAAAATAAGTTTCTCCATTGACCTTACCTTTGACCTCATAAGTGAGTAGTTCTTTGTCACCTTGGGTAGGAATCAGGGCTAATTGCACTCGTTCTACTTGCATTCGAGCGGTCACTAAGCTTTTGGCCTCTGCGGAGGTGAACTTCGGTTTTTCGAACTTGCGAAGGGTGTGGGCCATTAAGTAACCGGTAGCCTCGTAACCCAGTACCTGACCATCATCGAGCGCAACCTGCACTTTAACTAAGTCTGGGTAAACCAGAACATCATCTTGTTTATAAACACAGGAAATCACTGCTACTTTATTTTGTTTTAACATATAGGTGGGTTCCATATTATCCAAACCCCGGCTCTCTAGGAACTTTAAAGCTCTGGTTTTGGCCTCTTCCATGGAAATCCTGCCGGTTCCCACCGACCTGGTATTGAGCATATAAACTATATGGCCCCCAATTTTGGATACATCCATAATTATTTGCTCAGCAACTTGGGTATTGGTCGGGGAGAGGGACAAACCGTAGGCAGGAATTTTTCCCTTTTTGTCACCGGTGTTTTTCACCTGCCAAATCCAGCCCCGAGGATTATCAATGAAGCCGCGAGCAACTTCATTGGCTTTAGTTCTGGTGACCATAGTTCCGGTCACACCCTTGGGCTTATTTTTTTCTAAATGATCGGAAAAGGGACCATCGTAGATTAGGGTGGGGTAGTTCTCCATTTGTTTTTCTTCAATTCCCAAGGGCTTGCTCTTTAACTGGGCAGCTTCCTTCCCTAGGCCGGCACGGGCATTTTGCTGAATCTTGGCTAAGGAAACAGTACCCCTTAATACCTCCATTTGGGCAATTTGGAGCTCATCATGAAGTTTGACCGACCGTAGGTACAGCTGGTTTAACTGGGTTATGTCCTTCCCCCCCGGCGGGCTTCCCCCAGCAGCTTGGCGGTTCAAGGCATAAGCATAGTCTCCCACCTGGTTCAGAAATTTCGAGGTTCGGGCAATAGACGCATTATTCACCGGTAACCTACTTAAATTATCCTGAGCAGACTGAGCTTGATACCACAGATCAGAATACAGCCCGGCCTGGGTTTTGGGATTGTTGGCTACCTGACTTTTACTTAATAAATTCTGTACTTTTTCCACATGGTCCACCGTCTGGTAAAATGCCCGTTGGTATTCATTACTGATATTTACCTCCAGCGCCCTGCGTTGGGTGTATTCGGAATAACCCCACATACCTGTAACAACCAAAGCCAGACTTAATAAAGCAGGTAATATCCAATGTCGACGCAATACTATCACTCCTTACCATGGGAATCAATTTAAACTAAGGGAATCAATTTAAAGCGTGGGAAAAATACAAACCGCACAAAAGAGGTTATCAACGGGCAAAGACATGTGCCCCAATGGTGGCAATAATTGACCTGGACCAAATCCATTTACTGACCGGTTTAGACGGATTCCAGAAAAACAAAGCACCATAGGTGGGATCCCAGCCGTTCATGGATTCTTGTGCCGCCTTCAGAGATTCAGCACTAGGTTCCCGATTAACTATTCCGTTGGAGACAGACTCAAAAGCTAAAGGTTGATAAATTACTCCAGCCAGGGTATTGGGGAATAGGGGACTGGCCGTCCGGTTGAGGATTACCGCTCCCACTGCAACTTTCCCAAGATAAGGTTCTGAGCCGGCTTCACCGTGAATTACCCTGGCTAGTAAAGTAACATTCCCCCGGCGGTCTAACCCTCTGGAGGTGGCAGTACTCACTACACCTCTTGTTCCGGCACCAGTATCACCTGTCCATAGTCCCAAAGCCACCAAGGTACCCTTGCCGGCTACCCCATCAGCAGCCAGTCCATTATTGGACTGAAATTTGCGAACTGCCTGGGCAGTAGCATTGCCGTAGCTGCCATCAATAGGGCCGTTGTAATACCCCCATTGTTGTAATCTCCACTGTAATTCGTTAACCTGCTTGCCCGAGCTACCCCAGTACAGGGACTGGGAGATAGTGGGGAAACTACTGGGTAAATAGTTAACTCCTAAACCAATCATCACCGCAATCAAGCTTAGCACAATTAAGATTTTCCAAGCTACTACTTTGGATACTTTTTTGTCCATAGTACCATCCCTTCCAACTTATCTAATGGATAGTGTTGTATTTATTTTGACTAAATTACCAAATTCTTATGCGTCCAAGAACCTTCGGAAGATAATTTCTCTAACAAAAAAGGGATTTCTTTTTTCGCCTTCCAGAATACTATGTTAGAAGTAGAAGGGGGGAAATGGAATGTCCAAGAAAATCGTCATCGATCCCGGGCACGGGGGAAGTGATCCCGGAGCAGTAAAATTTGGTTTACTGGAAAAAGCTATTAACCTAGATATTGCCCTACAACTAAAGAGTAAACTTGCGAACTTTGCAGATGTGACCTTAACAAGAAGCAACGACACTTTTATAAGTTTGTCTAATAGAGCCGCACTCGCCAACAAGATTGGGGCAGATTTATTTATTTCCATTCACGTTAATGCCGGTGGTGGCACCGGTTTTGAAAGTTATGTTTATCTTAATTCCAGTATGGAGAATGAACACATAAGCCAAGTAATACACCAGGATACGGCAAATTTCTATAAAACAAAGGGATTTATGAACCGGGGTCTGAAAAAAGCCAACTTTGCTGTTTTAAGGGAAACTCATATGCCTGCAGTTCTTTTGGAAAATCTCTTTATTGATACTCAGGCAGACGTCATAAAATTAAAAGACCCCAGATTTCGTGTAGAAATTGCCGGGGCCATCGCTTCAGGAGTAATAAAGGCTTTGAATCTACAGGAAGCTCCACTCCCTACATCACAACCTACTGCAAAACCAACTCCATTACCTAACCATTGGGCTGAAGGGGATTTTCAGAAGTTAGTTAAAGCGGAGCTAGTTCAGAACCGGCACAACCTAGACTCATCTGTAACCTGGGGAGAAGTGTCTACGCTTCTAGCTAGACTGCTGGATAAGCTAAAGCTGTAAGCCAAGGCTATGGAGCTATTAAGCTGCTAAAAGTGGTTGCCTCTTTGGAGACAACCACTAAATATTTTAAACTTAAGTATTTTAAGTCTTAGGTTTCTGTTTTTAGCTGGTGGGTTCCGGCCATTTGCAGCATTTCAGCTGCGTGCTTTAAGGTGGTTTCGGTAATACTTTGCCCACCTAGCATGCGGGCTAATTCCTGCACCCGGCCTGCTCCGTCCAGCTTGGTTATACAGGTAACAGTCCGGTCTTGCCGCACTTCTTTTTGCAGATAAAAGTGGGTTCTGGCCAAACTGGTCACTTGGGGTGAGTGGGTTACACAAATCACCTGCCGATCCTGAGCTACCAGCGCTAATTTCTCGCCTACAGCTTGAGCCGCCCGGCCACCGATACCTGCATCCACCTCATCAAAAATTAAGGTGGGGATTTGATCCACCCGGGCTAAAATTGTTTTCATGGCCAGCATTATTCTCGACATTTCCCCGCCCGAAGCTATTCGAGCCAAGGGTTTCAAGGGTTCACCCCGGTTAGGAGAAATCAAAAATTCGATATCCTCCAGCCCGTGTGCCTTCCATTGCTCCAGGGCGGTATAGTTAACTGCAAATTTTATCTGGGGCATGCCCAAATCTGCTAATTCCTGTTGAATTCTTTCCCTTAAGTCCTCACCTAGTTTTCGTCTTTCCTCGGAAAGCTTGGCAGCTAGAGCTTGTCCTGCTTGGACTAAGGTTTGAGCCTCCGTTTGCAGCCGAGCGAACTCCTGCTCACTTCCGGTTAGTTCCTCCAGTTGGGCAGCTACTTGTTCTCGGTAAGCCAAAATCTCAGCTATGGACTCACCGTACTTACGCTTTAATAATAGTAACAGGGCCCAGCGATCCTCCAGTAATTCCAGCCGGGTAGGGTTAAATTCTACCTTTTCTAAATAAGTCCGTAGTTCCCCGGCGGCATCCTCCAGTTGGTAGTAAGCTCCTTCCACTGCTTCTAGAAGTGGAGTTGCTAAACTATCAATAGCCCCAATTTCCCGGAGCTTGTTAACCACTTCACCCAAAATATCCAAGGTGGCCGCTTGGTGATTAGAACCTTGCAAAAGCTTCCCATAAGCTTCTGCTCCCAAAGCAGCTAATTTTTCGGCACTGGCCAACACTTGGCGCTCCCGGAGTAGTTCCTCCTCTTCCCCAGGAACTAACTGAGCTCGGTCAATCTCCCCAAGTTGAAACTGGGCTATATCTGACTGTCTGGCTTGGTCTTTTTCCCGCTTCCGCAGCTCCTCCAGCCTTTGGTTGACCTGACGCCACTGGAGAAATAAGCGTTGGTGTTCCGCCTTCCATTCCTGAAAAGTTTGGGAACCTAACTGATCCAATAGACTTAAGTGTTTACCAGAGTCCAGTAGGGATTGATGATCCTGTTGACCGTAAATGTCAATTAAATACTGCCCAACCTCTCTGTACATCGAAAGGGTAACTGTACGGCCATTAATCCGGCAGTTATTTTTCCCGGTCTTGGTTAATTCGCGGGACATGATTAGCGTACCGTCTGCTTCAATAGTTAGGCCTAAATCACCCTGTTTTTCACTAAGCTCAGTTAAACCGGTAACCTCAAAAACAGCTTCCACCAGCGCCTGTTCAAAGCCTGTCCGCACCAATTCAGTTGAACCTCGCCCACCTAACACCAAATTAACTGCATCAATGACAATGGATTTACCCGCCCCAGTTTCCCCGGTCAGTACATTAAGTCCTTGCTCCAGTTGAAGATTCAGTTTCTCGATTAGGGCAAAATTTTCAATATGGAGCTGAACCAGCACATTGACCCCTCCCAATGACTATCTGTTTATACCTCTAGCTAATCCAATAAACGGTTATAGCTCTAGCTAATCTAATAAACGGATAAATTTATCCAGAGTTTCCTGCACTCTTTCTATAGGCTTAATCACAATTAAAATAGCATCATCACCGGCAACAGTGCCGATTATTTCCTCCCATTGGGCGTTGTCAATTGTGAAAGCCACTGCCTGAGCCATGCCCGGAAGGGTTCTAATTACAATTATATTTTCACTAAAATCCATATGGACCACAGAGTCTTGGAATATTCGAGCCATGCGGTCACCACTTTGCCTATATTCATCCCGGGGTAGGGCATAACGATACTTGCCCTCACCGGTAAGATTTTTCAACAGTCTAAGCTCCTTAATATCTCGGGAGACTGTAGCTTGGGTTACCTCTAAGCCATGCTGCCGTAGTTCCTCAGCTAGTTCTTCCTGAGTTTCAATAGGCTTTGTTTCAATTATCTCCAAAATTCTGCGCTGCCGAATTGCCTTCACATCAAAACCTCCAAACAATTACCCTTCCTAGTTCTACTCTTGCTAGTGCTCTTTTTCAACTAAGATTAAATAGGATGATTCATTCCGGTTGATAAAATCCAACTTTAGCACAGAAAACTGAGCTTGGTTAAGCTGCTGGAGCAAGCTTTCCACCTGGGCTGCTTCCAGTTCCCCTCCAGGGTGACCGGGATAAATTACTATACTTATAATGCCTCCAGGCTTAAGCAAGTTCAAGCCGGCTTGGATGGCAGGACAGGTTGTCTCCGGCCTAGTTGTTAGTTCATGGTTTCCTTTAGGTAAATACCCTAAATTAAACATAAGCACTGCTACCGGGCCTACTACATATTGAGCTAGGTTTTGGTGACCTTCCTTAATTAACCGAGTTTGGGCCAATTCCCCGGCCTCCCCCAGCTTGCGTTTGGTATTAGCCAAGGCTTCTTCTTGAATATCAAAGGCATACACTTGTCCCAGTGGACCAACAATTTCGGCTAAAAATAAAGTGTCGTTTCCGTTGCCCGCAGTAGCATCTACAGCTGCTTCACCTGCGCTCAGTGCACGGGAAACAAAGCTGTGAGCCAAGTTCACCGCTGTGCCTAATGTTCTAGGCTTAGACATTACAGCGATCACCTGCTTTTAGCTTTTCCCCTAGCACCTGAAAAAAGGTTCTTCCTTTTAGCTTAATAAACTTTGCTCCAATCGCTGCTTTGCTAATAATTATCTCATCATGTTGGTGAAGTTTAATACCATGCTGTCCATCAAGGGTAAGCATCACCTCACCTACATGGTTAGAAACAATAACTTTAATCCGATTGGTCGGGGAAACCACCATCGGGCGAGAAGTCAAACTATGCGGACAAATGGGTGTAATTAACATAACTTCCAAGGAGGGTGGGACAATCGGGCCCCCGGCGGAAAGGGAATAGGCAGTAGAACCAGTAGGCGTGGCCACAATCACCCCATCGGCAGGAATGGTCGCTACCGGCTCATCATTAATTAATATGTCCAAGGTAATTAAGCGGGAAAATGCCCCCTTCGCCATTACCACATCATTTAAGGCTACCGACCGTTCGGCTACCTGACCATTACGGCGAACCACAGCTTCGAGCATCATCCGCTCTTCTAGCTGATAATCACCTGCCAGGAGTTTTTCCAGAGCTGGATAAACTTCCCCAGTATCAATTTCCGTCAAAAAACCTAATTGTCCAAAATTAACCCCCAGGATGGGAATACCACTTTTCGCTACAGCTCTGGCACTTTGGAGTAGAGTCCCATCTCCTCCTAGCACAATAATAAAGTCTAACTGGGGTTCCTCACTATCTTTGGACCAGATTAGTTTGCCAAAATCCTCTTGGCTAAGCCGTTTTTGCGTAAGATATACTTGCACCCCTTTAGCTTCCAGCCATTTGACCATTTCTTGACCAGTCTTCAGGGCACCTGCTTTTTCCTCGTTAACTACTAACCCAATGGCCTGCAAAAATTTGTCCCCCTCACTGCAGTTGAAGTAGCTTCTTGTCCTTAGCATACCCCAAGTCTGGGGGAATCTCAAGAGTGATTTCATAATAAGCCGTGGATGCATGCCCCAGATGACAGGGCGGGTCCTGTGATGTATGCCCTTGGTGACCGGTCGGGCACCTGCCCCAGTGTTGGAGCTACCCTGTAAGTACACGTTTCTGGTACTTACAGCCTTCTGATGGTGCCACGTAGTGGCATGAATGTCTCTTAGTTCCGATACCTAGTAGCTCTAAGCACAGGTGGTCTAATAAAATCGACCAACCAGCTTATAGCAGCTATTTATGGAACTAAGAGCTCCACAACCGGGGCAGGTGTCCGACCTGTCATCATAATCTTGCATCGGGAACAGGTATCCGACCCACCCTCGGAATAAAATCCGGCCCACCTGGTAATGCTTAAAGCATAAGTTTACTGGAGGTCGGAAAAATGGCCCTAAGAACAGTGATTAAAAATCTCGGTCTAGCCAAGGAATACCTAAGCATGTCACCAGCGGAAAAAAAACTGTTAGACAAGTATCATTACACTGGGGAGGTTATCAGTGTAGTTCAAAGAGAAACTAGCAAACAGGATGACCCTTTTCTAGGAGAAGCTTTTCGGGTGGACACTGCTATCCGGTTGCTTTGGGTTACTGCAGCTAATGCCATTCCCCACGGCCAATGGCACTTTGCCGAAAAACTACTTCACCAAGCCCTGGAACTAGCGGATGATTCCCCAGATTCCTTCCGTGACTGCGCCCATATCTACGCTAACCTAGCCCAACTTTACGCCGACCAGGTTCGATGCAACCCTGCCGCTGCTGCCAAATGCTTACATCATGCCAGGGAAACCATCAAAACTGGATATTTTGTGGTCTGGGCACAAAACCTGTGTCGTGAAATAGAAGAAAAGAGTAAGAGATTTCAGTATTAAGGGCTCCCTTACTCTTTTTTCAGGCTGTTAAAATTCCCCACCTAGCTTTGTCGCCGGATGTGCCAAGGTCCTCAACGTACAAGGAGTACGCCTGCGGCCTTGGCACATCCGGCTTCGCGCTATACGGGTTTTTTAACAGCCTGCTTGGGTAAAGTAAATAGGACTATACAATGGCTGCACCGTATAGTCCTTTAACTGTTAATATTCTTTATGCTAGGCCATTTTGCATTTCGCAAGCCATGATGGTTTGCTTGCAGAGAACAACTGTGGTTACTGAGCCAACCCCACCAGGAACAGGGGTGATTTTGTCCACAATGGGTTCTACTTCGGCATAATCCACATCACCACAATATTTCCCAGCATTGTCGGGATCCTCATTGATACCTACATCGATTACCACTTGGCCTGGTTTTACAAAGTTGGCCTTTACCATCTTAGCACGTCCGACCGCGGCAATGAGGATATCAGCGTCCTTACACACATCCGGGAGGTTCTCGGTTCGGGAGTGGCAAATGGTCGCCGTACCATGCTCCCGCAACAAGAGCATAGCTACCGGCTTTCCAACCACCAGTGATCTTCCCAGAACAACACACTTTTTGCCTTTTATCGGAATGTTGTAATAGTGGAGGATGTCCATACAGGCAGTTGGCGTACAGGGTGGGAAACCGGTCAGGTCATCGGCAAATACCTTAGCAGCACTGCCAAGAGTTAAGCAGTCTACATCCTTTTCAACGGGGATAAGTGCTCTAATCTTCCGATCATCAAGGTGCTTGGGCAGTGGAGCAAACATTAAAATACCATGTACTCCTTGATTAGCACCAACTTCAGTAACTGCTTGTTCAAAAGCGCCTTGCTGAATATCTACGGGATATTCAAAGACTTCATAGGACATACCGATGGATTCACATGTCTTCTTGGCGCCACCTTCATAGAATAAATCATCGGGACGGGCACCAACCCGGATAATTCCTAGTTTTGGTGTTATACCCTTTGCTTTTAAGACCTCAACCTTTTTGGTAAGTTCCTCTTTCATCGCATCTGCAACAGCTTTGCCAACTAACCTTTCGGCCATATTAATGTCCCCCTCCCGAATTCGTTAATTTATCAGTAACTAATTTCAATGTTTCATCAGCCAGTTTGGTACCTGCGGACAACAACCGATCCATTTCCGCTTTAGTCTGGCTATTGTATGCTTGGTCCCGGATAGAGTTAATGTTAATAATTACGTTCATACTAGCGGCGATTAAGGCTGCTTTTAAGAAGACCACACCGCAAGCAGCATCGGAAAGGACTAGCATGGAACCGATTTCGGCCATTCTTGCCGTAAGCTGAATACCTTCATAGGTAGCCCGCATAATATCCATCGGGACTGAACAAGCCACCTTACAACAATTCTCCAGCGTTTCTTCCCGCTGTTTGGCTAATTCCGGGGTGTCTTTGGGCAGACCATAAGCCTTAGAAAGTGGCTCGAAAACCTCGGCATCCTTGTCGACAAGTCTTTCTAAGTCCGCTATGATTTTATTACCTTTTTCTAGAAGCTGTTTTACTTCGTCTTCTACCTCGGCATATTTTTTCTTGCCAACAGTCAGATTACCCACCATGTTAGTAAGCGCCATACCAACTGCGCCACCATATGCTGCAGCGCCACCACCACCAGGAACAGGAGCCTTAGATGCCAATACCTCAATAAACTCTTTACAGGACTTGTCTAACATCGACATTTTCTACTCTACCCCCTCAAACACTATAAATTCCGACTATAGTATTTCGCTTCTCATGTTAAAAATCCTGCTAATTTCTGTAACTATTCAAAAAAGGGGTGCATCTGACCAAGGCTTTCTGGTAATTTAAAAGAGTGGTATACTAAAAATCAGATGAAATAATTTTAAAAAGCTGCCGGGAGGTTATACCATGCACAAGCCTAATTTGACAATCCACACCGACTTGTATCAGCTTAATATGATGTACGGTTATTGGAAAAAGGGCATACATAATCAATTAAGTGTATTTGACCTATTTTTTAGAAAATTACCCTTTAAAAACGGCTTTGCTGTTTTTGCCGGTTTAGCCAGGGTGGTAGATTACATTAACAATCTCAAGTTTGAAAAGGATGATCTGGAGTTTTTAAAAGCAACCCAAAATTACGAGGAAGAGTTTTTAAACGAGCTGCAAAGGTTTAGTTTCACCGGAAATTTACATTCCGTAAGGGAAGGGGAAATTGTTTTTCCCAATGAGCCTTTGCTTCGTCTGGAAGGAAGGGTTTTTGAGCTCCAGTTGCTGGAAACTGCTTTATTAAATTTTGTCAACTATCAAACCCTCATTGCCACTAAAGCCGCCCGGATTAAACAAGTTGCCCCTCAAGACATGTTAATGGAGTTTGGCACTCGCCGAGCCCATGAGGCAGATGCAGCAATCTGGGGTACCAGAGCAGCTTACATCAGCGGTTTTGACGGGACTAGTAATGTCAGAGCCGGTAAATTATTTGGTATTCCGGTTTTAGGGACAATGGCCCATTCCTGGGTCCAAATGTTTGATAGTGAATTGGAGGCCTTTAGATACTATGCCGAGTGCCGCCCCGGAAATGTTGTATTATTGGTGGACACTTATGATACCCTTAAGTCCGGCGTACCCAACGCAATCACAGTAGCTAAGGAAATGGAAGCCAAAGGCAACAGACTGAAAGGTATCCGCCTGGATAGTGGAGATCTTGCTTACCTTTCCATCGAGGCCAGAAAAATGTTCGATGCTGCTGGTCTTGATTATATCAATATTATTGCCTCTAACGATTTGGATGAGCACTTAATTGCCGAGCTGAAAGCTCAAGGGGCGAAAATCAGCGGTTGGGGCGTGGGGACCCAGTTAATAGTAGCCGCAGACGACCCGGCTCTCGGTGGCGTATGTAAACTTGTGGCCAAAGAGAAAAACGGTGAATATATCCCGACGATTAAAATTTCCGGTAATCCGGAAAAGGTAACTACTCCCGGATTAAAGGATATCTATCGGATTATTGATAAAGCAACAGGCAAAGCGGAAGGGGACTATATCGCCCTAGTGGGGGAAAAAGTAAAAAACCGGGAAAGCATTAAGCTTTTCGACCCGGTTTATACCTGGATTCATAAATTAATCCGTGACTATGAAGCTAGAGAGTTGTTACAGCCCATTTTTCTAAAAGGCCGACAGGTCATGGAATTGCCCACATTAGTGGAAAGCCGGGATTTCCATCAAGCCCAGCTGCAGCTTTTTTGGCCGGAATATCTGCGCAAACGCAACCCCGAAGCTTACCCTGTTGATTTAAGTGAACAGGTCTGGAATACCAAAATGGCGCTAATTCGGAATAATAGTTAAAACTGCTTAAAAGGGCTTGATTCATCAGAACCTCAGCAAGGGGAACAATTTACTACGTTATTCATTCTGTCTGTCTATCTATCTGTTTCTAAAGGTATATCAATTTCGAATGTACTACCCTTACCAAGAGTGCTATCAGCCTTTAAGTCACCACCAAGCATCTTGGCTAATCTTTTGGCAATAGCAAGACCCAAGCCTGTGCCTCCCATATCTCTGCTGCGCCCTTTGTCCACACGGTAAAAGCGTTCAAAAATGCGACTTAAATGCTCAGTTGCTATCCCTTTTCCAGAGTCCGATATAACAATCCCAATTTTATTAGCAAAAGTTCTCACCATTAAATTTATCTTGCCATTTTCATCTGAATATTTTATAGCGTTATCCAAGACATTAAAAACTATTTGCTGTAATGTATCACTATCAGTATTAATATCCATTTTATCAGGTATTTGCCATATTATTTGCTGATTTTTAGTTCCAGCTAGAAAAACTGCTTTTTCAATAATCGGAACCAATGTGTCTCGCAAATTAATCTTTCGAATCTGCATCTGACTACATCCTCCGTCAGCCCTTGCTAAAGTTAGTAATTGCTCTACCATCCGAGTCAGCCGGTCCACTTCCATGTCCAGATATTCTAGTGTCCTTTGATAATACTGATTATCCCGTTCTTTTTGAAGGGCAAGGGAAATTTCACCCTTCATAACTGTTAAAGGGGTTCGTAATTCATGGGATGCATCACCTGTAAACTGATGATATCCTTTGAATGCTTCCTCCAAGCGGTCTAACATTCGGTCTAAAGAACCTGCCAGCCTTGCTACTTCATCATTTCCTGGGATAGCAAGCCTTTGATGCAGCTCGCGATCAGAAATTCGTTCAGCTGTATCAGCGATATCGACGAGGGGCGAAAGAGCTTTTTTCGTAATCCACCTGCTACCAAAAAGAGTGAATAACAGAGTAATTGGCATTAACAGAAATAGTGTAATAATTAACAACTGCATCATATTTTCTGCAGTCTCAAGGGATTGGCCAGTTTGCACAAAACCAATAATTTTGCCCTGAAACATAATTGGCAAAGTATAAACCCGAATTACTTCGTCATCCTGGGGTTTAATTATTTCTTGAAAGCTTCCTTTAGAAGAATAACTGCCTACTCCGGTTATCCCAACAGGCAGTTCTTTTAGGGGTCCAAAATGTTCTTGTATTTCACCATTTGTATTAACCACCCTCATAAACTGGCGCTGTTTTTCCAATTCATTGTCCGTAATACTTCTGTTATATAAAATAACGTTATCTTTTAAGGTAATCCCTTGCTCGGCTTGCCTTGCCATAATAATCAAAGAATTATCTGTCTGTTGGTTAACCCAGACATCTAAAGTAAAATACAACAGCATTAAACTGATTAAAAGAGCCCCAGTTAAGAACACAGCATTAAATAAAGCCAAGCGTGAACGTAAAGTTGAGGGCATTAATATTTTCACTGCAAACAACCACCTTGAATTTTATAACCTGAACCTCGAATAGTTCGAATCAGGTTTGAAGTAAATGGTTCGTCTATCTTTTTGCGGAGTTGCCGAATATAAACATCAACAATATTTGATTGGTTAAAAAAATTATAGTCCCAAATATGTTCCGCAATAACCGTCCGACTTAGTATCTTGCCCTGGTTGCGCATTAATAACTCCAGAAGGGCAAACTCCTTGTTTGTCAATTCAAGCTCTTTTCCCTGGCGCATTATTTGTCTTGTTATCAGGTTTAATTCCAAATCATCCACGACAAGTGTGGTATTTTTTTCTTCAGTTTTCCGTCTGGATAAGGCCCTGAGTCTGGCCAACAATTCCTTGAAAGCAAAGGGTTTAACAAGATAGTCATCGGCTCCAGCGTCTAACCCTGCAACACGATCATCCACAGTATCTTTGGCAGTCAGCATTAAGACCGGAGCATCTATGCCCCGGTCTCTCATAGTAATACAGAGAGTGATTCCGTCCATTTTGGGCATGAGAATATCTATTATCACTAAGTCATATGAAAAACTCCCCAGCCAGTTCAAGGCCTCTTCTCCATTGGAAGCTAAATCTACTGCATAGCACTCTTCTTCTAATCCTCGCTTGATAAAAGATGCAATCTGTTTTTCATCCTCAACAACCAAAACTCGCACATCAACCACCCCCTGTGTTTAATTCAATACCTATAACATAAATCCCTTTTAGTCTGCTACTTCTGCGGTCCCTTTAGCTTTTTTGACGGTAATTAGCACCGGTGCAAAACCTTGAGAATGAAGATTCACTTGAAAATCCAAACCATTCTTAGAAGTCCCGTATAATCCGTTCACATTTCCACCAAAATGATTTGTCCCTTTTTTATTATCAAAATGTAAGGTTTGCGTAACCCCAGGACTTAAAATAAACCCAGTTAGCTTAAGATAATAGCCTTCTTTGGCAGAATTCACTTTATCATTTATCGTGTAATAAACATCAAAATTCTGGAGTTCTAACTTTCCGGTATTGGTTACAGTAATCTCCAAATGGTCAGCTGCGTTTACATTATCTTCAACTCTGGCATCAACTACCTTAATAGGTGCAGTGACGGTACTAGTTTCCTGAATTAAACTTGTTGTATAAGTCGGATCTTTGTCAACCTTGTCCTGCTGACCGTCACCATCGGTGTCAGCATTTAACACATTTGTACCTAATGTCTTTTCTACAGTATCAGGCAACCCATCTTGATCAGTGTCCTGCCCAAGTTCACTTGAAGTTGTTGTAGTATTATTGCTTACAGCCTGGTTAGGCAATGCACTACTTGACGTGGTAGTGGAAGAAGCCTTTGGCACACCACCATTTTTAGTAGTATTTGTGCTATTACTCCCGCACCCGGTTATCAATAGACCGATCATACTTATGGCAAGGATTACAACGAAAAAATATACTTTTTTTTGGTTTAACATTTTACATACCTCCTAAGATTTTTTTAGAAATTCTACATAAGATAGAATTAAAAGAATAAGGGTTGGAATGGTCAAGCCTACTAAATTCAACCATTTTAACTTAACAACTTCTAATGGGGTATTGTCAATAAACTCCGGCTTTATCCCTAATAAAGCAAAACTCATTCGCTCATAATGTTTTGTAGGGGACATTTCCTCGATACCATCCCGAACGGTTTCATACCAATGAAACTTGGACACCACCTGTTTTTCCTGGGTTTTTGTCATGCCCATCTGGGCAAAAAAACCGCCGGGTAGCTGGTTATCCAAATCCATGGTATCGCCAACTTGGGGAAAGATAAAGGCAACTACCAGCCAGATAATTATGGTCAGCAGGATAGCATTATTTTTCTGGGGAATCTTAATTGTCATCCAAAAGGCAAGTGCGAAAAAGATCAGCAAATATAAGAGGGACATCCCGAAGAATAATATTATTTTGATGATTTCTGTTGAAGTTAAAGTAACTCCGCTGGTCAAATTGATAAAAGCTATGGTACTACCACCAATCACCACTAAGATGGTTAACAAAACCATTACATTTCCCAGAATTTTCCCGTTGATCAGCTGATCTCTATAGATGGGCCGAGAAAGAATTAAAGTGAGGGTGCCATTCTTTCTTTCTTTGCTGATGGCATTATAGCCTAGAATCATGGCCAGTAATGCCCCAATCATTCCAATATAATTCACGAAATTCTTGGAAACAGCAATAGGGTTCAAGTTTGGCATGGGAGGTAACTCTGTTCTACCAAGGGATTTAAGAAATTCAATGGATTTTTGATAGGCATCTACCTTTTGATGTACTTGGGCAGAACCTAAAATAACTGTTACCATGCTCATGAAGAATAATAACCCTAAAATTATTACAAAAGTCTTGGTGCGAAATATATCCCGAAATTCTTTGATTGCAATGACTACTACGGCTGATTGCATGTTACTGCCTCCTTCCCTACAAAATAACTATTAACGTCTACCTTGTTTTTTGAAATATACCAGCCCTCCGACAAAAATCAAGAATACTACTGCAATTGGGATAAATAAATAATTAGTACTTTTTTGAGTTTTTATGGGAACTGAAATAGCCTGGGCTAATGCTTGGTCGGCTGTTGCGGTAATAGTGATTTTTTGGTTTCCTGCATCTTGAGTAGGTGGTATTGTTACCTTGACCTGGTAATTTGCACTTTCCCCAGCTTTTAAACTTGCCAACTTTTCCGGGGTTACTACCACCAACCATTTATGTGGTAAGTCAAAACTCAATTTAACACCCGTCAATTCCTTATGACCAAAATTGCTAACGCTGACAGGCACTGAAATGGTCTTGCCGCTAAAAGCGTTTAAATTTGAGTTGGAACTAACGATTTGCAACAAATAACTGTTATCAACTTTCAGGTTTAAGGGAATAGAAGTTTGAAGCTTGTCCTCCCGGACTACCTTTACTAGAAATTGATTGTTGCCCTTCTTGGCATTACTCGGGATAGCTACCTGTAATACAATATCAACCGCTTGTCCAGAAGGGATGCTGATTTGCCTGATTACTTGTTTTTCCTGAAAAAACATCTGGTCAAAGCCCTGGGGAAGAAGTTTAGTTTGGAGGTTATATACATGGGCTTTGGCATCCAGGTTGGTTATCAACAACCCATAGTGAATTTCCTGCCCCGGAAAACTACTCTGTGAAGACAAGATATTCTCGGCAAAAGCGGTGACACTGGTCAAATTGAAACATAATAAAAATGCTATTAATAAATATTTCCAATTAGGCACTTGAACCCACCTCAATTCTAAAGACAGACCAATAGCATAGGAAGAGAAAAATAAGCAGAGTTGCTACGAGGTAAACTAAATCTGGAATCATTACTCCGAACAGATTCCCCAGGGTAAACTTTGCTGTCTCAGGTATAACCTGTAAAAGGTTATTACCCAAATGCTGAAAATGTACAGTGGGTGAAAGAAGCTCAATTGCTTTGGAGATTCCAGTGTCCTGGGCTATCTGGGTAATATTTTGCGCAGCAACATTAGTGGAATAGGCAAAGGATTTCTGGGTTTCTGCCAGTTGAGGTATAACAAAACTCACCCCAACCCAAAATGTAATGCCCACTAAAAAGACTACTTCGCTGGATTTTGCCAGCACAGACACGAACATAGAAAAGAGATAAAAGAGCAACATATACAGAAAAGAAATCACGGTAAAAATTATTAAGCGCAGTATTTCTCCACCAGTCGGGGTCATGCCCCCAATAAATTTCAAAAAAACTAACCCAAAAATGAAAATCAATGTCTGAAGCAAACCAATCACCCAAGCTCCCCCAAGAATTTTTCCAGTAATGAGCTGATCCCTGAATATGGGGCGGGAGAGAATCAGTCGCAAATTGCCCTGCTCTTTTTCCTTGGTAAAAATATCAAAACCTAGAAATATAGCTGCCAAGGCACCTACCATGCCGACGTAAATAATATTGTTTTGCAAAATTGTTAAAGTAAATATCTCCGGTTGGGGCGGAAAAATCGTAGCTCCTCCTGCTTTAAGTAAAGCAATGGTCTGTTGATAAGCCTGTATTTCAGCATGTTTTGTACTGGAACCAATGTATACTGAAAGAAGGGAAAAAACGAAAAACAACGCTGCTATTATTAGGAAAATGTGATTTTTCCGGGCTTCATAAAATTCTTTACCGGCAACTACATAAATTCGTTTCATCTTTACCTCCCCCTAGCCCACCTTAAGATAAATATCCTCAAGAGATTTTTCTGCGGAAAACCTGCTAAGCACAGCATCTAAAGAATCTGCCAAAAGCAATTTGCCATGCTTAAGTATACCGATATTAGTACAAATCTTGGTTACTTCAGACAATTGATGGGTATTCATAAAAATTGTTGTGCCAAAGTCTTGATTGAGCATCAATAAAAGTTCTCGCATCTCTTTGGTGCCCTGGGGATCAAGACCTGAAGCCGGTTCATCAAGGAATAATAGCTTGGGCTGATGCAAAATTGCCTGGGCTATCCCCACTCGCTGACGCATGCCTTTGGAGAGATTGCTAACTTTCGTATGCTTCCATGGGGAAAACTTTATTGTCTCCAAAACCTGATCTATCCTTTGCTCGATGTTTTCAACCCCCGAGATTTTCCCAAAAAACCGCAAATTTTCTGCCGTCGATAAATCTCCATATAAGTTAACGTTTTCAGGTAAGTACCCGATTAACTTTCTGGCCTTTAAATTATCCTTTACCACATCTAAACCAGCGATTTCCACCACCCCGGAGGTTGGTTTTAGCAAGGTAGTTAGCATGAGTAAAGTAGTCGTTTTCCCTGCTCCATTGTGTCCGAGAAAACCAAATATTTCGCCTGCACTTACATTAAGATCAAGTGATTCCACTACAATAAAATCTCCGAATTTTTTTGTGAGCTTAGAAATCCTTAACACTTTTTCATTCCCCCCTTCTATATCTGAACTTAATTGTAAAGAGGTAGAATTAAAGAAAGATGAGTTTAAAATGAAAAAAACTTCATCAAAAAAACCGTTCAGTTACAAAAATATCTTGTAGCTGTACGGTTTCACTCCCATCGCCTAAAACAGGTGCTAGTTTTATTTTGTCCCTGTATGTTAATCACCTCAGCTTAGTAATTCATGGGCCTTGGTTACTACTGTATTCACCATTTCCAGTTCCAACGAATTAAGAGTTGCTTCGCTCCCAGATATATCTTTCACTAAATAAGCCAAATACTCAATATTCCCCTCCGGACCGGTAATGGGTGAGAAGTTTAGTCCTTTAACCTTTAAGCCTAAGGTCAGGGCTAGGTTTAACACCTTGAGTATAACTTCCTTGTGGACAGCCGGATCCCTGACTACTCCCTTTTTGCCCACCTTTTCCTTACCAGCCTCAAATTGGGGTTTAATCAACGCCAAAATTTCCCCATTCGCCTTGGTTAGTTCCACCGCCTTAGGTAATATCAAGGTCAGGGAAATAAACGAAGCATCAATAGTAGCCACATCTGCGGGTTCACCTAGCTTATCCGCCTCTAAGTAGCGGATATTCGTTCTTTCCAGGTTAACCACCTGAGGGTGCTGGCGCAGCTTCCAGGCCAATTGGCCATAACCTACATCCACCGCATAAACCTTTTGAGCCCCATTTTGCAAGGCGCAATCAGTAAAGCCTCCGGTGGATGCTCCTATATCCAGGACTATTTTATCCTGCAAAACCAACTGGAAAGCTTCAACAGCCTTAGCCAGCTTTAGTCCACCCCTGCTTACATAAGGAATGGCATCCCCCTGTACCCGGATGGATGCCTCCATAGCCACCAAAGCCCCGGGTTTATCCACCCTTTGATTGTTAATAAAAACTAATCCAGCCATAATGTTGGTCTTTGCTTTTTCGCGAGTGGGGAAAAAGCCCCGCTCCACCAGTAATACGTCTAATCTTTGCTTAGCCATGCTGCATACCTAACCTTTATCTCCGACCTTAGGGCAAACCTTGGTCTTAGCTTTTTCCAGCTCCGCATTAACCGTGGCTGCAATCCCTTGAACTGTTAACCCGTATTTTTCTTTAAGTAAGTTGGGACTGGCATGTTCCACAAACTCATCAGGGATACCCAGTCGCTTGACCCGTACCTCATTTAACCCCTTGGCTTCCAGCAGCTCTAGTACAGCACTGCCAAAACCACCTTGCAGGATATGCTCCTCAATGGTCAACACTAAGTTAGTTGCCATTGCATGCTCGATAATTAAAGCTTCATCTAAAGGTTTTACATACCGACAATTAATAACAGTGGCCTGTATGCCTTGTTGGGCAAGATGTTCAGCAGCCTGGAAAGCAGGGTAGACCATGGAGCCTATCGCTAAAATAGTATAATCCTTGCCTTCACGTAACACCTCTCCTTTACCAATAGGTAAAGCTTGAGGCTGTCCAAGTGGCACGCCCATTCCTGACCCCCGGGGGTAACGTAAAGCAATGGGACCAGGGTAATCTATAGCTGTTTTCATCATATTTTGCAGCTCGTCTTCATCTTTTGGTGCCATTACCACCATGTTGGGAATGTGCCGCAAAAAGGCAAAGTCAAATACCCCGTGATGGGTGGGACCATCTTCCCCCACTAGACCTGCCCGGTCTAGGGCAAACACCACAGGCAGCTTTTGTAGACACACATCATGGAGAATCTGGTCATAGGCCCGCTGTAAAAAAGTCGAGTAAACCGCTATTACCGGCTTAAAACCTTGGGTGGCTAGACCGGCAGCCATAGTAACGGCATGTTGTTCGGCAATTCCCACATCAAAAAACCGTTGCGGAAAGGCTTTGGCGAAATACTCCAGTCCAGTCCCGCCAGGCATGGCTGCAGTAATTGCCAGTGTCTGCTGGTTTTGTTTAGCCAGTTCAACCAAGCATTTGCCGAATACCTCAGTATAGGAAATTGCCCCCTTACCACCCCGAGTAAATCCGGTGGCTATTTCAAAGGGCCCGGTCCCGTGGAATTTATCCGGGTTCTGCTCTGCAGGTTTATAACCTTTGCCTTTTTTGGTAATCACGTGGACGAGGACAGGACCATTAATGTCCTTAGCGTCCCAAAGCACCTTTTTTACTGCACCTAGGTTGTGCCCGTCAATAGGGCCTAAGTAAGTAAAGCCCAGTTCTTCAAAAAGCATTCCGGGTACCAGAAGATGCTTAAAGCTATCCTTAAGCCGCTCTAACCCCTTTAATACAGTAGGTCCGATGGAGGGAATTTTACGCAGTAGGTTCTCCAGCTCTTCTTTACCTTTATAATATTTAGGGTCACAACGCATTCTAGTTAAATATGTAGACATTGCTCCCACATTTTCGGCAATAGACATTTCATTGTCATTAAGGATAACTATGACATCACTTTTCCGATCCCCCACCATATTTAAGGCTTCAAAAGCCATCCCACCGGTCAAAGCACCGTCACCAATGACTGCAATTACATGGTTACTTTCTTTCCGTAAATCTCGGGCTAGGGCTAGTCCAAGGGCAGCTGATATCGAGGTACTACTATGTCCAGTATTAAAGACGTCATGAACACTTTCCTCCCGTTTAGGGAATCCTGCTAATCCGCCTTGCTGACGTAAAGTAGGAAAATGCCCCCGCCGTCCGGTAAGCAGCTTATGGACATAGGCCTGATGACCCACATCCCAGACAATCTGATCCCGAGGACTATCAAAAACACGGTGTAGGGCAATAGTCAATTCTACCACCCCTAAGTTGGGAGCCAGGTGACCACCCGTTTCGGCTACGGTGTTAATCAATTCCTGCCGAATTTCCTCGGCTAATTTTGCTAATTGGGGCAGGCTCAGCTTTTTTAAATCTTGGGGTGAATCTATTTGATCCAATAATCTTTTTGTCACTTGGTCACCTTCTCTTTCGACTTCCGGGTTTTCCTGCTGGTAGATAGTTTCCTGCTGGTAGATAGTTTCCTGCTGCCGGATAAAATTTCAATTCCAGTTAAATCCTCCAGCCAAGCCAGCACTCGTCCTACCCGGAATACCACCCTTTTTGACTGTTCCAAAGCCAGCTTTTTTCCTGCGGCCTTACCACCTACCGTCAATCCGGCAATTAACCCAGTCATAACTGTGGCGGCTATTGTTTCATTGATGGTGGGCTGGTTGGCAGCAATCAGGAAAACCAAGGCTGCACCCAGTGAACCACTTACTGTCCCGCAGATGTCGCCAACTACATCGTTACAAAAGGTGGCAACCTTGTCTGCGTTAGCCAATAAATTGTTGGCCTGGCGGGCTCCTTTGACCTTTTTGGCAGCCTTAGCATGAAAGGGACTGGTTTCGGCAGCCGTGGTGGCAACACCTATTATATCGAAAATGATGCCAACTATAATTATAATTAAAAGCAAAATAAGGGCTAAGATCAGGTTGTGAAATTTATCGATAACAACTCCCGAGCCAATGCTCATGCCTATGGCAATAAAAAAGGAGATGATTCCGATCACAATCGCCCGTCTTAATACGCCCTTGTTAATATTCCCCAATATATATTCACCTCATACGCCGGAAAAAATCTATAAAATTATTGCACTACTGGTGGTAGGTGGCAGCATACTGAGTAAATATTGTGGCTTCAGGTCTAGCAGGTTTTCCCTACCGGTACTCCCCGGCGTCGCCGCCAAGGTGGTTTCCCATTATGACCGGACTGTACCGTCACCGGATACAGGGCTAGATTACCACTTAGTCCACACTTTAATCCCCAGTATGCCTTAAACATGTTAAACAGCCTAGGAATTTTCTTCGACGGTCTTCTTACTCTCCTAGCCACTTTTGCAGTGGTAGTTTCAACCAACAGGGCTATTCGGTCATGGCGCCATGAACGAATAGCCTGAAAGCATGATATCCACTAACACCACTCAAGGCAGGCTACACTGCACCCAACACTAGCCTTAGCTTTGTACCAAATGCAGGTTCTCACCCCAAGCCATAACTTGCTATCCCTCAATAGTTCGCCAAGTACTTGGGTCTCCGCGGAGGCGGGGTCAACGCCCGCATGCCATTGCAGATCGCCCCATCCCCCTTAACTCCCAGCACCAACCCCCGACTGGGCGTCGGCAGCCAGCACCAGGAACTTCATCGCTATGCCCTTTGACGGATTTTTAGCCCCGCCTTCAGAGAGAGAATTCCGACTAGGATACTGCACCACCTACCATCAAAGTAGTAACAAACTTTTTCAAATAAATTTTATACTAAACTATTGACAGTAACAATCAAGTATCTTCATCTATATTATTAAGTTATGAATGTAAACCGAATATGATTATACCATATCTAATTAAACAACACAAAGGCCAAATCTATCCACTGTTTCAATAGGCAACTGGGAATAACGCTTAAAACCAAGCAGCCAAGCTAATGCCCAGCAAAGCTCCAGCCAGCACTTCAACAGGACTATGTCCAAGCAATTCCTTTAATCTTTCAAAGCGGATGGGCCGGCCTTGATATAAGTCATCAATAATTTTGTTTAATACTTCAGCCTGCATTCCGGCAGCCCTGCGAACTCCAGCCGCATCATACATTACCACCGCTGCAAAAATAGCAGCTACTGCAAATAAAGGGCTGTTCCAACCCGCTTGGATTCCAGTGGAAGTTGCCAGAGCACTGACCATGGCCGAATGGGAGCTGGGCATTCCCCCTGCTTCAGTAAACATTCTTAACCACAATCGGCGTTCCACCAAAAGCACCCAAAATACTTTGATAATCTGGGCAACTAAAACAGCTATTCCCGCCGCCCAAAGTGCCCTATTTAAAAATATTTCTGACCAAAAACTATGCACAGCTACACAACCCTTTCTATCTAACTATCTCTTTCCAGAATGTAGCGCACAATATCTCTGAGCAAATCTGCCTCTGGACCAAAACCTTCCAGAGCCTGCAAAGCCTGACCAACAGTTTTTTCGGCCATAGCTTTAGAATGCTCTAAACCGTAAATCGCCGGAAAAGTAGTTTTTTGATTGCGTTGATCACTACCAATATCTTTACCAATTTTGGCGGGGTCGCCTTCAATATCCAAAATGTCATCCACTATTTGAAAGGCTAGACCTAATTGCTCGGCATATTCGGTTAAAGCCATTAACTGACTAGCCTTGGCCCCAGCCAAAATAGCTCCGCTCCGGACTGCTGTCCGGCAAAGAGCTCCTGTTTTATGAGTATGGATAAAGTTCAATAAATGTTCGGAAGCCGGCTGGTTCATAGCCTCCATATCAGCGACCTGTCCACCGACCATGCCTTGGGTACCCGCAGCCAGCCCAATTTCTCCAATTACCTGGACTACCGCTTCGGGTGTAGTAGTGGCCACAGCAGCCTGGCGGGCCAGAACCTCAAAGGCGGCAGTCAATAAGCCATCTCCGGCTAGAATTGCCATAGCCTCTCCGAAAATCTTATGATTGGTAGGTCGACCCCGGCGAAAATCGTCATTATCCATTGCTGGCAGGTCATCGTGAATTAGGGAATAGGTGTGAATCATTTCTAGGGCGCAAGCCGCAGGTAAAACATCTTCATCCCGACCACCAACTGCCTCAGCGGCAGCCATGACCAAAATGGGTCGTAAGCGTTTGCCTCCGGCAAAGATGCTGTAGCGCATAGCCCTATGCACGGTGGCAGGCATAGTGTCTTCAGTCGGCAAATACCGATCCAGAGCCTGTTCCGCTAAAGTTATTTTCCCACTTAACCTTTGCTTCCAATCCCAGGTCATAATTTACTCCATTTCCAGCCTGGAGAAGTTTTCCCCCAGCTTAAGCGGTTTTAACTTCAGTTTACCATCTTTGCCGGTGATTAGTATATCAATTTTTTCCTCTGCTTCGCCTAATTTTTGCTGACAATGCCGGGAAAGGCCAACCCCTTCTTGGAATAAGGCCATAGCTTCATCTAAGGTCAAAGTGCCTGCCTCTAGCGCCCGCACAATATCTTCTAAACGCTCTATGGCTGTTTCAAAGGGAAGTTCAACCTGCTGACTTTTATTTTTAACAGATTTTTCTTTTGCAGATTTTTCTTTAGCCAATGTCCTTCCTCCTCACTTCAGTTACAGTACAATCAATTTCTCCACCGGTTAAAAGCGTGGTGACAAATGCACCAGCTTGAATATCCTCAATGCCAGACACTAACTGTCGATTAGTAGAATGCATGGTTAACGTATAACCTCTACCTAAAGTTGCCAGTGGACTTAACGCCTGCAATTGTCCAGCAAGAGTAGCCAATTGGCTCTGTTTCTGCTGAAGAGCACTGGCTGCCCTAACCTTCAATTCCCGCTCTAAACTATCCACCTGTTGCTGGAGTTGGAATATTCTATCCTTGGGCCTTGTTAGCACTCCCCTTTGCAGGCAGAGTTCCAGCCGTTTTTGCTGGACATGCAGCTGATGCCTAAGCCCTTGTAACAGTCTTTGGCCCAGATTGTCCAAATGTCGTAATAGCTCCTTCTCATCTGGTACCACTAATTCGGCTGCCGCCGATGGAGTAGGTGCCCGGAGGTCGGAGACAAAATCCGCAATAGTAAAGTCAGTCTCATGTCCAACTGCAGAAACTAGGGGAATTCGGGAAGCATGAATGGCTCTAGCCACCACCTCGGTGTTAAAGGCCCACAGTTCCTCCAGGGAACCTCCACCCCGGCCGACAATAATTACATCTACAGCCAGGTGGGGAGTATTAAGCAAGTCCACAGCTTGAGCAATTTGAGCAGGGGCTTCCTCACCCTGAACAGCAACAGGTACTAAAATTATGTGTAGCTTAGGGTAACGCCGCCGGAGGATATTAAACATATCTTGCACCGCTGCACCAGTAGGTGAGGTAACTATTCCAACTACTTGGGGATAGGCAGGCAAGGTTTTTTTAAGTTGTTCAGCAAACAAGCCTTCCGCCTCTAAACGCTTTTTTAATTGTTCAAAAGCCAGATGCAAACTACCTAGGCCATCCGGTTCCAGTTCCTCCACATATAGCTGGTACTGACCGTCTCTAGGGTAGATGGATACATAGCCTCTAGCGACTACTCGCATCCCATGTTCAGGTCGGAAGGCTAATTGAGAAGCCCTGGAGCGAAACATTACAGACTTGACAGAGCCAGTTTCATCCTTCAAAGTAAAATAAATATGTCCAGAAGAGTGATATTTATAATTGGAAATTTCACCCCGTACCCAAATGCTGCGTAGGTTGCGGTCACTGTCCAGTAAGGCTTTTAAGTATTCAGTGAGTTCCCCCACTGAATAGATGCGGCGAACAGCTATATCTGTTGAAAATAACACCCTGACAACCTCCACTCTATCTGAAAAAGTTCACTTTGTGGAAACAAAATAGGTGGCAGCAGAATTCTGCTTACCACCACTAACATATCAAATGTGAATCAACCCAGTCAAGTATTATTCCCTACTTGCCCAGGGCAAACGCATCTGAAACTGTTGGCCTAGGCAGATTTCCTGTATCTATCTAAATTTGAAATCCCGTTGATAATACCTTTTTTAAATAGTTCTCATCCCAACCGCATTTGAGCCTTTTCCCTGCAATACCTGCTTTTAATGAGGTTTCTTTTTTTAACATATTCATCGTTATATGTCTAATAATATTAAGTTTTCTGCCGCATGGTCTTTTCTTGCACGACTTTCATCTTCTCTGAAGCCCATATCTAAACACCAGTGCAGTTCATTTTCAATTCCCCAATGCCCACGAACTGCAGTTGAAAATTCTACAACATTCTTTATTTTGCTCATGATATACAGCCTTGTCTCTACAGAAGTTTTATCTTGCTCCTGTCTTTCAAAAACCGCCATGCCAATTGCCGAAAGATTAGGCCATTTGTTGATTTGGTCTAGCCACGAAACGTTATTAACCAAATAATATTCCCTTTTCTCGATTCTCCCATGACCTTTTTCCAGTGTTTTATGATATATTTCATCCTTTACAAGCTCTTTTTTTCCTTTTGTAAGAACTTCTTCTTTGAAATATAGTTCAACATCATCATGGAGTGTCTTTTGGTTCTCTTTTAGTGCTAAAACATAGTCGGCTCCAGATTCTATAATTGTTTTAGCGATCTCTGTCTGAGTTCCCATGGCATCAATGGTTATAATACAACCACTAATATCCAACAACTTAAGTAATTCTGGAATAGCCGTGATTTCATTGGATTTTTCGTACACTTTTAGTTGTCCAAGTACTATTTTTAAGCATTTACACTCACTCGTAATGCGTAGGTCGGGGGTCCAATTCCCCCCAGCGGCTCCAGTCTAAAACCGTGTAGTTTCAACTGCTGCACGGTTTTTTATTGTCCTTTTGCTTATCCATTAATTAGGGGATATTATCTTGTTTTATTCGTTTGAGATATGTATAATAATGCTACATACTTCGACAGGAGTTTTTTACCATGGATTATGTTACACCCAAGGACAAAGCAAATGAATGGGGTCTTTCGCAGCGCAGAGTTGAAATACTCTGCGACAAAGGCCGTATCCCCGGAGCTTCTCGCCTCGGTCGTGTTTGGGCTATTCCGAAGGATGCCGAGAAACCGATAGACGGAAGAACAAAAGTGGCGAAGGGAGTACCACGATAATGACTGGAACCTGTTTTGGGAAGCATTTGGTGCAGTTGGAACAACTGCTGGTTCACTCATTACAGCAATCGCAGTTGTGACATCCCAGCCGGTGATATTGAACGATTAAAGGAATTGAGTGTCGAGTATGAAAAAAGCAGGATAGAAAGCTTTCGACGTCAAAATCATAGAAAGGTTGGCAGAAATGATCCTTGCCTTTGCGGTAGTGGCAAAAAGTATAAAAAGTGCTGCTTGCAATATGAGAGTTTATGATTTATACTCCCTTACGAACAACCGCTAAGGTATTGGGGAGCCTAACCCCGAGCAAGCCGAAAGCGAAGCGGCGCGCGATTTCCCCCGCCGGCTCCAATGATACTAAAATCTTACAAAAGATCGCGGGATTTTTGTTTTGCAAAAAAAGCATAGAATTAAACTTGAACATGTGTTCGATATATGGTATGATTTTCCTGTATTGTATTTGAGAATTTACAATGTTTTTGTCACATATGGAATGGGGGCAAATTCGATGCTAAAGGATAAAAACTTTAAGGATACTATTTTCGCTAAAGGGACTGAAATAACTGTTATTTCTGGCGAAGATGACAATGATTATATTTCATTGACCGATATTGCAAAATATAAAACAGACGAAAATCCTGGTTATGTGATACAGAACTGGATGAGAAATCGTAACGTAGTTCAATTTCTTGGCTTATGGGAGAGATTAAATAATCCGGACTTCAATTGCCTCGAATTCGAGGCAATTGAAAATGAAGCTGGACTCAATAGTTTCGTTTTGACACCTAAAAAGTGGATTGAAAAAACAGGAGCTATCGGTATGACTTCGAAACAAGGCCGTTATGCAGCTACCTTTGCGCATTCTGATATCGCCTTTGAGTTTGCCTCATGGATATCGCCGGAGTTTAAACTTTACATTATAAAAGATTATCAACGCTTAAAAGCGGACGAAAATAGCCGCCTATCAATTGGCTGGAATCTCAACCGTACTCTTGCGAAAATTAATTATCAGATACATACGGACGCCATCAAAGATGTACTAATCCCGCCGGATGTTACTCCGCAGAAACAGAATATGACTTATGCCAATGAAGCTGACCTCTTGAATGTTGCCTTGTTTGGCATGACGGCTAAAGAATGGCGACTGGCTAATCCTGATGCTAAAGGAAATATCCGTGACGAGGCATCACTTCAGCAGCTTATTGTTCTGTCAAATATGGAAAGCTTGAATGCAGAGTTCATCCGTCAGGGGTTACCTCAAAAAGAACGCCTCCTTCGGCTTAATGCCAGCGCCAAACAAATGATGAGATCACTATTGGACAGTGCAGGTATTGAACGATTGAAGCAGTTGGAATCGCCAAAAGAACCAAGCCTTCAAACGATTGAACGGGAGGAAATCCACAAGCTCCGAAATTCAAAGAAGAAGCTGATGCTGGATGAGTAGTGAGAGTGGTTAGTGAAAGGGAATGACTTTCTGTGAGGTGAGCATAGTATGAAAAGAGAGACTGTTTTAAATGAAATAATAAAGCACTACATAAAATCCCACGATTTCAATGGGTTGCCGGTTTATAATATGAAATATTATGATTATAACATTCTGTGCGAATTAATTGATGAAGGCCTTATAGAAGTACTCTCGGGAAAAGAAGTCATAAATCCGCATATAAAGGGTTTTGATTTTATCATTCCAATAGAACGGCAGAAAGAAAATATATCTAAGAAGATAAACTATTCAGTGCTTTATCCAACAAGAAAGGCACTTGAGTCTGTTCCTTTGGATTATACTAAGCCATATTCTGTATTAATGCAGAAGGGCGAAAAACAATTTAAAATCATCTATTTTAACATTGAGATTTTAGAAAGATATGCTAACAACCCAAAGTTCGTAATAATGGATAATGGATATCGGGGCAATATTTATGTAAAGGATGAATATATAGATGACAAAACTATTGAGGACGAATATATCAAAGATTATGGGATGGCTTATATAGATGGCAAACTTCTGGAACGTGCCGTGGGTGTTTTCGTTTGTGATTTGGCAAAGTTATCTTCTCAAAAGCAGATGTTATGGAAGGGGTTTGAACTCCCAAATCAAAGAAAATGCAAGATAAATGCTGGGTTTGTAGATAATTTAATAAAAGGTAAATGGGTCATGGAAACTTGGATATTCCATGCACTAATTGAAGAAATGAAAATTATAAATGAACAATGTGAACACATGGGAATACCTAAGCTATTTAACAAAACTTTTGGGACACACTATTCTGAAATGCCAGAAGGATTTCGAAATATACTTTTACCAACATTAAAAAACTTTTATGACTTTATTCTCGTGCTTGAAAAAATCATCGTACATAATATTTCATATAAAACATTTCAAAAAGATGCCCCGCATATTCGCAGTATCGACCGCAAGGACGATTCAGGCAAAGATAAAGGAAGCCTTGTGATGTTTGAAGAATGGCTAACTAAGAATATACGAACTAAAGAGAACCTCACTGAGATAATTATTAAACCATTAAAAAGTATTAGAAATATTCGTCAGAAGCCAGCGCATGAATTAACATCTAACGAATACGATGTTACGCTATATAATAAGCAGTTTGATTCAATGAATGATACGTATACAGCAATCAGAGCCATAAGGCTGTTTTTTGCTAACCATCCTTTAGCGAAAGACGTAAAGGTTCCGGAACACTTGGTTTCTGGAAAGGACATTGTGAATTATTAAAATTGCTCTTCGAGAACAATATGACTGAGGTATTGATAAATGTTTAATCGATATTTTGAAGCGGGTGAATATAATCGAGAATTCTTATTTGCTCATTTAACAGTTAAAAACATAGATTTTGCTTTGATATCTCTCGAATGCATACTGGAGCGTGAAGAGTTTGATGTAACGCTATACACGGACATGCATACGTATTATTTTTTCCATCTGCAGAGTCTATTAGCTGCATGTGGAAATATATCAAATGTGTTTTATTCTTTCGGATTCGGAGGATTAAGAACTCGGAGAGAAAGCGACCGTTCTCGAGAATTAAGAGAACTCTTTGGCATAAACAGGCGTAGTTTTCCTTTGGTATTTCAGAAAGAATTTCGAAATACAAACGAGCACTTTGATGAGCGAATTGATTCTTTTTGTGGTAATATGGGCGACTACAATATCCTTGACCGATATACCCCACAACATTTACGTGATACAGTACATAATAATCCCCATTTGCGTACTTTTGATAGAGAATGTGGAATCTATCATACATTCGACAGAAGTTTAAGGCCAATACAGTTTAATCTTCATAATCTGAAAGATGAATTATTAGAAATGAGGCGAAGGATTACATCTGCACCTATATTTAATGATGGATGGATTGATCGTATTCCTGGAGATATTATTGAGTAAAAATTATACTACCCTTACGAACAACCGCAGGTCGACGGTTCAAATCCGTTCATCGGCTCCAGTTAACGGCGTTTGTCAAGATAGTTGTCGCATTTACTCTAAATCGAATTATCGACTATGACACATGTATTTCCGATTCCAAAACATCATTTTCCTGACAGTTGTTCATATTTTGGTCACTCAGTGATGTTTTGTGATATAACCGGAATTGTCTCCGGTTATATTTTAGTATTTACCGTTCATATGGAAAGCTGAACTCGTCTAACGAAGCTATCCTGAAAATTCATACTTAATTTTCATATACTGTTGGTGCCACGTTAGTGGCATGGATGTCTAGACGGTTATCCCTTTGACCCGGAGCAGGCTGTTAAAAAACCCGTAGAGCGCGGAAACCGGCTTGAAAAGGCCGCAAGCGTACTGGACGTACGTTGAGGACCTTTTCAAGCCGGTTGACAAAGCTATACGGGGAATTTTAACAGCCTGCTTGTAAGTAGGTGTGTATATACTTCGCTGCAACCTTCCCAGCACCCATAGCTTTAATTACTGTGGCTGCTCCAGTTACCACATCTCCACCGGCATAAACACCAGTTTTAGAGGTAGCCCCAGTTTCTTCACTAGCCACGATATTACCCTTGCGGTTGGTTTCCAGACCTTTGGTGGTGCGAGGCACCAGCGGGTTAGGTCCTTGACCAATAGCCACAACCACAGTTTCTACCTCTAGTATGAACTCCGACCCGGCAATAGCTACCGGGCTTCTCCGTCCAGAGGCATCTGGCTCACCTAGCTCAAACTTCATACATTCCATAGCTACAACATTACCATTTTCGTCACCAATAATCCGCTTAGGATTAGTGAGTATCTGGAAGTTGATGGTTTCTTCTTCCGCATGCTCAACTTCTTCGTGACGGGCCGGCAGTTCCGCCATGGACCGGCGATATACGATGTAAACCTCTTCAGCACCCAGACGCTTGGCTGTCCGGGCAGCATCCATGGCTACGTTCCCCCCGCCAAGTACAGCTACTCTACGGCCAATTTTAATAGGAGTGCTATACTCTGGGAACAAGTATGCTTTCATCAAGTTAACCCGGGTGAGAAACTCGTTAGCTGAGTAAACACCATTCAGGTTTTCCCCGGGTATTTCCATAAAGTAGGGTAGTCCGGCTCCGGTACCTATAAAGGCAGCAGCATAACCTTCCTGCTCTAAGAGCTCATCCACAGTCATACATTTACCTATAACTGCATTGGTAATAATTTCTACACCCAGTTTCTTCAGGTTTTTGATTTCTTCCTGAACAATCCCCTTGGGTAGACGGAACTCGGGAATTCCATACATCAATACTCCACCGGCTACATGGAGAGCTTCATAAACAGTAACCTTATAGCCAATCATGGCTAAATCAGCAGCTGCAGTCAGACCGGCTGGGCCGGAACCAATAACGGCAATTTTCTTCCCGTTAGGTTTAGCTACCGGAGGAGTGGGAGCTCCACCCTTCGCCAATTGGTAATCAGCCACAAAACGCTCTAAACGTCCAATCGCCACTGCTTCACCTTTTATGCCTAGCACACACTTGGCTTCACACTGACTTTCCTGGGGGCAAACCCGTCCGCATACTGCTGGCAGGGAGTTCTTTTCTTTAATTATAGCAATGGCGGCATCAAAGTCCCCTTCTTTAACCTTGGCGATAAACTGGGGAATGGGTACTTCTACCGGACAGCCTTCCCGACAATTTTCTTTTTTGCAATTGAGACAGCGGGAAGCTTCCTCCACAGCTGTTTCGGCGGTATAGCCCAGGGCTACTTCGCTAAAGTTGCGAATGCGCTCTAGTCCATCCTGACAAGGCATACCATGACGCGGAATCTTTTTAGGCTTGTTAGCTTCATTTAGTGACATCCACAACCACCTCCACAGCTGCCGGCTGCAAGTGCACGCTTTTCAGCATCGGCGAAAATTTTAGAACGGCGCATTTGCTCATTAAAATCTACCAGGTGGGCATCAAATTCCGGACCATCCACGCAGGAAAATTTAGTTTCCCCACCCACAGTTACCCGGCAGGCACCACACATCCCTGTACCATCCACCATGATGGAGTTCAAGCTGACGATGGTCTTTAGACCATGAGCCCGAGTAGTTTCAGCTACTGCCCTCATCATCACTAGCGGCCCGATGGCATAGACGATATCAATCTTTTTACCTTCGGCAATCATTTGCTTTAAGGGGTCAGTAACCAGACCTTTAGCACCAACAGTGCCATCATCACTAGTAACATAAAGAACATCACTGACCGCCCGCATTTCATCTTCCCAGAACAGGAGATCCTTACAACGGGCACCAATGATGGAGATAACCTCATTGCCGGCTTTCTTAAGCTCTCTGGTTATTGGGAACATGGGTGCAACCCCAACCCCACCACCGATACAAACAACGGTGCCAAAGTTCTCAATTTCCGACTCATGACCTAAGGGACCAACAAAATCTTGGAGACAGTCACCAACATTCATTTTACCTAGCTTTTGGGTGGAATAGCCTACTTCGGCAAAGATGATGGTGATGGTTCCCCGAGTCTTGTCAAAATCAGCAATAGTCAATGGGATCCGCTCACCCTGCTCATCAACTCGCAGGATAATGAATTGACCTGCTTTAGCGTTTCTTGCCACCAACGGTGCTTCTATTTCCATTAGCTGAAGGTTGGCTGACAAGACCTCCTTTTTGATAATTTTATACATGCAACTTTTCCCCTCCCTTGACGATTCTATAGCATCAATTTTTAGTATATTCTCGCTTGAGGGTTATTTTCCTGCATTCTAAGAAGAAGAATTTTAACTTTGGGGAAGCCTTTTATTTTGCCCTGAGCACATACTCCCTACCCAGCAAAGCCACTCCCACCGCATTGTCTGAGCTGTAAACCGGTTCCGCAAAGTACAGTTTGGCCTTAACTGCGGGATGCTCTAACTTTTGGCTTAGTCTAGTTCGGATATACTGGTTAGCGGCTACCCCTCCTACAATTAGCATTTCCCGCAAACCATAATTTTGCAACGCCTGAAGCAAAAGCTTCTCTAAAGATAGGGCGATACACTTTTCCACAGCCCTGGCTATTTCTGCAGGTGGCTTGCCCTCAGCTATAAACCGTTGGGCCTGGCTTTCCGGGCCAGAAAAACTTATAGACATCCCCTGAACTGAGGAGGGTATGGTTAGTTTGCTTGCCTCCGCCTGTTGGGCAAGTTGCTCTAACCTTGGCCCGGCTGGAAACTCTAATCCTAGGGCAACCCCCACCCGATCTACAAATTGCCCAGCATGCAGATCCTGAGTTCCACCCAGCAACTCTATCTGAAAAAAGTCCTGGCTGAAGGTTGGAGTGGTGGTTTTTTCCATAGTCGCTGCTTTAGATTGATGCTGTGCTTTAGGTAGATGCTGTGCTTTAGATAGATGGTGTACTTTCAGCAGTTCAGTTGTTCCTCCCGAGAGATGCACCGCCAGAAATTCTTGACCCTGAGGTCCCCCGGCAGACCATAATCCAGCCATTAGATGCCCTTCCTGATGGGTTGTCTCCAGCAGCGGTATTTCTAGGGCATTGGCTAAAGTTTTAGCGTAACCTTCACCTACCCTAAATACTGGCATATATGAACCCTGCTGAGGCCTCGGCCGGGTACTAACCGTAATTAACTTAATTTGCTCCCGTAATTTACCACCCTGTTCCCCACCGCTAACTTGTGTCCACAGCTTCGTCAGCAGTTCCGGTAAACGGGTCAAATGTTGGAAAACTGCGGCCGATTGCTGTAGCCCCCGTTCACCCTCCCCCACCTGAAGGAGTTTTCTTTCCTGAACGACTAAATGGCCCCGGTCATTTACCAGAGCCACTGAAGTAGTATAATTACTAGTATCAATACCTAAAATAAGGGACATTGCAAATCACCTCATAGCTCGAAAAAATCTCCAGGGTTGGCCACCACCTTACCCAGAATGCCATTGACAAACTTGCCTGAATCCTCAGTGCTATAAAGCTTAGCCATTTCCACCGCTTCATTTACAGCAACGGCATTGGGTACTTCCGGAAGGTAGTATATCTCATATAAAGCCAAGCGCAGAATATTTCTATCCACATTGGCCATCCGTTCTAAATTCCAGTCAACTGCCACCTGACGAATAATCTCATCAATGGGCTTAAGGTGGTTAATAGTACCAAAGACTAGTTCCCTGGCAAATTGTTTAGCCCCCTCTTCTACCTCAAACTCTTTAATCACAGTGTCAAAGGCAGCCTCCACTGGGACCTTACCGATATCTACCTGGAACAAACTCTTTAACGCTGTCTCCCTGGCTTGTCTACGAGCCACACAATTTCCCCCTTAGATTAGTTCACCAGACTTAAAATTAGCTTAGAAAACATACTATGCTTAGAAAATAGGTAAATATAGTTATTCAGATTGTTTATCCTCACCCCACAGGCGGACAACTAATGCTCGCCAGCTTCCCAGTTCGTCCACTCGTTTACCTATAATATAGCCAGCAACAAGGCAGGCAATTACAAACAGGGCTTTAAAAAAGCCAATACTTATGGTTAAAATCCCAAAAAGCAAACCAACCAAAGTACCGGTGAGCTTTCCTCCATGATTTTTTACAATAACAGCCAAGTTCTCACCCCACATTAGCAGCACCTCTTTCTAGAAACTTTATCTGGACTACTCCACTCGAGCTCTAGCTTTACCTTCTACTGTAATGTTGGTAACCAGAACTTTAACCTCCCGAACCTCTATTCCGGCAACTTCCGCTAGGTAATCTTTAACCCTCAGTTGTAATTGATCTGTAATCTCCGGGATATTCATGTCGCTAAACACTATGGCTTTTAATACTACTGTTGTCCCATTATCCGCCAAAATAATCCGAGGTTTAAGTTCCTTAATCCCGGCAATCTGGTATCCCGTTTTTAAGATCATATTCTCTAAAGCCTCAACGGTAATATGAATCTGGCCCAAGGGGTTGGCCTTTACCATAGTATGGCTAACCACTCGCCTTTGCAAGCTTGCTACCAATAACTTTACACTAATTAAGAAAAACATAGCAATCCCAATTAACAGCAAAATATGCTGGGGGTTAGATTGAACTACACCATTCCAGATTCTAATTGGCACTTCCCAACCTATAACCACTAAAAACAAAGCTACTGACAGGATGCCGATGAAAAAACTATAAACCGTCAATAATGCCCGATCGAACCAACCCATTAATGTTGCTCCTTTCACTGCTAACCTGAATTTAACCCCCTGAGGGTTCAGGGGGTTAAACAACAAAGTTATTGCCCACATGGTTGATTATCTTACCCGATGTTCTTCTTCTTTTGTTTCCGGTAGGGGAAATACCACACCCTGAACATGAATATTAGCCTCAACTACAGTTAGTCCGGTCATGGATTCAATGGCTCTTTTGACACTAGCTTGAATTTCCCCGGCTACATCAGGTATGCGGACACCATACTCCACAATAATATACAGGTCAACAGCGGTTTCTTTCTCGCCTACTTCTACCTTAACACCCTTGTTGAAGTTTTTACGACCTAAAATCTCCGCTACACCACTGGCCAAACCGCCGCTCATTCCGGCCACACCGGCAACCTCAGTGGCTGCAAGTCCGGCAATAATTCCCACTACTTCATCGGCAATTCGAATCGAGCCCCCATCGCCCCTGTGTTCAAGAATTTGATTCTTCTCCGCCATAGGAAAAGCACCTCCCCTTCAGAATTATTTAATAGCTTTCCCAAGTCTTAGTAAATTTATTATAACAGATATTGCTGGCACTAACAACAAGGTATGATTTTCGACAGCAGGCTGTTGAAATTCCCCGTCTGGCGTTGTCAGCAGAATCGTCAAGTTCCTTGATGTACAAGCAGTACACCTGCGGACTTGACGATTCTGCTTCCTAGCCAGACGGGTTTTTCAACAGCCTGCTGACAGTTTTATTCTTCCGGCAGCAGCCTACGATGGATAAAGTTGGTGTATACCTCTCCCCTGCGGAAAAAGGCATTTTCCAGTATTTTTAAGTGAAAGGGTATGGTAGTTTTAATTCCATCAATGACGAACTCATTAAGAGCCCGCTCCATTCGATTCATAGCCTCTTCCCGGTTTTCAGCCCAGACAATTAACTTGCCGACCATAGAATCGTAATTAGGGGGGATAGTATAACCGGCATAAGCGGCGCTGTCCACGCGCACACCTGGTCCGCCGGGAGGATGATACTCAGTTATAGTGCCAGGTGAGGGCATAAAGTTCTTAGCCGGGTCTTCGGCATTAATGCGGCACTCCATGGACCAGCCGCTAATTTTCACCTGTTCCTGGGTAATATTCAGGGGTTCCCCTGCAGCAATCCGAATTTGAGCTTTTAGCAGGTCAATTCCAGTTACTAATTCGGTAACTGGATGCTCTACCTGAATGCGGGTATTCATCTCCATAAAGTAAAAGTTATTGTGCTTGTCCAGCAGGAACTCAATTGTACCAGCACTGTAGTAACCGACGTACTTAGCGGCCTGTACTGCCGCTGCTCCCATCCTAGCCCGCAGTTCTGGAGTTAAGGCGGTGGAAGGGGCTTCCTCAATCAGCTTCTGATTGCGTCGCTGAACAGAACAATCCCGTTCGCCTAAATGAATAACATTGCCGAATTGGTCAGCTAAAATCTGAAACTCAATATGGCGAGGTTCTTCCACATACTTTTCCACATAAACAGCTCCATTACCAAAGGCAGCTTCCGCCTCCTTCTGAGCGGTATATAGTGATTTAACTAAATCTGCGGAGCTCTGGGCTACCCGCATTCCCTTGCCGCCACCACCTGCTGAAGCTTTAATGATAACTGGATAGCCAATTTGCTCGGCAATTGCCATGGCTTCTTCCTCGGAGGAAATAACACCTTCAGTTCCTGGAACTACCGGAACCCCGGCTTTAATCATCGTTTCCCTGGCTACCGCCTTATCACCCATTCTTTGAATGGAGTTAACACTGGGACCAATAAATTTAATATTACAACTCTCACAAATTTCAGCAAAATTTGCGTTTTCCGACAGAAATCCATAGCCGGGGTGAATTGCTTCTGCCCCAGTAAGGCTAGCGGCACTGATAATATTAGTAATATTTAAATAACTACGGTTGGAGGGAGCCGGACCGATACAAATAGCCTCATCGGCAAAACGTACATGTAGTGAATTCCGATCCACTTCCGAATATACCGCTACCGTCTTAATGCCCATTTCTTTGCAGGCTCTAATTATGCGCAGGGCAATTTCTCCCCGGTTGGCGATTAACACTTTCTTGAACATTATACACCTCCGAGTGACTAGTGTTTTTCAACCAGGAACAAGGTCTGGCCGTATTCCACCGGATGTCCATTTTCCACCAGAACATCTACAATCTTTCCAGCTACTTCGGACTCTATTTCGTTCATTAGCTTCATAGCTTCTACTATACATACTGTCTGCCCAGGGGTAATGGTATCCCCGACCTTGACAAAGGGTCCCGCTTCAGGGGATGGTGTGGCATAGTAAGTTCCGACCATCGGGGCGGTAATTTCCACGATGTTTTCGCCACGAAGGGGAGCTGCTGCGGGCGCTAATGCAAGGACTCCAGCTTCCCGGTCGGGATGGCTTAGGGCTGGGGTGGGAGCGGTTTGGACAGCATGATTATTGGCTGGGACAACTAGATTAGGCCCCTTGCGGATGCTGACCTTAACACCCTCGCTTTCCAAAGTTAGCTCACTAATATCTGTTTCATCAAGCATTTTAATCAGTTCTTTTACCTCTTTAAGGTTCACTTTCATATCCTCCTTTTGTGCAGTAACCACCTTGCTGGGGGAAGTAACTCCGGCCACCGGCTTTTGAACCTTAGGCTGGGGAACAGCGGAAATATTACCACTGTTAATATTCTGGCTGCTATCTTTCCGGAATTCAAAGTATTTCTTGGCTACCTGAGGAAATATAGCGTATGATATAACATCCTCCCGGCATTTTGTTAATTCTTGGATTTCCTGTTCCAGTTTTACCATTATTGGTTCTAATAAGTCAGCCGGTCGACAGGTAATTGCCTCTTTATCCCCCAAAATCTTATTTGCTAATTCAGCGTTTATCGGGGCGGGAGGCGCTCCATATTGGCCTTGCACATAGTTGCGGACTTCACCGGGAATAAGTTTATACCGTTCTCCGGTCAGAACATTTAAGACAGCCTGAGCGCCTACAATTTGACTAGTGGGAGTAACTAAAGGTGGGTAGCCTAAATCTTTGCGAACCCGGGGGATTTCCTCTAGCACCTCTTGAATGCGGTGCAGGGATTTTTGTTCCTCTAATTGGGAGACTAAGTTAGAAATCATGCCTCCAGGCACCTGGTGGTCAAACACCCGCATGTCAGATATCCGGGTTACACCCCGTTCATAGCCATTTTTTTTCCGTAGTTCGTCAAAGTAGTGGGCAATTTCAAAGAGCTGGTGAATATCCAATCCGGTATCATACTTGGAATCTTGAAAGGCTCGGACTACCGTTTCTACCGGGGGCTGGGAGGCCCCAAAGGCCATAGGCACTGAAGCGGTATCAATTATATCAGCACCTGCTTCGGCAGCTTTCAAGTATACACCAACAGCCATACCACCGATATAATGACTGTGCACTTGCACAGGCAGGCTAGTTTGCTTTTTTAGTAGGCTAACCAGTTCATAGGCTCCGTATGGGGACAGCAGACCCGCCATATCCTTAATGCAAATTGAATCCGCTCCTAACTCAGCTAAACGCAAGGCTGTTTCTAAGTAATGCTCCGTTGTATGAACAGGGCTGATGGTATAGACCACAGCTGCCTGGACATGAGCCCCCTCTTTTTTGGCTACTTTAATAGGTACCTCTAGGTTTCTAATATCATTTAAAGCATCGAAAATTCTAATTATATCGATACCGTTTTCCACTGCTTTAGCGATAAACTGTTCTACCACATCATCCGGGTAGTGCTGGTAACCCACTAAAGATTGGCCCCTTAGCAGCATTTGCAATGGGGTCTTTCGGGCATGCCTTTTGAGGGTGCGCAGGCGTTCCCAGGGGTCTTCATTGAGATAACGCAGGCAGACATCAAAGGTGGCTCCACCCCATACCTCTAAAGAATGGTACCCTACATTATCTATTTTCTCCAGAATGGGCAGCATTTCTTCAGTCCGCATCCTGGTGGCCCACAAGCTTTGATGAGCATCACGAAGGGTGGTATCTGTAATTTTTACTCGTTTCTCCACTTATTTTCCCCCCCTTAGCTATAAATAAAAAAAACAATCCACCAATGTGCAAATCATTCCTTTACTATTATATACGAATTAGTTTACTATGCAATAAATGGAGTGTAAGTATACAATATCACCAGTATGTATACTTAATAATAAATCCACACAGTTCCAAATCAGACTGTTCAAAAACACTTATAGCCCAAAGACAGCTGTCCCAAGTCCACAGGTGTACTCTGTGTACATCGATGATATTAGGGGAATGCTGGTGATACAGCCAGTTGGGGAATTTCAGATCCCAGGCAGGCTGTTGAAAAACCCGTCTAGCTAGAAAGCAGAATCGCCAAGGCCGCAGGTGTACTCTATGTACATCGAGGATCTTGGCGATTCTGGTGACAACGCTAGGCGGGGAATTTCAACAGCCTGCTTAATTCTTAGGGATAATAACCATCTCCTGAGCAGATTTTCCAGTTGTGCGAGTAATTAAGTCGGCAATTTTGGCGATATCCTGTTGATTTAGCTCTTTGGCCTGGACTATCACGGTAACCGCTCCGTCCTGGAGGAAGACAATGGCATCATTATAATGTTTTGCTCTGAGCATATTTTCCACCAGAAGTTCTTTGCTTAGGTTCTCATTTAGGGATAAAAGACGCTTTTGTGCTTCTCGGATGGTTTCCACTACAGATTTAGGGTTGTTCACTATTTCTCGGAGGTTATCCACTTGTTGACCCCGGACACGGTCCCTTTCTAAACGATACTCAGCAAAAAATTTATCCGCAGGATTATTGGCACTGGCTGCAACCAGCAGGTCATTAAATTTCTGCTCATCTAGAGTAAGGTCAGTTGTTTCTTTTGTTTGGCCCACAGCTGTTTGGGTAGAACCCTGCTTTTTGGTTAACTCCTGCTCTAGCTCAGCAGACTGCTGATCCAGCTTATCGGTTGCTAAATTAGCAAGCTCTTTATCTGAACTGTTCTGGGGGAATTGCACTGTAGAATTTTCCGGATTGTAGCGTAAACTGCGGATAGTACTAACTATTTGATCATCATAACTAAGCCATAAAAGAGTTACACTTAGGGCTAAGGCCAATAACCACATTGAGTTTTTGTTTCTTCTCATCATTTACACCTCACTTTTCCATAGGTTGTACAGTAATTTTATGGGCAGGTAAATTTAATAAAGTTTCTACAGTTCTGGTCAAGGCCAGCTTGGTGCGGTAATCCTGAGCACCCTCGGCAATTACCAACAGCCCTTCAATTCTAGGTTTCACCGCTTTGATTAATACCGGGTCTTCTGTACCAGTTTTGGTGCCCCGTTCCATAACAACCTGACCATCTTCAGTGGTCTCATTGATGGTTCGAGCCGCACCCTCAGGGTCCTTTTCAGAGGTTGTACGGCGATTGGTGCTGGCATTGATGGCAAACTGTCTTTCCGTAGTAGATGCCAGGTATACTCTAACTTGGACTTTACCCGCACCATTCATTTTGGATAAGATCTCGGCAATTCGTTGCTCCAAAGCAGCTTCTTCATAAGTAATTTGATCTCCTAAGGTAGGTATAACTTGAGTAGAGACGGTTTCCGGCACCACTGTACCCACCTGATCCTCATTTTCCTTAGGGGTAAAGGTGCCGGCCAATACTAACAAGGCTACTCCTACTCCGGCAAAGATTAGGTATTTGCTGATTTTGGCCAGTTGTTCTTTTTTCAGCGGAAGCTTTTCATCGGACACTGGATTTCCCCTCCTTAATTTCTTGTATTTCCACCGCATCCGGGCGGATTCCGTAAAAATTGGCCAAAGTACTTCTTAACTTCTGAATTGCTTTTTCCATATTAGCCTGCTCTAAGGTATTTTTTTGCGTAGTTAACTTACCGGAAACTTCTAACTCATCTCTATCTGTACTCTTGCTCTCAGGAAGGTCAATCTTTACTGGGGGCACTAAAGGAGGTCTCCCATCGGACTTAGCTTTAGCTTGTCCTCCTGAGATTACTGTAAGCTGGATTTTTTCCACTTGGCCCGGCAATCCTCCCTGCTCCTTTACATCTACTTTGGCCGTCACCGTCTGAACTCCGGGTACTAGGTTAGCCAACCCAGTTACTTGAGCAGCCAGCTTTTGCCGGTATTGCTCCACAGCTTGGGCTTGGTTACCCTTACGGATTTGCTCCCCTTTGGCTAAAATTTGCTCTAAAGAAACACCCATTTCTCCTCCTGTCCAAGCCTGAAGGTCATCATTCCACTCTTTATTAAGCAACCCCAGCAGGGGATTTAAGATGGTGACTAAAATAAATAAGCCGATGATGACTTGAACTGACGGTTTTAAGTTTTTGGAGGGAAGAAACATTTCCAGAAGGCCGGCTAAAATTATGATAATTGCCAGACTGCGAACCAGATTGCTTAGTGTTTCCACAGGTACCTCCTTTCTTTTTCCCAGTCCATAGTCACCTTAGCATAGTGGTCATGTTACCTGCTCCTACCACAATGGTTACCGCAAAGAAAAACATTAAACCAACCACTGCTACTGCAGCAAAAAGAACGGTTAGGCTTTTTTCTATATGCTCTAGACACTCAGCTACCTGACCGGCCCCCATGGGCTGCATTAGCGCCCCAGCTAGTTTGTATATAAAAATTAATGCGAGGATTTTTAGCGAGGGCAAAGCACACAACACAAAGATAATAATTACTCCCACCAAACCCACGGCATTTTTTAACAGCAATGCTCCTCCGATTACTGCTTCAATGGCGTCGGAAAACATTCCTCCAACCACAGGGATAAAGGCATCAGTAGCAAATTTCGCAGTGCGCAGGGCAACCCCGTCAGCTACTGAGCCAGCAACTCCCTGAACACTGATCACCCCTATAAAGACGGTCATTAGCAGCATTACCAAGGTGATGCTGGCCTGACGAAACAAGCCAGCCAGACGGGAGACCTGAAAGCGGTCGGAAATACTGTTCACAAAACCTAAAATCGCCGAGAAAAATATTAAAGGGATAACTACGTTTTTAACTACAGTACTTAAAAGACCAAGTACTAATACCATCACCGGGTGAAAGATGGCCGCTGAGGCCAGACCACCCATAGCTGCCAACAAAGTCAGCAGAATGGGGAAAAGAATCTGCATAAAGGTTACCATGTCGGTAACCGCCGTCCGACCAAGGTCTATGGCAATAGTCAGGGAACCAATAGCCAGAGTCATTACTACCAAAAAAACTACTGCCTGAGCTGCTTTACTTACTGTACCCTGTTCAAAGGCTGTGGTTAGGTTTTGGATTACTGCCATAATCACACCTAGGATAATTAACTTTCCTAAGAGATGGGCATTGGCCATAACCTCCCTAAGTAGATATTTCAACAGTCCGGTGAAAATAGCGCCTACATCCAGAGTTACTTTACCGTGGCGGAGGTTATCAAAAAAGTTATTCAGGCTCAAAGCCGGAATAAAGGGGGCTAATTCCTGATCAACTTTAGTTAAATATTGGTCAATTTGACTAAGGTCAATGGGATTTTTGCTGTTTTGTCGACTATCTTGTGAGCTATTTTGTGGATTAAGCTGCGGAGTATTCTGCGGGATATTCTGTTGGCTATTTGGGTTAGCCGATACTTGTCCGCCAGAGGCGGCTTGGACTATTGGTGTCCAAAGCAATAGGGAGAAGAGGAGAATTAACAAGCCCAGCCATAATTTTTTCATCTTATCACACCTTATGGAATCAATTTCAGCAAAGCCTCTAGAATAGCCAGGATGATTGGGATAGCCATTACCATAACCAGTATTTTGGCAGCAAATTCAATTTTAGTAGCCACCACTCCCTCCCCGGCATCCCGGCAAACTTGGGCTCCAAACTCAGCAATGTAGGCAATACCAATTATTTTTAGCACTGTACCCATGTAAATCATGTTCACATTAGCCTGACTGCCCAGGTCAGTTAGCACATTAAACACCGCTTCGATTTTACCTAGCATCATCAGGAAGATGGCTGCACCCACCACAATACTAAGAAAAATGGCAAAATCCGGCCTTTGCTTTTTTACCAGGACGATGAGAAAGGTTACCAGTATACCTAAACTCACAACCTGTACAATTTCCATAACTAAACCTCCAGCCATAGTCGCACCTAATAGCTTGCTTGATAAAGTGCGAACTCTAGTAAAGCTTAAACACTCTCTGGACCTGGTCAAAGAGGTCAGCCACCACTCTCACCACCATGATTAAAACAACTGCTACTGCTGCGATACCTGCCAGGGTGGCCATTTCTTCCTTACCAGCCTGTTTGAGGACCATATTCAGCACTCCTAGTAAAACACCAATCCCGGCAATTTGAAAGATCAATTCCAAGTTCATCCCTAAAGTCCCCTTTCCACTGACTAGATGAATGACTAGATGAAAATTAACACAATAACAATCCCACCGAGCAAACCTAAATAATTCCAGGGCTTCACTGTTTTAGCAGCTACCTCCCAAGCCCCTGCTTCTCCCAAGGCTAACTTTTCCCCAGCTAACTTAAGGTGTTTTTGCTGGTCTAAACGATCTGAGGTTCCGAGGGAGTTTCCCAACACCCTTAAGGTTGCTAAATCATCTTCGGTTAAATAAGTACTGCCTTGCCATTCTTCCAGGCCTATACTCCAGGCCTCCGCAACAGTACCACCCCGGATGTTCTGCAGTTTAGTTAAGACTAGACTGTAAAACTTACGCACTAGAGGGTCTCCTCTGGCAGCCAGGTGTTCCAGTGCTTCTAGCATTGGTACTGCTCCGTAGACAATTTCCGTCTCTAACTCTTGCAAGGAGGACCGTAGGGCTCTAAGCTGTCGGGGTCTTCCGGCAAAAGCTTTTGCAACTGCATGCCCAGTTAGAGTACAAGCCCCTATGGTCATGACCGCCCCAATCAATTTATACAAATACTTTCCCTCCTTTCAGTTAAATGGTTTTAAAGTATGGCCATCCAAAATCTCTTCCAAAGTGGCTACACCACACCTCCGGCTAAGAAAAACCAGCCGGTCAAATACTCCTAATTCCAAAAGTGCATTGGTACTAGGGCGTTTTTTTAGGTCCGCTAGGTCTCGACCATGAATGCTGGTCAGCACTCTAATACCGGCGTTAACAACTTCCTCCATGGCCTGGAAATCCTCAGGTCGACCTATTTCATCAGCTGCAATTACTTCCGGCCCCATTGCTCGGATTAACATCATCATCCCCTGAGCCTTGGGGCAGGCATCCAGCACATCTGTCCGCAAACCCACATCCAATTGTGGAACACCCTGATAGCTCCCGGCTAGCTCTGAACGTTCATCTACCACACCCACAGTATGACCTGCTAAGCCTAGTTCAGGTACACCCTCACTAATTTGACGCACTAAATCTCTCAGAATGGTGGTTTTACCACAGCGAGGCGGAGAAACAATTAAGGTGTGCCGAAGTTCTTTGCTTAGGGGGTCAAGTAGTCGGGGCAGAATAGCAGAGGCTGCTCCTGGGAATTCCCTGGCTAACCGGAGGTTAAGTCCGGCAATATTCCGAATAGTTTCCACCTGACCGTCTTTAACTACCACCCTGCCAGCAAGCCCTACCCTGTGTCCACCGGGAATAGTAAGATAACCGTGGCGTAACTCTTCTTCCACTGCATAAAGGGAGGAGCCAGTCAAAATCTGGACAGTACGGTTAACATCATCCTTAGTCACCTGGTAAGCTCGATCCCAATCCTGACTAACCCCATGGAAATTAACAAAATGCTCCCGTTGATGGCAGCGCACCATTAACGGCCGACCTTGGCGAATCCTGATTTCCTCCACCTGATTAAGGATTTCCGGCGTCAAGTGGGAAAGCACCTGACTCAGATTTGTAGGTAATAAACCTAAAACCATTTCCATGGGGGAGCCTGGAGTGGGTAATTGTTGGGCCATCTTGTCCACTTGTTTTTCTGCAATTGGTTTCAGCATACCCACCTGTAAGCCTCCCTCCCTATCAAACAACCCTTATCATTTGGGCCTAGCTTAACTCTCTGTAATACTCTAGTCCATGTATATTGTGGACGGGCCGGGATTATGACTGAAAAAAATAAAATGCAGACAACCTTTTAGCAGGTTGTCTGCATTTCAACTTGTTGAAATTCCTCGCCTAGCTTTGTCATCAAAATTGCCAAGGTCCTCAACGTACAAGTATGCTGACCGCTAGGCAATTCTGTTTCCGCGCTATACGGGTTTTTCTAGTTTGAATCATTTACCTGACCGCTTCCCGCCGCCATTCCTCAGTAGCTCAAAGGTAGCGTTCAGAGCCACGCCTAACCTTTCATAAAATCACTTTAGACAATAAACTGTTATGTCCTTCCATTATTGCAACAATTCAAAAAAGCCCCAGGTAAATTATTCTTTGATAAGTGATAGCTTGAAAAATAGTATCTTCCCGTTTTAAATCCGTATGCAGCAGTAACTCTTTCAGATGTTGGATCAGTACACCGCCAGCACTGTGCACTATACACTTTTTGAGTGGAGTGCTGTTTCCAGTTTAGCGGTAATGTCTTCGATTAAGGCCCGTTTGTTAACCTTATCACCCAGCATAGGAAATTCCGGAACTAATTCAATTCTCTCTGGCAGCTTATATTTTGCCATCTTCATGCCTAACAGATAATCCACAACTTCTTCCAAGGTAATTACCTCGCTCTGACGGGGAATAATGTAAGCACACATCTTTTCACCCAAAGTAGGGTCAGGCATTGGAACAACACATACATTCAAAATCTTATGGTAAGCATTTAAATAGCCCTCTATTTCCGCCGGATAAACGTTCTGTCCACCTCGCAGGATCATATCTTTCTTTCGTCCGACCAGCATCAAATTGCCCTCGGTATCCATCCTACCGAGATCCTCCATATTAAACCAGCCATTTATTCCAAGTTCTCCCCACGACTTTAACGTCATTTCCAGATCCTTAAAGTATCCCCCTGAGCCAAACGGTCCTCTGCAATACACTACTCCAACTTCACCTTGAAGCACCTCAATGCCGTTATCATCCAGAAGCTTTACCTCGCCCCAAGGATGAATTTTGCCCACCGAGGTATAACGTACTTCCTTAGGTGCATCCATGTCTACACCCATGCTCAGCAAACTATCCAGTGAGCCATAATAGCTAATAAGATTAGCATTAAACTTTTGTTCTACTTCTTCACATATTCCTTGGGGGAAAGGTGCCCCTCCGTGCGAAAGAAAACGAAAAGAATCAACTTTATATTTGGTTAAACCCGGGTGCCTAGCCATCTGAATCAAGTGAACAGGAAAACCAGTAAAATAGGTAGGTCTTTCCCTTTCGATTATCTGCATTGCTTCCTCGGGATCAAATCTTTCCATTAAATAGCATTTTCCACCCACCTGAGGCGCTGCATAAATACCGGCCATGGAAGGTCCTGTCCAGAGAAAGCTAGTAATAAAGACGCTATCATCATGGCTTATATTCCATCTCATAACATAATGTTTGCCGAATGTCTTCGTACAGTTAGCCGTAAACTCCACCAGCTTTGGTAAACCGGTAGTACCAGTGGTGGCCATAATCTGGGAAACATCATTGGGGTCAATCCTGCTTTTTTTCAAGAAATCAAGAGGATATTTCTCTTCCAGAGGTTGCTTTGACATCTCCTTAACAGATATAGTTCCCCTTGGCACTTCCTCCCCAATGACAAAAATATATTTTAAACTAGAATATTTCTTGCGTAATTCTCGCCATATTTCATAATAGTCCACAGTACCGACTTTACTTTTAATTACGGCTCCTACCGCACCTGTACGCTCAATAAAGCTGGAGAGTTCAACTTCGCCAACGTTCATGGCTCCAAACACGTAGATTAGGCCTGCCTTTTCCAGAGCAATCCGCAAAGCTACAGTATCAACACAGTTCGGAACCTGACAAATAATCATGTCATCTCTTTTTAAGCCCATTTCTAAAAAGCCCAAGGCAAGCCTGTCGTATCTTAGGCTTAATTGCGCCCACGTTATACGTTCTTTCGTATCTACAAACGCCTCTTTTTCCGGCCACTTCACTGCATTTTGATCGTAAATATCCGACCAAGTTAAATCATCCCAATAGCCCTTATCCGTATACTCCCTAATCATTTCCAGCGTATATCGTGTCGATTTCATTTGATACACCTCGTTCTAAATTAATTATTTTTAATTATTAATCTCAGAACCAGCTGACAGAGCTGAGGCATGATATATTTCATTGTCAACAAATATTCAATATTAGAGCAATTAGGTGAATTTTTTAAGCAACAATGACTCCTTAATCAAAGTTCATACCTTTGTCTCACACCACCTTATGAAGCCTGATCTGTCGGTCTAATTTTTCGTCTTCCGGTGTCTCGTAGCCATTCTTTCTATTGGCTATGGCACGTTTCTCATGATATTCCTGTGTTGAAAAGCTCTGCCACCTGAGGTGGCAAAGCGAAGTTTCTAAGAAGCTTTACGCACATGTAAATGTTTCTAATACATTTTCTACTAAAATCCACAAAATTCCAATTGTCGATAAGAAAGAAAAGATCCAGGCCCAATTTCCTAACACACTATTGGCTATTTTCCAATACCCCTCGGGGTGCCAAGGCATCAGTGATCTATAGCATTGTTGAGACGGCCAAGGAAAATGGCCTAAAACCATTCGACTATATGACGTACATTTTCGAGAAGCTTCCAAACGTGGACATCAATGACCCCTCTGTTTTGGATGAGTTACTTCCCTGGTCAGCTAATTTACCGGATCACTGCCGGATGAATAAGAAGTGTTAATCTTCAGAACCTTTGGAATCTTCGGAACCTTTATTTTCATTATATAAAGATCCTGCAAAAAAACAATAATACCATCCTCAATAGCCTTTTTCACTCGTTAGACAGTAGTTTTCTTGCTTTAAATGGTGGATGCACTCAATGATGGCATCTAATTGTCCAGTCCTCGTTTTTAAAATAGTCTATTTGGCAAAATTAGTTGTGCGGAATATGAGGTGTGATAAGTTTTTGGATAAGAAAAAGGTAGACCGAAACCAAAGGTTGAAAAAGGGCTTCTAAATGAGATATAGTCCTGATCCTAGGGAAATAATACCCTTGGATCAGGACTATTTTTTATTGAAATAAATTTTTATCCGGTTTGCGTGTGCTCACGAATATCCAAATACTTGTCGCTCCCCTGCTTCCTCAAGTAATTGGGTAACAATTTCATAGAGCTGACTTAAACCCGTGGCAGCAATAGGGTGTCCCTTCGCTTTCAGTCCACCGCTGGTGTTAATTGAAAGTTTACCCATTTTAGTTTCCCCAATACCAATAACTGAAACACTACGCATATTTTTATCATCGCTCTTTATCTATTTTTTTGTTCGGAGGGTCAGATCCTTTAGTGAGATCATCGAAGTCAGCTAAAAGTATTAATCGCCAACGCTCAGTCTGATGGCGTATCGCTCAAAACCCCCGAACAGTTAATGATTTTTCTAGGATATCCACCAATCGTACTTCTTTCATACCTTTAAAACAGCGGTCCGGCAACGCCTGGTAATAGGCGGTGCCCTTATCTAAACGAACTTTCATTTCATCATCAACATCCGCCACTACCTTAGCTGGCACACCCATTACAATTTTATACGGGGGGATAACCATGCCTTCGGTGATTAGAGTTCCTGCTCCAATACAACACCCACTTCCGATGGTTACCCTGTCCATAATGATGGCACCCATTCCAACCAAAACGTGGTCACCTAAATTTGGAGTATGCAGTATGGCCCCATGACCCACGTGACTTCTTGAACCAAGAACTGCCGTTTCCCCGGGATATACATGTATCACGCAATTTTCTTGAACATTCGAGTAATGCCCAATTACGATAGAGCCCCAATCTCCTCTGATTCTGGCCCCGGCGGCAACATAACAACCCTCCCCTATGGAAACATTACCAATAATCGTGGCTTCTGGATGGATGTAACTGTCCTTACCAATTCTTGGTTGTTTTCCTTCAAACTCGTAAAAACCCACTTTTACCACTCCTTTTAATAATCTATCCGACCAAAGGAGATATCCAAAACGTTAGTCGAATATTGGGGGTTATCTCACCTAAAATGTGGTCTTCCCCCTAGTATCGTCTGAACGCCGCTCAAACCATTGCCACTACTGAATTATTGAATTTTATTCTGTCACTACAACCTTTTACCTACCAACTTGCGATTTCTTTTTAGCGGGATCTTTTACAACTAGCAACCGATAAATATCTTTGTGCTTGCTTTCCGGTACACCTGAAACCCTGATGTGGTGTATCTGCTCGTTTTCATCGGTCATTACCACCGTTGACCTATGGTGAGTGGACAATTCATTACAAATGGCGGACCACCTTCGATGGTCCACCATTTGCCCTTAGTTGACGCTCAATGGTTTCTTCTCCCAGCTTAGGGCAAGTACTTTTTTCTCACTTTCGTCCAACTCAAGCTGTATGTTCTAGGAGTCAATTCTTGTATACGTCTCTTTGGCCGCTTCAAACTCTTTAATAAGGTATTCTTGCTCTACAGCCCGTCTTTCTACGACGATATAAGGATATTCCTTATCTTTTAACAGTGCGATATTGTCCTTGGTGGCAATTCCCCGATCCATAACGATAGTAGGGAGAGTTTCTTTAAAGAGTGTATATCCTACCAATATAAAGCCGTTTAAGAATTTTCTCCAATGTTTCTGGTTCAGACTGTTTGCCCTTATATATCTGGCTAAAGACCGGAAAGCCTTGCCCGTCAACCACCAAAGCCAAAACAACTAAAGGACAGTCCGTTCTCTTTTCCTTAGATTTACCGTGATAGGTTAGAGTATTACCTAATGCACTCCCCCAGAGAACATCGGCAATCGTAGCCGGTAATTAACTCGTGTCCATTCTTAGGGGTACGCTGTACCCCTATTTGTGTTACTCAAATACAGCGGTGCTGAGTAGTTACCTTCTTTTGCCGAATCTAGAGACCTTTGAAAACAGGCTTACGTTTTTCCTGTAAGGCCAAGATGGCTTCCCTATGGTCCGTCATTTCGCTCACAATGGCCATATGTGAAGAGATCAAATCCAAGGCTGTGGGTAAATCTTGAGTCCGTTGCGCTGAATAAACCGCCCGCTTAATCATCTGCACACACACTGGAGGTGATTCGGCGATGCTTACCGCCATAGCCAGTGTAGCCTGTTCCAGTTCCTGGTCAGGTACCACTTTGCTCACCATGCCAATTCTTTTCGCCTCCTGAGCACTGATGAATTCTCCCGTCCACAACAATTCCAAGGCCTTAGCCACCCCCACAAGCCTAGGCATAAAATAGGCTCCACCGTCCCCAGGCACCAAACCGGCTTTCACATAACCTCCCGATAACTTGGCACCCTCAGCGGCAATCCGGATGTCGCACATCAATGCCATGTCGAGACCTGCTCCTACCGCCACTCCGTTGAGGGCACAGAGAACTGGCTTATCCATCCTTTCTAAGGTTAGCGCGACTTTATGAACGTAGGCGGTCAAAGTTCTCTTCCGATCAATCCCCCTGTCTCCCCACGCTTCACCTTCGATATCGTCTGCCATAAAGCCCTTGCCAGCTAGCATAGTTTTGGTATCTCCTCCAGCACAAAAAGCCTTGCCATTTCCTGTAACTACGATCACCCGAACCTCAGGATCATCCTGAGCACACTCCAGAGCCATGATCCAGCCCTTGATCATCGGCAGAGAAAACGCATTAAATGCTTCCGGTCGGTTTAAGGTGATCTTGGCTAGAAACCCATCCTTTTCGTAAAGTAAATGATTATGAGAAACTTGTATAAACTCCTCTGATCCAGTCTGCATTTTCGGGTTAGTTAGCCTTTCCATCGTGTATACATCCCCCTCGTTGAAAATTCTTCATTGGTATTAACCTTGACCGACACTGAGCAACCCTTCTTAAAGCTGATCTTCGCCCCCATGTCCAAGTTGGCAGGAATCGTGATAAGTGGTGCTCTTGCCTTGCCCTTTCTTCATTGCCTAAGATGGCAAAGTTGACTCAGACGGACAGCACCGGTTCTTAAAGTTCCGTTAAAGCTCGTATTCTGCTAGGATGAAGAATACAGCCAATAATCTATGCACCGAGCTCCGGCAGATCCTTGTATAGGTCGAGAACATCTGGGTTGGCTAAAGCATCGCGATTGAGCACCGGCTCGTTATGAATGACGTTTGACACCGCCATCTCGACCTTTTTACCGTTCAATGTATAAGGGATGTCTTTGACGGCGATGATTTTAGCCGGAACGTGGCGTGGCGTGGCGTTTTCTCGAATAGTTTTTTTGATCTTCTCCCGCAAACCACCTGTCAACTCAATACTAGGCAACAACTTCACAAACAAAATCACACGCACATCGTTATCCCATCTTTGCCCGACTACTAAGCTATCTTGAATTTCAGGCAATATATCTACCTGCCGGTAAATCTCGGCAGTACCTATACGCACACCCCCGGGATTAAGAGTAGCGTCAGATCGACCATAAATAATTAGACCACCATTTTCGGTAACTTCCACATAGTCTCCATGCCGCCAGACATTGGGATAGACATCAAAATAAGCCTTCTTATACTTAGCCTGTTCAGGATCGTCCCAGAAACAGACTGGCATAGAGGGAAAGGTCCTGGTGCACACTAATTCGCCTTTTTCGCCCTGTAAAGGTTGGCCGTTGTAATCAAAACTTTCTACTTTCATGCCTAATCCACGGCACTGTAGTTCGCCAGCGTACACTGGGCCGATCGGATTGCCGAGCGCAAAACAGGAGATGATGTCGGTGCCGCCGGAAATGGAAGACAAGCAGATATCTTTCTTAATATCCCGGTAAACAAAACGAAAACCATCGACTGACAAGGGCGAACCAGCAGCCAAAATAGTTCTTAACTCACTAAGGTCGAAGTTCTCACCCGGCTTAAGTCCTTCTTTCTCAACCGAGGCAAGGTACTTGGGGCTTAAGCCAACCATAGTGATCCTTAACTCCTGTATCATCTTCCAGAAGACGCTGGCGTCCGGGTAAAATGGAGATCCGTCAAACAAAACTATAGTGGCCCCCACTGCGAGCACACTAATCTGCCACTGCCACATCATCCAACCACTGGTAGTAAAATAAAAGATAGTATCTTCCCTCTTTAGATCTGTATGCAGTACTAATTCCTTGAGATGCTGGATGAGGGTGCCCCCGACACCATGCACAATGCACTTGGGCACGCCGGTGGTCCCGGAGGAATACATGATGTAAACCGGATGGTTGAACGGCACTTGGGTAAATTCAATTTCTAAGCCCTCTTCTTTTGCCAAGAATTCCTCGAACAAGACGGCTTTTGGTAGGCTACTCAGATCCGGTTTCTCCTCCGTATAGGGCACGACCAAGACCCGCTCAATGCCCGGAATTTCATGGAGTATATCAACTATTTTACCAAGGCTATCAAACACCTTCCCGTTGTAAAAATATCCATTTGCAGTAAACAACACTTTCGGCTGAATTTGGTCAAAGCGGTCAACCACTCCTTTTACCCCAAAATCAGGGGAGCAAGAAGTCCAGATCGCCCCTATGCTGGTGGTCGCCAGCATTGCAACTGCCGTCTCCGCCATATTCGGCATAAAGCCAGCCACCCGATCCCCCACGGTAACACCAGATGCCCGCAGTGATTTAGCCAAGCGGGCAACCTTATCGTACAACTGAGCGTAAGTGAGACTAATTGGTGCCAACATCTCACCCTTAAAAATTAGAGCGGTACGGTCATCTCGGAAGCGCAACAGATTTTCGGCGAAGTTCAGCTCCACCCCGCAAAACCAACGGGCTTCCAGCATCTGGTCAGCATTAACGACCACCTGGTCGTAAGGTCGAGAGGCTTTGATACCGCCAAATTCCCACATGGCCCGCCAAAAATCAGCCGTTTCCCGGATAGACCATTCATACAATTGGTCATAGCTGGTCAAATCCTTACCGTATTTGCCGTTTACAAATCTCATAAATCTAGTCATATTCGCCTGTTGCTTCCGCTGCACAGACGGCTCCCACATAATTTCTTTCAAAACCTTACCCTCCTAATTCAAACATTCTTGGAAAACTCTTGAGAACCTGAATTACATGGTTCTAGGGCTCGGACGTTTTTATTGTTTCCGAAAGGCAAGAAATAATTAACTGTGACAACGATTGACAGACAAATTGGTCATTCAAATATCTGCTGGGACAAGGCGGCCCGAGTATCATAGAAATGAGCCACCATTTTTATATTTTTGGACAGCTTTTCAAGCATAAAACCGCAGAATTCCTTTACCTGGCGGGGGTTAGCCATTCCTGTTGTATCTCCAAACAAAATGCTCGTAATCCCTCGTTCAAGGAACCACTGCTTAGCTTTACTAAAAAAAAGTAAATCCTGTGCCGAATTTCGGGACAGCATTTATGGGCAACAGGCTATTTTTGTGTAACTGTGTGGTCAGTAACAGAAGAAACAATTAAGGCGTACATAAAAAATCAAGACA
>JBAQLS010000005.1:0-1604 GCA_049302075.1 Carboxydocellales bacterium | reverse complement strand
AATGGCTGGGGAGGCTGGATTCGAACCAACGAATGGCGGAGTCAAAGTCCGCTGCCTTACCGCTTGGCTACACCCCAGTATGGTGGAGGGAGAAGGATTCGAACCTTCGAAGGCAGAGCCGGCAGATTTACAGTCTGCTCCCTTTAACCACTCGGGAACCCCTCCGATTTTTGGTGACCCCTACGGGATTCGAACCCGTGTAACCGCCGTGAAAGGGCGGTGTCTTAGACCGCTTGACCAAGGGGCCGTGTTATCACGCTATATTAGTTTAATATATCTTATCCCGATTGTCAATTGTTAATTACAGGCAGACAGTCACTACTGTAATCTCTTAAGAATGGAGTGGAGTGATACTGGTGCTAAAATGTAATTAATAATATGTAACAAGACACAATGGTTAGTTTACTATAAGCTTTTTAGAATGTCAAAGCCTAAATACGGAAGTTCAGGTTCCCGCCAAAGCATAGTCGAAAAATTTTTGCTGATAGATTCCAGTCGTGGTTCGACTCCGGGTTGGGTGGTTACCTTTCGGGCACTGGTACTCCACTTCCGACAAATCATCTTCTCGACCCTCCGGTTCGCACCTGGGAGCGGTCTTCGTCGAAAGCAACAACCCTCACCCAGTGCAGGCTATTCTCGATACACCAATGACCTCGCGCAAGTTCCGGCAATTCCTTTCGACCTGCTGTTTCTGTCTATCTGTCGCTGAGCAATTACTGTTATATCTTTGTGGACGAGTGCTGCAAACAGGTGCATAGGTTTTTGATTTTCTGATACTGAACCACATAATGTTTTGCCATCAACCGCAATGGCATTCCCTTTGGATTGCGAAAAAGCCATTGCCCGATGGTTTGATCCATTTTATCCGCATCCACCGGTTGCAGTGTCCGGCGAATTGTCGGTTCACTGGGGGATATGAATTGTTTACGTTCCTCATGATATTTACAGCCTAAACGCCTGAGTAGATTTTGGGACAGGTCGGCAGCCCATTGGCCGATGGCAACATAACTACTGCATCCTGCAAGGACTGCACAGGCAGCTACTGCCAGAATCGAAATCTGACTGTGCCGGATGCCCCGAAGTTTGCGGGGTCTTTAAGTGTGGCTTATAGTGCAAGTAATCCGTTTTCCTGCTCAATTGGTATCTGATTCAGATATATCATTGCTTTTCTGCCTCCTGTCAGTTCCGGAGCCAGAAAAGCAGCTGATAAAAGTTGCTGTGCCTTCCGGCGCAGGGGATAGACCAACACAGTCTCTGGCTAACCATGCAGAACATAATGTCCGGTTTTCCGACCGTAGCCACGTGTCTGACCCAGCATGATCCAATTGGCTGCCCGGTAACTAGTCCCCAAAAACCTAGTATGATCCACAAAAGTTTCTGCGAGAAGTAGCGGATTTCTGTTTGCTCCGACTAAGTTTTTAGCTTCTAGCTTAAAATCATTATATCCTTAATCAGAAATAAAGTTTAATAGGTTAGTTATATCGCATTTTGAGCATGCATAAAGTGGAAATTAATATTTATTAATCGGTAGGCTAACTAAAAAATAGCTGGCTTTCCAAGCTCCGATCTGATACGATAAGCTCAGCACTTATTTGGCTGGGGGT
>JBAQLS010000004.1:0-2056 GCA_049302075.1 Carboxydocellales bacterium | reverse complement strand
TATCCAAATAATCCTAATCCGTCATTAAACCAGGCATATTTTTGAACAAATCTAAAGCCTCGGGGTTCGCCAAAGCGTCGCGGTTTATAACCGGTTCATTATGAATGATGTTGGATACTGCAGTCTCTACTTTTTTGCCGCTAATAGTATAAGGTATGTCTGCTACTTGAATAATCTTATCTGGCACATGCCGTGGAGTAGCATTTTTTCTTATTACGGTCTTAATCTTCTTCACCAGCACCTCTGAAAATTCTACCCCCTCCACAAGCTTAACAAACAATATCACCCGTACGTCATTTTTCCAATTCTGACCTAATACAAGGCTGTCAATTATCTCCGGCAATACTTCTACCTGACGGTAGATCTCCGCAGTACCAATTCGTACACCCCCGGGGTTTAAAGTAGTGTCTGACCGTCCATAGATAATCACCCCGCCGCTATCAGTAATTTCAATAAAGTCCCCGTGTCGCCAGACGTTTTGATAAACGTCAAAATACGCTTTCTTGTATTTGGCGAAATCGGGATCGTCCCAGAAATACACGGGCATAGAGGGGAAAGATGCCGTGCAAACCAGTTCCCCTTTTTGATTAAGTACGGACTTTCCGTCGGCATCGAAGCCCTGTACTTTCATCCCAAGGCCCCGACACTGTAATTCACCGGTAAAAACCTGGCCGATTGGGTTGCCTAGTGCAAAGCAGGAAATAATATCTGTGCCGCCGGAAATAGAAGAAAGACACAGATCTGCCTTAACCTCACGGTAAACATACTCAAAACTCTCCACCGACAGGGGAGAACCGCTAGATAAAATTGTCTTTAAATTACTTAAATCATAGGTCGTACTAGGTTTTAGACCTTCCTTTTCGACTGTTGACAAGTATTTTGGGCTGGTACCAAAAACTGATATTTTTTCATCCTGGGCCAGTTGCCACAATGCACCAGCATTTGGATAAAAAGTCGACCCGTCGTAAAGCACTACGGTTGCTCCGACAGCAAGTGAGCTTATTAACCAATTCCACATCATCCAACCACAAGTGGTAAAATAAAAAATAGTATCTTCCCGTTTCAAATCCGTATGCAGCAGTAACTCTTTCAAATGTTGGATCAGTACTCCGCCGGCACTGTGCACTATACACTTGGGTAAACCTGTAGTTCCGGAAGAATATAAAATATAAATCGGATGATCAAACGGTAACTGTTCAAATTCAATTTCCAGACCGTCTTCTTTAGCTATAAAATCCTCGTAAAGCACTGCTTTGGAACTTATGCTAAGATCTGGCTGAGCTTCAGTATAAGGAATAACCACTACCTTCTCTATGGAGGTAATTTCCTTCAACACCCCAGCCACCCGTTCAAGAGAATTATGATTGTTGCCATTATAATAATAACCGTTGGCAGTGAATAAAACCTTGGGCTTAATCTGGCTAAAACGATCTAATACCCCCTTGATCCCAAAGTCAGGCGAGCAGGAAGACCAAATAGCTCCAATACTAGTTGTAGCAAGCATGGCAATGGGGGTATAAAGGATATTGGGCATAAACCCGACTACCCGGTCGCCCTCTGTAACACCCATTTGACGTAAAGATCTGGCCAACCGGGCTACCTGGTCGTAAAGCTGCGCATATGTCAGTCGTATAGTTACCCCGTTTTCCCCCTTAGAAACAAGGGCTATATGGTCATCACGGTAGCGCAACAGGTTTTCAGCAAAATTTAATTTTGCCCCAACAAACCATTTGGAATGAAGCATGTCTGCAAAATCGACCACTACCTTTTCATAAAGCCGGGAGGCTTTAATATTACTGAACTCCCAAACGGTTTCCCAAAAATCCTCGTTTTTTGTAATAGACCATTCATATAGATCGTGATAAGTGGAAAGGTCAAAAGCAAATTTTTTGTTCACGAAGCTGATAAACCTGACCATATTTGTTCCTTTTTTTCGTTCCTCCGAAGGCTCCCAAAGTAATTTTTTCATGAATAATATCTCCTCCAACTAAATGCTATTAAATCATCTGTATTCGCATCTTTATAGCGAAAATCCTTCTAAAATATTATTAAAATA
>JBAQLS010000003.1:0-250237 GCA_049302075.1 Carboxydocellales bacterium | reverse complement strand
CAGCGATTTTACGCCGTTTCAGTGCACTTACATGCCTTTTTCGGCCTTGATGATAGCTATAAAAACGGCGTTTAGTCTTTCAACAGCAACTGATGTACAGGAACGGAAGTTAGTTTTTCAATCAACCTTTCTTTCGTTTTTGTCGAAAGGGAATAGAGGGTTTCTAAAGAGGTGAAACGCAATTAATGATTTTGCGGATATTCTACAACACTCTGTATCAATATTATGTTGTTGACGAACGTACAGTAAGGCGTTTCAAGCCGCAAACGACAGCCAGGCAAAAATTATTCGATATTTGGGGATACCCGAATCAATCTTTGCTTGGAACGGGTCATAGCTTTGATCAGTGCTTTTTCCTATAATTAAACATTTATAATATGCTTTGAGTTTTCGACCTAAGTTTTCGGGAATATGAGTCATTAGCTTTGCCATTTATTCCGTCGCCAGCCTAATAAGGCACTGGCCGCAAAAATTGTTATCAAGCTTATCACCTGGGCAGTACGAAAAGGGCCGAGCATTAAGCTGTCTGTCCTAAAGCCCTCAATAAAGAACCGGCCTAAGGAGTACAGGCTTAGATAAATCAGAAATAGCTGTCCTTTAGGCCCGGAAACTTTACGTCTGAATACCAGCAATAGTCCAAAAACCAGCAAATCCCACAGGGATTCGTACAGGAAGGTGGGATGACGATAGGCACCGTCAATGTACATGGCCCAAGGGAGCTTGGTGACATACCCGTAAGCCTCCTGATTGAAGAAGTTGCCCCAGCGACCAATGGCTTGCCCCAAAATTAAGCTAGGTGCTACAATATCCGCTAACTGCCAGAAGTTTAAGGCATAGCGGCGAGCATAAATATACCCAATAATAACTGCGGTAATTAAAGCACCATGAATAGCTAAACCCCCGTGCCAGATTCGCAATATTTCTAAGGGGTCTGCAGTGTAATCACGCCAGTTGAAAACCACATAATAAAGCCGGGCACCGATCATGGCAAGGGGTGCAGCAATTAGGATAAGATTTAGCAGGTGGTCTTCATCCACATTTTCCCTGCGAGCGGCCCGCAGGGCTAGTAGGGTACCCACGAACAGGGCGATAGCGATTAAAACTCCGTACCAGCGTATTGTTAGTGAACCAAATTGTAAAGCTATAGGATTAATGTTCATAATAACCTCCATAATTAACTAAAATTGCTAACTGTTAATAAAGTCCTGCTTTAGGTCCTATTTATTTTTTAGCTTCATAATAGTAGTTTCCTCCGGGGTCACATAAATGGTCTTTTGTTGGTCATAAATAACCCTGCCTGGTTTAGCTCCCCGAGGCTTTCGGACATGTTTTTTCAGTGTATAATCAACTGGGACCTTTCCAGAGTAGCGGGCTTGGCTGAAATAGGCAGCCAGTTGGGCGGCTTCCCAAAGGGCCGCTTCCGGGACTTCGCCCTGACCTTGGCTGCGAATAATCACATGGGAGCCAGGTAGGTCCTTGACATGCAGCCACAGGTCGTCGGCACGAGCAATTTTTAAGGTTAAATAATCATTTTGGCGGTTGTTTTTACCCACTAGCACAGTGCGGTCTCCAGATACTAAAAATTCCATTGGCACTGGAATTTCGGGACTTACAGCTTTATTACCTTTTGGTTTCCCTCCGGTGGTGGTTTTAGTGCCTTTGGACCCTCCTTTAATATACCCTCCTTCCCCCAGTTCAATTTTAATTTCCAAAAGTTCTCCCCGGGTAGTGGCCTGGTCGATGCTAGAGCCCACACTCTCTAGGTAGCGAATTTCTTCCAGTACCTTTTCTCGATGTTCCCCGGCGATTTTGGCACCATTTCTAGCTTTGGTGTATTTTTTATAATAATACTGCACCTGTTGGGAAGGAGTAAATTGGAGGTCCAAAGGAATTTCCATTGCCGGGCTTTCCGGGTCATAGTAGTTAGTTACCATAATTGAGGACATACCCTTACTTAGCAAATGCATATTAACGGTTAGAAGCTCACCATAAAGCTTGTAGGTTTCGGCTGCTATGGCCTCCACTAGCACGTCGTCCTGCTGAGCCAGTTTTTTCTCCATCCTAGCTAATTCGGTTGCTACCACCTGAGCCAGGTGGTTTTTTTGTTGGCCAAAGCTTTCCAGGTGCTGGCGTTCACTATAATATCGCTCTAACAAGTTATTCATGGTATCGTGCTCTTTAGGCAAAGGATGATATTGTTTCAAATCAAGGGCAGAAAAGGCCTGGGCCAGTCCTTGGCTATCCCGAACCAAGGTAGGAACTAAATTACCCGAGTCCAACATTTCCTTGATTTGAGCTATAGTCTGCCACATTCGTTGAAATTCATATTGGCCGCACCCATCCACAAGTAGCTCCTCAGCAAGGTTACTATGCACTAACACTTCCCGGCAGCTTTCCGGGCTAAAGCCATCTAAGTGCTGGAGCAAGATTTTGGCCACTCGGGATTCTACAGGAGCAGCTAACAACAAGTCCTGCAGAAGGTCCAAAGTTAAATCGGCCGGATGAATTTTCTCCTGCGAAGGGGGTGGGGTATATTCCCTCCCGGGAAGCACTTCCCGATGACGGCTAGTGGCATGGCTGTATCTTTTGATACCATCAAGGATGGTGTTAGTATTAGGCTCCAGCAGAATAATATTACTGTGTTTACCCATTATTTCCACTAACAAGATTTTCTCCCCAAGACAGCCTAGTTCATCATAGCCTTCAATATAGATTTGCAAAACCCGTTCCAGCCCAGGTTGCTCCACCCGGGTAATTTTACCACCCTCCAGATATTTGCGCAAAATCATACAGAACATAGGAGGGGACTGGGGATTTTCCTTTTGGGTGGATGTAAGGTGTACCCTAGCTCGCTGGGCATGAGCTGAGACCACCAGTTTCTCATTTTCCCCCAGGCTGCGGATATGAAGGACAATTTCCTCCTTCTCCGGCTGGTAAATCTTATTAATTCGGCCACCGACCAGTTTCTGCACTAGTTCCTGGCGAACTGCCGCCAGGACAAGACCGTCAAATGCCATTGTTGAATACCTCCGTTAATTATCTGGGATTGTTTTATAAGCTTTTATCTCCGGTCGGAGCTACCTGCCGGTTGGGAGTCTCCGGCGCTAAATCCGGTGCTGCTCTAAACTCAGGTGTGCTAGTGAACCTCCCCCGCCTACGCATTCGCTCAGAGGTGGGGGCTTCAAGGAGCATATCTTCAAGGGGGTAGGTCGGATATTCCTTTGAACCTCCTCATGCACTAGGCATGCCTACCGCCTAGTTGACGCTCCCGACAACACAGAAGTTTTGCTTCTCCCATGGCCTGGTTCTAGGCATCTACTACTTTCCACCTAGCCGGTGGGCCGTAGATACGTGGTTTTTTCAATTTGCCAGCCCAATTCATGGATTTCTCCATACTTGTACTTGGCCAGGATATTCCTCGCTCCATGGATATCCCGGTGCATTGAATAGCCACAATAGCAATTGTAGGTTCTACCGGATACTTTTTTCTTCCGGCCACAGACAGGGCATGTCTGTGTGGTATAACTTTCATCTGTTTTGTACAATTCTATCCCCAAGGCTGCCAATTTGTACATCAACATATGCAGCAGTAGGCCAAAAGGCCATTGGCTCATCCTTTGGTTATGGAACCGTGTACGCCGCCTTTTGAGGTTGTTGTTTTTGCTCCGGGCGGATGTGTTCCGCTGCACACCTTCCACATCACCGACAATCACTGTCTTTATTTGCTGCTCATTGGCCCAGGTGGTGAATTGTCGGCTGGTTTTGTGCATTACGTCCTGTTGCTGTTTGTCGGTTTTGCTACTGACTTTGTTTAATGCCCGCTGCAGTTTTTTCCATCTGCGGCTGCCTTTTTGGCAGCGGGATTGCTTCTTTCGTAATTGGGCGTGTTTCTTATTTCTAAGGCGTTTAATGCTTCTTAATTGTCTGGATGTAATGATTAGAGCCTGACCAGTTTCTGCTACAGCAGCAATACCGTGGATTTCGCCCATGTCGATGGCAGCCATAACCGTATGGTTATTGGTCATCGGTACTACACCGTCTTCATAACTAATAGCCAGCATTAGTTTACTGTCCCAAATTAGCTCAATCTCTTTGACTTTTCCCTCAGGGATACAGCTAACACGTACTGTCACCGGCTTATCCCGCTTTCCCTCATGTATCCCCATGGAGAGCAGGATTAAGCCATCGGGAAGAATGACAAAACCGTCTTTTTTCCACCGAGTCGGGTAATGCCTTTTGGTTTTATAGGGATACCGGATTTGCTCATGCCCCGCCTGTTTAGCTTTCCAGGCATTGTCCCTGGCTAAAATATAGCGCTCCTGTACAGATTGAATACTCTGGCTGTGCAGGTGATATCGCCCCTTGGTAAGAGCTTGTAATTCCTTTTTACTAATCCACTTCCCTGTTTGTTTGTGGCAATCCTTTGCGTAGGCTAAGCAATCATTCCAAACATTGGCGGATTCCCGGTTACAGGCAAACAACCGCTCCAAGTCCGTCTTAGAGGTACGGAAAGTGGACTTTATTACTCGCATCATTTTTTCACCCCCTAATTGCTTATTGGTCACTCTTATTATACCAAATATTAGCAATTAGAACAAGTGTTTGTATTTTTGTGACGGAAGGTTTTAAGTAGGAACCGGCATTCATCCCCCGCTTAAGAAGTGGGGGTCTTCTGCCGAGTTATGATAAAATTGACCAACCTGGACGATACGTCCTGCCTAGGCGTCCAGGTTGCCGCCGTCCTTGGCGGCAAGGTCAATTTTATTGCCCACCTGAGTTAAGAGCAGCTACCGGACACCGCGAGGAGCTCCTGCACCGGCAGGTAGCCCCGACCTGGGCTATATTTTTAGTTAAAACAAGCTTGGCTATGCAAAAAAAAGAGTATCTATGCCATAATATCATGACAGAAGGGCTAAGCCCACCTGCCAAGCAATAAATGCTACCCGGGTCGGCTAAGCCCACCTGTCAAGCGGTGCGTGCATGATGCCCGGACGGATATTGCCCTCCCCAAGGGGGTGAGTGTACGATACCAGGTCTGAAATCGCCCTCCCAAGGTGCGTATGTAGCTAGGTTTCACGACATGATAGCACAGTATACAGACTTTAACCTCTCGTCTTGTAAGAGTTTATTTATATCAATCATAATCCACCTCACGTATAGGTTCGCCAAAAGGGAATGTCCTCCTTCTCTAGAAACTATTCTAAATGAGAAACATAGAAAATAACAACAAAAAGACAGGCATTTTGCCTATCTAATAACTCTTTATATTGGTGCGGTCGGCGGGACACATATAGTTTGCACAAATAATTGTAGTATATTAACAATTAATACTATTGAACTATAGGTCAGTTATTTTCTTAATATATTCATCTACATCTTTAAAAATATCACTATTTTCACCTATACTAAGGATTTTTTCCTTAAAATCATTATCCACAAATTTAATATGAAGCTCTTTTCCTTCTTTTGTTGGCTTAACGAGATTAAATGTATCCAGTTCTGCTAACTGTGCGAATATAACTCCAAAGTCAACATTTTTCGCAATATCCGTTTGAGCATTCCTAAATTCGGCAATGGCTTTGAAATTAATGCCTATACCCAACTCATGTGCTTTGATAAAAAAATATGCTGTACTTCTAATATCTAATAAATTACGACTTATAATATCATTTATTATTTTGTGTTTTTCTTCCGATGGCTGAAGTTTAGCAACTTCTGATTTATCTATCTGGTAGGAGCTCATAATTGTTTTCTCTAATGTTTGTATGGTTACATTCATATCTTTGATTTTATCTGGAATATCTACAATTGAAGTTAATTTCTGGTTTAAGTCCGTAATACTTTTACTGACTAAAGTTAGGTCATTTGTTGAATTGTCAATTTTTATAGTTACCTCTTGAATTTTTGATGCAGATTCAATAAGTTTTTCTGTAGAACTTCCGCTAGATAGGCTTTGAAAAATTGAATATACTATCGCTATTGCGGCTAATATTATCGAAGTAATAGTGCCCGCAAAACCAAAGTAATTAACTGTTGTTGCATTATCTGCAACTTTTACTGTAAGAGTAACTATAATAGTTGCTCCTAAGATAATAAGCCAATATATTAAATCCTTCTTATCTATCTTACCAAGCATGTTTTTCATATTCCCTCCTGTTTACTGTTTTATTTAGATTCATTTTTCTACATATATTTCCAAACTCCTTTATTAACGGTCAAAATAATCCCATATTTCAAGTAAAGGAAAATCTTGTCCGTTACCCATGTGCCTGACTGGGTACAAAATGTTTTTTCCGGAATACCCCCTTGACTGTCTCTTCGGCGACTTAGTTTTTTTATCCAAGGTGGTCATCCGGTTTCTGTAGTCAAGGGTTGCTATACTAGCCAACACTCGTTTTATGCGTGTTAATTCATTTCTAAACAAGTGCTAACCGGTTGACCACCAGCATCGATTATATACGTCGCCTTAAGACCGTCAAGGGCCGGAAAATACATTTTCGCACCTCAACAAGTATCTGTTCATTACCTTATGTGGCCCCGGGGTTCTATTTGCACCCCGGGGACTTCATAAAGCCAGGCCATTAACCAACCCAAACAATTTTCCCATCTTCAAAGGAGAGGACCTTTTTACTGTACATTTTTTCTCCGTGTTCAACCTTTAACCTTTCTAACATTTCATCACTTTAGGAATAGTAATCATCTTTATAGGGTAACTCCAAACCATAGCAACAAAGGTAAGCAGGAAATCCCTTTAGCCTTTCATCCCCGGCATATTTAGTAAGATATTTACAAAGATAATTTATCAACTGTCTATTGTTTCCCATCGGTCTTTCTATCCAAACAAAACCATTACCCCATAGTTCGGCCTGTCTGCCGATTCCAGCACATCTGCATTTTAGAATTTGTATCCATACTTCTCAAATAATTTGAAATCAACTATCAACAACAACACTGAGCTATCGTCACCACAGGGTTGCGTGCATGATACCCGGTCTAATATCGCCCTCCCCAGCGGTGCATGCATGATACCTGGGTCGGATATCGCCCTCCCCAAGGGTACGTACATGATACCCGGTCTGATAATGCCCTCTCAAGCGGGACTTGCATGCTGCCAGGTCGGTTGCCTGCCTCGGTGGGGATGCTCATGGTGGAGTACCCTAGCAGGTCTTAGTGGAGGTGGCCAATAAAATTGACCTTGCCGCCCTTATGACAATGGCGAACCTGGTCGCCTAGGCATGGACGCCGTATCGACCAGGTTGGTCAATTTTATTAGGTTACCTCCACTTAGGGCTGCAGGGTTATGGAACTAAGAGCATACACACCGTGGCAGGCAACCGACCGGCCATTATCCAAAGACCCCAAACAGAGCAGTATCAAACCGGTTATTATCTAAAGACCCCAAACAATGGCAGTATCAGACCGGACATCATGTATGTCCGCGCATGCAAAATTCTTGCAAATTTGAGCTCATTAATATAAGATATTTACCAAGCAAAGGAGGAAGAATTTATGCGTTTTACCAAAGTACACGGGCTGGGCAATGATTTTGTCATGGTCAACTGTTTAGAGGAAAAAAACCTTCCTGCTTATCCGGAACTGGCCAAAGCCGTTTGTGACCGGAACTTCGGAGTGGGGGCAGACGGGTTGGTGTTAATTCTGCCAGCGGAAATGCCGGGAGCAGATATAAAAATGCGGATTTTTAACTCTGACGGCAGTGAACCGGAGATGTGTGGCAATGCCATCCGTTGTTTCGGAAAATATGTATATACCCAAGGGATTGTGCCTAAAACTACAATTAATGTGGAAACCTTGGGAGGTCTGCGCATTCCCCAACTGCTTATGGAAAATGGAGTGGTCACCGGAGTAAGGGTGGACATGGGAGAACCCCAGCTGGAACGGGCCTTAATCCCCATGACTGGCCCGGAAGGCCGGGTAGTTAACCAACCAATTAAAGTAGAGGATAGGGAATATAAGGTGACTTGTGTTTCCATGGGTAATCCCCATTGTATCACCTTTGTTGACCAAATTAATGACCTAGAAGTCAGGGAGTGGGGACCTAAACTGGAGACCCATCCTTTATTCCCCCGCAAGACCAATGTGGAATTTGTTCAAGTGATATCACCTTCAGAGGTAAATATGCGGGTTTGGGAGCGGGGAGCCGGAGTTACTTTGGCTTGTGGCACAGGCGCTTGTGGAACAGTTGTAGCAGCAGTGCTTAATAACAAAACCAATCGTCAGGTGACAGTTCATTTAGCCGGTGGGGACCTGTTAATTGAGTGGGCAGAGGATAATCATGTTTATATGACCGGACCAGCAACTGAGGTGTTTTCAGGAGAGTATTTCCTTAAATGAAAAGTTTTTGTTAAGTTAGTTAATTAGCATTAGTTAAATTAAAGGAGGCAGTCATCTTGGTTCAAGAAGCTAAAAGAATTCAACAATTACCCCCTTATTTGTTTGCTCGGATTGAGCAAAGAATCGCCCAAGCCAAGGAACAAGGCGTGGACGTAATTAGCCTAGGTATAGGCGATCCAGATCGTCCTACCCCTAAGCACATCATTGATAAGGCTGCCGAGCAGCTTTATAATTCGGAAAACCATCAATACCCCTCATCTGTAGGTATGCTGAGCTTCCGGCAGGCGGTTGCCCAGTATTATAAGAACCGTTTTAAAGTGGAAGTGGATGCCAAATCTGAGGTGGTTACCCTGGTAGGCTCTAAAGAAGGTATTGCCCACATTTCCTGGTGTTACTTAGATCCGGGTGATGTTTCCCTAGTTCCTGACCCAGGTTATCCTGTCTACGGAACCGGCTCAGCTTTAGCTGGGGCCCAACCATATTTAATGCCCCTAAAAGCAGAAAATAAGTTCCTGCCTGATTTAGCTGCTATTCCGGTGGACGTTGCCCAAAAGGCCAAAATTATGTTTTTGAACTACCCTAACAATCCTACTGGGGCCATTGCCGGACTGGATTTTTATAAAAAGGTTGTTGATTTTGCTCATAAATATGATATTTTAGTTTGCCACGATTCCGCTTATCAGGATCTGTCCTTTGACGGTTATTTAGCCCCTAGCTTCTTGGAAGTAGATGGTGCTAAAGAAATCGGAATTGAGTTCGGTTCTTGCTCTAAGCCCTACAACATGACTGGTTGGCGGATTGGCTGGGCTGCCGGTAATGCCCAAGCTATCAACGCCTTAGGTCGACTAAAATCCAATCTGGATTCCGGGCAGTTTCAGGCAGTACAGTATGCGGGCATAGCAGCGCTTTCTGGTCCCCAGGACAGTGTACGGGAAATCAGCAAGGTTTATCAGGAGCGGCGGGATATTGTCATCAATGGCTTAAATAGCATGGGCTGGCAATTGGAAGCTCCCAAGTCGACTATCTATGTCTGGGCTCCTGTACCCAAAGGCTTTGATTCCATCTCCTTTGCCGAATATGTATTTGAAAAGTCTGGGGTAGTGGTTACACCCGGAAACGGTTATGGGGAGTTTGGGGAAGGTTTTTTTCGGATTTCCCTCTGTATTGAGAAGGAAAAAATTCAAGAAGCTCTGGAGAGAATCAAAAAGAATATAGGTAAAGTAGAATTCTAGAACTACTTCAGGCTGTTGAAATTCCCCGCCTAGCGTTGTCAGCAGCTATTACAAGGTCCTCAACGCACACAGAGTACGTCTGCGGCTAAATTCTTAAGAAAAGCCGAGAAAAAGTGAATTTACTCAAAGGATTTTCATTTTTTGAGTCGAAATATTATTTTATAAATCTAGTTGCTTATACTATAAAGTCGAGCTCTAGAGATTGGATGGTGAACTATTGGTACGAAGTATGACCGGATACGGTCGTGGTGAGCAGGCAGGGGCGGGTAAGCGTTTTATCGTAGAGTTAAAGTCGGTAAATCACCGCTTTGCTGAGGTGGTGTTCCGTCAACCTAAACAGTTGGCTCCCCTAGAAGACCGAGCCCGAAAATTATTGCTGGAAATAGTGTCTAGAGGCCGGGTGGATGTATTTGTTTCTTTGGAAGAGCAGGGTGACGCCACTAAAGTGGTAAAAGTTGACAAAGGCCTGGCCTTGGCGTATTATAATGCACTGAAGGAAATGGCGGAAGTAATCGGTAACCAGGCGGTGGTGGATTACACCCTCATTCCCAGATACCCAGATGTGATTACCGTGGAACGAGCAGAGGACGATTTGGAGGAGCTTTGGAAGGTATATCATGGTGCATTGGAAAAGGCCTTACAGCAATTGCTGTCCATGCGGGGGATTGAAGGAACAACACTTAAACAGGATTTAATCCAAAGGTCCCGTAATGTTGAAAATTGGCTCAAAGATATTTCAGAACGAGCACCCCTAGTGGTCAACGAATACCGGGAAAAAATACTCCAAAGAATCCAGAGTTACCTGACGGATGTCCACCTAGATGAAACCAGACTAGCTACGGAGGTGGCGATTTTCGCCGATCGATGCAGCATTGCTGAGGAATTGGTTCGACTGGATAGTCATTTAGAACAGTTGAGAAAAAGTCTGGAGCTATCTGAACCGGTGGGTCGGAAGCTGGATTTCTTAGTTCAGGAAATGAACAGGGAAGCCAATACAATTGGGTCTAAAGCAAATGATTTGACTATAACCAATATAGTCGTCAACATAAAAAGTGAAATTGAAAAGATACGGGAACAGGTTCAAAATATCGAATAATAAACAGAGGGGGACTTAGTTGTGGATATCAAGTTGATTAATATTGGTTTTGGAAACATTGTTTCGGCAAATCGGATTGTGACAATTGTTAGCCCGGAATCAGCACCCATAAAACGGGTTATTCAAGAAGCTCGGGACAGGGGAATGCTGATTGATGCAACCTATGGTAGAAGGACTAGGGCGGTTATTATTACTGACAGTGACCATGTAGTGCTTTCCGCTGTTCAGCCGGAGACTGTTGCCCATCGTTTAGCATCTAAAGATGCGACTCATAATGACGATCCGACGGACTAAGCTTGAAAGGGGAAAGGAATGGCTGCACAGAGGGCAACGACAGGGGAGAAATGTGTACCGGGTCTGTTACTGGTGATTTCCGGACCATCGGGAACTGGAAAAGGGACAATCTGTCAGGCTTTAATTAGCCAACAAAACCAGGTCCGGTACTCGGTTTCCGCAACTACCCGCCCGCCAAGGGTTGGGGAAGTGGATGGTGTGCATTATTATTTTAAGACCCAGGAACAATTTCAAGGGATGATAGATCGGGATGAACTAATTGAATGGGCTAAGGTATATGACAACTACTATGGAACTCCAAAAGGTCCAGTTAGGCAGTCCTTGCAATTAGCTCAGGATATTATTCTAGAGATTGATGTTCAGGGAGCTTTTCAGGTGAAGGAAAAATACCCAGCAGGAATTTTTGTATTTATTGCCCCACCTTCTCTGGCGGAACTACGGAAAAGAATTGAGGGCAGGGCTACTGATGCTCCGGAGGTTATTGCCAAACGCATGGAAGCGGCTGACTGGGAACTGGAACAAGCGGATAAATATGATTATGTAATAATTAATGACTCTGTCCAAGCAGCTACAGCCAAACTGGCTGCCATTCTTAAAAAGGAAAAGGAAAAGCGAATAAAGATTAAAGAATAAGACAAACCCTTGAAAACGAGCGAACTGACGCATAGAGGTTTTTTAGAAGGGGGTGCCATATATGAATAAACCATCTCTGGATGTGTTGATGAATAAGGTGGACAGTCGGTATTCTTTGGTGGTTGTTGCCGCCAAAAGGGCTCGGGCGTTAACTGAGCCAGGTGATTATCAGGAACATATCCAGGGCAAGCCGGTATCCGTTGCTCTGGGGGAAATTGCCGAGGATAAAATTGTGTATGAGCGGACCAAAATCGGCATTAAGTAATTATCGGGGTGAGACTATGTGGCATAATAAATTGGTGGTTGTGGGAGTTGCCGGGGGAATTGCCGCTTATAAAGCTGCAGAGCTAGTAAGTGCTTTGATTAAACAGGGAGCTGAAGTTCAGGTTATTATGACTGCTTCAGCTCAACAATTTATTACCCCCTTAACGCTGCAGACGTTATCTAAGAATTTAGTAATTACTGATATGTTTGCCGAACCAAAGGCCTGGGAGGTACAGCATGTAGCTTTGGCTGATAAAGCTGACCTTTTCCTGGTGGTGCCGGCTACAGCTAACCTAATTGGCAAGGTAGCCAATGGGATAGCTGATGATGCGTTGTCTACAACGATAATGGCCACTAGGGTGCCCGTTGTTTTTGCTCCGGCCATGAATGTTCATATGTACACCAATGCAATAGTCCAGTCAAATCTAGATAAACTACGACGACTGGGCTACCACTTTGTAGAGCCGGGTAGTGGCAGATTAGCTTGTGGATATGAGGGTAAAGGCCGGCTAGCTGAGCTGGAGTCCATTTTAGCAGCGGGGGAGAGTGTTCTGGCCAGTGGGATATGCGCAGATAGCGGTGCTAGGGAATATACTAAGCCAGAGGATAAATTAAATGGTGAGGTGGAAGATTATTTAGACCGGACTGTGCTAGTCACAGCAGGAGCAACTAGGGAGTCTATTGACCCCATTAGGTTTATTACCAACCGGAGCACCGGCAAGATGGGTTACGCCATTGCCGAGGTGGCAGCTCGAAGAGGGGCCCGGGTTATTCTAGTAGCCGGACCTACTAATCTCCTAACCCCGGCTAATGTGGAATTGATAAAAATAGAATCCGCTCGGGAAATGTATACTGCAGTAACCGAACTTTACCCCATAGTTGATGTAGTTATTAAATCCGCTGCGGTGGCTGACTACCGGCCTAAACAACTGGCTGAGCAGAAAATCAAAAAAGGCGAAGGCGATTTGGTTTTAGAGCTAGAACGTAATCCTGATATCTTGGCTCACTTGGGGAAAACTAAACAAGGGCAAATACTTGTAGGTTTTGCTGCCGAGACCAATGACTTGATTCAACATGCCAGTGATAAAGTTCGACGCAAAAATTTAGATTTCATTGTAGCCAATGATGTAACCCAACAAGGGGCGGGCTTTGGTGGTGACACCAACGTGGTAAAATTTATTTTTCCCAGCGGTGACATTAAGGAATTACCTTTGATGCCCAAAACAGAGGTAGCCGGAGCAATCCTTGATCAGGTTCTGGAAATTACCCGGCAGCGCAATAAGGAGTGAGCAGTCTTGGCAAAAACACTGTTTACCTCGGAATCGGTTACTGAGGGACATCCGGATAAGTTAGCCGACCAAGTTTCCGATGGGATTCTGGATGCCATATTAGCGCAGGATCCCATGGCAAGGGTTGCCTGTGAAACTTCAGTTACCACCGGTCTAGTGCTGGTTATGGGGGAAATTACGACTAAATGCTATGTGGATATTCCCCGGATTGTCCGGCAAACTATCCGGGAAATCGGTTATACTCGTGCTAAGTTTGGTTTTGACTGTGATACCTGTGCAGTTATAACGGCAATCGATGAACAGTCAACGGATATTGCCATGGGTGTGGATATGGCTTTAGAAGCAAGGAGCGGGGAAACGAGTGATGCTTCAACCGAGGTTATTGGAAGCGAGGCTGCAATTGAGGCTATTGGTGCAGGCGACCAAGGGATGATGTTTGGTTATGCCACTAACGAAACTCCGGAATTGATGCCAATGCCCATTACCCTAGCCCACAAGTTGGCTAGAAGGCTGGCGGAAGTCCGAAAAAACCATCAGCTTAACTACCTGCGTCCGGATGGCAAAACTCAGGTTACCGTGGAATATCAGGATAACAAACCACTTCGAGTGGATACTATAGTTGTTTCTACTCAACATAAACCAGATATTTCCCTGGAGATTATTCGCCAGGACATTATTGATCAAGTTATTAAGCCGGTAATTCCTCCCGAGTTATTGGATGACCAGACTAAATACTTTGTTAACCCTACAGGACGATTTGTAATTGGGGGACCTCAAGGGGATGCCGGTTTGACGGGAAGAAAAATTATTGTGGATACTTATGGTGGGATGGCTAGACACGGGGGGGGAGCTTTTTCCGGTAAAGACCCCACTAAGGTAGACCGCTCGGCAGCTTATGCTGCTAGATATGTAGCCAAAAATATTGTGGCAGCAGGATTGGCTGAACGATGCGAAGTGCAGTTAGCTTATGCTATCGGAGTGGCCAGACCGGTTTCCATCATGGTGGAGACCTTTGGAACTGGTCGAATTTCCGAGGAGCGGATTGGGGAACTGATTAGGGAGCACTTTGATTTACGTCCGGCAGGGATTATCCGGCAACTTGATTTACGTCGACCTATATATCGCGCAATTGCCGCCTACGGTCATTTTGGCAGGACTGATCTGGATCTGCCTTGGGAGCGGACGGATAAAGCAGCAGCACTGCGGGCAGCAGGCAAAAATAAATAATGAAAATAAAGAAGGAAATTGCTGAAAAATGTCGAATATTACACTTAGAGCAAAAAGCCTAGATAGAATACTAATAAATAGTCTATTAGAGGTGGGGAAAGTTGTTTTATTGGGTTATTTTTTTGGCAGTTATCATTGTGGTTACCTATTTGTTTTTTCGGAGTACTAATAAGGATTTAGACAAGGTTCAAAAGCGGACTCAAAACTTTATGGGTGGGGAAAGTGCTAATTATGGCGCGCTAAAAACCTCACAACCTGCTAAAGAAATCCAGAGATAAAACCTCTGGGTTTTTTCGTTCCCAGTGTACGAGAAAATCGACTACCATGGAAGTAAGTCTACGCAGTCGATTTTCTTGTGTCCATAAATCTGATATAATTATATCCGAAAATCCATTGTGTTTTTTATGGAGGTTAAATAATGACCAGCGGTGCTGAGTATGCTCAGGTCTATGTGGATATTTCCAGCCCAAAGCTGGACAGAGCCTTTACCTACCGGATACCGTCCGAGCTAAGCGCAACTAACCTTTTAGGGATGAGAGTTTTAGTTCCCTTTGGGCCAAGGACAATTGAGGGCTATGTAACAGGTTGTGGTACTGCGGAAGATGTCCAGGCGGTGAGCAAGCTAGAGCTGAAAACAATTATCCGAGCTCTAGATGCAGAGCCTATCTTTACCCCGGCCATGCTTAAGTTAGCTGAGTGGATGGCCGAACATTATCTGTGTAGTTACGTCCAGGCCCTGCAGTGTATTATGCCCACCGGAATAAAGGTGCAGGGGAAAAAAATAATTACCCTTACTCCCCTCGCTGCCCAGTGGCTAGCTGAACCGGAGGCACAGCAACTGGATGAGCTATCTGAAAAAATTATGGAACTATTAGAGGACCACGGTGGTGAGGTAGAGACTGGGGTTGTAGGACGTCAAATTGGTGCCGCCAAAGCCTCGGTAACCTTGGCCAAGCTTAAACAGCTTGGGTTTATCCGGGTAGGAACGCTGTTAAGTTCCCGGGTTCAGAAGAAAACCCGGACAGCAGTTCGGCTGTTGTTTCCCCTGGATAAACTAAATGAAAAACTGGCCAGTTTAGGAGCTCGAGCGGCCAAACAAGCGGCTGTGCTAGCCACAGTTGCCCGGACCGCTGGCTTAACATTGTCCGAAACTGCTGCCTCGGCTGGTACTACTACCGCCACAGTGCAAAACCTGGCTCAAAAAGGGCTGCTGGAAGTTTACCAGGAAGAAATGCTGCGCGATCCCTACGCAGGAAGGGATTTTCAACCTTCAGTGGCACTTCTGCCAACATTTGAACAACAGCTGGCCTTAGAAAGTATCTATACTACCTTGGAGCAGCTAAAGCTGGGCGAAATCCAGGACATAGCTAAGGTTTTCTTGGTACACGGGGTTACCGGGAGCGGGAAAACGGAAATTTATTTACAAGCTATAGCCCGTTGTCTGGATTTAGGCCGCCAAGCTATTGTCTTGGTGCCAGAGATTTCCCTAACCCCCCAAATGGTGGCCAGGTTTAAGTCTCGATTTGGCCGGAAAGTGGCAGTTTTACATAGCAGATTGTCCCTAGGGGAAAGATATGATGAATGGCGCCGAATTAAAGAAAATCAAGTGGAAGTTGTAGTAGGAGCCCGTTCAGCAATATTTGCTCCCTTTGATAAACTAGGGTTAATTATAATTGATGAAGAACATGAAAGTTCATATAAGCAAGACGAAAAACCCCGCTATCATGCCAGGTCAGTGGCCCTAAAAAGGGCTGAACTGGAGGGGGGGGTGGTGCTGCTAGGCAGCGCCACGCCGGCAGTAGAGACCTATCATCAAGCCCAAACAGGCACTTATCGCTTAATAACTTTAGCAGAGCGGGTGGATAACCGGCCACTTCCGGTAGTAACTGTAGTAGATATGCGCCGGGAGTTACAGGAGGGTAACCGCTCCATTTTCAGTGATTTATTAGCCAGTCAGATTCAACAGCGTTTAGAAAAGCAGGAACAGGTTATTTTATTTCTCAATCGCCGGGGTTTTTCCACTTTTGTGGTTTGCCGGGAGTGTGGTTTAGTTTTAAAATGCCCAGACTGTGATATTGCGCTTACTTATCATTCCCCCCGCCAGCAGTTGCGTTGCCACTATTGTGACTACCAGGAGGCTAATCCCCTGGTCTGTCCCAAATGTGCCAGTAAATATATTCGCTATTTCGGGGCGGGTACCCAACGGGTTGAGGAGGAGTTAACCAGGGTTTTCCCCCAGGCCAGGGTGTTACGTATGGATGTGGACACTACTACCCGTAAGGGGGCGCATGAGGCTATTTTAACCGCCTTTGAGCAAGGCGAGGCGGACGTGCTAGTGGGGACTCAGATGATTGCTAAAGGTTTGGATTACCCCAATGTTACCTTGGTAGGGGTAATTAGTGCGGATACATCCTTAAATATTCCGGATTTTCGCTCTGGTGAACGCACCTTCCAACTGCTTACTCAGGTTGCCGGCAGAGCCGGAAGGGGTCAAAAGTTAGGCGAAGTGGTGGTCCAAACCTACTCCCCAGAACACTATAGTATTATAAATGCCCAAAAACATGATTACAGCAGCTTCTATGAGGAAGAAATTGAGTTAAGAGAGACGTTGGACTACCCTCCTTTTTGTACACTGATTCGAGTAATTTTCACCGCCAAAGACGAGCAAAAACTAATTCGAGAAGCCCAAGGACTGGCCGGGGTGTTTCGATCTATATTGGCAGAAGGTGCTGAGGAGTACCAACTGTTAGGTCCCGCTCCCGCTCCCCTGTCCCGCATTCGCAGCCGTTTTCGCTGGCATTTGGCTTTGAAAGGCCCAGAAACGGCAACACTATTAGCAGTGGTTAAACAGGGTCTAACTGCCTGGAACAGCCCGACCCCTGGTGAAGTGCAAATTAGCGTGGATGTGGAACCTCAGGCGATGATGTAGTTATACTATATAAGGGAATGGACCAAAGCAAGAAAATCGACTGCGTCGACATAACTACTATGGATGATACCAACATTTAAGGAGGTCTTTACGGTGGCTGTTTTTGAAATTGTAAAGATTGGCGACCCCGTCTTAAAGGAAGTTGCTAAACCGGTACCTAAAATAAGTGCTAACATTCTTAAACTACTACATAACATGGCCGACACTATGTATGCTGCCGAGGGGGTAGGTTTGGCTGCGCCCCAAATTGGCATTTCTAAACGGGTAATTGTAATAGATGCAGGACAAGGTTTAATTGAGTTGATTAATCCGGAAATTCTGGAACAAGCAGGTGAACAAACTGACACCGAAGGCTGTCTAAGCATTCCCGGAATGGCGGGCGAAGTGACTAGAGCTAATAAGGTTGTTGTTAAGTACTTAAATCGAGCTGGACAACAACAAACCATTGAGGGTGAGGCCTTGTTAGCCCGGGCCTTGCAACATGAAATTGACCACTTGGAAGGAATTTTGTTCGTAGATAAGGCGACGAATGTGGTGAGAAATAAATAGGGGGTTGCCAAATGCGGATAATCTTTATGGGAACACCGGATTTTGCTGTACCTTGCCTAGAGGCCTTAGTTAAGAGCGGTGAGGAAATATTGGGGGTTATTACCCAGCCGGATCGCCCTAAGGGGCGGGGGAAGCAGTTGACCCCTTCGCCGGTTAAGGTTAAAGCAACTGAGTACGGGATACCGGTATATCAGCCGGAGTGCATTAGGACTCCGGAGTTTGTCAGCCTGCTAAAGGGTATCCAGCCTGAGCTAATTGTGGTGGTTGCCTTTGGTCAGCTATTGTCCCCGGAAATTTTAAACTTACCTCCCTATGGGTGTGTCAATGTCCATGCTTCATTACTGCCTAACTACCGGGGGGCCGCTCCTATTCACCGCGCGGTGCTGAACGGGGAAAAAACAACAGGTGTTACTACGATGTTTATGGATCAAGGACTGGACACGGGAGATATGATTTTAGGTCAGCCCATAACCATTACCCCTGAAGATACTGTCGGCACTATCCATGATAAATTAGCGGAAGTTGGAGCACAATTACTGCTGAAAACAATTGAGGGCATTAAGCTAGGACAGGCACCTCGTACACCCCAGGACAACAGTAAAGCTACCTATGCTGAAATGCTCCGACGGGAGCATGAACTAATTGACTGGGGCCGGGGAGCTGAACAGCTTTGGAACCAAATTAGAGGCATGAATCCCTGGCCGGGAGCTTACACTCTTTGGGAAGAAAAAGTTTTGAAGGTCTGGAAAGCAGAAGTATGGACCCCGGAAAGGGAGGCCAGCGTAGTAAATGTTGGTGTAGCAGATTTTGGCGGGGAAGAAGTCGCCAAGGATACTGGTAAAGTACTAAAAGTAATTCCAGAAAGAGGCCTGGTGGTCCAGACCGGACAAGGTCAATTGTTACTTCAGGAAATTCAGCTCCAGGGAAGCCGCAGGTTAAGGGTGGAGGAGTTTATAAGAGGACATAATATTAGTGTGGGCACCCGCTTGGGAAAAGGAGAATGAAATGGAAATTACCCTGTTCGACCCCCTAAAACCTAAAAAGCGGTTATTTGTAGGCTTGCTAACAGCAAGTATGTTAGTGTTAGTGGGGTTAATGGGCTTAATGTGGTATCTCTTTACTCACCGTGGTTTTCTACTGGAAAAGTCGTTGCTCTATCTACTACTAGGGGTAATAATCACCTTCCTGCTGGTGGTGGGTTTTGGTATTTGTGGAGTGATTATTACCCTCTGGCAGGCTCGGACAGTACCTGGTTTACAAAACTTCATGCGGGTGGCAATTAATTTGTTGTTTCCGCTAGCAGTTCCATTGGGCCAGGTAGTGGGTTTTAGCAAGGCAAAAATTCGCAGTTCTTTTATTGAGGTAAACAACCAGTTAGTCCGCTCGGAAAAGATCACCTGCCAAGCTTCGGAAATACTGGTGCTAGCCCCTCATTGCCTACAGATGAATGACTGCCTCCATAAGATAACTGCTAATATCCATAATTGCCAACACTGTGGGGGGTGTTCGGTGGACAGGTTGTTAGGTCTGGAAGCTCAGTATGGGGTGAAGGTGGCGGTGGCTACCGGGGGAACGTTAGCCCGAAAATTTATTAGTGAGTACCAGCCTAGAGCGGTTGTGGCTATTGCCTGTGAACGGGATTTAACCAGCGGAATTCAAGACAGTAACCCCCTCCCGGTTTTAGGAGTTTTTAATAGTCGACCCCATGGGCCTTGCAAGGATACCTGGGTGGACGAGCAGCGAGTAAAAAAAGCTATTGAATTTTTTCTGGGTACACAATAACCTAGAAAAATTAAAAGGAGTCCTTAGCACATGAATGCAAAAAGCTCTATTATTGGCAAGCAAAAAAAACCGGCCAGTGCTCGAGAGGTTGCTTTGCAGGTTCTCCATGCTGTGGAAGAGGAAGGAGCCTATGCGAATATAGCCCTGAACCGTACCATAGAGGGAACAAATTTAAATAAATTAGACCGGGGTCTTGCTACAGAGCTGGTTTATGGTACGCTAAAATGGCGGGGCAAGCTAGATTGGGTGTTAGGCCGATTTCTCAGCCGCCCGCTGGACAAGCTGGATCCCTGGATTAGGGAAATTTTACGCTTAGGTTCCTACCAGTTGCTGCTGATGGATCGGATACCCGTTTCTGCAGCCTGCAATGAAGGGGTTAATCTAGCCAAAATCTATGGTCATCAAGGCACTGCAGGTTTAGTAAACGGGGTGCTGCGTAATATTGAACGTAATCTCCAAAATATCGAATATCCCGGGCTGAAACCGGATGTAGTCCAGCACTTGACGGTAACTTACTCCCATCCCCGCTGGATGGTGGAAAAATGGCTTAAGGAGCTGGGGACGGAAGAAACCATAGCCTTATGCCGGGCCAATAATGAGGTTCCTCCTTTGACGGTGCGGACCAACACCCTGAAGCTTAGCCGGGAACAGCTGACTGAGATTTTGACCGCAGAGGGCATGGAAATATCCCCAACTGCTTATGCGGCGGAGGGCTTGGTAGTACGGGACTTGTTTGCTTTAACCAGACTGGACAGCTTTCGGAAGGGACTGTTTCAAGTGCAGGATGAGAGTTCCATGCTGGCAGCTAGGGTGCTAAACCCCCAGGCGGGAGCTGCAGTAATAGATGCTTGCAGCGCTCCAGGAGGCAAGACCACTCATTTGGCAGAGTTAATGGGTAATCAGGGAGAAATTATTGCTTTGGATATTCATCCTCATAAATTAAATTTAGTAGAGGAAAACTGCCGTCGACTTGGTGTTAAGATAGTAAAAATCCAAGCTTTAGATGCTAGGGAGTTACCTGGGCAGTGGGCGGAGCAAGCCGACTGTGTGCTGGTGGATGCCCCTTGTTCCGGCTTAGGGGTTTTAAGAAGAAGGCCAGAAATTCGCTGGCGCAAAGATATTGCCCAAATACAGGAACTAGCGAATCTGCAGCAACAACTTTTAGCCAAGGCCGCTGAGTGCGTTAAGCCAGGTGGGGCGTTAGTATATAGTACCTGTACTATCACCAAGGAGGAAAATCACCAAGTGATGCAGAATTTTTCCCTTAATTACCCCCGGTTTCAGCTAACTGATTTAACCCCGTTCTTGCCGGAAAGCTTGCTGGCTAATGGTAATTTAATCACTGCTACCCAAGGCTATGTCCAATTAATGCCTCATCTCCACGGCACTGATGGGTTTTTTATAGCCCGCTGGGAAAGGAAACTATAATGGTGGAAAAAGCTTTATGTACTGATGGACGCACTAACTTAAAGACCCTTAATAACCGGGCTTTGACTGAATTCATTGCGGATTTAGGTGAACCAGCATATCGAGCCCGCCAGGTGTGGCAGTGGCTATGGCAGAAAGGTGCTGCTGAGTTTAGCCAAATGACTAATTTAAGCAAGCCGTTGCGGGAGAAGCTGGAACAGCGCTCCTGGATAGGCAACCTGAAAATAGTGACCAGACAGCAGTCCTTACAGGACGGGACAACTAAGTATCTTTTTAAGCTCACTGATGGTGAAACAATAGAAAGTGTACTCATGCGGCATAACTATGGCCTGAGTGTTTGTGTATCCACCCAAGTCGGTTGTAGAATGGGGTGCGGCTTTTGTGCCTCTACTACTGAAGGGATGGTACGCAACCTGGAAGCCTGGGAGATTTATGACCAGGTAGTCCGAGCCCAAGAAGATGCTGGGAGCAGAGTTAGTAGTGTAGTCATCATGGGCATGGGAGAACCTCTGGACAACTATGCCCAGGTTTTAGAATTTATCCGCTTGATTAATCATGCCGAAGGTTTAAACATCGGACAGCGGCATATTACCCTGTCCACTTGTGGTGTGGTGCCGAAAATAAACGACTTAGCCTTAGAAAATTTGGATATCACCCTTTCCATATCTCTCCATGCCACTACAGATCAGGTCAGGAATGAAATAATGCCTATCAACCGAAAGTATCCCATAGCAGTACTACTTCAGGCCTGTGGGGCATATATTGCCACCACCAAGCGTAGGATTACTTTTGAGTATGCCATTATGTCTGGGGTAAATGACAGTTCGGAAGAGGCACATAACTTGGGCCGATTACTCAAAGGACTGCTCTGCCATGTAAATTTGATTCCAGTCAACCCGGTAGAGGGTAAAGGGTTTGCTAAGCCCTCCCTGGAAAAAGTCCGGGCCTTTCAAAAAGTTGTGGAAAGCTATGGCATGGAGACCACGGTGCGCCGGGAATTAGGGACGGATATTGACGCCGCCTGCGGCCAACTTCGTCGTCGCTTAGCCACTTGAGATAAAGGAGGTTGCTATGAGTTGGTTTTCACGTATTTTTAAAACCAAAGCGCAACTACCAGAAGCGGAACACACGCAGGTATTTTCTCTAGGCAGGCCGGTGCTCAAGGAAGCCGAAAGCCTGCCAGGGATTAGGGCAGAATTAGTAATCAAAACTGGAGAGTCCAAGGGAATGAAGCTGCGGTTAGGCAAGGCTATTGCGAACTTAGGTCGCCGGGAAACCAATGAAGTGTTCTTGGATGATCCTAATATCTCTAGATTGCATGCTCAAATTGAGCTTTTACAGGATGAATATATCCTAACTGATTTAGGTAGTTTGAATGGAACCTATGTAAACGGGAAAAGGATTCACCGGGCTCGCTTAAATTCTGGCGACCAAATTAAACTAGGTAAGACGGAGTTAGATTTTCAGATAAGGTGAGTGGTTAATTGAGTTTTCTTGGCGGGGTGGATTATGAAGTTTTATAAATTAACGAACATAGGGTTAGTTAGAAAAGTAAATGAGGATGCCCTAATTGCGGAGGAAGAGCTAGGCTTGTTTGGTGTTGCTGATGGAATGGGTGGCCATCAGGCCGGCGAAGTAGCCAGCAGTTTAGCAGTCCATGCCCTAGTGGAATACTATATGGAGCACAGGGCTGGAAAACAAGGGGAGGAACAGGCTATTTTACAGGCTGCGGTGGAAGATGCTAACCGGAGAGTGTACACTCAAGCTGAACACCAGTCCCATTTTAAGGGGATGGGCACCACCATAACTGTAGGCCTATTTCAGGGCTGCAAACTTCAGGTGGCTCATGTGGGTGACAGCAGAGCCTACCTGCTGCGGGGGGATTCCTTTACCCAGTTAACCACCGACCATAGTCTAGTGTTTGAATTAGTGCAAAACGGGGGAATCTCTGAAGAAGAGGCCTTCCAGCATCCTCAGCGTAACGTACTTACCCGGGCCTTAGGTACTGCTCAGGAAGTGGAGACAGACTTGCAGGAGCTAGAATTAGCCATCGGGGACAGGCTGCTCTTTTGTACAGATGGGCTAAGCGGATTGTTACGAGAGGAAGAAATTAAAGCTATATTACAACAAGGTCATCTACAGAAGGTGGGAGATGACCTATTAGCCCAAGCACTGGAAAAGGGTGGGACAGATAATATTTCCTTAGTATTAGTGGATGTGGACTAAGCAGTACGCCGTAGCATTAAGGGAAACGAGGTGAGGCGTGGATGGACTTTCTAGGAAAAACATTGGGCAAACGATATGAGATTGTGGAACAATTAGGTGGCGGAGGGATGGCCCTAGTCTACCGGGCTCGCTGTAACTGCCTGCACAGGGAGGTTACAGTTAAAATTCTGCGTCCCCAGTATACCTGTGATGAGGACTTTGTAGAAAGATTCCGCCGGGAAGCCCAGGCAGTAGCCAGTCTATCCCACCCTAATACCGTGAGCGTATATGATGTTGGTGAAGAAGCTGGAATCCATTATATTGTAATGGAATATATAGATGGCAAAAACTTAAAGGAATTAATCCGGGAACAGGGACCACTTCCCATTCAGGTAGCAGTGGATTATGCCCACCAAATCTGTGGGGGCTTGGAACATGCCCATGAGCGGGGGATTGTCCATCGGGATATTAAACCCCACAATATTTTAGTAACTAAAGGCGGACGGGTGAAGGTTACTGACTTTGGGATTGCCAAAGCTGTTTCCTCAGATACCGTTACCCAGGCCGGAACTATTATTGGTTCTGTCCAGTATATCTCGCCTGAACAGGCTAAAGGTGAACCTGGCGGGCTTCGTTCAGATATTTATTCAGTCGGAATTGTGCTTTATGAAATGTTAACTGGGAAATTACCCTTTAGCGGAGACAGTCCTATTGCTATGGCCATGAAACACATTCAGGAGGAGCCTATTCCACCTTCCTGTATAAATGCTAAGGTTACCCCGGAACTGGAACAGGTGGTGCTGCGGGCGATGGCTAAGTCCCCGGAACGACGTTATCAGACAGCTCGGGAAATGGCTAATGACTTAAGGACGGTGCTTTCCGGGCAGATTAGCGAGGCCACTAAGCTAATATCTGTTGGGGATTGCCCTACCATGATTTTGTCCTCGACCGAGGAATTAGAATTAGCTGCGGCTGGGGAAAAAGCCAAAAAGCCTGCCCCCAAAAGGCGTTGGATTTGGATTGGGGCAGCACTACTGGTTGTAGGATTGCTTATTGGCGGCCTCTTTGGCCTGGGTTCGCTATTTGTCAAGCAGGAAGTTAAAGTACCCGACATGGTTGGCTTAACAGAGGATGAAGCCAAAACTGAACTTAATAAAGTTAATTTAGTGTTAAACGTTTTAGGGATCCAAAATAACGACAAACAACCGGCTGGGAAGATTTTTTACCAAAATATTGATCCGAATAATACCGTTAAGGAAGGTAGGGAAATAGGGGTTCTGGTTAGCCAAGGGCCTAAACTATATCCAGTACCGGCGGTAAAAAATAAGCCTCAGGAGGAGGCCCAGTTACTGATTAACCAAAGCCAAATGGCTTTAGGTAAAATTACTACCCGCAATGATGAAAAAATAGCGGCGGGAATTGTAATTGAACAAAATCCCGATCCGGAGGTGGAGAAGGAAAAACCCCAAGGAACAAAAATTAACCTAGTGGTTAGTAAAGGGCCTACACCTCAGTTTCGACCTGTACCTAATGTAATCGGCCTGACCGAAAGGGATGCCATGGACGCTATAGCCGCCGCAAACCTTAAAATGGCTAAAATTGGCGAAGTGGAAAGTACGGAATATTTTCCCGGCACGGTAGTACTTCAGGACCCTCCTGCTACTGCGGAGCAGAATATTGAGGAAGGTAGTACAATTAATGTAACGGTCAGTAAAGGGCCTGGACCGGCAGTAAAGGATTATCTTTTACGGATTGAACTTTCGGAAGATGGGCAACCCCACCAGATTAAGATAATAGTTTATGATAGCAAAGATCCCGAGGGACGGATAGATTCCGAGCAGCAGTACCCAAGTGGGGAAACTGTGGTTATTCCAGTTAAATTTTATGGGACTGGCAAGTATGAGGTTTATATCGATACCCATTTAGCCCAAAAGGGTTCGATTTAAGTAAAGTCAATAAGTCAGGTCAATAAGTATTAAGAATACAGGTGGTGTTTAGGTGCAAGAAGGTGTGGTCATTAAGGCCTATGGTGGTTTTTATTACGTACGGGTGGGTAAACAGCTGCTGGAATGCCGATTGCGGGGGAAATTTCGCCTGCAAAAACTCAATGCTCTCCCCGGGGATATTGTCCAGATAGCCGAGACAGGGTTGGGCAAAGGAGTTGTCGAAGCAATTCTACCCCGTAAAAATGAACTTGTCCGACCACCGATTGCCAATGTGGAACAAGTACTGCTTGTTTTTGCCGGCCATGACCCTGAGCCTGACCTGGCCCTTTTAGATCGGCTATTAATACTAACAGAAATTCAGGGCTTAAAGCCGCTAGTGTGTTTTAACAAATGTGATCTACTCACCCCAGAGGAGTTAGACGTACTTATGATGGTATATAAACAAACAGGCTATCAAGTTGAGATAATCAGCGCTCGGGCGGCTATTGGTCTAGACAACATTCGCCTAGCTCTCCAGCATCGAATTTCCGTGATTGCCGGGCCTTCGGGGGCTGGCAAGTCTACTCTGCTGAATAGTATTGAACCCGGACTTTCCTTAAAGACAGGGGAAGTTAGTGCAAGAATTGGTCGGGGACGCCACACCACCCGCCATGTAGAGCTTTTACCCCTAAGTTTCGGGGGACTGGTGGCAGATACCCCTGGTTTTAGCAGCCTTTTTCTACCGGAAATGCGTAAGGAGAATTTAGCTAGTTATTTTCCTGAATTTTCAGCTTACCTGGGACAGTGTCGCTTTAATGGTTGTTTGCACGACCGGGAACCGGATTGTGTGGTCAAGGAAGCGCTGGAACAGGGTAACATAGCCCGGGAACGCTACACCAATTATCTAGCCTTTTTGGCTGAGGTTAAGGAAAAAGAGAGGAGATACTAACATGATTAAGCTGGCCCCCTCCATATTATCCGCAGATTTTAGCAGCTTGGCAGCCAGCATCTCCCAAGTTGAACAAGCCGGAGCGGAGTATTTGCATATTGATGTGATGGACGGGCATTTTGTGCCTAACATAACAATCGGTCCATTAGTAGTAGCGGCTTTACGGGAAAAAAGCAAGCTGGTTTTTGATGTCCATTTAATGATTGAACAGCCTGATCGCTATCTTATGGATTTTGCCAAAGCCGGTGCTGACCTGCTTTGTGTGCATGTAGAAACCTGTCCCCACCTGCATCGGACCATCCAGAATATCCGGGAGCTAGGAATAAAGTGCGCAGTAGCGCTAAACCCGGCAACCTCCCTGACCACTTTGGAGTATATCCTGAATGAGGTGGATATGGTGTTATTAATGAGTGTTAACCCCGGCTTTGGCGGCCAAAAGTTTATCCGCCAGATAATCCCTAAGCTGGAAGCACTGCGCAGTATGCGGGAAGCACGGGGACTTAACTTTGATATCCAGGTGGATGGCGGGGTAAACTCGGAAAACGCTAAGGAAATCTGCCAGGCCGGGGCTAATATTCTGGTTGCTGGGTCAGCGATTTTTAATGCGCCGGATATCGGGGGGGCTGTCCGAGCCCTGCGTGAGGTCTGCCGGTAACTATCTAGGCTTAATTTGTGGTCTTTATGACCGGTCGGGTGCCAGTGCCGGTCCGGTACACTTAGCTATCTACCTTAGTAGCTGTAAGTTTAGTGGGCTAATAGAAAGCACCCTAAACCTCGCCGACGACGTAGCCGTAGGAGTACAACGACGTACGGATACGGGGTACCCTTGTGGTGATCGACGTCCTTGTCTCAGCGGCGAGGCGGCCACCATCCTTGGTGGCCGGGGTGCTTTCTATTGCCCACTTTCACTAACAGCTACTATGGCACGAAGCCATGTGTACCTTAACCGGCACTGGCACCCGACCTGGTAGTAAGGGCTGCATTCAGCCTGGCCGACAGCTGCAAGCAGGTTACTTGAGTCGGAAGACCAGTAATCAGCCTTGAGCTGAACGGTACAGCTTTGACATAGGCCGGCACTTGACTTGGGCCGGACAGGTATACCCGGATTAGCTGATAAGCCCACCAAGCCACATTACTGGCTTGTGGGCTAAATAACTTTCACCCGAACCGAGCTAGGTGTACCTTATCCGACACCGGCTTACAAACATAAGCATTCCAAGGCTTTCGCTAACTGTGAACCTTGGAATTTGTTTTTACGCAATGCATATTTGATTATTTAATATTGTGGTCTGTTAAAATCTTTACCTTTTGGTAGTCCTAAGCCGGGCATTAAGAGATTATAGGTGGGGCAGTATTACTAAATCTGCTTTTCCTTGAAAGGCATTAATGCATGGGGGTAGTTTTTTAACAGAGCGGAATCCAATAACACCGTATGAACAAGTAGAGGTTTCATCTCATTATCAGAACACATGTTCAGCAATTGGAATAGATATTATCCCCGTAATATGAGAATAAATAGATAAACCCATTTGAACTTAATTGTAAAACTCATGTATAAAAAGGGCAAAAATATGCTATCATATGATAACAAATAGCTTTCATATTGCCTTGTTATGGTATATAATGAAAATAGGAATACCAAAGCGAGGTGATTGCATGGGAAACAAGATACCCATTGGTGAAATTAATGGCTTCCTGTTAAGGATAAAACAAGCTTTTACTCAGGAACAATTTAGGTTTGAGGAAAGAAAAAAGAATATAGCTTCGTTGTCAAGGGTAGGTTTAAAACCAAGTCATATTAAGGAATATATACTTGGTCTAACCTACAAGGATTATTTGTGCGGGCCGGAAGCAGAGCGTGACACAAGATTTCCACCAGGAGACTATTTCTTGTTTGGTTTTAATATTGATGGTTATGAGTTCCAGATAAAAATAAAGATAGAGGATAACAGTGGTGGGGACTTTTGCGTGTGCATATCATTTCACATTGCAGAGAGACCTAACCATTATCCATACAAATAGAATTCAGGAGGTTTAAGTTAGGAGGAGGATTCGCATGATGGCAAATACTATAGTATGCGAAAAGTGCGGAGAGAAAGAAAGCACAATTCTTAAGAAGAACGAGGTAATTACGGTTAGGGGGGAAGATATTGAAGTCGAATCGACTATTCGGGTTTGCCTTTGTGGAAATGAGTTGTTAGATATGGCTTTGGAGGAGGAGAATTTAGAACAAGCATATGATGAATATAGAAAACGCCATTCTTATATGTCGCCTAAAGACATCGGTGAAATTAGAGAAAGATATGGATTGTCGCAAAGGACACTTGGTAAAGTTTTAGGGTGGGGAGCAATTACAATTCATAGATATGAAACTGGTGCAATTCCAAATGAAGCTCATCATAGATTGCTAAAATTGTTGCAAAACCCTGAAATAATGAAGGATTTTTTAGTTGAGGCGAAAAATTTGATACCAAGTTCCACTTACAAAAAAGCGATGGCTAAAATAGAGTCCATAATTGAAGAAAAGGAAGAGGATAGCTTCGTATATCTTTTACAAAGAAAGCTTGAGTATTCATTTATAAATATTGAATCTGGATTCAAACAAATAGATTTTCAAAAGGTTCTCAACACTGTTCTATATTTCGCACAAAATGTGAATGACTTATGGAAAACAAAGTTAAATAAGCTTTTATTTTATACTGACTTCAGTTTCTTCAAAGACTTTACGATTTCTGTAACTGGATTGAAATATATTAAGTTGGATTACGGACCTGTTCCACAAGATTTTGAAGGACTGTTATGGCATTTAGAGAAATTGGGATATATAACCCTTAATCCATCTCAAGTTTATGTACATTCTGGCGATATAATTCAACCCTTAGCAGAATTTGACCCGGATATTTTTACTGCAGAGGAAATGGCGGTTTTGGAACAAGTGAAGCAAAGGTACGGACATTATAATGCGAGCGAAATCTCAGAGTTTTCACATGAAGAAAAAGGGTGGATTGAGACTCCTTATAGAGAGATTATTTCTTATGTATATGCAAATGAGCTTAAATAGGAACTATTGGCTTTTTGAGGCGTAAGGTTGAATTTTATGGTTATACATAGAGGGGGTATTTTCCTCCTCTTTTTTATTTGTTCATATGTAAGTATTAAGATATTTCAGCAGTGCTAAAACTTATAAGTTTTTAATGTCTGAAAAATTATTGATAAGTATTAAATGGTTACCCTACAAGACTATGTTTATCCCAATGATGCATTTTCTTAAGCATTTGCCTTCTAAAGATTTTAGTCAAAGAACGCAAAGACAAGAAAACTATTCAAGTTTTGGTTTTGGGGCTCACTTCTTAACAATCGATACGGTGGGGGTATGACTGGTTCAACCAATGATGTTATTGTTGACGACTGTAAGCTCATGGAAAACATCGCTCTGAAAGAGTCATTTGATTTAGATGCATTCTATGGAATCACAATTAATTCCAAATTCAGATAAGCTAATTAATGGTGAATATGATAATGAATTTGTGGAGTTTTTAAAAGAACGTCATGCGTTACTAAAGAATTTAATTCTATCTGAAGTTGTAGATGTAAAAAGCAGAATATTAAACAGTCAACCTTCATAGGAACGAATACATAACTATTGTTCTGTCGCTTATTCCTACAGACTTTGATATTTTTACCATACAGGATTATCACTAAATCACATTCAGACGTTTTCAAATCCTGTAATCTTAAATACATACACGAAGGGTAAACCCTTATTATTAGCGGTTTGCAGGAGACTGGCAGACGCAAAGGACTTAAAATCCTGCGGGCTTCATCGCCCGTACCGGTTCGATTCCGGTCCCCGGCGCTTAGGTCCTCTGGGGTCATGCCCCTGTCTACACAGCCACTCCCAGCCCGCACCTAAGACCCCCGGGTGCTGACCCAGGTCGGATACCTGTTCCCCGTAGACATGCATAATACCAGGTCGGATACCTGTTCCGGTGAAGGCGCTCATGGTGGAGTACCGTAGCAGCACTTAAGCTCGGCATGCAATAAAAGCACCCCGGCCACCCTTATGACAGTGGCCGCCTCGCCGCTGAATCATGGACGATGAATCGGCGAGGTTTAGGGTGCTTTTATTAGTATGCAGAGCTTTAGAGCTACTAGAGTATGGAACTAAGAGCGCCTTGCCGGAATAGGTATCCGACCGGTCATAATGACCCCAAATGAAACATGGATCCGACCGGAGGCTCAGTAACCTACAAAGGCTGACCGGAGTTTCAGTACTCAACAATGATGCTTCATGGGTTTGCAGCACATCATCAGGCAGCACATCATTGGATGCATCATGGGTTTATGCATCATCATTGGATGCATCATGGGCATACAGCACATCATTGGATGCATCATATGGTGCATGGGCTTCATGCAATGCATGGGCATCATGTGGTGCATGGGAGGCATACACATTCCTCCATGCATCATGGGGTTCATAGAACCGCCCATCATGGACATTCCACCTTGTGCACCACTCATCCCAGACGTTGGGTTCATATCACCGTACATTTGTCGCCACATAATTAGTTCCTCCTGTTATCCACAGTATTTTTTTTTAAGCACAGACTTCTGTGTAGTTTAACATATGGTATTTAAAGCTTGAGGGTGCTCCGCCAAATGCCCAATTTCTTTGCATGGCTTTCATTTGACAATTACTATTGTCCTAGTTTATAATTATCCATAATTAACTTATAAATATAAATCCTTCAGGGACGGGTGTAATTCCGTACCGGCGGTAAGGCTGCAGACCATTGGTCAACAGCCGAGCCCGCAAGCCCGCAAGGGCAGATTCGGTGAGCGAGAGCTTAGCAATAGGCTCAGCAATTCCGAAGCCGACAGTTAAAGTCTGGATGGGAGAAGGAACAACGTACAGCAATGTTTTTGCTGTGTTTGGCGTTTTTCTGCTGACCTATGCCCTGGAGGAATTATCTTCCAGGGTTTTTGCTTTGTGCTTAGGAAACTAGTTACCTCGGGCTGTTAAAAAACCCGTCTGGTGAGGAGATATTGGAGTGTGATCACATGACAGCAGAAGACAAGCGGTTTATGCGCCTAGCCTTGGAATTAGCAGCAATGGGCAAGGGTAGGACTAACCCCAACCCTATGGTAGGAGCAATTGTTGTAAAAGAGGGCAAAATAGTTGGCGAGGGTTATCACCAAAAGGCGGGTACTCCCCATGCTGAGGTTCATGCCTTAAAGGCAGCTGGATTGGATGCCAAAGGGGCAACTATTTACGTAACTCTGGAACCCTGTTCTCATCATGGTCGTACTCCTCCTTGCACTGAGGCGATTATCAAGGCGGGTATTACGAAGGTTGTTGCGGCAATGACTGACCCTAACCCATTGGTAGCAGGAAGGGGTCTGGAAAAGTTACGTCGGGCTGGCTTGGAAGTTGTTTTGGGAGTTCTGGAAACAGAGGCCAGACAGCTTAATGAAGTGTTTTTAAGTTATATTACCTCCCGCCAGCCCTTTGTGTTGATGAAATCTGCTATGACTTTGGATGGTAAAATTTCTACCCGTTCGGGGCATTCCCGTTGGGTTACCGGTCAAAAAGCCAGAGCCTATGTTCATGAATTACGGGATGAATATGATTCTATTTTAGTGGGCATTGGTACCGTATTAGCAGATGATCCGGCTTTAACCACTCGTCTGGAGGATAAAGCAGGTAAAGATCCGGTACGGATAGTGGTGGATAGTGAAGGTAGGTTACCCTTAGACGCCAAGGTGCTGACCCAGAAATCTGATGCTCCTACTATTGTAGCAGTTACCCCTAGGGCCTTGGAGGAGAAGCTGGCTCAACTCCAAGCAGCCGGAGCGGAAATATTGGTTACTCGAGAGGACAGTAAAGGGATGGTGGATTTAACCCACTTGATGGAATTACTGGGCCAGCGAGAAATAGCCAGTGTAATGGTTGAAGGTGGGGCTCAAATCAATGCTGCTGCCTTAACGGCAGGTGTAGTTGACAAGGTGGCCATGTTTATCGCCCCCAAGCTGATTGGTGGCCAACAGGCTCCTGGTCCGGTTGGAGGAATCGGGATTGAAACTATGGAAGAAGCCTTAAGCCTGGAAAATGTTCGCGTTCGCCAGCTTGGACAGGATATTTTAATTGAGGGCTATATTCCCAAAGGAGCGAGGCTATGTTTACCGGAATTGTAGAAGAGCTTGGGCAGCTGAAGGGAATTAAATCTGGAAGTAAATCCGCCTTTCTGGAAATTAAAGCCAAGCAGGTTTTGCAGGATGTTAAAATAGGGGACAGCATTGCGGTAAACGGGGTTTGCCTAACGGTGACCAGTTTTCAGCAGGATTGGTTTACTGCAGACGTAATGGCCGAAACCTTAAATAAAACTAATTTAGGCAGCCTTCGATCAGGAGAACGGGTTAACCTGGAGCGGGCCCTTCGGCTTAGCGACCGGCTAGGCGGTCATATAGTCAGTGGACATATTGACGGAGTGGGGACCATCACCAGCCAAAAAGTGGTGGATATTGCAGTGTTAACTGAGATTGCAGCTCCACCTCAGGTATTGAAATATGTAATCAACAAAGGCTCGATAGCAATTGACGGCATTAGCTTAACGGTAGTGGAACTAACCTCCAGTGGTTTTACCGTCTCCCTGATACCCCATACTGCCAAACTTACTACTTTGGGTTTTAAGAAAACTGGAGACCGGGTTAATTTGGAGGGAGATGTTTTGGGTAAATATGTGGAGCGTTTGTTGCGCTTTGCCCCAGGGGAAGATCAGCAAAGCTCGGAAGGTGGCACCGGGCCTACCGGCGTAAACCTGGATTTACTGACTAGGTACGGATTTTTATAAAATATCTGAAGAGGGGTGCTTGACAATGAAATTCAACACTATTTTAGAAGCTATCGCTGATATTCGGGATGGCAAGATGCTAGTTGTGGTAGATGATGAGGACAGGGAGAATGAAGGCGATTTAATTATGGCGGCGGAAAAAGCCACTCCGGAGGCTGTTAATTTTATGGCCGTTCATGGCCGGGGCTTGATTTGTCTGCCCATTGAGGGGGCAAGGGCGGTCAGCTTAGACCTGCCTCCGATGGTTGTGGACAACACTGACCCCCATGGGACTGCTTTTACCATTTCTATTGACTATAAGTCAACCACTACCGGGATTTCTGCCCATGAACGAGCAGATACTATTCAGGCAGTTCTTAACCCGGCTACCAAGTCTGGGGATTTACGCCGTCCGGGACACGTTTTTCCGCTGCGAGCAAAAGAGGGCGGGGTGCTCCGTAGGGCTGGACATACCGAAGCTGCAGTGGACTTTGCCCGGTTAGCAGGTCTGGCACCAGCTGGGGTAATCTGCGAGATTATGAAAGAAGACGGAACAATGGCTAGGGTTCCCGAATTATTGGAATTTGCCAAGAAACACAATTTAAAAATTGTCACCATCGCTGACCTGATTCAATACCGCCGTAGAAATGAAAAGTTGGTTCAGCGGGTGGAGACTATCAAGTTACCTACTGAGTACGGGGAGTTTCAGGCTACTGCTTATGAAAGTGTTTTGGACGGTCAGACTCATTTAGCAGTGCACAAGGGTGACCTGAAGACTAAGGAAAGTGTGTTAGTAAGGGTACATTCCGAGTGCTTGACTGGAGATGTTTTCCGGTCAGGGCGGTGTGACTGTGGAGACCAGTTAGCTGCTGCCATGCGCCAGATTGAAAAAGAAGGCACCGGGGTACTTTTGTACATGCGTCAGGAAGGTCGGGGTATCGGCCTAAAAAATAAAATCAAAGCGTATAAGCTGCAGGAAGAAGGGGCAGATACAGTGGAGGCTAATGAAGCTCTGGGGTTTGCCGCTGACCTGAGGGATTACGGAATTGGAGCCCAGATTCTGGCGGACTTAGGCTTGAAGAAAATCCGGTTGTTAACCAATAACCCTAAAAAGGTTCGGGGGTTAGAGGGTTATAGTCTGGAGATTGTGGAACGGGTTCCTTTGGAAATCCAACCTTGTGAGAGTAACGAGTTTTACTTAAGTACTAAGAAGAAAAAACTGGGACACATACTGTCCCTGAAGTAAATAAGAAAGTAAATAACAAAACAATAGGCAGAAGGAGGCAGTAACGTGAAGCTATATGAAGGCAAATTAATAGGTAAAGGCCAGCGGGTGGGCATTGTGGTGGGCCGGTTTAATGAGTTTATCACTGGTAAGCTTTTGGGGGGAGCTTTAGACTCTCTGAAGCGTCATGATGTAGCAGATAAGGATGTAGAGGTTGCCTGGGTTCCAGGAGCTTTTGAAATTCCCATCGTAGCCCAAAAGATGGCTAAAAGCGGCAAGTATGATGCGGTGATTTGCCTGGGGGCGGTAATCCGGGGGTCAACTCCCCACTTTGATTATGTTTGCTCTGAGGTTTCCAAGGGTGTAGCTAAGGTTAGTTTAGACACTGGTATACCCACGATTTTTGGGGTACTTACTACGGATAGTATTGAACAGGCTATAGAACGAGCCGGCAGTAAAGCTGGAAATAAGGGCTGGGAGGCTGCGGCTACCGCAATAGAAATGATCAACTTGTTGAAATCCTGGGAATAGAGTATAGATTAGCCAAAGGAGTGCCTCTTTTGAACAAAGTAGTTCAAAAGAGGCACTCCTTTTTCTTATTTTTTGCCAGTGTATAGTCACAAGTAAGAATTATGTTAGATTAACCTATTATTTCTAAAACCCCTATGTGATGGGCTAGAGATGCGTCGAAAGAGTGGTAGTTAGAGACCACTCTTTTTTTATTTAATTTATCGTTTCGAGGATAAGGAAATGGTGTCGTTAGAACCGAGGACATTGAAAACAAATACTTATAATGTCACTAAAAACTTAGGCTAGGCTTACATGAATCGACCTGTTTAAAATTGCTTTTTATTTATACTAGTGGGGAGGGTGGGGTTCCCTCCTTTTACTTTTCCCTTAGGAACTTATAAGCGGGATTATCCTGGGGATAAGTGCAGCTAAGGCTTTCACCTGCGCTGCGCTTGGTGCAAGCCAAGCTTTCTTTATCTGGTGGACTTCACTGTATGAACGCCCACACGTTAACCACATTCAAGAAATTCATTCGGAGGGGGGTGTTAAAGGGATGTTAAGGGGTGGGGACCCCGAATGTCCTTTAAAGATTGGGCTAGCGAAGCGGCATTATTAGTTTGATTTTTGACAGATGTGAAGTTTAATGTTGAGGAGGAAGTCTTTTGAAGAACAATTTAATCAAAAGAGGGATGCCACTTTTATTGGTATTTCTTCTAGCCTTTGCCGGTCCGCTCCAAACTGTTTTCGCAGCCACCCTTAGCAATCAAAATATCGAAGTGACTATTGCTGTCGGTTCAAGTGATCTGGATGTATCTAGTTTCGCTTATGATGTGCAAACCGCAGTATATGAGGTCTACGGCATTCCCAAGGATAGAATCAAAATCACCAGAGCGGGAAGTACAGTTGTAGACTCCAAGAATAGTTTTAACTGGAACATTTATGATCATTACTATCATCCAGACTATCCTACTAATTGCGATCAGCCGGAGAAATGGTCAGTTGATCAGACAGTTTATCATTCAGTTTACAATCAGCCCTATTTTTATTATCAGGAGGATGATCCCCAGGATGAAAGCAAATATTTTACCGATGTTAGTTCTGCAGATGATTCCTTAAATTACTGTAATAATAGGTCTAAACACATTTATCCAAAAGACAACGATATTGTCTTTTTAGGGTATAGTGTACCTGCATACAAGGATTTTATGCTTTACCCGGACCAAAACACCGGGGATAAAACCATTCAATTTTCCATCGATGATAGTAAGATTGATAAACACACCTTAGAAGGGGCAGGTTTCCTCTTCAATACCAGTATAATAGAAAATAAAATAAACGGTTATCTAATACTTTACGAATATCCGTACTCAGGAAAAAACAAAATAACTTTATACAGGTTAAACAACGTGGATGCTGACACTTTTCATGATGAGGAGAGTTATGGTATTTCCGATTTGGAAATACCGGGGATTACTTGGGTTGCCACAAAAGATTCCCTAAGCGGTGATACAACAGAAACAACAGAGTCAACTGAAACAACAACTAACGAAGTGAAGAATATTAAGGTTCAGCTTTCCAAAAACTCCTTGAAATTCTATGAAGATGGTCAGGTGATTTATGACACCACTGGGGCCGATTCAAATATCACTATCGAGGATACGGGAGCCGGAGGCTTTGGACCACTGGTTAGTTATGCAAATCACTATTGTAGCGATTTAAGTTATTTCACCTTTAAAAATCTAACTATGCAAACCACCCGGACCTTGTCTTTCCAAGAAGTTATTGAGCAGCAAACCTGGACGGAAAATACCAAGAGGTTCATCGTCTATGTGGATGATGATGGTGTACCGGAATTCGCTAACCAAGAAAGTTTAAGCCCCATTCTTGCATATATGCGTAATAACGGTGTGGACTATATTGGTTGGGGACGTAATAAAAAGGTAACTTCAGAGGTCTATAACAAAGACCAGGTTGGACAGTTTTTAGCCCAAAACAATATCAGAGGTCTCTTCATCAATTCAGATGACCACAATTATGATACCTATAACAAAGGTATAGCGGCAATAGCTGAATATATTTACAGCCGGTTAGTGGTAACACCTGAGTATAGAGGTTCTGGAAGTTCTGATAGTATAACGGTGGTACCACCTAAATCAATGTTCATTGATATGAAAGACCATTGGGCGGAAAAGGAAGTTGAGAAACTGGGAGCACTCAAGCTGCTTCAAGGCTATGCAGATGGGACCTTTAGACCGGATAACCAAATTACCAGAGCGGAATTTGCTACAATCCTAGCCAAAGTGTATGACTTGGCTGGGACGAAAGACATAGTAAATCAGCCGGCTTATTTCTCAGATATTGCCCGGGGAGATTGGTATTATGATGCTGTCAGCCGGTTAGCTCCCCAGGGTATAATCCTCGGCTATGGGGATGGTACTTTTGGCCCCAACAAACTAATTAGCAGGGAAGAAGCAGGAGCGATGATTGCCAGACTGGCAAGTAAGCTTAACATCCAGTTAGAACTGGCTGATTTAACCTTTGAGGACAATGACCAAATTAGTAACTGGGCCAAAAATCCATTAGGTAAGATTATCTCCCAGGGTATTATTACTGGTATGCCCGATGGCAAATTCTACCCGGCCAATAATTCCACCAGGGCGGAAGCAGCGGTAATGATTCTGCGGCTGGTGGAAAAAGCCAAACTTCTCTAGCTTACATACTGGAGCTGTCTCTCAGGAGGCAGCTTCTTGTTGTTTTTAAAGTTTGTTTAATCGGGTGGAGCGAGAATAGATTTTAACAGTTAGTGCATGCTATTTGTTAGTAAAGTATAGTTATAAAAGAGGAACTAAGGGAGGTTATTGTCGTTAAAATAGCGATTATGGGGGCAGGTTTATCAGGTCTAGCATGTGCCATAACCTTAGAAAAACAGGGGATAACTCCAGTAATCTTTGAAAAACGCAGTCAGGTAGGGGACAGATTTGTTAATGGAGAAATTTTAATGACCGTTTTAGAGCGGCCAGTGCAGGACAATATAGCTTACTTAACGGAAAAACACGGTATTTTCCTGCAACCGGTCAGCAATATCAAAACCTTGATTCTACACTCTGAACATGAGCAGGTCAGGATCAGTGGGCATTTAGGATTTGTGAACATCAGGGGTAGAGAGCAGGATTCTTTCGAAAACCAGTTAGCCCGTCAGGTAAAAAGTGAAATTATTTTCAATTCCCTGGCTACTTATGAAGAACTGCTAGGGGACTTTACCCATGTTGTGCTGGCCACCGGTGATGCAGCCTATGCTGCTAAGCTTCAAGACTTCCATCAGGATTTGACCGTTACCCTCAAAGGGGTTACCGTCCAAGGGAACTTTGACCGTTATACTGTGATATCCTGGCTGGATAACCGCTTGGCACCCCAAGGATATGGCTACCTGATTCCCTTTTCGGAAAAGGAAGCTACCATTGTTATCGGTTATCCTGATTACCAGCAAAATATAGAGCAAGATATTAATGTACTCTGGGATAGGTATTATCACCGGGTTTGTCAAGATTTAAACCAAACGTTAGAGGTAACAGACCGCTTTGAGGTCACTAGATATATTATGGGTATTTGTAAATATCCTCGGATTGGCAACACTTTTTTTGTGGGGAATTGTTTTGGTACCATGATGCCTTTTCTGGGTTTTGGGCAATTTCCCTCCCTTTTGACCGGGATTTATGCTGCCCATGATTTATGTGGACTGGGTAATTACGAGCAATTAACCAAGCCCTTACGCAAGAGCTACCAGAATTCCTTAGTTTTCCGGCGAACCTTCGAAGGATTAGACAACCACAAACTGGATATTATAGTTAAAAAACTTAACGGCTATTGGGGTCAGCTGTTGTTTAACACCAAGTTGATTAACCCCCTGAAAGTCGCAAGTTATCTGCTTCGGCCGTGGATTTATAAAAGCACCTCTGCCAAAAAACAAGCTAAAATTGGACGGATTTAATTTAATGATTTAATTTTACTACCTCAGTTAACCAAATCCAAAATCGGTTTAAGCTCCTGTTTAAGGTTAAGCATACCGGCATAAAGCTCCCCCACTTGCTGCAAGCGTTCAGTTAGGTTGGTAATATTGATATCCCCGGGTTTTAACCGGCCCTGCTCTATTTCCTCCCAACTCAAGGGGCAGGAGACAGGGGCGCCAGGCTCCGGCCGTAGGCTGTACACCCAGGCCATGTTTTTACCCCAGGCATTTTGCAGATAATCCAGATAAACCTTACCTGTCCGGTCTTTAACCCGATGCTCCAAGGTTGCTTTCTGAGGATGGTGGCTGACAATTAGTTCGCAGATGAACAGTAGGGCTGTCCTGACTTCAGCATAGGTATAAATTGGGTTAAGGGGCAGCAGGATATGCAGCCCGGTTGCTCCGGAAATTTTCGGAAATAACTGTAAGCCAAACTCCTGCATTGCAGCTTTAATCAGCAAGGCTAGGTCAATAGCATCATCATAGTTGGCCGGCTCAGCAGGGTCCAGGTCAAAGATAGCCAAGTTAGGAGACTGGAGGCTGTCCACAGTGGAGAGCGGGCAGTGTACCTCAATACAGCCTTGGTTAATAACCCACATCAGTGAAGCCTGATCTTCAATTAGGATATAGTTAGTAACCTTTTCCTGATCGTCGGAGGGTATAGGTGTGGTGCGAATCCACTCCGGAGCATATTCAGGGCATTCCTTCTGGTAGAAAAAGTGACCCTCTATGCCATTTGGATAGCGTTTCATGGTTAGGGGACGGTCTTTTATATAGGGCAGTAGTATGGGGGCCACCTGAGCATAATAGGCCAGGAGGTCTCCTTTTGTGTACCCTTCCGGCCAGTACTGTTTGTCCAAATTAGTTAACTTAAGCTCCCGGTTGTCGATTTGCACAATTTTATCCATTATTTGTTTGCTCCTTTCTAAGAATTAATCTCCGGTCAGAGTACCTGTCCGGTGTGGGCGTTCTGCGCTTTATCCGTGCAGTTCTAAGTTCCAGCTCGCTAACTGAATTGACCAACCTGGACATCTAGGCATGGACGCCGTATTGTCCAGGTTGGTCGGTTTTATTAGACCACCTGTGCTTAGATCTGCACGGTATGGAACTAAGAGCTCCAAACCTGGACAGGTGTCCGACCGGTTACAAAGCTTGGACTGCTACCCAGACATAGACCACTAAAACCACACCCAGACAGAACAGCAAAAACAGACCTACACCTGGCACCCCAGTTCAATCATAATTGGCACTCCCCCGGCTCTTTATCCGGCCTCAGCCCGGTGAAGCTGCTATGCCGAATCTCGCCGTTTTCTGTCCGTTCCAGGAACTTTACCGTACACACCAATTTCGGCTCCACCCAAAGGGCTTGGGGCAACGAGGGATAGTGTTCTAAGGGGCTTTCCGCTCTGCTTAGGGGCTGGAGGAGTTGTTTAATTTCCTCCACACCGGACTGGCTAAAACCAGACCCTACCTGTCCGGCATAAATTAAACATTCCCCCCGGTAGCCACCTAAAATAAGTGAGCCTAGGCTTTGCCGCTGACCCTTCCCTTTGGTATAGCCGCAGATAATCAGGTATTCTTCCTGGATACGCTTAATCTTGTGCCAGCTGTGGGAACGTTTGCCGGGTAGGTACTGACTGTCCAGTTTCTTGGCTACCATACCCTCTAATTCTAGCCGGCAAATAGCTTGATAAAATTCCACACCCTCATTTTGCACATATTCACTCAGTCTCAAATTCGCTGTGGGGACAACTACATCAGCTAATAATTTTTTTCTTTCCCGCAGGGGTAGGTGTAATTGGCTTTTCCCTTGATAGTATAAAAGGTCAAAAACCATCAAAACAGCTGGGTATTGGGCTGCGGCCTGACCAATCCGGTAATTGTTAGTCATTCTGTTTCGGGTCAACAACCGGTGAAAAGAAGGTTTATCCCTTTCAAAGACCACAATCTCCCCATCTAGAATCATTGGCACTCCCTGGAGTTTATGATGGAGGTTAGATAGTTCCGGGTAGCGTTGGGTTATATCATTGCTGTTCCTACTATAGAGTACTGTTTCCTCAGTTAAATAGGCCAAGCAACGGATTCCATCCCATTTAATCTCGAAAAGAAAGTCGGATGAATCAAAAGGCTCCCCCATTACAGCTAACATGGGCTTGAGTAGGGGAAGTTTTGAGGATAATTTGACCATAAATACACTTCCTCCTTAGGGGTCAACCTAGGATGTTTTACGAGTTGATTTAGCCCGTGCTTTAGTTGCTTTGGCGGTTTTTACCGTTTTAGCCAATTGAATACTGGCTTTTAAAGCCTCCATTAGATCTACCACTTTACCAGTTGGGGCCTGGGCGGGGATGGAGATTTCCTCACCAGCAATTTTAGCCTGAATAACCTCCATTAGGGCTGCCCGGTATTCATTGTTATATTTTTCTGGGTCAAAGGTGGCGGCCAAACTATTAATCAGGCTTATGGCCATTTTTAGTTCGTTATCATGGAGTTCGGTTTGATAGTCCAGCTCCGCCAGGAATTTGGTGGAACGGATTTCCTCCGGGAAAAACATGGTTTCCATTACCAAGGCTTCTTGATGGATCCTTATGGCAGCTAGAGACTGTTTGGAGCGAATAACCACCTTGGCAATGGCGATTTTGCCTGTATCCTGCATAGCTTTTTTAAGTAAGGCATAGGCTTTTTGCCCCCCTTCATTGGGAGTAAGGTAATAGGATTTATCATAATATAGGGGGTCTATTTCTGCTAGATCAATAAAGTCTAGAATTTCTACCGCCCGAGCGGTGGCAGCAGGAAGATTTTCTAAATCATCTTCAGCAATTAGCACATATTTGCCCTTTTGGTACTCATAACCTCGGACAATTTCTTCCATGGGTACCTCCCGCTGACAAACAGGACAGACTTTTTGATATTGGACAGGTGTTTTACAGACTGAGTGGAGATAATTAAATTTAACATCTTTTTTTTCCGTAGCGGTATACAATTTTACCGGGATATTCACCAAGCCAAAGCTAATGGCCCCTTTCCACATACTGCGCATAAATGGTTACCTCCTGATTACTTGGTTTCATTTGCTTGTATTGTCGCAATTTGTAATATTATTATTTTTGCGCTATTTTATAAGTTACTTTATAAGTTACTTTCACCTAGTACTGATTTATGTTAATATTTTAATGTACTATTTTAATGTTCCCCATAGTAACACTCCTATACATTTAGGTTAATTAGGATCGACAAGGACGAGGACAAAGCAATAGCTATTATTAATATTAATAAAGGGGCAGTTCTAGCTTCAGCCCTTTTAAAGCAAGCTTTCGGCATAAGGAGTGAAACTTTTGAAGCAACGCATAGCCAAACCTAAAGCGGGCAAGATGGAACAAAGTAAAACTAACCGACCGCTAGTTTTAGCCAGCATTATGCTAGCCATGTTTATTGGGGCGATAGAAGCAACAATCGTGGCCACGGCCATGCCAGGCATTATTGGCGACTTGGGTGGGTTTTCCTTATTTACTTGGGTTTTTTCCGCCTATTTATTAGCCCAGGCTATCACTATCCCAATTTACGGGAAATTAGCTGACTTGTTTGGACGGAAGCCGGTTTTCACCTTTGGAGTGACGGTGTTTCTAATTGGCTCCCTGCTCTGTGGTTTTGCCCCCACCATGAAAATGCTCATCCTCTTTAGATTAATTCAAGGGATTGGTGCCGGGGCGACATTGCCAATAGCTACAACCATCATAGGGGATATTTATTCAGTTCAAGAGCGGGCTAAAATTCAAGGCTATATTGCCAGTGTATGGGGAATCTCCTCAATAATCGGACCAGCCTTGGGAGCTATATTCGTTCAATACTTGAATTGGGCCTGGGTGTTTTGGATTAACATTCCCCTAGGCCTGCTTTGCATCTTGTTTATATGGCTATTTCTTCATGAGCACATTGCAGTAATGCAGCACAATATTGATTACTTAGGGTCAGGCTTACTACTTGTACTTATCAGCACCTTAATGATTGTTTTAATTAGTGGTGGCACCACTTGGCCCTGGGTTTCTGGGCCCATCTTTTCCCTTTTAGGCTTGGTCTGTTTAATGTTTAGTTTATTTATTATCCAGGAGAAACGGGCTGAAGAGCCGGTAATGCCGCTGGATATTTGGAAAAGTCCCCTGATAACTATTGCTAACCTAGCTGCCTTTACCACTGGAGCAGTAATGATTGGAATTACCAGCTTTCTTCCCGCATATGTGCAAGGTGTAATGGGACGGACACCTGCTGTTGCCGGTTTTACCCTGAGCATGATGTCCATTGGGTGGCCACTGTCCTCAACTTTTTCAGGAAAGTTGATGCTAAAATACGGTTACCGAAAAACTGCTGTGTCCGGGGCGATGGCCTTGTTTATTGGTTCATTGTTCTTTGTAACTCTCAACCCGGAAAGTGGTCCGCTGTGGGCAGCTGCGGGTTCTTTCTGCATTGGGGTGGGCATGGGTTTGATGTCCACAACTTTTGTGGTGGCAATTCAAAGTAGTGTGGACTGGAAAACCAGGGGAGTAGCCACCGCCTCGAATATGTTTATGCGAATTTTAGGGAATACCGTGGGAGCGGCGATGTTCGGTGGAATTTTAAACAGCCAGATGACAAGCTATTTAAAAGATAAAGCAGCTCAGCTTAACCTGCCAATCAAATTGGACGTGGCGAACATTTTACTTGACCCTAAAGGCCGGGCTGCTTTTCCGGAGAGTGTGTTAACCACACTTAAGCAAGGCTTGGCTTCCTCACTACACGGGGTTTATTGGGCGGTGCTGGCTTTGGGAATTGTTAGTTTGGCCTTGGTTTTCTTTATGCCTGCTTCCCAGGTCAATCAGGGTTTTTCGGACAAAGGTTAAGTGTCTTTTCGACAATTTACTTTCATTGACTTGCTGGTAGATCATTGCTAGAATAAGGTAGAATAAGGAGGAGGAGACAAATGCCGGAACTGCTAAAGTTGGACCAACAATTGAAAAAGCTGCCTGTTTTTTTGGCCGGCATTCCTGAAGTGCTTACTGCCTTTTTATTTGGTTCATATGGGACGAGCAATCAGACTGCCCTAAGTGATATAGATTTTGCGGTGTTATTTAACAAGAAACTTGAGCTTAAAGATGAAGCTGGATTTTTATTAAGCCTGTCTCAATTTCTGGGGACAGACAGAGTTGATTTGGTCAACTTAAACAAAGCACCCCTTACCCTACAGTTTCGTGCTATATCGCAAGGGAAGAAACGAAGGTTAAAATTGGAACTGTAATCTCTGGACTGTTTTGGCAATTAGTATGCAAAATATAGAAGGTGTTTATAAATGATAGTACATGAGCAATTAGGGATTTATAAGGTCAAGCTGAAGTTGCCTTTCCGGCTTAATCATGTTAATTGTTACGGGATAAAAGGCAGCGAGGGTTGGTGTTTTATTGACGCCGGATTAAATAATGAAGAGACCAGGCAGGCCTGGCAGCAATTTATGGCAGATCAGGGTATTACAGAACAGGATGTCCGGGCTATTTATGTAACCCATTTCCATGCTGACCATATGGGGGCGGCTGGCTGGTTGCAAGGAATTACCGGTGCCCCGGTTTTTATCACAGCTGAGGATTGGAATGAAATTAATAAGCTCGGATTAACTAAATCGGACGAGATGAATACCGAAACCCGGCAAGACCTGAAAGAGATGTTCAAAGCTTATGGTGTACCGGCTGATATGCTTGAGGGTATGGGCGGAGTAATGAGTGATTTGGAAGTTGCCATGCTGCCAATTCCGGTTGAAAGTACTGTGGAAGCAGATAGCATGGTTCAGCTTGGTGATTACCGTTATCGCGCTTTGATTACTCCCGGCCATTCCGACGGTCATATTTGCTATTTTAACGAAGAATTCGGTGTTTTAATCTCTGGAGATCACTTATTGCCGAAGATAACTTCCAATATTAGTTTATGTCCGAACGCTCATCCGGATCCCCTAAATAATTACCTGCAATCTTTAGAGGCGAACCTCCGGCTGCCAGTTATAATGGTTTTGCCTGCTCATGGTAATCCCTTTACCAATTTTCGGGAGAGAATTCATTATCTACAGGAGCATCATAAGGAAAGGTTACAGTTAATGAAAGAGCTGACGGCGGGGGGTGCTACAGTCTATAGCATATGTAAGCAGGTTTTCGGGAAAAAAATCAGCCACTATGATCTTAGGTTTGCCATTACTGAGACTGCGGCCCATATGATGCACTTGGTATACCGGGGCGAATTAGAATTAACGGAACGAGAGGGAGTCAATATCTTTAATCAGAAGAACGAATAGAACACATTATGTCTACATAATTAAACCAACTAAGGGAGGAAGAGGTTAATGCCAAGATTACCTATATTAGCATTAAAGGAGATGCCGGAAAAGACCCGGAGCATGATAACCGGGGGCAAGTCGGAGTTGAGCGCATTAAATATCAACAAGATGGTTGCTCATGCCGAAAATAGCGCACGCCATTTCATGCGCCTGAGTAATTCGCTACTCACCCAAGGCCAATTGGATGCCCGTCTGCGGGAGTTAGCCATCTTGCGCATCGCTACTTTGTGCGATTCCCATTATGAATGGTACCAGCACGAAATCATAGCCAAGCAGGCAGGTGTGCCGGAGGAGCAAATTCAGGCTGTTCGGCAAAGCAAGGAAAGTCCGGTTTTTAATCAGCAGGAACGGGCTGTGCTTAGATACACAGAGGAAGTCACCCTGCAGGTTAAATCAAGTGAAGCGGCCTTTGAAGAACTCACCCAGTTCCTCAGTCATCGGGAATTGGTGGAACTCACCCTGGTCATTGGGCTTTATAACATGGTAGCGCGATTCTTGGAGAATACCGGAGTGGAAATCGAAAGTTAAGACGACCCCATTTTATGAGATAATAATGAATCCATTCCTTTCGCAGGGATATTTTAAAGGGTTTCAGCTTTTATGCTGAAACCCTTTTTGCATTGCTTTTTTACTGTAACTCAGAAAATAAAGCCTTAAACGGTATTAATCATATGGCTTTATCCTGTTTAATTTTATAAAGGCGGAGATAAAGAGGAGGAAAATCGGGTATCGTGTAGTATATTAACTAAAACTAGGTATAATTTGAATAATTTGTATAATACCGAACCGATAATTATTTTTATGGTTAGAGTTTTGGAATGACAATCAGTTGTCAGTTTTAGGTGAGATAATTCAGGCGAAAAAATGAAAGACGAATGGCACTTACTATGAATCATTATACTTGGCGTTTGAAAAAGTCAAGTGCTTTTTCCAAGGTTTTGGCATTTGCCGAGCATTTATTTTTGTGTTCGAATTTCCAGTTTATCTGGGTAAATAACAAATATCCTCCCACAAAAAGTAGGAGGAATGTCAAAAGGTTGGTTCAGGGGAACCTGTGTTTCAACTGACTCGGCGAATGCCGAGAGTCTATTTAATCTATATGAGGAGGTGGAGCAATGCGTATTAAAATCGAGTTTGAAACAGGATGTGAAGAGTTGCCTATTGATTATCGCAGAAAGTTTTTATCTTATCTAAAAGAAGCATTAATGGATTACAATCAAGATCTTTTTATGGCATTATACGGACAAGGACACTCTCCCAAGTCTTTTTGCTTTAGTATATATTTTACACAGGAAGTAACTATTGCTAAAGACGGAATCACTCTTCACAGCAAACGCTTTCTGGTCTGGCTTACCACGCGAGATGTTTTGATGGGTGTGCATCTAGTGAATGCTTTTATGACTCGCCGCAACAAGTGGTTTCCTCTGGCTGATTGCAATAATAAGTTAAAGGCCCTATCAATAACTAAAGTGCAAGAACATTCCATCACGGACACTACTGTTCGCTTTAAAATCCTATCTCCTATAGTCATCCGGGATCATGATGGAAAAGAAGGGAAGGACTGGTATCTCACTTTTGAGGACGACGGATTCGAGAAAATTTGGAAACGAAACTTAAAAACCGAACTGGAAAATGCCTTGGGTCGAGATGTCAGCGGTGATATTAATGCCTTGCGCATCAAGCCAATTAATCTAAAAAAAACAGTGATTAAAAGTTACGGAATTTACATTCCCTGTACCATCGGCAGCTTGGTACTGGAAGGGGAAAAATATTTGCTTGAATACCTCTATATGGCGGGAGTGGGCAGCAAGAGATCGATGGGCTTTGGCTGCCTCGATGTAGTGTGAGGAGGGATGAAATGAGTAGCGATACCATACGACTCACACTGGGTGATTGGCAGTGGAATGCGGCGATAATAGGTTTTATAAATGTTGTCGGGCAGGAAAATGTCCGCTTTGTGGGAGTAGACACGGTTGAATTCTCAGCAAAATTACTGGACAAGTTCGAAGACAAATATTTTGCATATTTAATTCATACCTATGAGAAAACATTGTCATGGTACAAAATAGTAACTTATAAGGACAAGCTTTATGCCTATGAAGAGAGCAATTTTGAAAGTTTTGACTTAAAAGCGCTTCAGAGCTTGAATTTTTACATAAAAGACGTGAAGCGTTATAGCAAAAGCAACAGCTACAAGGCCGCCTACGAGTTAATCGGTTTGGATGTTAACATGCTCTCGCTGGAAAAACAGTTGGCTGTAATCAAAGAACCTAAAAATCAGCAGCAGTTCGATGTAGATAAAAACAGAGTGATCGCTGAAGTTAAGCAAGCGTTTGCTGTTTTGCAGCAAATCATCGACTACTGCGATAGTGCGGATGGGAAGCGGCAAATCGGCGCTAAGAATGTCATTTATTCGATCATTAAAAATGCCTGGAATGGGGTATGCTTTCTCAACGCCAAGACAGAGCAAAAAGACGTCTACGTCGATTACAAAACATATTTTGTGGATACGGCAACCAATTACTTGAGGAGTGACAATAGTAAATATAAATATCATTGCTTTGTTTGTGATACACCTATCAAGGATTTGAAAGACAATTTGAGCTTTTTGACCAAAACCGGCTTTGACGTTGAAAAAAAATCTTCGCATGTGTGGAATTTTCAAAATGACATAGCCATTTGTCCGGTGTGCAAGTTGATATATACTTGTTTACCAGCAGGGGTAACCTATATTTACGATCGGGGCCTTTATGTGAATGCAAATATCCAATTAAGAAATGCGCTGAACATTAACTTTAAAATTAAAAATGACATTTTACGCGCGCATGAAGTAGGAATGCGCTCTGTGTATCATGCCTTGGTAGGTGCGTTGCATGAAGCGGAAAATAAAGCGGCCAAATATGAGCTTGCTGATGTTCAGGTTGTCCGATATGAAAATGAGAGCTATCGTTTCAATCTCTTGTCCAAAAAAATGCTGGATATCATTGTAGCATCTGGGCAGGAATTAAACAGTTTGATTAAAACGGCTTTTAGCGAAAACGGGGTAAGTGTTCAAATCTATGACGAGGTCATTGCCCGGATCTTCAACAATCGGAATTTATTTACCTTAATCCATAGAATGTTGCATTATAAACTTTCTGATTCGTCAAAATGCTATTTTAATGGGTCCCATGTGAATCATTTATTGAAGATTAACCAGCGAATATATACAAGTTTGGGAGGAATGAAGATGGAAAATGCTATGGAACAGGAGCAGGTAAACACCGATCTAGTCAAAAAAGCCAAAGCGGCGGGTTATTATCTGCGCAAGAATTATACTGCCAAAGGTTCGGACAATAAGCTTCCGGGGATTTGTTATCGGTTACTCAATGCTCTCAAAACTTCTAACACTGACATGTTTATGGATGTGACACTCAACTGTTACCTCTATGTGAACAGCCAAGTTCCGAAGGTTATTACAGATGTTTTAGGACAAGAAAAGAGTTTTAGCACCATGGGTTATGCCTTTGTCGCAGGTTTGATTGACGGACAGGATACCAATTAGAACACTACAATAAATTTTTGAGGGGGAATCAGTATGAAAAGCCGAGGTCTGACTTTGACCATGATATTCCAGGCGGAAAGCGCTAATTACGGAGAAAGTGTCGGTAATGTGGCTTCACTGAAGAAAATGTCCAGAGGGCAGGGCGATCAATACACCTATATTTCTAGGCAAGCGCTTCGCTATAATATTGCCGAACAGTTGGGTGAGGATTTGGCTCCGGTTAAAGCAGAAGGTAGCGGGGATAAAAAGGTCGTGCAATTCAGTGATGAGGCAACGATTGACAAATATCCGGAAATTGATTTTTTTGGCTACTTAAAAACCGAAAAAGGATCGGGCGGAAAAAAACGCAGTGCCAAGGTTAGGCTCTCCAATGCCATCTCTCTGGAAAGTTACAAAGGTGATCTGGATTTTCTGACTAATAAAGGTCAGGCGGATAAGATCGGGGAGAACATGAATATAGCCCAGGCAGAGATTCACCGATCCTATTACCGCTATACTATAACGGCTGATCTGGATCAGATTGGTGAGGATGTGGTATATGGCATCAGCTTAGATAATCAGGAGCGCGGGCGTAGGGTTAAGTGCTTGTTGGATACAATCGCTTTTTTGTATCGTGATATTCGCGGTCGCAGAGAAGACTTAAAACCACTGTTTGCCATTGGAGGAGTGTATGACATCAAAAACCCTGTATTCCAGAATGTCGTGAATGTCAAGAACAATTGCATTGATGTTTCCGAAATCCAAGGAGTATTATACGACATTATTAAAGAAGATACGCATTGCGGCGTCGTGAATAAAAGTTTCGACAATACCACTGAGTTGAAAGATGAACTACATGCTCTGTCCATGCCTGATTTTTTTGCAATATTGAAGACAAAGGTGGATGCGTATTATGCTGGCAGTTAGAGTGAGCCTGCGGCAGGACATGGTCAATTACAAAAAGCCTACCAGTTTTCAACTCAAGGAAACCTATCCTTTGCCGCCGTTTTCAACTGTTATCGGGATGGTGCACAGCTTATGTAGCTATACAAAATATCAGCCCATGCAGGTCAGCGTGCAGGGGAAATACTTTTCCAAGGTCAATGATTTGTATACTCGCTATGAATTCAAAAATGCGATGAAATACGAGGTGGCAAGACACCAGTTGCAAGTGAGCGGGTATGGTGTTAATCAGGGCGTGGCTACGGCGGAGCTACTGGTCGATGTGGAGCTATTGCTCCACATCGCGCCTGAAGATCAAAGTCTTGTTGAGGAGATTTATAGCGCCTTGGTCCAACCGAAGGAATATCCATCGTTAGGACGGAGGGAAGACTTGGCAACCATTGACGAAGTGAAAGTTGTTAACCTGTTTCAAAAGGAATTGGAACGTCAAATACCTGCTTACAAAGACTATTATGCTTATATTCCGTATGAAATGGTTCAAAAAGAGAGCCTAAATCTGACTCACCAGATTCAGGGTGTAGCTCATCCAGGAACCAGATACAAGTTGACTAAAAACTATGAGCTGGTCAACTATGGGAGTGAAGCAGCTCCTAAGATTTTTAGACGGTGGAATAAGGTGGATGTGATACATGCCAGCGCAACGGCGCTAGCTGAAGAAACTTTCCAGGTGGATGAGGATAATGTGATTGCTTTCATGGTTTAGGAGGTATTGTGTTGGACGAACGCGCTTTGGCAAAGTCAAATCCCAAAGAGGATATCCAGAGCCATTCTGATGAACTACTGATGAATTTGGATTTATTACGAAAACTATTTCCTAATATGTCTGTAGATTGGGATTTGTTGCGGTGGGCTTGTATTTATCATGACTTGGGCAAACTGAATTATAAATTTCAGGAACGAATTAAAAATGGGAAGAGATTTACAGATGAAATTCCACATGGCCTTTTGAGTCTGGCTTTTATTGATTACAAAGCACTAAAATCGAAATTTGGAAAAGATGGTCTTAAGCTTTTGTTTCAGGCGGTGGCTTATCACCATGACCGGAAAATGCCGTCTCAGAATGCTGATATTGAGAAAGAATTCGCAGGGCTACGTGATGCACTCGAACATTTTGAATACGATAAACTTCCCCGAAAATTTCTCGCTGAAGAAATCGATCAGCGTTATTTCAGTGTAAATAAAAGATTTTACGAGGAGCAGGGGGAATTATTTTTCCGCTTTATTATGCTTGAAGGCTTGCTCAACCGTTTGGATTACGCTGCGAGTGCACACGTCCCGGTTGAGAATACCAATGATTTCCTGGAAGAATCATTGGAACTCTTGATGGGTCGCTGGCAGGAGAGTAATACAAGGGCGCATTGGAATGATTTGCAGAAATATATGCGAAGAAGTGCAGACAAGAATGTTATTGTGATTGCTCAAACTGGAATGGGTAAGACGGAGGCAGGCCTTTTATGGCTTGGGAATAAAAAAGGATTCTTTACTCTGCCGCTTAAAAGTGCTATTAATGCAATTTATCAGCGCATCACGAAAGATGTCGTGTTGGAAAAGTGGGATGAACGGGTCGGAATGCTTCATTCGGACACATTTATCCGTTATCTTGAGCAGAGTGAGCTGGGAGATAAAGACAAACAAAATGAAAAAGGTGAAGACCTATCGGTTGATGACTATTACACGAAAACAAGGCAACTTTCCTTGCCTCTGACTATTTGCACTTTGGATCAACTATTTAGCTTTGTTTTCCGTTATAGGGGATTTGAGCAGAAGTTGGCGACATTATCTTATGCCAAAGTGATTGTTGACGAGGTGCAAATGTACTCTCACGAATTAATGGCTTATCTAGTCCTTGGCTTGCATTATATTACCCGCCTGGGTGGTAAGTTTGCTATCTTAACAGCTACTATGCCACAGTTTTTTATCGATTTGTTGAGGGAGCAAGAAATTGAATTTGAACCCCCTCGCATTTTTACAGACGACAGTATTCGTCATAGCTTGAAGGTGTTGGATAAGGCAATCAATGTTGAGGATATTTTTAGTTTCAGCAAACAATACGGCGGCAAGAAGATTTTAGTAATTTGTAATACCGTAAAAAGTGTGGTTGATTTGTATCAAAGGCTCAAAGAGAAAATGGGGGAAGAGAAACAGCAGGTACATCTTCTCCATAGTTGCTTTACCAAAGCAGACAGGGCGGTAAAAGAGAAGCATATTTATCAAATGGGGCAAAAGAAGAGTACTGAAAGTGGTGTTTGGATTGCAACCCAAATTGTAGAAGCATCTTTGGATATTGATTTCGATTTGCTATTTACGGAATTATCCGACTTAAATGGCTTATTCCAGCGGATGGGTAGATGCTACAGAAAACGGGAGCTGGATCTTCCGTATAACTGTTTTGTATTTACTGGCGGCGACAAACGCTGCAGCGGGGTGGGTGCATTTATTGATAAAGAAATTCACAGACTTTCTAAGGAAGCGTTAACGTCTATTGACGGAGTGATTGGAGAAGATCAGAAAGTGGCTATGGTAGAAACGCTCTACACAAAGGAGAAGCTGCCGGAGTACTATGCCGCTATCACAGACCTAGTACGTTATGTTCAATGCTACCAGGCCTATGAACTTGACAGAAAAGAGGCTAGTAAAAGGTTCCGCGACATCGATACAGTGAGTGTGATTCCTCGCAAGGTTTTTGAAGAGCATGAGACTGAAATCATGGGTGCTAGAGATGAATTGAAATCAGACTACAGTGGGGTTGACAAAGTTCAAGCTAAAACAATTAAAGCAAAAGCGCGGAGTAGGATTTCAGATTATACTGTTGACATATCCTCATATTTAGCACGCAGTATTGAAATAGGACGAATAAAAATTAACGATTATGAACAAATTCTCATTGCTGAATGTGGATACAACAGCGAAGAGGGAATTATCAGACCCGTTTTAAAGCCAAAAGCAGAAGTTAAAGATTTTTCAGCCCATTCTTTCTAAATGTAATGATTTTTCGTGGGTTGAGGAGGCCTGGGTTATGCGTATTACGGGAACTATGTTTTATTATTACTTTGTTTGTCGGCGAAAACTATGGTGTTTTTATAATAATATAGCGTTTGAGAATGAAAGTGATAGAGTGCTGTTGGGAAAGTTGATTGATGAGACTGCTTATGGACGAGAGCATAAACACATTATGATTGGCGAAACCGTAAATGTGGATTTCATCAAGGATTGGAAGGTATTACATGAAATCAAAAAGAGCAAAAGTATTGAAGAGGCCTCTATCTGGCAAGTGAAATATTATTTGTATTTCCTGAATCAAAGGGGAATTCAAATCGAAAAGGGCATACTGGACTATCCAAAAATTAAAAAACGTCAGGAAATCTTATTGCTGGAAGGCGATTCGGAAAAAATTGAAGAAATCATGTCATGCATAGAAAGTATCGTTTCGCAGAAAAAGATGCCATCTCCCATAAACTCCAAAATCTGTAAAAACTGCGCATATTACGAATATTGTTATGTTTAAGGAGGTACAGTATGGCAGAGAGCTTCTATTTATTTGCGAATGGAGAATTGCATAGGAAAGACAATGTTTTACGGGTTACCACGCCCGAGGGCAGATTTAAAGATATTAAGGTGGAAATGACACGTGATATTTATGTGTTTGGAGAAGTCAGTTTAAATACAAAATGTTTGAATTATGCGGGTCAGTTATCCATGCCGATTCATTTTTTCAATTACTACGGCTTTTATACGGGAAGTTTTTATCCGAAGGAAGCAAACGTATCTGGTAAATTGCTGATTGAACAAGTAAATCATTACACAGAGCACTCTAAGAGGTTGGAAATTGCGAAGGAATTCATTGAGGCGGCAAGCTACAACATTTTACGAAACCTGCGATATTATAATGAAAGAGATCGAGATTTGGAAGCCTGTATGTCGGACATCAAAGCTTTAAGAAGAGGCATTGCTCAAGTTCAAGATGTTAATGAATTAATGGGAGTAGAAGGGAGTATCCGGCGAGCCTATTATAGCGGGTGGAAGGAGATTATCAATCAAGAGATCGATTTTGAAAAAAGGGTAAAACGTCCACCTGACAATATGATTAATGCACTGATCTCGTTTGTAAATTCGTTGGTATATGTGACTTGTCTAACAGAAATATATAAAACCCAGCTACATCCGGCCGTGAGTTATTTGCATAGCGCAGGAGAAAGGAGATTTTCACTTTGTTTAGATATTGCGGAGGTGTTTAAACCACTAATTGCCGATCGTCTGATATTTTCTATGCTGAATAAGAACATGCTGACTGAAAAGGACTTTGAACGCGAGTCCAACTTTTGTTATTTAAAAGAAAGCGGGCGCAAGCGGCTCTTGGAGAAATATGACGAAGGTCTAATGCGTACTATTCAACACAAAGGACTAAATAAAAATGTTTCTTACCGGTATTTAATTCGACTGGAGTGTTATAAACTGATAAAGCATTTGATGGGAGATAAAAAATATGAAGGGTTTACTATTTGGTGGTGATCATGTACATTATATTAGTCTATGATATTGAGATGGATGAAGGCGGCGCAAAGGCATCCAGAAGAATTTTTAAAACTTGCAAAAAATACCTTACTCATGTTCAAAAATCAGTTTTTGAAGGAGAGATAACAGCAGCCTTATTGAAAAAGTTACAAATGGAATTAAGCAAGAATATTCGAGCGGATAAAGACTCTGTATTGGTATTTAAAAGCAGGGAAGAACGTTGGCTCCAAAAAGAGTTTTGGGGGAAAGAAGATGATAAAACCTCCAACTTTTTTTAGACTTAAAATTACTCTGTCGACTATCACTAATGCAATCTTTCCCGGAGTGCGACAGATGAGCAAACTGCTAGTAAATATGATTATAAGTATTTTTTTTAGAATAATATCAAATATAAGGGGATGATAATACTGTGTACGACAGAAATATGCCCAGGTATTCTAGGGCGGTGCGCTTCTCGGGTCGAAGCGTTGAAATCTAACCATTGTGGAATGTAAAGAAAAATAATTAAAGCTGCAACCTCAAAAAACGGTAGTTGAAATCTAACCATTGTGGAATGTAAAGGAGGGCATGATTATGAATGACTACATTTTTTCTGTTGTTGAAATCTAACCATTGTGGAATGTAAAGTAAGGTCGTTGAGGTCGTTGAGGGGGTTGCTGGTAGGTTGAAATCTAACCATTGTGGAATGTAAAGTCTAGTCCGGCAGATGTACCCCGAAGTGCCTGCGGTGGTTGAAATCTAACCATTGTGGAATGTAAAGAAAAAATGGCGATAACAAGGAAATTATCTTAACTGGGTTGAAATCTAACCATTGTGGAATGTAAAGCATTTTTTGTCTCTGTGATAGTACATTCCGCATCTAGTTGAAATCTAACCATTGTGGAATGTAAAGATGTAACTTTTGTACATCTAGCGTGCGGTCAACGGTGTTGAAATCTAACCATTGTGGAATGTAAAGTTTTAATACCTTTGTGACAAAAACTTGTGATTTTTGTTGAAATCTAACCATTGTGGAATGTAAAGCCTTGTGGCAATATGTATCTCTGGGCATCCTGTTTCGTTGAAATCTAACCATTGTGGAATGTAAAGGTCGAAATCATTGACTAGGAGATTTTTGGCGGCTGTGTTGAAATCTAACCATTGTGGAATGTAAAGTAGTGGATATTGCTGTTGGCCTAATGCGCTGGAAAGTTGAAATCTAACCATTGTGGAATGTAAAGGCTGTGGTGCTGGAGTTGATATGTGCGGAGATGGAGAGTTGAAATCTAACCATTGTGGAATGTAAAGCGAACCATCTTGTCCACAAATGCCCTAGCCTGTCGCGTTGAAATCTAACCATTGTGGAATGTAAAGAAGCAACGCCTCGGTCTTGCCTCCACCGGCTGCACCGTTGAAATCTAACCATTGTGGAATGTAAAGGCGGGTAGCGACGCTGAGGCAATACAAGTAAAAATAGTTGAAATCTAACCATTGTGGAATGTAAAGACACCAACAAAAGTTGTGATCACAACTTTTTGAGATGTTGAAATCTAACCATTGTGGAATGTAAAGATCACTAAACCTAGTAAGCCAGCGACTGAAAAGTTAGTTGAAATCTAACCATTGTGGAATGTAAAGCCTATCTACTGATAGTCTATGGTCTATAATAGTTATGTTGAAATCTAACCATTGTGGAATGTAAAGGCGTATAATCCTCTTATACAGCGGATGCCAAGGGGTAGTTGAAATCTAACCATTGTGGAATGTAAAGAATTGAAATTCAGCGAAACAATGTTACTCCTGCTCAGGTTGAAATCTAACCATTGTGGAATGTAAAGATGCACATATCTAATACTAACATACCTATGCCTAGTGGTTGAAATCTAACCATTGTGGAATGTAAAGCCGCAACGATACCACCGACTAACCAACCGCCATCCGGTTGAAATCTAACCATTGTGGAATGTAAAGCCTATCTACTGATAGTCTATGGTCTATAATAGTTATGTTGAAATCTAACCATTGTGGAATGTAAAGCAGTGTAAACAATATCTTTCTGGCGTTTCCTTCTTCGTTGAAATCTAACCATTGTGGAATGTAAAGCACCTTAAATATAGTCGTGCCAAGCTCTAGGCGGTGTTGAAATCTAACCATTGTGGAATGTAAAGCTTGTCGGGTAGGTCTAACTGTAGCTTGGAGTTAAGTTGAAATCTAACCATTGTGGAATGTAAAGGAAATATGTGGGTTTTATGGTAGGGCATGTAGGCAGTTGAAATCTAACCATTGTGGAATGTAAAGAACTTATGGCGAACGTTTTTAGACCGAAAACTGAGGGTTGAAATCTAACCATTGTGGAATGTAAAGTGAGTAGCGGCACTTGATTTCCTATCTCGCATGGCGATGTTGAAATCTAACCATTGTGGAATGTAAAGGGAGTTGGGCAGGTCAATGAGGCGTGACTGCCTTGTTGAAATCTAACCATTGTGGAATGTAAAGAAACCAAGCCCCGCCCATTCGACGAGGACGATTTAGGTTGAAATCTAACCATTGTGGAATGTAAAGGCCGTTCAGCCGGTCATTATCTGCCATCTCGATATATGTTGAAATCTAACCATTGTGGAATGTAAAGCCCTTTATTGAGTGTTATATTCTACACTCAGCAGGAGTTGAAATCTAACCATTGTGGAATGTAAAGAAGGTAAGCAGTATATCTTTACCCCGCATTACGGGCGTTGAAATCTAACCATTGTGGAATGTAAAGAAAGTAAAGGTTAAACACTACGTGCTGCCCGCATGGGTTGAAATCTAACCATTGTGGAATGTAAAGGTCAAAAATAGTATTTAGATACTCTTCAGCTTTTTCGTTGAAATCTAACCATTGTGGAATGTAAACAGGTTTGAGTATGAGGACCCGCATACTAACATAGTCACGTTGAAATCTAACTATTGTGGAATGTAAACGTTAAAGATGCGGCAACATTCCCTGTCCAGTTTATAGTTGAAATCTTCCGTCATGTTTGAACAGACCTGTATAGCACTAAAACTGGAGCATGAGTGGATTCCTCCCAAAACACCCAATTTTACCTGTCGGTGATCAAAACATTTGAAGGTACCCCCAGGGGTGCCGAATATGGGCTATATTATTAACACCAATTACAATTATAAAAAAAGAAGCACTATTTGACTGTGCTTCATGAACTTAATATAGACCCTATTGCTAATTAACTTTTGTCAATTGTAGCGTATCTTGCTCACTACTATAATTCTTCCTCGTCCTCATCCCCTGCTTCGACCGCTGGCTGTTCAAGAATACGGTGTTTTTCCAATAGGTTGCTACAATAATCACGCAACACAGTAACATCCTCCATGATGGACCTGTTCCATCCTCAAAAGTAATGTACGGCAGGCCCTATCTTTGAGTTGACTGTTCGGGGCGCACCCTTAAATGAAGGTATTCCAAACCATGGAAGAGACGGGCTCCGTACCCAGGCGGTGTACAAGGCCCGGGAGTTAAAGTTGTTATAGTAAGCAGCATAGTTGTATAATATAAACCAATACAAAGATGATAAAGGGACGGGAAAACAATGAATCTGCTGTCAGCTGAAAATATCGCCAAAAGCTATGGACTGAAAAAACTATTTAGCGAGGTATCTTGTGGTATTGAAGAAGGGGATAAAATAGGTCTCATTGGCATCAACGGTACCGGCAAATCTACCTTTTTGCAGGTTCTGGCCGGGCTTGAAGACGCTGACCAGGGTCTGGTTGTTACCGGTAATGCCGTACGCATGGGATATCTGTCCCAAAACCCCTGCTTTGATGAGCAGGCGACAGTTTTGCAGCAGGTTTTGCAGGGAATTTACCTTGTGGCCCCGGATGATTGGCAGCTAGAAAGCGAAGCAAAAACCATCCTGACCAGGTTGGGGATTGACGACTTTACTGCCCAGGTAGGTACACTTTCCGGGGGGCAAAGAAAAAGGGTGGCCTTGGCCGCTGCTTTGATTAAGCCGGTGGAGCTGCTAATTTTGGATGAACCGACCAACCATATCGATAACGAGGCTGTAGACTGGCTGGAACAGTATTTAAATAAACGCAAAGGTGCCTTGTTAATGGTGACCCATGACCGGTATTTTCTAGATCGGGTAGTTAATCGCATCCTCGAACTTGATCAAGGCCGGCTGTTTAGTTACTCCGGTAATTACAGCAAATATCTGGAGTTGAAACTGGCCAGGGAAGAACAGGAGCAATCAGCGGAACAGAAACGGTTAAACCTTTGGCGCAACGAACTGGCTTGGATTAGAAGAGGGGCCAAGGCCCGCACCACCAAGCAAAAGGCCAGAATTGACCGGTTCGAAAAGCTAGAGGCAGACAAACCGACTGTTTGCGGGGATAAGCTGGAAATTTCGGTGGGCGGCAGCCGACTGGGTAAAAAGGTTATTGCTCTGGAACAGATATGTAAAGGCTTTGGGGGAAAGCAATTAATAAATGATTTTAGTTATACTATTTCCCGGGATGACCGGATAGGTATTATCGGGCCTAACGGTACCGGCAAATCTACTCTGCTGAACATTATCGCTGCCAGGTTGGAAGCTGACAGCGGTACAGTGAATCAAGGTCTAACGGTGAAGCTGGGCTATTTTGCGCAGGAAAACCAAGAGTTAAACGAAAGCCTAAGGGTGATTGATTATATCCGGGAGCAGGCCGAGGTTGTGCCCACCGCTGATGGGAAACTAATCAGCGCAGCCCAGATGCTGGAAAGGTTCCTCTTTACCCGAGATCTGCAGTGGAGTCCTATAGACAAACTCTCCGGTGGGGAGCGTCGGAGGCTATACCTACTGCGGGTACTGATGGGTGCACCCAATGTACTGCTGTTGGACGAACCTACCAACGACCTGGATATTCAAACCCTAACTATTCTGGAAGACTATCTGGATGAATTTCCCGGGGCGGTTATCGTTGTTTCCCATGATCGGTATTTTCTGGATCGGGTTGTGGAGAAAATATTTACTTTTACAGGGAATGACCGGATAGATGTTTATTTGGGCAATTATTCGGAATACCTGGAGCAAGCCAAAGACCAACCTGTTATAACAGCTTCAGAAAACAATGGGGTTAGCCATAATGGGGGGAAGGATAGCCGGGATAAGGATAACTCCCGTCCCCTGAAATTTACCTTCAAAGAACAAAAGGAATATGAACAGATAGACCAGCTGATAGCAAATGTGGAAAAGGAGCTGCAGGAGGTAAATGCCGGAATTAATGGGGCGGGCAGTGACTTTGTGCTGTTGCAGGAGTTAACCGGTGGGCAGCAAAAGCTGGAAAAACAGTTGGATGAACTGCTGGAACGCTGGACTTATTTAAACGAACTGGCGGAAGCAATTGCGTTGCAAAATAAAAAGTTTAATTAAAACAAAGGGTTAATTTTGCGTTTATGATTTATAGAAATTAGAAGAAAGTAGACTGGTTTTCAGGCTATTCTTTTCTGATTATTAAAAGTTGCCGTTGTTTTGATAGTCCCGGGCTAAATCTAAGTAAATGGTTTAGTACGGTTTCGCACCAGTTTATTCACTTATTCCTAAAACATTTAGTGTTTTTAACCCAAAACTATCTGCAACCTTAAAGATGGCACACTTATTGCTTATTATCTAATGATGCAGTTATAAGGTGGTGGTGAGGTACACAGTTTAGGGGGAACCTGAGAAAAGAGAATAGTTTTGAAAGGAGCGAAATTGGGAATGGATAAACACTTTTTGGTCAGAAGAATTCATTCATTGTTTGGAATCATCCCGGTAGGTTTATTTTTGTTGGAGCACCTGTTTACCAATTCTTTTGCCCTTAAGGGAGCGGAGGCTTTTGATGAGAAGGTGGAGTTCTTTCAGTCATTACCTTATCTTTTAGCAATTGAAACATTGTTCATTTTCTTGCCTATTGTTTTCCACGGGTTATACGGACTTTGGATTTACTATCTTGGAGAAAGCAATGTCAGTAAGTACGGCTATTTCAGGAACTGGACCTACTTAATTCAGCGCGTGTCTGGACTAATTACTTTTGTTTTTATTTTCTATCATATTTACGTTACCAGATTAAGTGCTTTATTCTACGGAATGGAAATCAGCTTTGCTGGAATGCACGAAGCCTTGTCTAATCCTTGGATTGCTGCATTTTACTTAATTGGCTTAGTTTCTGCTGTGTATCACTTCTCTAATGGAATTTGGGCCTTCTTGATTTCCTGGGGAATTACTGTTGGACCTAAATCACAACGGATTTCCGCTGTTCTGTGCAACGGGCTTTTTGTAGTCCTAACTTTTGTTGGACTTAACTCTCTGCTGGCATTCATTAATGGTTAAAGGGGTGGGAATAGATGAGTGATAAAAAAATTATCATAGTCGGTGGCGGACTAGCCGGATTGATGGCTGCTATCAAAGCTGCCGAGGCCGGATACAAAGTGGATTTGTTTTCTCTGTGCCCAGTGAAACGATCCCACTCTGTTTGTGCCCAAGGGGGAATCAACGGCGCGGTAAACACTAAAGGGGAAGGCGACTCTACCTGGGAACATTTTGACGATACAATTTATGGCGGGGACTTTTTAGCCAACCAGCCTCCAGTAAAAGACATGTGTGATGCGGCTCCAGGAATCATTCACTTAATGGACCGGATGGGAGTAATGTTTAACCGTACCCCTGAAGGGTTGTTAGACTTCCGGCGTTTCGGAGGAACTAAACGTCACCGGACAGCGTTTGCCGGTGCTACTACTGGTCAACAGTTGCTCTATGCTTGTGACGAGCAGGTCAGGCGGTGGGAAGTGGCCGGACTAGTTCAAAAATATGAAACTTGGGAGTTTTTACAAGCTGTAATTGATGATGAAGGCATTTGCCGGGGGATTGTAGCTCAAGAGTTAGCAACCATGGAGATTAAGTATTATAAGGGTGATGCGGTAATTCTAGCTACCGGTGGACCCGGAATGATTTTTGCTAAAAGTACAAATTCTGCTATTAACACAGGTGCCGCTGCTGCAGCTGTATACCAACAAGGGGTATATTATGCCAATGGGGAGTTTATTCAGATTCACCCCACTTCTATTCCGGGAGAGGATAAGCTTCGCCTGATGTCTGAATCAGCCAGAGGTGAAGGTGGCCGGATTTGGACATATAAAGATGGCAAGCCTTGGTACTTCCTAGAGGAGAAATACCCTGCCTATGGTAATCTGGTGCCAAGAGATATTGCCAGTCGGGAAATTTTCCACGTTTGTGTTGACTTAAAGCTAGGTATAAATGGCGAAAATATGGTTTATCTGGATCTTTCCCATATTGAAGCAAAGGAACTTGACCGCAAATTAGGTGGTATTCTAGAAATCTATGAAAAGTTTGTGGGAGATGACCCTAGAAAAGTACCAATGAAGATTTTCGCTGGAGTACATTACTCTATGGGTGGAATCTGGGTAGACTTTAATCATATGACCAATATACCTGGGTTGTTTGCTGCCGGGGAATGTGATTATCAATACCACGGTGCCAACCGTTTGGGGGCAAACTCACTGCTGTCGGCAATTTATTCCGGTATGTATGTGGGACCGAAGGCTGTGGAGTATATTAGCGGTTTAAAGAAATCTGCTGATGATATTAGTAGCAGTGTTTTTGACCAGGCGCAAAAGGCACAGCAGCAGAAACTGGAAAACATTTATAAGATGAATGGTACAGAAAATGCTTATCAAATTTGGGATGAGATGGGCAAGTGGATGACTGACAACGTAACTGTAGTTAGGTTCAATGATAAGCTAAGTAAAACAGATGAAAAGTTATTAGAACTAATGGAGCGCTATAAAAAGATTAATGTTAATGATACTTCCCGTTGGGTCAACCAGTCAGCTCAGTTTACTCGCCACCTAGGAGGTATGCTGCAATTAGCTAGGGTTATTACTCAGGGTGCTTTAAATCGGAATGAAAGTCGGGGAGCACACTATAAACCTGATTTTCCAGAGCGGGATGATGCCAACTGGTTGAAGACCACTAAAGCTAAATATACTCCTAGTGGTCCACAACTTAGTTATGAAGATGTTGATGTTTCTCTAATAAAGCCAAGGGCACGGAAGTATGACGTGGATAAGGAGGTGTCTTAAAATGCCGGAGTATATTCATCTGAAAATTAGACGCCAAGCTAATCCAAATGAGAAACCTTACTGGGAAGAATTTAAACTTCCCTATAAACCAAATATGAATGTTATTTCCGTTTTGATGGAAATCCAAAAAAATCCGGTTAATAGTGAGGGCAAAAAAACTACAGCTGTTGTCTGGGAATGCAACTGCCTGGAAGAAGTTTGTGGGGCCTGTACTATGGTAATTAACGGCAAGGCCAGCCAAGCTTGTAGTGCCTTGATTGATCAGCTTAAACAACCTATTACCCTGCAAGCTTTAAGTAAATTTCCCTTGATTAGGGACTTGATGGTAGATCGCAAGCAAATGTTTGATAATCTTAAAAAGGTTAAAGCCTGGATTCCTATTGATGGGACCTATGACCTTGGACCAGGTCCACGGATGGCAGCTAAAACCCAGGAATGGGCCTACCACCTATCAAAATGCATGACTTGTGGTTGTTGTATGGAAGCCTGTCCTCAAGTAAATTCAGCTTCAAAGTTTATCGGGCCTGCGGCTATATCTCAAGTTCGCTTGTTTAACGCCCATCCTACCGGAGATATGAACCGGGAGGAAAGGTTAGATGCAATTATGGGTGATGGAGGGATTACTGACTGTGGTAACTCTCAAAACTGTGTCCGAGCATGCCCTAAGGAAATTCCGCTTACTACTTCTATAGCCGACATCAATAAGGATACCGTTGTTTGGGGAATTAAAAAATGGCTTAAATCCTAGGGAACATCGTAAAAATATTATAGTAAAAAGAGGTGGCATAGCCGCCTCTTTTATTTTATTTAGGAAAAAAGTTTAGGTAAATTGTTACCGATAAACTGCCCAACGCATATGATAAAAGAGGTGGAACAGCTTTTCGGATATTAAGGAGGGAAAGTCTATTATGCATCAGGAATATGAGGGAGAAATCAGGGAAATTATTGCCAAGACCGTCTGTGCCAAAGGCAAGAAGAAGTTTGTCAAAGATCACCAAATCAGACCGGACCATAGACCGGAGCACATTTTGGGCTATTGGGTAGGTAATCATCAGTATTCAGCTAAAACATTCCACGACAGTGTAGTTATTACCGGAAAATACGAGGTGACGGTTTGGTACTCTTATGAGGAACATAGCAAGACTGACCTTTGTAAACACAGCTTTGAGTACAATGAACAAATAGTTGTTGGTGAATTTGAGGGGCGACTGGAGAAAGATGAAGAAGTTGTAGTTTGTGAACGGCTAGAGCCTACCTGCCGTGTAGTTGGGATAACCGGAGAAAATATTAAGCTGGGAATTGTAACAGCATTCACTGTCGAAATAATTGGGGAAGCAAAACTTGTGGTTGTTGCTTATCCGTCTAGTGTTTTAATGGAGGACGAAGCAGAGGAAGATGGAGAGAACGAGGGTAACTCAACTGATGATTTCGATAGGGACGATTGCGAAGAGGAAAGCTCAACAAACGATAATCCCGGTAATCTAGGCAGTAATCTAGGCAGCGAAGCAGAATTTGCATCCAGAGAACAAGGTGATGAAGAATAAATAGTTAACAAAGTATTGGAACTGTTTCTCATTTGCCACAGGAAGGATAATTCGATTTTTTGTCGAATATTCTTATTTGTGGTTTTTTTATGCTAGTCTGGGAATGGGGGATAGGAAATGAGAAATGGGTTCAAAGTAATAGGGTTAATGTTGATAATTATATTTATAGCAAATGGCGCTAGTGGCTGTGGCTCAGGTTCCAAGACTTCAGGAGGAAAAAGCTCAGTAAAGGTTCCGAAAACAAATGTGGATAAGCAAGCTACTGGCGATTTTGTGAAAGCGGTTCTACCACTGGTGCAAAAGGCCGAGGAACTACACAAAGTAACTAGGGCTATCGTAAATAAGTATGGTTATGCTGAAATAAATGTGCAGCAAGCCATTGCTGAAGTTGAAAAGGTTGAAGGTCAAACTAAACAACTTATGGATCAGTTAGAGGCGATACCGACCCAAGGGATACTAGAGGAGATCAAGGGAGAACTCTCTACCAGCCTTTATCTTAAACAACAGAATATTAACAAACTAAAAAAAGTACTTCAGGAGCCTAATCCGAAAAGCAGTACTCTAAATAAGATTTTGGATGAGTTACAGGCCTCAGAAGGTTTCTTGGAAAAAAGTAAAGGCCGGATTGAAGATATGAGACTGAAACTATAGGTTGAGCAATATTGGGAATTGTTTTGGGGAATACTGTTTTTAATAAAGCGTTCGGAGGCAATCCCAAAAGGAAGCTAAAACAAAATGAAGTATAAGTTTAGCGAAAAACATGGATTAGCCGTTACATTGGTGGTAATTTTATTAATTTTATTAGGCTGGAAGCTGTTCTCCGGTGAGTTGCTGAGATTAAGAGCGTTAAAAACAGAATTGCCCCACCTGGTGAGCTTTATTCGCTCCTTTCCAGTTGGGGCACCGCTGGTTATATTCGGATTGGGTTTTTTGCAAGGTGCTATTCCGATAATTCCATATTTTCTATTAGCCGGAGCTGCCGGAATTCTATATGGGATGTTTATGGGTTTGCTGATTATTTGGTCTGCTGGGGTCTTAGGTGCGTGTGCTACCTTTGGAATAGCCAGATATCTTGGCAAGGAGTTTGTCCAACGGTGGTTGTTAAAAAGAGGTTGGGATTTTTGTTATACAAATGAAAAAGGTTTTCTGGCAATTTGTGGTTGCAGGTTAATTCCCGTAGTACCTTCGGTGGCAGTGAGTATTATCTCTGGAATTAGTAAGGTTAGATTTTCGGACTTTGCTTCGGCAACAGCTATTGGTAAGTTACCGTGGGCTTTTTTGTATACTACTTTAGGTTATAACTTAAGCCGGGGTAAGACCTGGGCGATTTACTTAGCCTTCGCCCTTGTGGCTGCAATGTTTACTTATATAGTCTACCGCGGGTTTGTTAACCGAACTCCAGTTAAGTCTAAGCACTAAAAAACCCCGGGTATGATTAGACTTATTTGACAATTAGAATTGGGCAAGTGGCCATATGGGCCACTTTACTACTTACACTACCCATAAATAAGCCTTGTACTGCACCAAGCCCCCTGCTCCCTACCACAATTAAGTCAAAGCCCTCATACTGGGCCATTTCACAGATTACTGTTGCGGGGTGACCATATTTACTAATAGTTCGCACCTGCAATCCATCCATGGTAAAAAATTCCGCAGCTGAGGCCAGAAGCTTATTTACTGCCTCGGCAGAGGAATATTCAAAACTAGCCAGAGTTATATCCGGATTATTCAGGTTAAACAGGTTGTTAGGAATTTCAGTTACACAAAGGATGGTGATATCTAAGTTAGTATTCAGTCTGAGTAAGTCTTTAGCTGTTTTCATCGCTTTATCAGAGTACCTAGAACCGTCGGTGGCTATTAGAACTTTTCGCATTAAATTCTCTCCTTTTAAATTAAAGTTAGTAATAATTTATTTTTCGCCATGCTATTAATATCGAAGGACAAAACGGTAAACTTGAATAGTAACATCGGCTTTACTTTCCCCAAATCATTAACGAAATCTTAACTAAACCTTGTCCGGAAGTAAACGATATTTATTGTTTTTTTGATAGCTCTGTGCTATAATATCAACATTGTGTGGATTAAAATGGGAATCAGGAGGTGATAAGAGTGCTGAAAGGTAGTATCACAGTATTCCATGTATTATTGTCCCTTGGTTTAATTGCCACAGTTCTTCTCCAATCTGGAAAGAGTGCCGGTCTATCCGGGGCGATTGCAGGTGGAGCAGAAACCTTTTTTGGCAAGAAAAAGGGGCTAGACGAACTTTTGCATAAACTAACTACTTTTATAGCTATCGGATTTTTGCTATCAGCAATTTTTTTAGCGCTATTTAAGTAAGTTAAAAGGAAGAGGAGGGCGAAATTAAGTGACGTCGTTTGTACTATGGATTTCTTTTGGAGCGAGTCTTTTGGGGTTATTATTCGCAGCTTATTCAGCCGTTAGTGTGCTAAAGAAAGACCAGGGAACAGAACGGATGAAAGAACTTTCCCAAGCTATTTTTGAAGGGGCCATGGCTTTTCTTAACCGCCAGTATAGAACTTTAATTCCGTTTACAGCTATTATATTTGTGGCTTTATTTTTTTCTAAACATACATACATGGCGGCTATAGCTTTTTTAGTAGGTGCCGTTTTCTCAGCAGTTGCTGGTTATGTAGGTATGACCATTGCTACCAAAGCTAATGCTCGGGCCACCCAAGCTTGTATCCAGGGCCTGGACAAGGGTCTTGGTGTGGCCTTCCAAAGCGGTGCGGTCATGGGAATGTCTGTAGCTAGTTTGGGTTTGTTTGGTGTGGCTGTATTGTATTACTTTTTCCCTAATCCTGAATATATTGACCCCTTCGCTTTCGGTGCCAGTGCAATTGCATTGTTCGCCCGGGTTGGCGGTGGTATTTATACCAAAGCTGCTGACATAGGTGCAGACTTGGTAGGTAAAATAGAAGCTGGTATTCCTGAGGATGATCCCCGGAACCCTGCGGTTATAGCCGACAATGTGGGCGATAATGTAGGGGATATTGCAGGTATGGGTGCTGACCTATACGAATCTTATGCTGCCACTACCATAGCAGCAATGCTGATTGGTTATACTGTTTTTAAGGGTGTTCTTCAGGAAAATGCCATAGTATTTCCGCTGTTGATTGGAGCCCTTGGTTTGGTTGCTTCAATAATTGCTAGTTTCTTTGTGCGCATGGCTCCGAACGGTAACCCCCAAGCGGCCTTGAATAAAGGCCTGTGGGGAACCAACCTAATTACTGCTATTGGCGCCTGGTTCGCTGCTCAGCTAATGTTCGGTGCTGCTGATTCCAAGTTGGCAGTGGGAGTTTTCGTTTCCATCGTCTGTGGATTACTTGTTAACGTAGCCATTGGTTTTATTACCGAATATTACACTTCCAACTTAAAACCCCCTGCCCAAAAAATTGCTGAAGCTTCTTTAACTGGTGCGGCAACTAACATCATCAGTGGACTGGCCACTGGTTTACGCAGTACTGCTGGACCGATTATCGTTATCCTAGCTGCAACCATGATTTCCCACTATTTCGCTGGCATCTATGGTATTGCCATGGCGGCTATGGGAATGTTATGTACTGCTGGAATGGTGGTAGCAATTGACTCCTTCGGGCCGGTTGCCGACAATGCCGGCGGTATTGCCGAAATGGCAGAACTTGGTCCGGAAGTTCGTAAGCAAACAGATAAGCTGGATGCTGTTGGTAACACCACTGCTGCCGTAGCTAAAGGTTTTGCCATCGGATCCGCAGCGCTGACTGCTTTAGCTTTGTTCAATGCTTATGCAGAAAAATTTATGTCGGCAAACGGAGGAGAGGCTTTTGTCCTGAACCTTTTGGATCCGATGATCGTGGTAGGTTTGTTTATCGGTGCAACCGTGCCTTTCCTCTTCTGTTCTTTCGCTATGGAAGCTGTTGGTAAAGCTGCCTTTGAAATGATTGAAGAGGTTCGCCGCCAGTTCCGGGAAATCTCTGGAATAATGGAAGGCACTGGCAAGCCTGACTATGCCCGTTGTGTAGATATTAGTACCCGGGCTGCGATTAGGCAAATGATAGCTCCCGGTTTACTAGCTGTGCTTACACCGGTAATTGTAGGGTTTGGTTTAGGTGCAGCAGCTTTAGGTGGTATGTTGGCCGGTACAACTGTATCTGGTGTACTGTTAGCAATTTTTATGGCTAACGCTGGCGGTGCCTGGGATAATGCCAAGAAATTCATTGAGTCTGGAAATTTTGGCGGTAAAGGAACAGATGCCCATAAAGCTGCAGTTGTTGGTGATACTGTAGGTGATCCCTTCAAAGATACTGCTGGTCCGTCCTTGAATGCCTTAATTAAAGTAACCGGTACTATTTCCCTGATTATTGCTCCATTCCTCAGTCTTTAAAACATCCAGCAGCAGGCTGCTGAAATTCCCCGTCTAGATATCCATACCACTAACGTGGCACCAACAGTATATGAAAATTAAGTATGAATTTTCAGGATAGCTTTGTCGCCAGCTATGACAAAATCCTCAACGTACAGCAAGTACGCCTTGGGTATTGGGTCATAGCTGGCTTAGCACTAGACGGGTTTTTCAACAGCCTGCACGGGGCAAAAAGGAAAAATTAAAGCTAGAGAAATTGTGGAATGCTATGCTTATAAAATTAATTTTTTGGAGGTGTCACCATGCCGGTAATTGAAGTTAAGATGCTTTCGGGAAGGTCCGCAGAACAGAGAAAAGAAATTGTTAGGCAGATTACTGATGTAATGGTTAATGTGGCTGGAGCTCGTAAGGAAGCGGTAAGCGTCATCTTACATGAATCTTCGCCGGAGCATTATGCCGTTGGTGGCGAATTGTTCGCTGAAAAAATAAAATAAGCTAATTCAAAAATTCAAAGGCTTGCGTTCTAACTTGGATTCCTCCTCATATGATAGAACAGGACAACTATCGTGAGGAGGAATTATTTTATGACTAGAGGATTTAAGAATGTGGTTGCTTTAATGGGATGTCTAGTGATTTTGAGCATAGCTGCTGTAGGTTGTTCACCAGTGGAAAAAACACTAAAATTACTTATAGGCGGTGAAGATAAGCCCCAGACTGAAGTGAGCCTGGAACCGGTTAAAAAAAGTGAGGAACAGGCTAAAGTCCTCCAAGGGAATAATACACAAGTGCAGTCAACTACCCAGACTGCCAAAAATGCTGAATTAGGTTCAGAAAAGGTTCAGGTAGTACTTTATTTTACCAGCAGAGATGAGCAAATGTTGGTCAAAGAAGTTCGCGAAATTCCTAAGGTTGAGAGTATTGCTAGGGCAACTATCGAGCAACTACTTAATGGACCAACGCCAGGAAGCCAGCTGGTTCAAACTATTCCTGAGGGTACTAAACTGCTGGATATTAACATTCGGCCTGACGGGTTAGCCATCGCCAGTTTTAGTAGTGAACTAAAGGCTAAACATACCGGAGGCTCTGCCAGTGAAGGGAACACTGTCTATGCTATTGTAAATACCTTGACCCAGTTTCAATCGGTACAACGGGTGCAAATTCTAATCGATAATCAAATTGTGGAAACGTTGGCTGGACATTTAGATATATCCCAACCCTTAGAACGCAATCCGGAATTAATTGGTGCCAAGAAGTAGTTTGTGGGGAGTAAAGTTTTCAGTTCAAAAGCCTGCCTGATTAAAGGTTAGGCTTTTTTGTTGCTTTTTAGTTGTTCCAGAATAGTAGTAATTCCTTGTTAGTGGATTCCAGAGTTATGGTCTAAGGTTACAAAAGCAGAAATGGCAAGGTTTCGGCAGGATTTTGGCAGTTAATGTAGAAATAACCTAATTGGAACCGAAAATATCTTTAGTTCAGGGGGCGGTCCACAATGAATAAATTATCATATCGCAAAGCGATAATTACCATCTTGATGATTATCATGGGCATACTGGTTGCAGCCATACCTTCTCAGGCCGACGCAGCAGGGGGAATTGTGGTTACCGGTACATATGTCAATGTTCGTTCCAGTGCAAATATTAGTTCTAAAATGATTAGTAAAGTATATTTAGGTGAGACTTATTCTATAGTTAAACAAAGCCAAGGGTGGTACTATATACAGCTTCGTAACGGTCAAAAAGGCTGGGTAGCTGGGTGGCTAGTTAAACCGGCGCCGGAAAAAAGCAAGCAGGTATCCTCCCAACCTAAACTAAGTACCCAAAGTAAAGCGACCAAAGTCTCTGCTAATGTACTTAGCGTTAAAGGAGATTATGTTAATGTACGCAGTGGTCCTTCCACAAGTTTTACCTTGGTGGGCAAAGTCCAAAAGGGAGAGACTATTCAGATTATTAAGCAGGAAAAGGATTGGTATCAAGTAAAATTAAATAAAGGTCAAACGGGCTGGGTAGCAGGTTGGCTGGTTACTGAAGTAACCCAAAGTAAACCCGTGCCGGCTGTTGCTCAGGGCAAAGCAGATTCAAATAGTAAGCAGCAATCTACCGGGAGTGAACAGGCTACCATCAAGGGAGATTATGTCAATTTGCGCAGTGGACCTGCCACAAGTTATGCCTTGCTGGGCAAAGTCCAAAAGGGAGAGACTTTTCAGGTTATTAAGCAGGAAAAGGATTGGTATCAAGTAAAATTAAATAAGGGTCAAACCGTTTGGGTAGCTAGTTGGTTGGTTGCGGTAACTACTCAAGAGAAGGCCGTGCCAACGCCTTCCCAGACAAAGCCGGAAACTGGCAATGTAAATAATGGAATCAATACTGAAACCGAAATCGAAAATAATGGTAACAGTAACACTAATACAACAGGTGACAGCTCAGCAGCGGACACCATTCAGTTGCCCTGTCCAGCCAGAATAAGTAGTCCTACGGTAAATTTTCGTTCCGGTCCCGGTTCAGATACAGCGGTTGTGACCAAGCTGGCACAAGGGACACGGGTTGAGGCTCTGCGCCAGGATGGAAGTTGGTTGGAAGTTAAGCTCATTGATGGTTCGGTTGGCTGGGTTGCCAGTTGGCTGGTTAAATTAATTGGCAAGACCAACCGTCTGGAAATGGGTATCGACACCGGAGAACAAAACAAAATTACCATCCTAGGCAGCGAACCTTTGGTTTATGAAGTTAATGAACAACCGGAACCTAATCGATTAGTGGTTAAAATAAGAGATGCCGAGCTGGCCGGAAATGCTCAGGATATAGCTGTAGGACAATATGGTTTAGTTAAAGTATCAACTGGAGCGGTTGAGGGAGATAATACATCGGTTCAGGTTAATTTGGAGCTAGAACCAGGATTTAGATGGTTTACCAAGCCGGGAGACAATGAGCGAATGCTGCTTATTGTCCCCACTGAAAGTAAAGTAGGGGATGTTCAGTCGGAAACCGGACAGAACGGCACTAATTCGGGAAATAGCCAAGTTATACACACGGTAGCTATTGACCCAGGGCATGGTGGGATTGACCCTGGCGCATTAGGTGTGAACAAGCTTCAGGAAAAGGATGTTGTTTTTGATATTAGCAAGCGGGTGGGACTAAAGCTGGAATCTGCCGGATACCGGGTAATTTATACTCGCACTGATGATACCAAAATTACCCTGACGCAACGACCTGCCATTGCCTTGGAAAACAAAGCGGATATTTTTGTGAGCGTCCATGCTAATGCATCGGAAAATTCTACGACTAATGGTACCTCCACTTATTATTACGCACCATCAAGTATCCCTGAGTTAGCTGCTCAGGGGCCAGAGCGTATCAGGTTAGCCCAAGCGGTACAAAACCAGATGATTAAGGCAGTTGGTAGAAAAGATTTGGGCATCAAACAGGAAAATTTTTCGGTGTTGCGAGGTACTACAATGCCTTCAATTCTAGTAGAGACAGCATATTTAAGCTATCGGGAAGAGGAGGCTTTACTTGCCAAGGCGGAAATTCGGGAAAAATTTGCCCAGGCCATTTTTGAAGGAATCAAACAGTATTTTGAGGAATATCAACCTGCCGGATAAGCTGGTACCCTAGTAGGTAGAGCGGTGACTATGACCTTATAAGTTTATACTGAAGATGATCCCGTCTTATTGGCGGGATTATCTTTTGAATAATTTGGAGGAAATATTATCAGCATAGAGAATAGGTGAAGAAACAAGAACTAGCCCGGATTTCACTGATGTGCAGGCAGGGAGGGCAAGTGGTGGAGCATAAGAATTTAGTTTTGGGAGTAATTGGCGCAGATGTCCACGCAGTTGGTAATCGCATTTTGGAATATGCCTTAACAATGGCGGGCTTTAAGGTTGTTAACATTGGAGTGCTGGCAACTCAGGAAGAGTTTATCAATGCGGCGATAGAAACAAACGCGCAAGCAATTTTGATCAGTTCATTATATGGGCACGGTGAACTGGATTGTCGGGGGTTAAAACAGAAGTGCGTGGAAGCAGGTATAGGGGATATACCTATGTATGTGGGTGGTAATTTAGTAATTGGTAAACAGAATTTTGCCCTTGTGGAAGAAAATTTTAAAAATATGGGCTTTAAGCGAGTGTATCCTCCAGGAACTCTTCCGGATGAATTAATTACCGATCTAACCCAAGATTTGCGATAACACCAGTTTAGAGTGTGCAAAGCTTACGCTTGGCGGGAAGCGGGGGATGAAGGTGGAACTAGCCCTGTTAGTGGATTTCGGCAGCACTTATACTAAAATAACCTTAGTGGACTTGCAGGTTGAAAGAATAATTGGCACGGCGAAAGCATTTACAACAGTGGAGACTAATATCTTGCAGGGCCTGCAGCAGGCCTGTACTGATTTACAGGCCAGGCTGGGAATTGACCCTTTGACCGCAGGGCATAAAGTGGCTTGTAGTAGTGCCGCCGGTGGATTGAAGATGGTAGCGGTAGGATTAGTTAGGGAGTTAACAGTAGAGGCTGCCAAACTAGCCGCTTTGGGAGCTGGGGCCAGGGTACTGGAGGCTTTTGCCCACCAATTGACAACTGCTGAAATACTAAGGATGGAAAGTCTAAAACCGGATATTATTTTGCTGGCAGGGGGGACAGATGGTGGCAATAGGGATGTGCTGGTGCAAAATGCTAAGCTGCTTGCTAAAGCTAACCTAAAAGTTCCCATAGTAGCAGCCGGTAATAAAGTAGCCGCCGAAGAGGTGGGAGAAATCCTTCGAGGGGCTGGGTTAGATTGCCGAATTGCGGAAAATGTGATGCCGGAGCTAAATAAGCTTAACGTGGAGCCTGCAAGGGTAACTATCCGGGAGATATTTTTGGAGAAAATTGTGTCTGCCAAAGGCTTAAGTCAAGCGGAACAGCTGCTTGACGGGGTGTTGATGCCTACACCAGCCGCTGTACTTAATGGTGCTATTTTGCTGGCCCAGGGCACCCCAAGAGAGTCGGGTATCGGTGAGCTGGTCTTAGTGGATGTGGGAGGTGCAACTACAGATGTTCATTCGGTGGCTAAGGGTGACCCGTCCAAGGCAGGAATAATGTATAAAGGTCTGCCGGAACCTCTAGCTAAGCGTACAGTTGAAGGGGATCTGGGCATGAGGTATAGCTGCAAGGCTCTATGTGAGGCGGCCGGTGCCAATCGCTTTAGGGGTTTATTGGGTGCTCAAGGCTACGACCGAATAGAGGCGTTTTTAGACAAGGTGACAGCTAATCCGGAGTACCTGCCGATGAATGAGCAAGAAGAGCTGTTGGAGGAAGGAATGGCCAAGATTGCTGTAGAGCTTGCCATGGAACGGCATGCCGGCAGCTTAGAGGTAGTTTACACTCCTTTTGGGGCATGCTATATCCAATATGGGAAGGACTTAACACCTGTTACCAATTTAATTGGTACCGGGGGGATAATTGTTAATCATCAAGACCCGGCCAGGATATTAAAAGCTGCCTGGTTTAATCAGGCTAATCCAATTAGTTTAAGGCCTGAGCACCCACGAATGTGGGTGGATCGGGAATACATATTAGCAGCAATGGGTCTGCTTGGCGAAATTTTCCCGGATACAGCTTTACGGCTTGCCAAGCAAAGCTTAGTAGAGCTTTAGGAGGGGTTTGGGTGGAGCTAAAGAATAAGCGCTGGAGCAGCGAACAGTTTCAGGCCCAGCGAAAAGAGGTTTTGAGCGCATGGCCTACTGGCGCAAATGTAGATTTTGCCGAGGCGGTGACTTATCATCTGACATTGCCACCTAGTAAAGTTTTTGCCTGTAAATTGGAGCAAGGGAAAAAAGAGGGCTTAACCTTTGTCCAGCCAAGGGCAGGGGTGGCTTTATTAGCAGAGCATATTGAGCTTTTACGGTATCTACAGGATGAGGGTGGAGCGGATTTTCTGCCTACAACAATTGATAGTTATACCCGTCAAAACCGTTACCAGGAAGCTGAACAAGGTATTGCTGAATCACGTAATTTAGGCCGCTCCATGCTTAACGGATTTCCGGCAGTAAACCATGGTGTGGCTGCCTGTCGTACTGTTGTGGAAGCGGTGGATGTACCTGTTCAGGTTCGCCATGGGACACCAGATGGTAGGCTGCTGGCAGAGATTACCTTGGCCGGAGGGTTTTCCGATTATGAAGGTGGGGGTATTTCCTATAATATTCCCTACTCTAAGTCAGTACCCTTAGAGAATACTATTTTGTACTGGCAGTATGTGGACAGGTTGGTGGGAGAGTATGAGTCCCAGGGGGTGCGGATTAATCGGGAGCCCTTTGGACCCTTGACTGGGACGCTAGTTCCTCCCTGTATTTCCCATAGCGTAGCTATTATCGAAGCGTTGTTGGCGGTGGAACAAGGGGTTAAAAGTGTTACCCTAGGCTACGGTCAATGTGGTAATCTAATCCAGGACATTGCAGCGCTTAGGACTTTGGAAGAGTTAGGGAAAAAGTATTTAACCGATCAGGGATACCCGGATGTAATAGTTACCACTGTTTTTCACCAGTGGATGGGGGGCTTTCCGCAGGATGAAAGCAAGGCCTTTGGGGTTATTTCCTGGGGAGCAGCAATTGCAGCTTTAGCCGGGGCTACCAAAGTAATCGTCAAAACACCCCATGAAGCAGTGGGAATCCCTACTAAAGAGGCTAATGCGGCAGGAATTAAGACAACTAAACAGGTACTTAATATGCTCAGAGACCAAAAATATGTCAGCACCTCGGATTTAGAGCAGGAGATGGAGATAATTCGCCAGGAAACCAGATGTATTATTGAACGAATTTTTGCTTTAGGTGATGGAGATTTGGCCCAAGGGGTAGTGCGGGCCTTTCAAGCTGGTGTGATTGATATCCCCTTTGCACCCAGCCGCTTTAATGCCGGTAAACTGCTTCCTGCCAGGGATAACCACGGTGCGGTACGCTTATTGGATTATGGGAATCTGCCTTTTAGTAAAGAGTTAGTTGACTTCCACCGGGAGAAAATTGCCCAGCGGGGTAGGGCCGAGAATCGTAGTCCAAGCTTCCAAATGGTAATCGATGATATTTACGCCATTGGTAAAGGGATGCTAGTGGGTAGGCCGAAATAAATATCTCCCGAAAACGTTGTTTGTGAGCGAAAAGGTGGTAAGACATGCGAATTTCTAAGGTATTAGTTTCTCCCGGTTTAACTGGCTTCTTTTTTGATGACCAACAAGCAATTAAAGCAGGGGCGAAAGCTGAAGGGGCTGCCTATTTAGGTGTACCGGTTACTCCGGGTTTTACTAAAGTGAGGCAAAAGGGGGAGTCAATCTCCATCATGCTGGTTCTAGAGGATGGTCAGGTTGCCTTTGGCGATTGTACTGCAGTTCAATACTCAGGAACTGGGGGGCGGGATCCACTATTTCTAGCTAGAGAGTTTATTCCCTTAATTGAGCAGGAGCTTGCCCCTCAACTTATGGGTAGGGAGCTTCGCTCTTTTCGAGAATTAGCTAGGGAATTTGACCATTTCCACAGGGCTAATGGGGAAAGACTACATACAGCACTTCGCTACGGAATAAGTCAAGCTTTATTGGATGCAGTGGCTAAAAATACCAAGCAAACCATGGCTGAAGTAGTGGCTAGGGAGTATGGTACAAGTTTAAATTACCGTGCTGTGCCAATCTTTTCTCAAACCGGTGATGAAAGGTATCTGAATGCGGATAAGGCTATCTTAAAGAGAGCACAGGTGCTGCCCCATGGCTTAATTAATAATGTAGAGACTAAATTAGGCCGGCAGGGCCAAATACTTTTGGATTATGTAACTTGGCTGAAGCAAAGGGTGGAAAAGTTAGGTGAGCCTGGTTATAATCCAGTGTTACATATTGATGTTTATGGAACTATCGGTCAGGCCTTTGACCACCAGGCAGGCAAAATGGCTGATTATCTAGGCCGGTTGGAAAAAGCCGCCTATCCGTTAAGGCTGCGTATCGAAGGACCGATGGATATGGGGAACAAGCCTGACCAAATTACAGCCTTGGCAGAACTCAAAGCTGTACTAAAGGATAAAGGTATTGGCGTAGAACTAGTAGCAGATGAATGGTGTAACACCCTCGAGGATATCATTGAATTTGTTGACCAAAGTTGTGCCCATATGGTGCAAATAAAAACTCCGGATCTAGGGGGAATCAATAACACCATCGAAGCAGTGCTTTATGCCAAAGAAAAAGGAATTGGTGCTTATCTGGGCGGGACTTGTAACGAAACCGACCGTTCCGCCCAGGTTTGTGTACATATCGCTCTAGCTACCCAGCCAGACCAAATGCTGGCCAAGCCAGGCATGGGCGTGGACGAAGGCTACATGATTGTAGCAAATGAAATGGAGCGCACCCTGGCCCTGTTACAGATTAGGCAGAGGTAAGTCGTCCTAAAGGAGGGTGAGCATGGCCAAAATAGGACTTACCACCACAGTTCCGATTGAAGTAATCTACGCTGCCGGGGATATTCCGGTAGACTTAAATAATATTTTTATCACCGACCCCCGCCCCCAGGATTTAGTGGAGGCAGCGGAAATCGCCGGTTATCCTAGGAACATTTGTGGCTGGATAAAGGGTATCTATAGCACTGTACTGAAGAATCCGGATATCGACCGGGTAATCGCGGTAACTCAGGGGGATTGCAGTAACACCCACGCCTTAATGGAAACACTGCAGCTGCAAGGTGTTACAACTATCCCTTTTTCCTACCCTTATGACCGGGACACTGACCTGTTAAAGCTGCAGATTGAGAAGCTGATGACTAATTTTAATGTAGATTGGGAGCAGGTGTCAGCAACTAAACAGCGTTTAGACCGAGTTCGCCGTAAAGTCTGGGAGATCGACCTGCGGACTTGGCAAGGAAATCAAATTAGCGGTTTTGAAAACCATTTGTTTCAGGTGGGTTGTAGTGATTTTGAAGGTAATCCGGAGGATTTTGAGGCCCGGGTGAATGCTTTTTTAGCTGACTTGCCGGCTGCCATGGAGTTTCACGAGGATGTGCGTATCGGTTATATCGGTGTCCCGCCCATTGTAGATAACCTTTATGATTATCTAGAAAGCCAGGGGGCCAGAGTGGTGTTTAATGAAGTCCAACGCCAATTTAGCATGCCCTTTGAAACTGAGGATTTAATCCGGCAGTATCGCTTGTATACCTACCCCTATGATATTTTTGCCAGGCTGGAAGATATTAAGGTTGAAATTGATAAACGCAATCTAGACGGGATTGTTCATTATACCCAAAGCTTTTGTTTCCGGCAAATTGAGGATTTAATTATCCGGGAAAAACTAGATGTACCGGTACTAACCTTAGAAGGTGACAAACCTGGTAAATTGGATGCCCGGAGCAAAATGCGGCTGGATGCTTTTGTGGACATGCTAAGATAGACGTTCGAGGTTCGAGGTTAGGGACGACAGGTGTGTGACGGGGGATTGGCATGAATATTTGCGGGATTGATTTAGGGAGTCGGAGTGTGAAGCTTGTGCTCAGTTCGGATGACCTGGCCAGCCAGCTTGTCCGCGAAGATTGGGAAACAGAACACTCGCAGGTGTTGGAAAAGCTGCAACTTTTTAAATTTGATACTATTGAATTTTATCGCAACTACGGGCGTAAACAGGAAGATAGCTTAATGGTTGATTTTGCTGGGCTAGGACTGCCGGAGATTGATCAAGTGGTTTCCACAGGCTATGGTCGGAACACCCTAAGTATTATGGGCGGGAAAACAATTCCTGAAATCAAGGCTCATGTGCTAGGGGCTATTTTCCAGACTGGCCGCAAGGACTTTACCCTGTTAGATTTAGGCGGTCAGGATAGTAAGATAATTAAAGTGCGTCAGGGCAAAATGGTGGATTTTTTAACCAACGATAAATGTGCCGCTAGTTCGGGTCGCTATTTGGAGAATATGGCTGCCGTATTAGGTATAAGCTTGGAGGAAATGGGTCAACATTGGCAAGAGCCTGTGGAATTAAGCTCCACTTGTGCGGTTTTTGGCGAATCTGAATTAATTGGTAAAATAGTCGAGGGTTACCCTATTGCCCAATTGGCGGCGGGTGTGAATTATACCATCTATAAAAGAATCCAGCCACTATTGCGGCAGCACCGCAGTGAGCTAATAATCTTTGCCGGCGGCGTAGCCAAAAGTGCAGCCATTAGGGAAATAATTGCCCAGGAATTAAAGGTGGAAGTTATTGTACCTAGATTTCCCCAATATAATGGGGCAATCGGTTGCTGGGAGGAGTGCAGCTGATAACTCAACAACAGGCTCGGCAAACTTATCCAGAATCAATCCACCTAGCCGAAGAAGGCAAGGTTTGGCGAATTTGTTAATGACCAATTTTATGAGTAAATTCAGTAGATAAGTTAGAGGTGATTTTAATGCGGGAAATGCGAGTTCTCTCAGCCACGGCAATCCTAGGTTACGGCTTTCCTGAAGCTTCTTTTGCTGCCGGGATGGCTAGAAATCCCCATGTGCTTGCTGTGGATGCCGGTTCTACCGACCCGGGACCTTACTATTTAGGGGCGGGAGTTTCCTTTACCGACCGCTTGGCGGTAAAAAGGGATTTGAGCATAATGCTTCAGGCTGGACGGGAGCACAACATCCCAGTTATTATTGGCAGTGCTGGGGGATCTGGTGCTAAGCCGCATCTAGACTGGAACTTGGATATTATTCAAGAGATAGCCCGGGAACAAGGCTTGCATTTTCGGCTGGCGGTAATTAGCGCAGATTTTGACCAGCATTTTTTGTTGCAGGCCTTAAAGAACAATAAAATCAAAGTGTTACCTCCCGGTAAACCCCTGGAACCCCAAAATATTGAGGTTAGCCCCTTTATTGTAGGCCAGATGGGAGTAGAGCCAATTATTAAAGCCTTAGACACTGGGGCCCAAGTAATTTTAGCTGGACGGGCTTATGACCCTACAGTTTTCGCCGCTTTAGCCATCAAGGCAGGCTATGACCGGGGATTAGCTCTACACATGGGAAAAATCCTGGAGTGTGCCGCTATTGCAGCTATACCCGGTAGTGGCAGTGATTGTATGTTAGGCACTTTGCGGGAAGACCACTTTTTGTTAGAACCCCTTAACCCAGACCGCAAATGTACAACTACATCTGTGGCGGCCCATACGCTTTATGAAAAAACTAACCCCTATAGCTTGCCTGGGCCAGGTGGCATTATTGACCTGCACCAAGCTAGTTTTACTCAAGTTAGTGACCGGGTTGTCCAAGTTTCCGGCAGTGAATTTATCCCTAGTGAACAGTACACCATTAAACTGGAAGGTGCTAAATTAATAGGTTTTCGGACAGTTTCAGTGGCGGGAGCCAGAGACCCCATCTTTATTAGTAAAATTGACAGCATCCTCCAGGGAGTCCGGGCAAGGGTGACGGATAACTTTGCCAATATCCCCACAGAAAGTTATTATTTACATTTTCATATCTATGGACGCAATGGGGTGATGGGAGATTTGGAACCAACTCCGGTCATCCAGAGTCACGAAGTTGGCATAGTTATTGAAGCTGTAGCCGCTACTCAGGAACAAGCTAATACCATTTGTAGTTTTGCCCGTTCTACCTTGCTGCACTACGGCTACCCTGGTCGCTTATCCACTGCCGGTAATCTGGCTTTTCTCTACTCACCATCCGACTTTAAGGCTGGTCCGGTATTCCGGTTTTCAATCCATCATCTTCTGGAAGTAGATGACCCCTGTGCTCACTTCCCGATTGAAGTACTGGAAATATAAAGGGGGAAAAGTTATGGGTAATAAAGTAAAGTTAACAGAGGCAGCAAGTGTAATTAGAAGTAAAAACTCCGGCCCCTATGAGCTTACTCTGGATATTATTTTTCCGGATTCGGAAACCTACCGTAAGGCTAAAGGTCAGATCACACCTGAGCTAATTGCTGGCTTATACCGGATACCCCAGTCCAAGCTAATTGCCTTTGTGGAGTTTGATCCTGCCAATGCCTTTAAGGCTACCATTGAACGTCCGAGGGCATCTGGGGATCTAGGGGAAACCGATGTATACGGGGCTCAACAACATGCCCCGCTGTTGGACATTGAACTAGAATTGTAGGCTAGAATTGTGGTCCTAAAAGCAGGATTTGCCATTTTATTAAAGAATTTAAGGGGATAAACTAAGCATGTTAAACGGGGTGATATAATATGGCCTTCATCGGTGTACATGAATATTTAATGTATGCAGCTTACTTTGCTCCCCGAGGCAAAAAGCGCCTTTTAAATTTGGGAGGCAATATTGGACAGCGCTACCTTAGCCCGGAAGACAAGCTGGTAGGGTTAATCGGTGATGCTGGGTCAGGAAAATCTCTGCTGATTAGGGGGATGTTTCCAGGATTGGAGCTAACCAATGATGATGACGGCATTAATGTTCGTCCTCTTCCGATAATGACAGATGCGGAAAGAGATCATTTCCGCAATCGGACCTATCACATTGACGTCCGTTTTGAAGCTGCCTTTACACCTCTGTGGGAAATCTCCGAGGCAATTAAAAGGGCAATTCACGCAGAGCGCCGGGTGATTATTGAACATTTTGAACTAATCTACCCGACGCTAGGCTATAATGCAGAAGTACTAATTGGGGTAGGGGAAGAGGTTATTGTCACCAGACCGGGAGTCTTCGGTCCTTTTCCTAGTGATATCGCCCCGATAGTGTTTAAATCTCTCAAGTATAGAAAAATGGCCCATAGTGCCGAGGACCTAGTAGGATTGATTTTGGAAGAAATGGGTATAAGTTTAGCTACCACTCATGGGGATATTAAACATGGTTTTATCCTGGAGTTTTCCGAAAAACCGGCAATTGATCTGAACCTGGTGGAAAAAAAGGTACTAGACTATATTGCCAGGGATATTCCCATCCACTACCATGATGACCAGCATATCAAGGTAGGTGAGGAACTTTATATGTGTACCGGTCCCAGGATTCACCTCAACCGTACTAGTGACATAAAAGGCTTTACTCTATTAAAAGAATTTAAGTGGGACCCAATTGGAAAATTGTATGTAATGGCCGGATTGGTAGGACGAAAAACTAACAACCCCTTTGACAAATCTGCTGCTGAACGGTTTAATATTTTGCCTGAAGAATAGACCAAAAATAATAAGGAGGACACTCAATGTGTGCGCATAGTCAAAATAAAACCGGACAAAAAGAAAATAGGGAGGATGGCCGTGACCGCGACCAACTCCGTCCGGTTAAAATAACCCGCAGCTATATTAAACCTGCGGAAGGTTCTGTTTTAATCGAGGTAGGGGACACTAAAGTAATTTGTACTGCTACTATAGAAGAGAAAGTTCCCCCTTTTCAAAAAGGCTCCGGTAAAGGCTGGGTAACTGCGGAATACTCCATGCTGCCTAGAGCAACCCATACTAGAACTCCCCGGGAATCAGCCAAAGGGAAAATCGGGGGCAGAACCCATGAAATTCAGCGACTAGTTGGAAGAGCCCTGCGTTCGGTAGTGGATTTAAATAAACTGGGAGAGCGGACAATTTGGGTGGACTGTGATGTCATTCAAGCTGATGGCGGCACCCGCACCGCATCTATCACCGGAGCCTTTGTGGCTTTGGTAGATGCTCTACAGCGACTTGTGGATAAAGGTCAACTAGCTAAGTTACCTATAACCGATTATCTTGCCGCAACTAGTGTAGGTAAAATAAAGGGCAAATTAATGCTGGATCTTTGCTATACTGAGGACTCCCAGGCCGAGGTAGATATGAATGTAGTGATGACTAAAGCAGGAAAATTCGTCGAAGTTCAGGGTACCGCTGAAGACGCTCCTTTTACCCGGGAGGAAATGGATGGGCTGTTGTCTTTGGCGGAAAAGGGTATTCGTGAACTAATCCAGATTCAGGAAACAGTGTTAAAACTTAATCTTTAATGCAGGAGTAAACTATGACTAAAATTGTCCTAGCAACCCAAAACCAAGGTAAGGTTAAAGAACTGAAAAAGCTTTTAGAGCAAACTCCGGTTCAGCTTTTATCCCTAACCGATTTTCCCCACCTTCCAGAGGTTGTGGAAGATGGTCTAACCTTTCGGGAGAATGCCATCAAAAAGGCCCAGCAAATTAGTCAAGCCACCGGATTAATTGCTATTGCCGATGATTCTGGTCTAGAAGTGGATTTCCTGGGTGGCCAGCCCGGAGTCCATTCCGCCAGATATGCCGGACCCCAACGAAGTGATGCCGACAATAATCACAAACTACTCAACCAGTTAGCGAATGTACCCCAACACCAACGTACTGCCAGATTCTGCTGTGTAATTGCGGTAGCTGACCCAGGCGGAGTGGTGGAGACGGCTGACGGAATTTGCTCGGGGATTATTGCTTTCGCACCCCAAGGAACCGGTGGTTTTGGCTATGATTCACTTTTTTATGTCCCGGAATATAATTGTACATTTGCTGAACTTAGTTTAGATATTAAAAATAAAATCAGCCACCGGGGTAAGGCCTTAGCTCAAGCTAAGCAAATACTCAAGTCGATGCTGTAGGTGATTTAGGGGACGAGGTGATTACCATTGAGGATTGGGGTAATTAGCGATACCCACGGATTAAGGGAGCAGGCCAGGGCTGCTGTTGAACTTATGGGCACGGTGGATATGTTACTCCATGCCGGTGACTTCTTTGATGATGCAATTTATTTAAGTAATTTATTCTCCTTTCCTGTGGTTGGAGTTAGAGGAAACTGTGATTTCGCCGGTCCTCGAGAGCAATTAATTGAAGCAGATGAGGTTAAGATATTGCTAATTCATGGTCATCAGTACGGAGTAAAGAGTTCCTTGCAAAGCCTGACCTATTACGCCCGAGAAAGGGAAGCGAATGTAGCGATATTCGGTCATACCCACCAACCGGAAATTCAATGGGTAGATGATTTGTTGTTATTTAATCCAGGAAGTGCCACAAGGCCTAGGGGAGTAAATAGTTATCCGACCTTTGGGGTATTTAGCCTAGATAATCGGGTAATTACACCGTCGATTGTTGAGCTAAAGGACCAAATTAGTTTATAGAGGAAGAGAAGGATGATATTATCTGAGATGTATATTATTATCTCTTGACGGTCAAAGTATTTTGGGATATACTAGTCATTGTCAGCCAGCGGGATGTAGCGCAGCTTGGTAGCGCACTTGGCTTGGGACCAAGGGGTCGCAGGTTCGAATCCTGTCATCCCGACCATTAATCTTTAATATGGTGGCTGTCGCCAAGTCGGTTAAGGCACAGGATTGTGGCTCCTGTATGCGTGGGTTCGAATCCCATCAGTCACCCCAATTAAAAATGCGGCAGTGGCGGAATTGGCAGACGCACTGGATTTAGGTTCCAGCGGGAAACCGTGGGGGTTCAAGTCCCTTCTGCCGCACCAAATTTAACCAAGCAGATTCAAGGGTTTCAGCCTATAGGTTGAAACCCTTGATTTTTTATTAGCGATTGAGTTTTCTCAGTCGCTTTTTAGTAGTGGAAATAACAAGGGAGAAACAGAATATTGTTATATTTTGGTTTTTGGTGTTAAGTTGTAACAGTAATTGTGGAAATGGCACTATTTATGCAGTCAATTAAGGGAAATAAATTGTGTATTAGAAAGAGTGGGGCTTAAAAATCATTAGAAGGAACTTACATAGGTAATGCCGAATAATATATCTAATATAAAGGGGTGATTTCGCATTGAATGATAAAGAAATGGTGAATATTATTCGGGAAAAACTAGACAATCTTGAAAAAGGGCAAAAGGTGATACAAATCTGGTTCAAGGATGCGGTACTCTAAACTATAACGGAGTTTGTTATAACCAAGGGGGTAAGCTGCTTACCCCTGTGCCCTATTCTACCCGTTGTCAGAAATCCAATAGCTTAGTCTGGATGGTCGACAAATATGCACCAGCGTTATCTATAAAATCCCATATAAATACATTTATATTGCGGGTGGTGTAAGTTACGATGGTACTACCCTATTAATGAGATTAACGCTGTTGGTTTATTTTCATTTCTGGAAAAGTTGTCAGAAATATTTGCAACCTATACTTGAGTTGTTGTAGAATAGGAGTATGTTATGAACAGGCTGATTTTGGGTTAAACTTTAATGGTTAGTTGTTAAAATTTTTTAAACCTAGATACTAGGTACATAGCTTAAGGGGGAACATGATGAAGGCAACGGCGGAAAGAGTTGAAAAGAACACTGTTGTAATTGAGATTGAGGTTGAACCAGAAAAACTAAACCTAGGTTTGGATAAAGCCTACCGCAAACTAGTAAAGAAAGCTAATATTCCCGGTTTCCGCAAAGGTAAAGCACCCAGGAAAATTCTGGAAAAATTTTACGGCAAGGAATACCTCCTAGAGGAGGCCTTGGACAATCTGATATCAGATGTTTATCCGGACGCTGTTCAAGAGACGGAAATCGAGCCTGTGGATCGTCCCCAGGTGGAAGTTGTTCAAGCTGAAGAGGGAAAACCTGTTATCTTTAAGGTCAAAGTGGAAGTTAAGCCGGAAGTAGAATTAGGTGAATATAAAGGTTTAGCAGCCGAAAAAACCTCTACAGAAGTTAGTGAGGCCGACGTAGATGCTGAGCTAAATAAGCTTCAGCAGCGCCATGCTAAGGTTAGCAACCTTGATGAAGGTACAGTTGAGCAAAATGATGTTGCTGTAATAGATTTTGAAGGCTTTATTGACGGAGAAGCTTTTGCTGGCGGCAAAGGGGATGATTACCCCTTAGAAATTGGTTCTGGGTCATTTATTCCCGGTTTTGAGGAGCAGTTAATTGGGGTGAAGATTGGCGAAGACAAGGATGTTAATGTTAGCTTTCCCGAAGAATACCATAGCCCAGAGTTGGCTGGCAAACCAGTATTATTTAAGGTTAAAATAAAAAGCATTCGCCGCAAAGACATTCTGCCGTTAGATGATGAGTTCGCTAAAGACGTCAGTGAGTTTGATACCCTTGAGGAATTAAAAACTGACATCCTGAATAGACTAAAGGAAGCAGCTGAGAAGAAAGCCGAAATAGCTGTAAAGGAACAACTTATTCAAAAAGCTGTTGAAAACGCCACAGTAGAAATTCCTGAAGTAATGATTAATACAAGGTTACAAGGAATGTTATCCGAAATGACTCAGCGACTCCAGCGCCAGGGAGTTTCTTTTGAAGATTATGTTAAGTATACCGGTGGAAACGCTGAAGGGGTGCGGGAAGAGCTAAAACCTGAAGCGGAGAAAGGTGTACGGTCGGATTTGGTATTAGAAGCTATTGCCCGCCAAGAAAATATTGATGCTACTGATGAGGAAGTAACTGCAGAGCTGGAAAAAATGGCGGAACAATACAAACAGGATATATCCACTATGCGGGCGGCTTTAGAAACCCAGGGCAGTATTGATAGTTTCAAAAACAGTATTTCCTTCCAAAAGACTATCCAATTCCTAGTTGACAATGCGAAACTGGCTTAATTAATATAAATTCCTAGTACAACCTAATCTAAAAAAATGAGGTGATTAATCAGATGACTCTTGTCCCAATGGTAGTAGAGCAAACCAATCGTGGCGAACGAGCCTATGACATTTACTCCAGGCTATTAAAAGACCGGATTATCTTTATCGGAGGACCGATTGATGACCATGTTGCAAATCTGGTTATTGCCCAGTTGTTATTCTTGGAAGCTGAAGACCCAGATAAGGATATCCAACTTTACATTAATTCCCCGGGTGGGGTAGTAACTGCCGGTATGGCAATTTACGACACAATGCAATACATTAAATCTGATGTTTCGACTATATGTCTGGGACAGGCGGCTAGCATGGGCTCATTCCTACTTACTGCCGGCGCCAAAGGCAAACGTTTTTCCTTACCCTTTGCCCGAATTATGATTCACCAGCCTCTTGGAGGAGTTCAGGGTCAGGCCACAGAAATTGAAATCCATGCCAAGGAAATCTTAAGAATGAAAAAGGAACTAAACACCCTGTTGTCAAAGCATACCGGTCAACCGTTGGAAAAAATAGCCCAGGATACCGAAAGGGATTTCTTTTTATCCGCAGAAGAAGCCAAAGCATATGGTATCGTTGATGAGGTAATTTACAATAGGTAGTAAGGGATCTATGAGGTGATTTGATGAATAAGTATGATGACAAAGGTCAACTGAAATGTTCCTTTTGTGGCAAAGTACAGGATCAAGTTAAGAAGCTAGTAGCAGGGCCAGGTGTATATATTTGTGATGAGTGTATAGAGCTATGCAACGAAATCATTGAAGAAGAATTAAGTGATGAAGTAGGCGGCCTGGATATGGGGGAAATCCCCAAGCCTAAAGAAATTAAGGCAATCCTTGATCAGTACGTTATAGGTCAAGAACAGGCCAAAAAAGCAATGGCGGTAGCGGTTTTTAACCACTATAAACGCATTAATCTGGGGGGCAAAATTGACGACGTGGAGCTGCAAAAGAGCAACATAGTCATGCTTGGACCTACCGGTAGTGGTAAGACGCTGTTAGCTCAAACCTTGGCTAGGTTATTAAATGTACCCTTTGCCATTGCGGATGCCACCTCTTTGACTGAGGCAGGTTATGTGGGTGAGGACGTAGAAAATATCTTGCTCAAGCTCATCCAGGCTGCCGATTATGATGTAGAAAAAGCAGAAAAAGGTATTGTATATATTGATGAGATTGACAAAATCGCCAGAAAATCAGAGAACCCTTCTATTACTCGAGATGTTTCCGGGGAAGGTGTACAACAGGCGTTATTAAAGATTTTAGAAGGAACTGTAGCCAGTGTTCCCCCTCAGGGAGGCCGGAAGCATCCTCATCAGGAGTTTATCCAGTTAGACACTACCAACATTCTATTCATTTGCGGCGGGGCCTTTGACGGAATCGACAAGCTAATCCAAAACCGTACTGGTAAAAAGGCTATGGGTTTTGGTGCAGACATTCAATCCAAGCAGGAAAAGAAGATTGGCGACATCCTGAAGAATATTTTACCGGAGGATTTGCTGAAATTTGGTTTGATTCCCGAGTTCGTGGGACGTCTTCCGGTTATCGTAACTTTGGACGCATTAGACGAAGAGTCTTTGGTTCGGATTTTGACCGAGCCTAAAAACGCACTCACCAAACAATATGAGAAACTGTTCGAAATGGACAATGTCAATCTAGAGTTCCAGGAAGGAGCCCTAAAAGCAGTTGCCAAAGAGGCTCTCAAACGGAACACTGGTGCCCGGGGCTTACGGGCCATCATTGAAGATGTAATGCTGGAAATTATGTATGATGTCCCCTCTCGGGATGATGTAACCAAGGTGATTGTCACCGAAGATTGTATCCAGAAAAAAGAAATGCCACTGGTGGTATCCTCAGAGAAGAAGAAAAAGAAAAAAGAAGCGTAGGCTGTTGAAATTCCCCGCCCAGCGTTGTCAAAAATATTACCAAGTTCCTCGATGTACAATTAGTACACCTGCGGACTTGGTAATATTTTTTCCTACCTGGACGGGTTTTTCAACAGCCTACCTGGGGTCGTTTGGGGGGAGTGGCTTTGTGGGATGCTGGGGTCTTGGCGTACAAGTACGCCTCAGCCTAGCAGAAAGGGTACTTGGTATAATTTGAGGAATTGGTATGTCTTACCACAAAAGCAAGGAGTTAATTAAATACCCTGAGGCCGCTGCAAAGCGGTCTATTGCTTACAGTTACCAACTTCTGCATCATCTTCAGTAGCAGACCACCCAAAAGTCATTTGTCTTTTATCTTTCCCAACGCCGTCCCCCTTCCCTGAATAGCCCAGGTCGGATACCTGTTCCGGTGAAGGCACTTATGCTTAGAGCCACTTGCTATGGAACTAAGAGCGCCTTACCGGAACAGGCATCCGACCGGACATTCTAGTTTTTTTGTTTGAAGTGAGCACTATTTGGAAACAATAAAAAGTGAATATGGTCGATTGACCAAACCTACGGAGGTATACATGATGGGTGAATTTGCCTCAGGTATCGGTGGTCTTTTAGGGATTATTCAGGTTTTTTTTGCTATTATCATCGGGATGTATTTTTGGAACCTATTAAAAGCTCAACAGGGTAACAAAACTGCAGTCCACCGGGAATCCCGAAAAGAAATGGAAAAACTTCAACAACTGCGCCGAATATCCCTAACTGAACCCTTGGCTGAGAAGACCAGACCTACATCCTTCCAGGAGATTATTGGCCAGGAAGAAGGACTGAAAGCCTTGCGCGCCGCACTATGCGGTCCCAATCCCCAGCACGTAATTATTTACGGCCCTCCTGGGGTAGGGAAAACCGCAGCGGCGCGTATTGTATTAGAAGAAGCCAAAAAGAACCCTTATTCTCCTTTTGAACCCACGGCAAAGTTTATCGAACTTGATGCCACTACGGCTAGGTTTGACGAACGAGGGATTGCCGACCCGTTAATTGGCTCAGTGCATGACCCCATTTACCAGGGGGCCGGTCCACTAGGAATCGCGGGGGTACCCCAACCTAAGCCAGGGGCAGTAACCAAAGCCCATGGGGGAATGCTGTTTATCGATGAAATTGGGGAACTCCACCCTGTCCAAATGAACAAACTACTTAAAGTGCTGGAGGATCGCAAAGTATTTTTGGAAAGTGCTTACTATAGTTCAGAGGACATTAATATTCCCACCCATATCCATGACATTTTTCAAAACGGGTTACCTGCAGATTTTCGCTTAGTAGGGGCCACCACTCGCATGGCCAATGACATACCCCCGGCAATTAGGTCCCGTTGCTTGGAAGTATTTTTTCGTTCCTTGCTTCCTGACGAAATTGGGATAGTAGCCGTTAATGCCTCCGAAAAAATCAATTTCCCCATGGAGGAAGGGGCGGTAGAGGTCATTAATAAATATGCAACCAATGGCAGGGAAGCGGTTAACATCATTCAGATTTCCGCCGGTCTTGCTTTAACTGACGGTAGGGCCACAATCCGCGTTTCAGATGTGGAATGGGTTGTAAATAGTGGTCAATATAGTCCCAGACCGGAACGGAAAATTCCTTCCACTCCTCAGATTGGAGTAGTTAATGGTCTTGCCGTCTATGGGCCAAGTATGGGTACGTTAATTGAGGTTGAGGTTGGAGTAATCCGAATGGAGAAGGGTAAAGGGCGAATTAACGTAACTGGAGTTGTTGAAGAGGAAGAGTTAGGCGGGGGCGGCAAAACTATTCGCCGTAAGAGTATGGCCAAAGGTTCAGTTGAGAATGTTTTAACAGTGCTGCGCAGCAAGCTGAAGGTAGAGCCAGCAGATTTTGATATCCATCTGAATTTTCCTGGCGGAACCCCCATTGACGGGCCCTCAGCGGGAGTTGCCATTGCCACAGCTATTTATTCGGCAATTACCGGGACTGCAGTCGACAACCGGGTGGCCATGACCGGAGAAGTATCTATCCAAGGTACCGTTAAACCTGTGGGTGGGGTGGTAAGTAAAGTGGAAGCAGCCCGCCAAGCCGGAGTAACCAAAGTGTTTATACCCAGGGAAAACTATCAAAGAATTTTTGCCGACTTGGAAGGGATTGAAGTTATTCCGGTAGATACGGTGGAGGAAGTTATTATGGGCACCTTGGTAAAGCCGGTAATGCTTACCGAACCTAGCCCGGCTCCAAAGCCCCCAGAAATGCTTACCGTTTTACAGGTTTAGCATTAACTTAGCTTACCCAGGGAACCCCCTTATGTTGCCTGGGTAAGCACAAAAGCATATCTTAGCGAAGGTATTAGAGATGCTTTTGTTATGGCCTGATTCCACTTTTTTAAGGCATTTCTAGCTGGTAATTATTTCTGAGCCTGGTTTGAGTAATGATACGATTTGTGTTAGAATATACTAATAAAGCTGGCTAAGGAGCTCTCACTAAGAGTTTAAATAAATTCACCTGGAGGTGAAAGGATGTCGGAACAGGATAACATTACAAAAAGACTTCAGTTACCTCTGCTACCTTTAAGGGGCATTCTTGTTTTTCCGTACATGGTAATTCACTTGGATGTAGGACGGGAAAAATCTGTTAAGGCGATAGAAGAAGCAATGATTGGGGAACGGGTTATATTTTTGGCTACCCAGAAGGAAGCCCAAACCGATAATCCCCTCGAAGAAGATATTTATCCGGTCGGGACGATTGCCGAGGTTAAACAGTTGCTTAAACTGCCCGGAGGTACTATTCGGGTTTTAGTTGAAGGTTTAGCCAGAGCTAGGATTAGTAGTTATATTGATAACGAACCTTATTTTAAGGTTGAGGTGGATGAGTTCTCAGAAAATCAGGAGAAGACCCCGGAAGTGGAAGCTCTAATGCGAAGCTTAGTCCACCAATTTGAACAGTATGTTAAAATAAGCAAAAAAATACCTCCAGAGACTGTGGTTACCATAATTAATTTAGAAGAACCTGCCCGCCTAGCGGATATAATTGCCTCTCACTTGACCCTTAAAATTGAAGAGAAACAGGTTATTCTTGAAGCGGTGGAGGTTAGTGACCGTTTAGAGCGCATCTGTGAAATCTTGGCCAAGGAAATGGAAATTGTCGAGTTAGAACGGAAAATTAATGTCCGGGTCCGGAAGCAAATGGAAAAGACCCAGAAGGAGTACTATCTCCGGGAGCAAATTAAAGCCATCCAAAAGGAATTAGGTGATAAGGATGAGCGAGTTGCCGAAGGGGAAGAATTCCGGAAGCGAATAGCCGAAGCTAAACTACCCAAGGAGGTAAACGAGAAAGCTATCAAGGAAGTAGAACGGCTGGAAAAGATGCCCCCTATGGTGGCCGAAAGTGCAGTAATTCGCAACTATCTAGATTGGCTTTTGGCTTTGCCTTGGAACAAAACCACCAAGGATCGGATTGATATAGACCGGGCCGAGCAGATTCTCGATGAGGACCATTACGGCCTAGAAAAGGTTAAAGATAGAATTGTAGAATACTTGGCGGTGCGCAAACTAGCCAAGAAAATGAAAGGTCCAATTCTGTGTCTTATCGGCCCCCCTGGGGTAGGGAAGACCTCCTTGGTAAAATCTGTGGCTAGAGCTATGGAACGGAAGTATATCCGGATGTCTCTGGGCGGGGTTAGGGATGAAGCCGAAATCCGCGGACATCGTCGTACCTATGTGGGAGCAATGCCTGGGCGAATTATTCAGGGAATCCGCCAGATTGGCTCCCAAAATCCGGTATTTTGTTTAGATGAAATTGATAAAATGAGTACGGATTTCCGTGGAGACCCGTCCTCAGCTTTACTGGAAGTGTTAGACCCAGAGCAAAACTCTAATTTTAGTGACCATTATATTGAAGCTGCCTTTAACCTGTCCAAAGTAATGTTTATTTGTACAGCTAACTCTATCCATTCCATTCCCCGTCCACTTTTGGACAGAATGGAGGTTATCCATATTTCCGGTTACACCGAAGTAGAAAAGTTAAACATTGCTGAGCAATATTTAGTACCTAAGCAAATTAAGGAGCATGGCCTTAAGCCGGAGCAGTTTGTGATTACCGAAAATACTCTGCGCAAACTAATTAGAGAGTATACCCGGGAAAGCGGTGTCCGGAACCTAGAACGACAAATCGCTTCGGTTTGCCGAAAGTCTGCGAAAGAGATTGTCCGCGGAAGTGTTAAACAAGTTAAGGCTACAGTGCAAAACCTGGAGAATTTTCTAGGTATTCCCCGTTTTCGTTATGGTGTTGCTGAACAAAACGATGAGGTCGGTATGGTTACCGGATTGGCCTGGACGGAGGTGGGCGGAGATACTTTAGTTATTGAGGTCACAATTGTACCGGGCAAGGGTAAATTAACCCTGACCGGCCAACTCGGTGAGGTAATGCGGGAATCTGCCCAAGCTGGATTTAGCTATATTCGTTCCCGGGCGACTTCGCTGGGCATAGACCCTGACTTCCATGAAAAGTTTGATATTCACATTCACGTTCCGGAGGGGGCGATTCCGAAAGATGGACCTTCGGCAGGAATCACTATGGCCACAGCCCTTGCATCAGCTCTAACTAACCGGAAAGTTCATCATGAAGTTGCCATGACCGGTGAAATTACTCTGCGTGGTAGGGTTTTACCAGTGGGTGGCATCAAGGAAAAGGTGTTAGGTGCTCATCGGGCAGGTATTAAGACAGTGCTGATCCCCATGGATAACCGCAAAGACCTGGAAGAGGTTCCCGTCTCAGTGAAGCGGAAGATGGAGTTTGTGCTGGTTGAGCATATGGATCAAGTATTGGAAAGAGCAATTAATAAGATAGCTGAGGACAATGTTGTGTTGACAGGTCCCACATCTACTACAGTCGTTCCCCCCTTAGCGGAACAACATATCCCTGGACAGGGAGAAGGCCAAGTGTTTGAGAATAAGGGATTAGAGAAATAGCTAAGCAAAGGATGAATTGACATCATGAAAGTTATAGAGGCCAGGTATATTGCTTCAGCGGTAAAACAGAGCCAGTATCCAGCTGAGGGCTTACCCGAGGTTGCTTTTGCCGGTCGCTCCAACGTGGGGAAATCCTCCCTAATTAATTTACTGGTGAACCGCAAGTCCTTGGCTAGGACCAGTTCCAAACCCGGAAAAACTCAAACCATTAATTTCTACCAGGTAAATGATACTATTTACCTGGTAGATTTGCCTGGGTATGGTTTTGCCAAAGTTCCCCTAGAGGTTAAAGCTACCTGGGGAAAAATGATCGAACAGTATTTAACTGGACGACCTTTATTGAAAGGGCTTATTCTTCTTGTTGATATCCGGCATGAACCTACCAATGATGACATACTAATGTATCAATGGCTGCAATTTATTGGGCTGCCGACAGTGGTTGTGGCTACCAAGGCGGATAAAATATCCCGAGGCCACCGCCAGCGGCACTTAAAAGTAATTAGAGAAAAGTTAAAACTGCAGCCGGAGACGCTGTTGGTCCCCTTTTCCACTGAAACTAAGGAAGGGAGTGACCAGCTGTGGGAGCTTCTCGATATTTGGTTAGGTATGGGTTGAGTACCCGGGTGAGGTGCCGAAATGCTGGAGATTGGAATACTAGTCCTCAGTTTAGGAGTAATTTTGTTTTCAGCCGAATTATTTACCAATGGAGTGGAGTGGTTAGGTAAAAGATGGGGGCTGACGGAAGGTGCGGTAGGTTCAATTTTAGCAGCGGTGGGAACTGCTTTACCTGAGACCTTAGTTCCTGTGGTTGCTATTTTAACCGGCGGTGGACGGGAAGCCGCCACAGAGATTGGCATGGGGGCAATTTTAGGCGCCCCTTTTATGTTGGGCACTTTGGCCTTTTTTGTTACCGGTATTGCAGCTTTGGTTTTTTACCGCCGGCGTAAAACCCGGCTGATGTTAATTAATCGGGAACTAATGTTAAGGGATTTAACTTTTTTTATCTCCGTTTATTCCTTAGCCATAGCCACCGCCTTCATCAAAATCCATCAATTTAAGCTAGTTATAGCAGTATTTTTACTAATCCTTTACCTAGTTTATGTTTGGCGGACTCTCCAAATGGGGCAGACCTGTGAAAGTGGTGATATCAACCCGCTTTTTCTAGCCAAACATATATCCAATCCGGCTACCAAAACCATTCTCGCTCAAGTAGGTTTAGCTCTCTTGGGAATTATGGCCGGAGCCCATTTTTTTGTGGATTCCGTTGAAGTATTAGCTGAACGCCTGGCTATTTCTCCCTTATTGTTATCCCTCATTGTCACTCCAATTGCTACTGAGCTTCCGGAAAAGTTTAATAGTATAATCTGGGTGAGACAGGGCAAGGACACTCTGGCTTTAGGCAACATTACCGGAGCAATGGTTTTTCAAAGTTCGGTTATCCCGGCAATTGGGATATTCCTTACCCCTTGGACTTTCCCTTGGAATACCGTTCCTTTAATAAGTGCCTTTTTTGCTTTGGGGTCGGCTGGATTAATCTTTATTAACCTTAAGTTTAGAGGGAGGCTTTATGCCACCAGTCTCCTTTCCGGAGGAGCATTTTATGCAGTTTTTATTATTTTGGTTTTGGGAAAAATTTACTAAAAGTCAGCTAAACTAAGCTGGAATGCCGAACTTAACGGCATTCCATTTTAGTTTAGTTCAGCATACACTATCAAAGAAAGTTTTCGGTAGAAGCCAAGAATTAACAGGAGGGGGACCCCGAATGAACGAATTAAAACCGGATTCCACCACGGAGTTCCAGGAACGGGTCTTCCATTCCCGGCTTTTAACAGGGAAGGTTTTTGTTGTTGATTGTGGTTGCCCGAATGAGGAGGAAGGGGAAAATAATACCCTAGAGGGAGCGGAGGAAGTTGCTTTAGCCTGCGCCCTGGAATTTGGTAGTGAGTTGACCCGGCACGGTGCCAAGGTAATTTACACCAGACCAAGGTCGGCAGGAGTGTCCCTGCGGGAAAGGATTATAATAGCAAACAAATATCCCCAGGCAGTTGCCCTTATTTCTTGGTGGAACAGCAAAGCTGGAAACCCGGGCTTTAGGATAAGGGTACAAAAGGATGAAGGTACTGCGGGTCAACTTGCTAAAGCTATTGTCCAGGGGATGGAGGCTCAGGGTTTTCAACTTCACCATACGGGCATCTTTGAAGCAACCGGGCTGGGGGTTTTGCAGAAAGCAGTTATGCCGGCCCTGATTACCGGACTAAGTCCTTCCATGACTATAAAGGATACTGAGCTATCAACTGCAGGGGTTAGAAGTAAGTTAGTTCAAGTCCATGTGGAAGCGTTGTTAAAGGTCTATCAAGAAAATATAGTGAATGGCCCCGGTTATACCTACCGGAAAATGCGCTTTGCCGGTACTGATGTCCATCTAGTCGTCCTAAAGAACCCGCAACTGCTGGTAGCTGCAGCCCCCTACGGGAGTTTAGCAACAACCTCGGACTTGGCCGCCAGTCAGCAAGCTAGCGTTGCTATTAATGGTGGTTTTGTTAAGGGAAATAAGCCGGATACCCTGGTAGTGGTCAATCATCAAAGTGCTGATTATGGCCTAAAACTTCCTGTGTCCAGAGCGGCCTTTGGGGTACGGGACGACGGTAGAATGGAAATTGCCCAGGCTTTAACTGCTCAGGACTTAAGAGGTTATCGATATGCGCTGGGAGCCGGTCCCCAATTAGTCTGCGGTGGGAAGGTCCATGTCAAGGACGAACAACTCCCCTCAGAACTAACTACTGGAGCGATGCCCCGGGCTGCCCTTGGCCTTGTGGACGAGGATAAGTTACTGTTAACTGTGGCCGACGGACGCAGCCGCCAGGATCGAGGTTTGACCCTGGCTGAACTGGGAGCTTTTCAAGTGGCCCGAGGGGCGGTTACAGCAATGAATCTAGCCGGGGGTGGATACGCAACCCTTGTAGTTGGTGGGAGGGTTAAAAATGACCCTAGTGATGGCAGAGAGCGACCGGTAGCCAATGCCTTATTGATGCTGTGAAGTTAGTATTCTGAGCTTAGGTTCTTTTTGTAGAAGCTATATATTGGGCTGCTTTTTAGGCTTAGGGTCAGCATCCGGCTTCACCGTTTCCAGGGCTTTTGCAGCAAACTTAGTTACCACTAATTGATCCAGAGGTAACTGCTCCTTTATTTCCCCGGCAGTGACCATTATCTTCTGCAACTGTACAAAAGTCGGCCCTCGGGGCATAGGGTCGGTTGACCAGGTATCCTGGTTTTTATATCGCTGCACTGCGGTTAGCAGCACTTGCCGGTCTAAGTCAGGAAAAGCGGGAGCAAGGGTTGCGGCAATTTCCTCTGAGGTATGACTTGCTAACCATAACTGGGCTCGGTAGATAGCGTTAGTAAATTTTTGGGCTGCTTCCGGATTGTTTTGGAGAAATTTTTTTGTGGCCAGAAAGGTACTGAAGGGAAGCTCTGCTCCCGCAGTCCCGTAGGAGGCCACAACATAACCTACACCCTCCTTTTCCAGCTGGGAAGCGGTAGGCTCGAAGAGCTGGATAAAATCACCAATCCCACTTTTAAAAGCACCTGGGGCAGAGGAAGGCTGGATATTTTGGATAATTATTAAATCAGTTTGGGGCAAGAGGTTGTTTTGTTTTAGGATATATTTATTAACCATTTCCGGGAGCCCTCCTTGTTGACTGCTAATCACAGTCTGGCCTTTTAAATCAGCCCATTGGAAGGAGGGCATAGCCTTTCTGGCAACTAGGAAGGAACCATCCCGTTTGGCAATTTGGGCAAAGGAATAAACATTTTCCGGTGCTTTCTGCTGGCGTAAATAAATAGAGATTTCCGGGCCGCCTAGGGCTAAATCAGCTTCACCGGAGACTAGAGCTTTCATGGTTTTATCCCAGCCCCCAGAGGTACTGAGTTCAATTTCCAGCTCTTCTCGGCTAAAGTACCCATTATTGACGGCAACATATAGTGGTGCATAAAAAACTGTGTGCATTACCTCTACTAACCGGAGCTTGACTTTTACAGGGGGGGGCTGTCTTTGGCCGCAACCCAGTACATTAAGTACCAATAGTACCGCCAGGAGGGCCAAGCCCCGGCGATTCCAATGCCTATTGAACATTTTTTCACTCCCTCTTTTACCAAAGTAGTTAATTATATTCCTAGCCTAAAGCAGTTAAGTATACTTTGTTATCCAGTAAGTCATAATAAGCCTTAGAATTAAATAGGGGGCTTATTAAGGCAAGGTTGACAAAGATAGTTAAAAAAATAAATTGGTCAAAGGGTTTGGAAATTATTGCAGGGATAGTTATCGGTCAGCAACTATTAAAGTTGGGAGTAAGAAAGGTAATCGACCTAAATCACGACAGTGCAGTGAAGACGATAATGACTGACCCCTACCATGAAAACATGTGGGAGTTTATTTCTGCTACCACCCGGGTAACCCCACAAGTTATTGTGGAGACCAATTTAAGGACTCAAGAAGGCAAAGTTATTCAGCGCCCTATGGGCTCGCCAAAGAAGTTCCCAAGCTTAGACGACTTGCTGTTTAACATAGCTCAGTTCCATGTCATGCCCACCCCCTTAGAGACTCCTATCAATACCAGGGTTACTTTCGGCAAAAATCGTCCCAAACTGGTTACTGTGGGGTTAAAGCTCTGGGGAAGACCGCTATCTCCCAGGTTAACAAAGAGGATCTTTTTGCCATCAATGAAATGGTCGCCAGGGGAGTTGGAGTACCCATGGCCTATGAGCCATATATTCCACCTAAAGTTAACTAGATTCTAGCCTTAGCCAACTTGACACAACCCCACCCTGGTGTATAATATTATCAATGGAAGTTCAAACTGGTAATAAGGCCTTGACAGGGAGGAGTAACCTGCCCGGTTACACAGAGAGGGGAACCCATGGCTGAAAGGTCCCCCGGGCTTAAAGCAGGTGAAGGTCGCCCTCGAGCCCTGATGTTGAAACCAAGTAGACATCGGCGGGTATGCCCGTTATAGCTGGGAGAGTCAGGTTTTTGACCCCGCTAGGGTTTTAATCTGAAAGCCAGGTGGTACCGCGGAAGAATACTTCTTTCGTCCTTGCGACGAGAGGAGTTTTTTATTTATGATTTTATTGTTTTAAGGAGGAATAGCTATTATGGAGCCAAATTTAAACATTCCTACAACCTATGACCCTGGACAGGTGGAAGCTAAGTGGTATAAGTATTGGGAGGAAAACGGTTTTTTTCACGCCCTGGTGGAGCGAGATAAAAAGCCTTTTACCATTGTGATGCCCCCACCTAACGTTACTGGGGCATTGCATATGGGACACGCCATGGATAATACTCTGCAAGATATACTCATCCGCTGGCGGAGATTGCAAGGGTATAATGCCCTATGGATACCAGGCACTGACCATGCTGGAATTGCCACCCAAGCCAAGGTAGAGGAACAATTGGCCGTGGAAGGAACAAATAAGTACCAGTTGGGACGGGAGAAGTTTCTGGAAAGGGTTTGGGACTGGAAGCATCAATATGGCAACCGGATAACTACTCAGCTCCGTAGTCTAGGTTCTTCCTGTGACTGGGAACGGGAAAGATTTACCATGGATGAAGGCTGCTCCCGGGCGGTTCGGGATATTTTTGTGGACTGGTATGAACAAGGCCTAATCTACCGGGGTAACTACATAATTAACTGGTGTCCAGGTTGCCAGACTACAATCTCGGATATTGAAGTTGAGCATGAGGATACGGATGGCAAGTTTTATCATTTCCGTTATCCGGCCAAAGATGGTGGTAGTGGGGTGGTCATAGCCACAACCCGCCCGGAGACCATGCTAGGAGACGTGGCTGTAGCTGTTCATCCCGATGATGAACGTTATACCCAGCTTATAGGTCAAACCCTGATTCTGCCCATTGTAGGCAGGGAAATACCGGTTATTGCCGATACATATGTGGATCGGGAGTTTGGTTCCGGGGTAGTTAAGATTACTCCTGCTCATGACTCTAATGACTTTGAAGTGGGCCAGCGACACAATCTTCCCCAGATAACAGTAATGAACAAAGACGCTACCATGAATGATGCCGCCGGGAAATACGCTGGTTTGGACCGCTATGCCTGTCGGAAAGCCATCGTAGCAGAACTAGAGGCCCAAGGTCTGCTGGTTAGTGTGGAAGACCATAACCACGCCGTGGGCCGCTGTTACCGATGTGATAATGTAATTGAACCAATGCTCTCCAAGCAGTGGTTTGTAAAGATGAAACCCTTGGCCGAACAGGCAATAGCCGTAGTCAAGGAGGGTCAGCTAAAGTTTGTTCCTGAACGCTTTACTAAAGTTTATCTAAGTTGGATGGAAAATATTCGGGATTGGTGCATTTCCCGGCAGCTTTGGTGGGGTCATCGCATCCCGGTATGGTATTGTAGTGATTGTGACCAAGTAATCTGTGCCAAGGAAGATGTTCAGATCTGTCCTAAATGTGGCAGTTCCAACCTGGAGCAAGATGCCGACGTTTTGGATACCTGGTTTAGCTCTGGTTTATGGCCCTTTTCAACCTTGGGCTGGCCTGAGGATACTCCCGAACTGGAGCATTTTTATCCTACCTCCGTGTTGGTAACCGGTCGGGACATTATCTTTTTCTGGGTGGCCAGAATGATTGTCAGCGGGTTGTCAGCAATGGGGGAAATCCCCTTCCAGGATGTGTTTATTCATGGCTTAGTTTTAGATGCCCAAGGTCGGAAAATGTCTAAATCCCTAGGAAACGGCGTTGACCCTCTGGAAGTAATCAAGGAATACGGGGCAGATACCCTCCGCTTTATGCTCATCACCGGCAATACCCCCGGCAATGACCTGCGTTTTCACTTTGAGCGTTTGGATAGTGCTCGGAACTTTGCCAATAAAATTTGGAATGCCTCCCGGTTTGTATTGATGCACCTTCAGGACTATGACCCCCAAGGGATCACGCCGGAATTTACCTTGGCCGATAACTGGATATTAAGCCGCTTTAATGCTACAGTGGCGGAAGTGACCAGAAATATGGAACGGTATGACCTTGGAGAGGCCGGACGGGTGCTGTATGAATTCATCTGGAATGAGTTTTGTGACTGGTATATTGAACTAGCTAAGCCTAGGCTGTATGGACGCGAAACCCCTGCCAGCAAAGCTACCGCCCAGTATACCCTGTGTTATGTTCTAGAACACACCATGTGCCTGTTACATCCCTTTATGCCCTTCTTAACTGAGGAAATCTGGCAATGTCTCCCGCATAAGGGCCAAACCATCATGCTCTCTGCCTGGCCTGAGTCTGGCCCAACTTTGGATAATCAAGCAGCGGAAAATGAAATGGCTCTCATTATGGAAGTCATTAAGGCCATCCGCAATATTCGCAGTGAAATGAACGTAGCACCCGGGCGTCAGGTGGAGTTAATTATTGCCGCCAATAATGCGGAAAATCTGGCTATCTTAGAAAATGGCCAAGCTTATCTTAAACACCTGGCCAATATTGGAGAATTCACCCGGGTAATCTCCCTGGCAGAAAAGCCAAGTCAGGCAGTTACCGCTATGCTCAAAGGAATGGAGATTTTCCTACCCTTAGCCGGTTTAATTGACCTGGAAAAGGAAAAAGAGCGCCTGGAAAAGGAGATCGCCAAGTTAGATCAAGAACTGGCTAGAGTAAACGGCAAACTTAACAACCAAGGCTTTATTGCCAAGGCCCCGGAAGAGGTTATTACCAAGGAAAAAGCCAAACGGGACGAGTATCAGCAAAAGAAAGACGTCCTACAAGCACGGCTGACCTCATTATAAGCGGAGGAGGATTGACATTACCATGGAGTTTCAGGAGGCCATGAACTACCTGCAAAACCTAACCAAGTTTGGCATGAACTTTGGTTTAGGTAGAATCACCGAACTTCTGAGCCGCTTGGGTAACCCCCAGAATACGCTACAAATCATCCATGTTGGAGGCACTAATGGCAAAGGCTCTACCTCGGCCATGCTTGATTCCATGCTTCAAGCCGGTGGTTATCGGGTCGGGGTGTTTAATTCACCTCACCTGCATAGTTATAGTGAACGCTATAAAATTAACGGTCGGGAGATAGGACATAATATTATTGCCCAATTAATTACTGCAATTCGCCCCCACCTGGAAAATATGGTAGCCGAGGGCTTCGAACATCCCACCGAGTTTGAGGTTAGTACTGCTCTGGCTTTTATGTATTTTGCCCAAGAGCAGGTGGACTTTTTAGTTCTGGAGGTTGGTATGGGCGGGGCCATTGACTCAACCAATGTAGTTAAACCCCTGATCACTATTATCACCAATATCGGGATGGACCATATGGAGTACTTAGGTAATACCATAGCAGATATCGCAGGAGTTAAAGCCGGTATAATCAAACCGGGAATTCCGGTGGTAACCGCAGCTACTCATCAGGAAGCACTGGCGGTAATCCGGCAAGTGGCTAAAGCAAACAACGCTTTACTAGTTCAGGTGGGTGAGCAGATTAGCTGGGAGATTAACAGTACCTCCATGGAAGGTCTGGTCATGGACTGGAGGGGTCGAAATCAGAATTACAATGGACTTACCCTGCCCTTGTTGGGAAAGCACCAGGCTATTAATGCTTCCACTGCTCTGGCGGCTCTGGAAGTGTTAATGGAAGAAGGTATTATTAAACTAAATGAACAGCAGATTAAAGCAGGTCTGGCGGCTACAAAATGGCCCGCTAGACTAGAGATAGTCCAGAGAAGTCCTCTAGTGGTTATTGATGGGGCCCATAATCTGGATGGGGCCCAAACACTTCGGCAGGCACTTCAGGAGTTTTTCCGCTATGAAAATTTGATTTTGGTTATTGGCATGTTGGGAGATAAGGAACGGGAAAAAGTAGTGGCTGAACTGGCCCCTTTAGCTAAAGTAGTAGTGGTAACAAAGCCCAATAGTCCTAGAGCCGGGGATTGGCAAAGTCTTGCCGACCACGTCCGCCAATATGTATCCCAAGTTTACCTTTTTGAAGACATCCATGCCGCTGTAGACAAAGGGCTTAGCCTGACTGGGACCTTGGACTTAGTCTGTATTACAGGTTCTCTGTATATGGTAGCTGAAGCTAGAGCAAAGTGGCATAATCCCGCCGAATAGTAATAAGATTGTGACTTATTAGCCAAAAAGTTTTATCGTCTTGCAGGAATTTATTATTTTTTATAGTAATAGTACATATGTACTTTTTGTAACATACTGGTATAAATTTATATCATCCACCGATAAGGGGGGGGTAGTGTGAAGGCATTTAAGATTCCAGAGGCAACAATTGTTCGCTTATCAGTATATTCAAGGTTTCTTGAACAAGCTGATAAACGAAGTATTGTTACCATATCCTCTGGAGAAATTGCTGTAGCGGTTGGCGTTAGTCCTGCTCAGGTACGTAAAGATTTAGCATATTTCGGCGAATTTGGTACCCGAGGGGTAGGATACAATGTTAAGCATCTCCTATATCACACTATGAAAATTCTAGGTTTAAGTCATGATTGGCCTGTAGTATTAGTAGGAGCGGGTAATCTGGGTTCTGCTCTGGTATCTTACCGTGGCTTTAAGGAACGGGGTTTTCATATCGTTGGTGTATTTGACAATGATTTAACCAAGATAGGTAAAAAACTACTAGACCTTGAAGTGTTAGCCATTGATGCAATGCCTATGATAATCCAGGACAAGGATGTTAAAATCGGGATTTTAGCAGTACCTGCTGTTGTTGCTCAAGGAGTTGCTGATACTATGGTGAATGCGGGTATTAGAGCAATCTTAAATTTTGCGCCTAAGGCTATTATAGTGCCTGAAGAGGTTGAGGTTCGGAATATTGACCTTTCTGTTACGTTAGAAATTCTGACCTTTAACTTGGGGATGCAAGATTCAAGATTTTTCAGATAATCCAGGCTGTTGAAATTCCCCGTCTAGACATCCATGCCACTAACGTGGCACCAACAGTATATGAAAATTAAGTATGAATTATCAGGATAGCTTTGTCAAAATAATTGCCAAGGTCATCAACGTACAGCAGTACGCCTCCGGCCTTGGCAATTATTTTTCTGCGCTAGACGGGTTTTTCAACAGCCTGCCTGGGGTCATAAAATTCCCCGTCTAGACATCCATGCCACTAACGTGGCACCAACAGTATATGAAAATTAACGTGTTAATTTTCAGGTTAGCTTTGTCACCAGCTATGACCTTATATCATCGACGTACAGTTACGAGTACGCCTGGGGCCGGACTATCCCAGCGGAATAGCCCATTATTTTCTCTAAGGACCCGAGTAGGCTGTTAAAAAACCCATATAGCACGAAGACAGATGTGTCAAGACTGCAGGTGTACTTATTGTACATCGAGGATATTGACACATCTGGCGACATAGCTAGACGGGGAATTTTAATAGCCGTATGGGGTAAGCTATGTGAGCAATATCACACCTCAACTGTTATCCACTAAGCTAGTGCGGAGTTCATCTATACCTTAAAATAAACATAATAGCACAAATAACTTGCGATGAGGAGTGGAGTAGATGGACTGGACTACAGAGGCTCAGGCGGAATTGGATAATGTGCCCGCCTTTGTTAGGTCGATGGCCAAAGGGGGAGTGGAGAAACATGTTCGGGTACAGGGAAAAACCCGGGTGGATGTGGATGATGTCCGGGCGGTCAAAGATAAATACTTTGGTATGATTAATAATAAAACTACAGCCAAGACTACCAAGGTAGCAATTGTTCGCTGTGATATCGTTTCCGAAACCTGTCCTGGGGTAGGCTGTCTAAAAGCCTGGCATAACCGGCGCATTAATTTTGAGCAGTACGGACCGGAGGCTGAATTAATTGGTTTTTTCACCTGTGGAGGATGTTCCGGTCGGCGGGTTCATCGGCTAGCCAAAAAGCTAAAGGAGAATTATGAACTGGATGTAGTTCATTTGGCTTCTTGTATGCTCTTTGATGACGATTACCCGAAATGTCCATTTAAAGAACTGATTAAAAAGTCTATTGAAGCCAAGGATGTGCAAGTGGTTGAAGGAACTCACCACTAAAGTATTAATAATGGAGGGATTCATATGGAAATTACCCAGGATATGACGATTACTGAGGTGCTTAAGTATAACCCTAAAACGGCAGATGTATTCCGCGGAATGGGGATGCACTGCTTAGGCTGCCCCTCGGCGACAGGCGAGTCTGTCGCCGGAGCTGCTCGCACCCATGGATTAAAGGTTAATGAACTATTAGAAAAATTAAATGCCACCCCTCTGGGGGAAATGTCCCCGGATACTGCAGAAGAAAGCCTTCCTAAAGGAGCAATTGTCCAGCGGGATAAAAAGTCTTTTGCAGTTGTACCCCATATTCCGGCAGGAATAGTTACTCCCGACATGCTGCGTAAAATTGCCGATGTAGCCGAAAAATACGGAGCAGCAGCATTGAAGCTAACCTCTGGTCAGCGAATTGCTATTGTAGGCTTAAAGAAAGAAGAAGTTGAACAGGTCTGGGCGGAATTGGGAATGAAGCCAGGCTATGCCGTGGGAAATTTTGTCCGCAACATTAAAGTCTGTCCGGGAAGCCTATTCTGCAAGCGTGGAGAACAAAATTCAGTTGGTCTGGGACTTGTCCTGGATGAACAATATCACGGTATGGATTTGCCTGGTAAATTAAAAATGGGAATATCCGGCTGCGCTAATAACTGTGCAGAGGCTCCTGTTCGGGACATTGGTATAGTAGGTACCAAAACAGGCTGGAATCTGTTGGTGGGTGGAAATGTAGGTACTAAGCCCCGGATCGGCCATATTATTGCAAAAAGCCTTAATGAGGAGCAGGTTAAAGCTGCAGTTAAGAAAATTATTGAGTACTACAAAGCACATGCCAACTTAAATGAGCGTCTGGGTGAGCTCCTGGAGCGGGTGGGTATTGCCGGTATCAAAGATGCAGTAACCCAGCAGCTTCAATAAGTTCGTTTGCTCTATCTGCTCTATCTGCTCTATCTGCTCTATCTGGGCAGTGGTCTCCGGTCGGATGCCTATCCACGGTTCGGTGCTCTTAGGCTAAGTGTCTTGTAGCTGTAAACTTGAGTGGGCTAATAAAATAGACCAACCTGGACAATACGGCATCCTTGCCTAGGTGTCCAGGTTGCCGCCGTCCTTGGCGGCAAGGTCTATTTTATTGCCCACTCAAGCTAACAGCTACTAAGACCCACCGCCATGAGCACCGCCCCGTGTACAGGCATCCGACCTGGGTCTTAGATCCAATGAGCTGCAGGATGAAAGCTATTTTGCCCAAACTCACGATTGGGGCTGAATCAGGCGGAAAGAGATTATTACCTAGGGACCTACTTCTTTCAACCGTGCTTAAAACGAGATCGGAGTCGACTTTGTCTAAACCAGCACATTACCGGGCTTGGCTCCGAACTTGAGCGCTGTCACACTTTTTGTGGGGCAAGGGTTTGGGGTGGCAAAAAGTGCGCCAGCTTACCGCAAGTTTGGTATGGGCTAAACGTTAGGTGTGCTTTTAATAATCGTCATCCGAATTTACAGCTGCCAGGGGCCACTGTTATAACAGTGGCCAGTTTGTTTCGTTCCCACCAAGCTATCACCTTACATATCCTGCATTCGTGCATGCACTCCTCCGGCACCCCGCCCTCCCTGCTTTTTACCAGGGATGTTTTGGGAGCTGATAAGGGACGACGGGTGGGGTGGTTGCCTGCAGGGTACATTACGAAGCAGCTGGTGGCAATTGATTGCCATCAGCTGCGGGAAGTATGCGTACACTGCAGGCAAGCCACCCCACCCGTCGTCGACCCAAATCAGCCCCAAAAACAACCCAAATTCGACCTTATCCTTGCCTTGCCCCTAGGGAAATGATAAACTATTATACTGAGAGGTATCAGTAATCGTAAAAAACCGCCTAATCTAACTTTCGCTTGACAGGAGGAATTTATGAAGGGTTATGGAACGTCAAAAAGTCCTTGGGTACTAGTTGTGCTTATTTTGCTGGGAGCAGTTTTAGGGAGTATAGCCGGAACTGCTTTTAGTAAAATACTGCCGATCCTGAAAACATCTCAATTCCTCGGTTTTCCTACAACCACACTCGATTTAAGTGTGCTGCGGATTAGCTTGGGCCTGCAGGTTAACCTCAATCCTGCTGCTGCAATTGGGGCAGTATTAGCCTGGTTTATATACAGACGGTTATAGAGGAGCGTTTGTAGAATATGTCAAAGCTTATTCTAGCCTCAGCTTCACCAAGGAGGCATGACCTGTTACAGCAGATGGGACTAAAGTTTTCTGTACAGGTAAGTAATCTTGAGGAAATAATGGACGCCAACCTTAAACCGGGACATTTAGTGGAGAGCCTAGCTAGACAAAAGGCCCAACAGGTTGCGTCGATGTTAGAAACGGGTATTGTAATCGGAGCGGATACTATAGTGGTACAGGGTAATTCAATAATGGGCAAGCCAGCTGGGTCGAAGGATGCTGCAACTATGCTCCACAAGCTCAGCGGGACAAGCCACCAAGTGCTGACCGGGGTCGCTATAATTGATGCTGCAACTGGTCGGGAGAGAGTAGAACACGAGGCTACAACGGTGTGGTTTCGTCAACTGGATAAACGGGAAATTACTAATTACATTGCCGGCGGTGAACCGGAGGATAAAGCCGGGGCTTATGCTATTCAAGGTCTGGGGGCAATTTTTGTCCAGGGCATTGAGGGTTGTTATTTTAATGTAGTGGGTTTACCTGTAGCTCGCTTGGCCGAGATGTTGAAATACTTTGGTATCACTGTATTATAATGTAAGTTGGGAAGAAAACACACATGAGTCCTAATGAGTATCATTTGAAAGTAAAGGAATTACCTGCTGAGCTAAGACCAAGGGAAAGATTAAAGCAAGCCGGTGCCGCCTCCCTTTCCAATATAGAGCTACTGGCGATCATCCTGCATACTGGAACTCGCTCAGAATCAGTATTGGACTTAGCCTCCAGACTACTTAGCCATCATGGTGGACTGAGAGGACTAGTTAATATTACTATGGCGGAGTTAGGTCAAGTTTCTGGGATCGGAATTGCTAAAGCTGCCCAGGTGAGGGCTGCTTTGGAGCTAGGGAAAAGAGTAAGCGCCATGGCCCCAGAAATAAGGCCGGTTATTCGTTCGCCAAAGGATATAAGTATTTTGTTAATGGAAGAAATGCGCCACTTAGACCGTGAACAATTCCGGACAGTACTACTAAATACCAAGAATCAAGTGCTTGAGACGGAGGTTGTTTCAGTGGGGAGCTTAAGTTCGTCTATTGTCCATCCCCGGGAAGTATTTAAGAATCCCATTAAAAAAAGCGCGGCAGCACTAATTTTAGTACATAACCACCCAAGCGGTGATCCTACTCCTAGTAAGGAAGATATTGAAGTAACCAAACGACTTGCTGAGGCGGGGAAAATTCTTGGAATTGATATATTAGACCATATCATAATTGGTGATAATAGATACAGCAGTTTAAAGGAAAAAGATTTAATCTGAACTGCGTCATAAACATAAACAGTCTTGAAAGGGGCAGAATATAATGTTTTTTGGAATTTTTTCCAAGGATATGGGCATAGATTTGGGGACCGCCAATTGTATGGTTCACGTGAAGGGTAAGGGAATTGTCTTAAAAGAACCTTCGGTAGTAGCAATTCAAAAAGATACTAATAAGGTGTTGGCCGTAGGTACTGAGGCTAAGCAGATGATTGGGCGGACACCAGGTAACATTATAGCCATTAGACCTATGAAAGACGGGGTTATTGCCGATTTTGATATTACCCAGGCTATGCTCAAGCATTTTATGAATAAAGCACTGCGCAAGAGTGCTACCTTACTACGTCCCAGGGTGGTTATCGGACTGCCATCGGGGGTAACTGCAGTTGAAAAACGGGCAGTTAAAGAGGCAGCTATTCAAGCAGGTGCCGGGGAGGCCTTTCTAATTGAAGAGCCTATGGCTGCCGCCATTGGGGCAGGTCTACCTGTGGAAGAACCTACCGGAAACATGATAGCAGATATTGGGGGAGGGACCACCGATGTGGCGGTAATTTCCCTGGGTGGAATTGTTACCAGCCGTTCTATCCGTATAGGCGGAGATGAAATGGATGAAGCCATCATACATCATATAAAACGTACCTATAACCTGATGATTGGGGAACGAACTGCAGAGGATATTAAAATTCAAATTGGCACCGCCTATCCCCTAGCTAAAACCGAAACCTATGATGTGCGAGGCCGGGATTTAGTATCCGGCTTACCGAAAACGCTGAATATAACTTCTGACGAAGTCTACAAGGCACTCTCTGAGCCAGTGTCAGCAATTTTGGATGCTATAAAAATTACATTGGAGAAGACGCCACCGGAATTAGCTTCAGATATCATGGATCGTGGGATTGTCATTGCCGGTGGTGGAGCATTACTCCGGGGCTTAGATCGTTTGGTTAGTGAAGAAACTGGTATGCCGGTACATATAGCCGAAGAACCTATGTCTTGCGTTGCCCTAGGTACCGGCAAAGCCCTAGAAGATTTGGATCTCTGGAAACGAGTGTTAGATAAGGGCTAAAGCTAAAATTACTTGCGGAAAGGTGTGATTCAGTTGCCCCGGAGGTACGGTGGACGGATATTTCTATTCATAATTAGTTTGGCTATAATCGTGACATCCATTGCCTGGACAGCTGGAGAGCGTAAGGAACTGACCATTCTGGAGGGTATTGTACGGGACGGAGTGGCTCCTCTCCAACGTTCAGTAACGGCGATTACTGATACTGTGGCTAATTCAATTTCGTCTGTGTGGAATATTGGCACACTATTGCAGGACAAGGAACGCTTGACAAAAGAAGTAGATCAACTACAGACCAGAGTTCGTGAACTGGAGGAACAGGAATACCAGAACTTGCGGTTACGCCAGGCTCTACATTTTCAGGAGCAGACCAAAACCCAGTTTAATTTGGAGTTGGCCACAGTTGTAGCTAGGGATCAAATTAATTGGTACAAATCCCTTACTATCAGTAAGGGCAGCCTTGCCGGGATAACTCCCGGAATGCCGGTGGTGACTACCAAAGGTTTAATTGGCCATATTACAGCAGTTTCAGGACGAACCGCAACAGTATTACTGGTATTTGACAATCGAAGTGCAGTTGGGGCCTTGGTACAAATCAACCGTACCATTGGAGTTGTTGAAGGAACAGGAGAACAAAATGGTGACTTGAGATTAATTCACTTGCCCAAAGATGCCCCAGTTCGGCCCAAACAGGTAGTAGTGACTTCCGGGTTGGGGGGGATTTTTCCGAAAGGTCTGCCCATTGGCAAGATTAAAGATGTAAAAGTTGAGGCTAACGGATTAATGAAGTATGCTCTAGTTAAACCTTTTGCCGATTTTGAACATTTAGAAGAGGTATTTATAGTGAAAGAGGTTTTAGCCCCGGAAATTCCCCAGGCTGGAAAAGAGGGTGATTAATGTTGGTGCGCTGGGCGGTTTTAGCTTTACTGCTAGTGATAAGTTTAGTTTTGGAAACCACCCTGTTTCATTGGCTTTCAGTTTGGGGGGTTCAGCCAGATTTAGTACTTGTATTAGTGGTGTTTTTTGCTTTATTCAGTGGCTCATCAGGGGGAGCCTTTTTTGGTTTTTTAGGTGGCTTGGCTCAAGATGCGCTATCTGGGCAATATTTAGGCCTTAACGCCTTTTCCAAAATGATTACTGGTTATATTGTTGCTCAACTTGAACGTAAAATTTATAAGGACTATCCATTGATTCCGGTTTTAGTTGTATTTGTAGTTAGTTTGGCCAGCCATACGCTAATTTTCCTGCTTTTGTTACCAATCACAACCCAGCCTACTTTCACAGAACTATACATTCGGGAAATTCTTCCTGCTGCAGCTTATAACTGTTTAATTGCCGGATTAACCTATAGCAAATTTCGCCAGTCGATAACCCGGGGGTGGCTAAAACTTTCGGAGTATTAGTATGGAGGTCATTTTCCCATGCAATTACGACCAGTAGATAAGAAACTAAATATTCTCTTAGCCTTGACTGTGGTAATTTTTGCTATTTTGCTGAGTCGTTTAGCATATCTCCAGTTATGGCAGACAAAGAAATTTAATCTGGAATCCCAGTCCAATCGGATTAGGTTAACTACCGTAACCGCTGCCCGCGGAGAAATCAAAGATCGTTTTGAGAAAGTTCTAGCTAGAAGCAAACCGGCCTTTACCGTCTCGTTGGCATTGCTGGACTTAAAAAAGGAAGATCAAGAGGAGGTATTTTACCGGTTAGCCAAAATCCTCAATATTTCGATTGACGATATTCGCACGGCAGTGAAGGAGCAGCCTCTAAAGTACGAACCTGTACGCATCAAAACAGATATCCCCTTAGAGGTTGTAACTAAAATAGAAGAACAGCGCATGGACTTGCCTGGTGTGATTATTGAGATTGAACCCCTACGTTACTATCCGGGCGGGGAGTTATTAGCCCATGTATTAGGCTATACCCGGCAGACTGGCGATGAAAAATTCTTAAAAACAATGTTTAGTGAATATCCCCAGGAGCAGTATAAGCCAGCAGACCGTTTTGGAATGGCCGGGTTAGAACGTTGGTTTGAACCGGAGTTACACGGGCTTGACGGGGCCCGCCAGGTTGAGGTGGACCGGCGGATGCGCCCAGTACGGGATTTAGGGATTAAAGAACCTATTCCCGGTAATGATTTAATCTTAACTATTGACCGGGATCTGCAAATGGTTGCGGAAGATTCTCTGGTGCGGACTATGGCCCAAGTCCAGAACGAATTTCCCAATGCCAAAGCAGGTGCAGTAGTTGTTGTTGATGTTCGCAACGGGGATGTTCTGGCTATGGCTAGCAAGCCCTCCTTTGAGCCCAACCGGTTTAATGAACCCATTTCACCCGAAGAGTGGAACCGAAAATTCAGTGATCTATTGCCTAATCCTCCCCTTTTGAACCGGGCCATCCGAGCCTACCCTCCAGGATCCACTTTTAAGATGATAACCGGATTGGCGGCTTTGGAATCCGAACGCTGGGATATAAAAAGGAAAATTTTTGATCCTGGATATTATCCCCTGGGAGCCAAAAATTTTAAGTGCTGGAAGACCTCCGGACACGGTACCGTTGACCTCCATCGTGCTATTCAGGTTTCCTGCAATACCTTTTTCATAACGGCTGCGTTAGCCGCTGGAAACGTAGAAATTGCCCGAGTTGCTCAGGAATTAGGCTTAGGAGAGAAAACGGGAATAACCCTGCCTGGGGAGTCATCCGGGACAGTTCCTACCTCTGAGTGGAAAAAAACTACCAACACTAATGTCTTAAAATGGCGTTATGAGACAATTTTTAGTGGGATTGAAAAAAAGTATAATGCTAAGTTGGTAGGAGCAGATCCTGAGGAACAGACCAAATTGGCTAAAGCGAAGGCGAATGAATTAAAGTGGGCCAGACAGGATTATGAACGGGAGTTAGCTTGGAACACTAAATGGCAGTCCTTTGATACCGCTAATATGGCTATAGGTCAAGGAGCCAACAACTATACACCCTTACAACTGGCTGATTATGTTGCTGCTATTGCAAATGGTGGTACCAGATATAAACCTCAATTAGTTAAAAGAATAGTCGGCCCAGATGGAAAAGTCCTTCAGGAATTTAAACCGGCAATCTTAGGTAAGCTGACTGTTTCCCCTAAGAATCTCCAAGCTATTCAGGCAGGGATGTTAGCAGTAACCCAACCCGGTGGGACCGCAGCCGGCCGCTTTATGAATTTCCCGGTTAAAGTAGCTGGAAAAACTGGTACTGCCCAAGTGTTTGGTAAAGATAACCATGGTTTGTTTGTAGGTTTTGCTCCCTATGACAAACCGGAAATAGCTATTGCTGCCATTGTAGAGCAGGGGGGGCATGGGGGCACATCGGCAGGAGTAATTGCCCGGGATGTGCTAGCCCAATATTTTAAAGTAAATGGTAATCAGGCTGGTACTGTTGCTAGTCCTGAGGAATAATGTCGTATTTTAACGGCAAAAACCTTGCGTTTTTTTTAGGTCTGCTGAAGGATTTACTGCCTTAATGTAGAAATTAACAAAGGCATTATCATAGCGAGTAAATTTACCAGGGAAGGATGGAGGCAGATGAATAGGGGAACCGGAATAGAGAAGGAATTTGCCGGTACTGCCTTTACCCGTGAACCGGAATTTGAAGACTTGGCGGATGAAGCCACAGTTCTCATCAAGCGGACGTTGCGCTCAGGTCAAAGCATCCATTACCACGGTAATGTGGTAGTATTAGGCGATGTGAACCCAGGTGCCGAAATAGTGGCCGGGGGTAACATTATTGTCATGGGTTCTCTGCGTGGGGTAGTTCATGCCGGTGCTACGGGTGCAAAGGATGCAGAAGTAACCGCCTTTAGGCTGTTGCCTACCCAGCTGCGGATTGCTGATCAGATTACTAGGGCACCGGATGGGAATTATCCGGATCCCGGTGTGGCGGAAACAGCTAAGATTGTGGACGGCGTTGTCGTGATACAACAATATCAACCTCCGGGGGACAAGCTTAATTCCCGGCGATAAATTCTTTATAACAGAGATTAAAGAGGGGGAACTGTAGCAATGGGTGAAGTTATTGTAATCACTTCCGGTAAAGGGGGGGTAGGTAAAACCACTACCACCGCAAATATTGGGACCGGTCTGGCAGCCCTAGGCAAAAAGGTGGTTCTGGTAGATACGGATATTGGCCTGCGGAATCTGGATGTGGTTATGGGCTTAGAGAACAGGATAGTCTATGATATTGTAGATGTCACATCTGGAAACTGCAAGTTGAGGCAGGCTTTAATTAAGGACAAGCGCTTTGAAGGCTTATTCCTGCTCCCGGCGGCTCAGACCAAAGACAAATCGGCAGTAAATCAGGAGCAAATGAAAAAACTTTGTGATGATCTAAAGGCAGAATTTGAATTTGTAATTATTGATTGTCCGGCAGGGATAGAACAAGGGTTTAGAAACGCTATTGCCGGAGCAGAGCGGGCGATTGTGGTAACTACTCCGGAAATATCCGCTGTTAGGGATGCTGACCGGATTATAGGTCTATTAGAAGCTGCTGAACTTAGGGAACCGGAACTAGTAGTCAATCGGTTACGCCCCCAAATGGTTAAAAAGGGTGACATGATGGGTATTGATGACATGATAGATATTTTGGCCGTAAAACTAATTGGAGTAGTTCCTGACGATGAAACAATTATTGTTTCTACTAACAGGGGGGAACCAGCTGTGCTTGACCAGAATTCTCGGGCAGGTCAGGCCTATCGAAACATCACCCGGAGAATTGCTGGGGAATCCATCCCGTTCTTAGATTTGGAGGCCAATGACGGTATAATGAATAAACTGAAAAAGTTTATGGGAATAAAATAAACTGGGGAAAAGGGGGTGCTGACATTGTTGTTGGATTTCTTAAATCGAATTTTTGGCAAGGAAAACAGTTCAAGTAAGCATGTCGCTAAAGAAAGACTACGTCTGGTTTTGGTTCATGATCGGGCCAGTGTTTCGCCTCAGGTACTGGAGGCGTTAAAGAATGACCTGATTAAGGTTATTTCCAACTATATGGAGATAGATGAATCAGCTCTAGAAGTTAACCTAGACAGCAGCGATGATACTGTCGCCCTGGTGGCTAATATACCGGTACTACGGATGAAGCGGGTTCAAGCCGATGAACCAGTTGGAAAAATTGGGTAGAGCCCAATTTTTTCTACTAAGATTGGGGGAAGAAGCGTGCTAGACAAGAGGCTGCTGCGAAATCTGGACTTCACCCTTATCATTGTAGTATTAGCCATAATTATTTTTGGTTTGGTGATTATTAGCAGTGCCACTCACGTTACCCAGGCTGATCGAGCCGACCCCTTTGGTAAGGTAGAGCGGCAGGTTATTTCCGTAATCATCGGGACTGTACTGGCTTGGTTTTTCATGTCTTTTGATTATGAGGATCTAAGGCGTTATACCAAGTGGTTGTATCTTATCAACCTGGCACTATTGCTCTTTGTAGAAATCAATGGCAAGATAGCTGGGGGAGCCCAGAGTTGGATTGAAATAGGGCCAGTGGTTATTCAACCTTCAGAATTAGTTAAAATCAGTATAATTATTAGTTTTGCTGATTTTTTAGCCAAACGTCAGGGTAAATTAAATAATTTTTGGAGCTTGATACCTTGCTTTGTGCACATCGGGATACCCCTGTTGCTGATTTTACTCCAACCTGATTTAGGAACAGCTTTGGTGTTTATAGCAATAATGATGGGAATGCTGTTTATTGGGGGGGCTAATCCCAAACAATTAACAGCTCTCTTTGTAACCGGTATAACTTCTGTGATTGGGGTGCTTTACGCCCATGTTAAATATGGGTTAAAAATCCCCCTGGAGCCATATCAGGTCAAACGGTTAACCATTTTTTTAGACCCCTATGTTGATCCGGCGGGGGCAGGTTATCATGTTATTCAGTCCCAAATTGCCATTGGTTCAGGCGGACTTACCGGCAAAGGCTTGTTTCAGGGTATGCAAAACCAGTTAAACTTCCTCCCGGCCCAACATACTGACTTTATTTTTTCAGTAGTAGGGGAGGAGCTAGGATTTATCGGGGCAGCCGCCCTGCTCTTGCTGTTCCTGATTCTAATTTATCGGGGTATCCGCATTGCCGCCCAGTCCAAGGATCATTTTGGAACCCTGCTGGTCACTGGGGTAATTTCCATGATTGCCTTTCATATTTTGGTTAATGTAGGGATGACCATAAGTATCATGCCCATTACCGGAATACCCCTTCCTTTCTTTAGCTATGGGGGAAGTTCCATGATGACGAACATGGCTTCAATGGGGATAGTGTTGAATGTGTATATGCGCAGACAAAAACTATTATTTTAATGCAGGCTGTTGAAATTCCCCGCCTAGCTGCGTCAACAAAATCGACAAGGTCCTCAACGTACAGCCAGTACGCTTGCGGCCTTGTCGATTTTGTTTCCTTGCTAGACGGGTTTTTCAACAGCCTACCCGGTTTGTTTGGAAATTCGTCTGGCTTCGCCGGGAACTTTAAGCAGTGGACTTTCGTCTACTATAATGTAAGCACAGAAATCGAAAGGGAGGATAAAAGATGAATTATTGGAAAAAGGGTCTAATGGTGGCAATGGTATTAGGTCTAATAGTGGTGTCCGGCTTGGCTTCTAAAGCTGTTTACTTACCGGGGATCGCTAAGGCAGCGGAAGAATCTAAGGAACGTACATTAGAGGTTGGTGGCCAGGGTTTGGTGATGGTCAAGCCGGATATTGCCCTAATCTCTTTTGGGGTAATGACCAGAAATAAAGCTCCCAAGGTGGCCCAAGGGGAAAACGCCCAACTTATGGACAAAGTAATTAAACGGCTAGCCACTCTTAATATCCAATCTGCGGACATTAAAACCACGGGTTACTACATGAATCCGGATATTATTTACGACAACTCCACTAGGAAGGAAAAAATTGTTAGTTATTATGTAAATCATCAGGTGCAAGTAACGGTAAGAGATGTAACCAAAGCTGGTGATGTTCTAGATGGAGTAGTTCAAGAAGGGGTAAATAACGCTAACGGTATTCAATTCGGAGTAAGTGCAGAAAAACGAGTTGAATATTACCATCAGGCTTTAGCGGCCGCTCTGAGTTCAGCCAAAGATAAGGCCAAGGTTATGGCTAAAGCGATGGAAATCAACATTGACAAGCCTAAAAGGATAGTAGAGAATGGGGGCGAAGCGACCGTATTATACCAGGAAGGACTGTATGATAAAAGAAAAGTGATAAATCAAATGGCCCAAGAATCGGTGGCACCACCAATATCCTCCGGGGAGCTGGAAATCAGGGCCGCAGTGGGCGTTACTTATATTTATTAACAACTAAGCTATCCTGAAAATTCATACTTAATTTTCATATACTGTTGGTGCCACGTTAGTGGCATGGATATCTAGACAGGGATTTTCAACAGCCTGAAGGGTGCTCCAAATGGGGCATCCTTTTTTAGGTCTAAATTTCTACTTGTCCTAATACAATCTAATAAAGGTTGGGAAAGGAGGAGTAGCTGATGAACAGCACCTGGCGTAAGCAGTCTAAGGAGCCTAAAGAGGACTCCCCGGGGGGGCGAAGCAGGACAAATTTTGGTGATAAAATACTTTGGGAACGCTCGGAAGAAGATGATATCAAACGGGACAACCGGGCGAGCCGAGAAAGTAGAGATAGTAGAGAAAGTCGAGATAGTAGAGATAGTAGAGATAGCCGTGATACCCGAGAAAACCGGGATAATGTGGGCTATGATTATGGGTGGACGGGTAGAATACCCAAAGCCAACCGGTCATCCAAATGGAATTATGATTATTCTTCCGGATCCTCTTGGGGTGGCGGAGATGGGTTTAAGAGCATTATTACCAACAAGTTCCTCATCCAAACCCTGGTATCCATTTTAATCTTCATGGTCGCCATCGGTATTTATGACCGGCAAGACCCTAGCAGCAAAGTTGCCTCCAGAGCTTTGCAATACTTACTTAGTGTAGATGTTAACCTGGAACCAATAATGGGGAGAATTGTTAAAACGGTATTTCCGGAAATCACCGACGGAGTACTGGCTCCTGATGTCAATGCCATTAACACTACCGGGAAAGGGATTGCTCCGGCAGCAAGTAATAATAATCCTCCTAAGCAAAGTAACTATTTAGGCGAACCACCAAGTAACAGTGATGGGAAAAATTTAAATTTAGGAACCGGGAATATTGGAGCTGAACCAAACCCTAGTATGCCAGCTCAGGCCTCCCTTAACCCTAAAATGTCGCTCCCTCTAACCGGCAGCATAATCAAAGGCTATGGGTGGGTAGTGGAAGAGCTAGATGGTTATAAACGGTTCCATGAAGGAATAGATGTGGGAGCTAAGCTAGGCACTAAAGTTCACGTTGTCCTAGACGGCAAAGTTATTAAGTCAGGTGAAGATAAGGTGCTAGGCAAATATGTGCAAATCAGTCATGGCGGATCGTTAACCACCCTCTATGCCCAGCTGGAAAAGGTGCTGGTTCAAGAGAACGAACAGGTCAAAGAAGGGGATATAATCGGCCAGGTTGGTCAAACTGGTGCGGCTGCAACTGCCCATCTTCATTTTGAGGTGCGCGATAAGGGCGAATTAGTAGACCCATATAACAAGTTAACCCAATCTGGAATACAATGATGGTAGGAGGGCTTGGGAAATGAACATGGGACGTATCGCAGGTGTCCAACTGGTTTTGAACCGCTACTTCCTAGCCCTCCTGTGTCTTTATTTTTTGGCCGGGGTATTGGTCAAGGCCCTAATGGTATTTGGTCTGGTTTTATACCATGAGTTATTTCATATAGTAACAGCCAAACGGTTAGGAATTAAGGTAAGAGAAATTGAACTTCTTCCTTTCGGGGGAGTTGCTAAAATGGAGGATTTATTGGAACTCCGACCCAGTATAGAGCTAAAAGTAGCTCTGGCTGGCCCCTTAAGTAATGCCCTGTTACTAATTATAATCTGGTGCCTGAGGGTTTATGGAGTGGGTAGCCAGGAGTTTTGGTTATCGCCTAATATCCAGTTTCTGCAGCGGGCCAACATTTTGATGTTGGCCTTTAATTTGCTGCCCGCGCTGCCTCTGGATGGGGGGCGGATTTACCGCGCCTTGTTAGCTCCCCGGGTGGGTTTTACGGAGGCCACTGAACAAGCCGCTGGGATGGGTAGGGGTATTGCTTTGTTTTTAGGGTTATTTGGTTTGGGAGGATTGTATTTTGAGCTAACCGGGTTGGACTTTTTCGTGATTGTCCTCTTTCTCTTTTTTGCCTCCTCTCGGGAACGAGCTCAAGCCCACTTTGTTTTTCTCCATGCCCTAACCCGTAAACAGACTGAGTTAAAGGATAAAGGTGTATTAATGGCTCAAGTACTGGTGGGACAGGAGGACGCTCCGGTCAAGGAGATTATTCAACGCTTTGTACCACGCAAATATCATTTAGTGTTGGTGATGGATAAAAATTGGCGGTTACTGGGATTGTTAAATGAGCATGAACTATTAGCTGGTATAATGGAACAAGGCTACCTAGCTCCTTTGGCCGGGTTAATCAAACGGGATAAATAGAGAAAATTACTATTTAGATACCAGAAAACATTTCCGGGTTGGAAAAGGGTTTTATTACAAATGTGTAGAAGATTATGAAGTTAGCACTGAACTGGTATACTATAAAGCAAGATAACTTTGAGCATTATTTGAGCTGGAGGATCGAGATAAATGACGCAGCAGCTAGAGAATTTTTTAGAAGAACGGATTTTACCAAAGGTGACCAAACCCAGCAGATATGCGGGCAATGAGTGGAACGCAATTCGTAAGGACTGGTCTCAAACCAACCTGAAGATGGCCTTTTGTTTTCCTGATGTCTATGAGGTGGGCATGTCTCACTTAGGTACTCGTATCCTCTACCATGTTGTTAATTCCCGGCCGGATACTTTAATGGAGCGGGTATTTGCTCCGTGGGTAGATTTGGAACAATTATTACGAGAGCATCAGCTTCCCCTATTTAGTCTGGAAAACCAGCGTCCTGTGGCTGAGTTTGATGTGGTAGGCTTTACCCTGCAATATGAGATGAGTTTTACTAATATCCTGAATATGCTGGATCTGGCCGGAATTCCCCTGTACAGTTCAGCACGGGATGAAAGCTTTCCCCTGATTATCGCCGGAGGGCCCTGTGCCTTTAATCCTGAGCCTTTGGCCCCATTCATTGACCTCTTTGTTATTGGGGAAGGGGAAGAGGTGCTGGGAGAGATTCTGGATGTAGTTAGGGACTGGAAACAGGATAAACCGGGAGGAAAAGTTGAATTGCTGACCCGGCTGGTTCAAGTGCCAGGCATTTATGTGCCTGCCTTTTATTCTGTAACCGAGGATTCAGAGGGTAATATCACCGCTATTCAGCCTAACAGACCGGGAGTTCCTTTCGTAGTAACCAAACGCGTGATTAAGGATTTTGATCAGGTACCCTTTCCCACCAAACCCATTGTACCTTATACCGAAATAGTCCATGACCGAATTATGCTGGAAGTGCTGAGGGGTTGTACCCGTGGCTGCCGGTTTTGTCAAGCGGGAATGCTCTACCGCCCTGTCCGGGAAAAAAGCCCGGAAACGCTGTGCCGGCAGGCCAAGGAATTAATGGAGAACACCGGTTATAACGAAATCTCCTTAACCTCCTTAAGTACCAGCGATTACTCTTGTGTTGGTCCGGTGGTGGAGACATTATTAAATGAATTTGCCGGGCAAGGGGTGGGTATTTCTTTGCCTAGCCTTAGAATTGACTCCTTTTCGGTAGATCTAGCTGAACAAGTTCAGCGGGTAAGAAAAACCGGCCTGACCTTTGCACCGGAAGCTGGCACCCAGCGTCTGCGGGATGTTATTAACAAAGGAGTAACTGAAGATAATCTTGTCGAGGCTGTGACCAGTGCTTTTAAGCATGGATGGACAACCATTAAATTATACTTTATGATTGGGCTGCCAACCGAAACCGAGGAAGATTTGGACGGAATTGCTTATTTGTCCAATCGGGTAGTGCGGATTGCCGATGAATTAGGCGTAGGTAAAAAGGGTAAAGGCCTGAAGATAACGGTTAGCGCTTCTTCCTTTGTGCCTAAAGCAGGAACTCCTTTTCAATGGGAACCTCAGCATTCTCTGGAAAAACTGCGGGAAAAGCAGTTTTATTTAAAGAGCAAAATCAAAAGCCGGAAAATTACTTTTAATTGGCATGACGCCAAACTAAGTGTTATTGAAGGGGTATTTGCCCGGGGTGATCGGAAGCTAGCCGCCGTTCTGGAACAAGCCTGGCGCTTAGGGTGCAAGTTTGATGGCTGGACCGAGCATTTTCATTATGAACGCTGGCTGCAAGCCTTTGCTGAAGCAGATATCGTGCCGGAAGCATATGCTCAGCACCGGTTTGACCATGGTGATATCCTGCCTTGGGACCATATTGCATCTGGGGTGAGTAAACAGTTTTTGATTCAGGAACATCAACAGTCTATAGAGGGGGTTATCACTCCAGATTGTCGTTTTGAAGCATGTCATGGTTGTAAGTTGTGTAATGATTTAGGAGTTAAGCTTGACCTAAAGGGCGGGGAGGGAAGCTATGCGCTACCGGATAGAATTTAGCAAATTAAAAGAGGCTCGCTTTGTTTCCCATTTAGATACCATGAAAACGGTGGAACGAGCGTTGCGCCGGGCCAAGATTCCCATAGCCTTTTCGGAAGGCTTTAACCCCCATCCTAAAATGTCCTTTGGTTCAGCTTTGGCTGTAGGGGTTACTAGTGACAAAGAGTATTTAGACCTGGAAATAAGCCGGGACTGGACCCCGGAAAGACTGCTGGAAGCTCTGAAACAAAGCCTTCCTTCCGGCTACCGGGCTCTCCAGGTGATGCGAGTGGAGCCAGCCAGCCCAGCGCTGATGAGCGTTATTAATCGGGCGGACTACTTAGTGCAGGCATACTTAAACCACCAGCTGGACGCTGCAGTATTTGCCAACCTGATTCAAGACTTTTTGGCCCTCCCGGAAATTAAAATTGAAAAAACTACTAAAAAGGGTAAAAGAGAAGTTGATCTACGACCAGGGATATATGAGTTCTCCGGCCATTTGCAGGGGGAGCAATTGATAATCCGCATGCTGCTGCAGTCGGGGAGTGAAGGTAACGTGCGACCTGAGGATGTGCTCACTGCTTTCAATAATTTCGGGAACCTTGGTCTGGAGGTAATCACCGCCCAAATCCAACGTCTAGCCTTATATATTCATGACCAAGGTAAAATGGTATCACCCTTTGGAACGGTAAAATAGTTTGGGGCCACGACATTCATGGTTGGCGGGACCTAAGCTTTAGGAGTTGGTTTAATGTTTAAGGAAATCGTGGTGAATGTCACCGAAGAAGAAACCAGGGCAGCAGTACTGGAAGACCAGGTGCTAGTGGAGTTATATATTGAACGTTCCTTGAACCAGCGTCTGGTGGGGAATATCTACAAAGGCAGGGTAGAAAATGTTCTGCCAGGAATGCAGGCCGCCTTTGTAAATATTGGCCTGGAGAAAAACGCTTTCCTTTATGTTGAAGAAGCACTCCCAGCTCGGACCCCTACCGAATGGGTAGAGGGTGAAGTGGAAAACCCTCGCGCCAATGTAATTCATCCCCGGGCCAACATCTCCGATGTGGTCAAGGAAGGGCAAAACATGGTGGTGCAAATCACCAAAGAGCCTATCGGCACCAAAGGTCCCCGGGTTACCACCCACATTACCCTGCCTGGTCGCTATCTGGTTTTAATGCCTACAGTTGATTATGTGGGGATATCTCGTCGTATTGAAAGTGATGCCGAACGGGAAAGAATGCGGATCATTGCCGATGCCATCCGGCCCAAGGATATGGGAGTGATTGTCCGGACTGTGGCCGAGGGTATGGATGAAGATGAGCTCCGGCAGGATATGTTCTTTTTAACCAAGTTATGGAAGAAGATACAAAACAGAGCTTCTTCTGGACAGGTTCCTAATTTAATTCACAAAGATTTAGATTTAATCCAACGAATTTTGCGGGATTTATTTACCGAGGATATTGACCGATTACAGATTGACTCTCGTTCAGCTTATGAGAAAATACTAGAGTTACTGGACTTTATCGGCCCCCAACTTAAATCTAAAGTTCAGTTAACTGAAGATGCGGATATTTTCCTGCGGCATAATTTAGATGTTGAAATTGAAAAAGCCATGAAACGGAAAGTGTGGCTGAAGTGTGGCGGCTATTTGGTAATCGACCAAATGGAGGCTTTAACCGCCATCGATGTCAACACCGGGAAATATGTGGGTACTCATAATTTAGAGGAAACTGTGCTCAATACCAACCTGGAAGCAGCCGCCGAAATTGCTCGCCAGATGCGGTTACGTAACCTGGGGGGGATAATTATTGTCGATTTTATCGATATGATCGATGAAGAACACCGCCAACAAGTACTCCAGGTTTTGGGGGAAGAAGTAAAAAGAGACAAGACCAAGACCAACATTTTAGGGATTACCCAATTGGGCCTGGTGGAAATTACCCGGAAAAAGGTTCGTCAAGGCTTGGAAAGCGTCCTGCAAAAGCCTTGCCCCTATTGTGAAGGCAAGGGAAAGGTGTTTTCTGAAGAGACGGTGGGAATCAGGCTTAAAAAGCAATTATACGAGCTGGCTAAACGTACTGCCGGGGAAGCGATTCTAATTGAAGCCCACCCAGCAGTGGCTGCCTTGCTGATTGGGAGTGGGGGTAGTGGTCTACGGGAATTAGAGCGGAAAACGGGTAAGGAGATTCTTATCCGCGGCTCTCAGGAGCTGCACATTGAGGAAACTAAACTAATCCCGATAGCCTCCAAAGAGGAACTGGAGCAGCGCATCCCGGTAAAATTAGGCCAAGTGTTAGACGTAAAAGTGGATGAGCCTCATGTAGCTAATACAAATGACGGAATTGCCCGCTACCACGGTTTTGTAGTCAATATCGAAGGTGGGGGAGCCTTGATTGGAGAACAAGTGACAGTAGAAATAACCCGGGTGCACAAGACTTATGCCCGGGCTAAGCTGGTTAAGGTGCAGAGATAAGCAAGCTGTTGAAATTCCCCGTCCAGCGTTGTCAAAATCATTACCAAGTTCCTCGATGTACAACCAGTACATCTGCGGACTTGGTAATGATTTTTCCTAGCTGGACGGGTTTTTCAACAGCCTGCCTAGGGTCTTAAAATTCCCCGTCCAGTGTTGTCAAAATTATTACCTAGTTCCTCGATTTACAACCAGTATGACTAGACGGGGAATTTTAACAGCCAGCATAAGTTAGCATAAGTTGACAAACCATGACGCCTATGCTAAAATGTTGTACTGTCGGTAGTACTGCGGTACTATCCGTAACCGCACGGATCGGGCTCTCAAATCACCTTAGCGGTGTGCCTGGTTAATCTGGCGAGTCTGGGATAGGGAGGTGCAATTATGTACGCAATTATTCAAACTGGTGGTAAACAGTATCGGGTCCAAGAAGGAGATGTCCTGAGGATCGAGAAACTGGAAGCTGAAGCAGGTCAGGTTATTGAGATTAGCGACGTTCTGGCTGTAGCAAAGGACGGACAGTTGAAAGTCGGTAAGCCTGTAGTAGAAGGGGCCAAAGCTGTGCTTAAGGTTCTGGAGCAGGGTAAAGGCAAGAAGATTATCGTTTTCAAATACAAGCCCAAAAAAAACTACCGCAGGAAGCAGGGTCATCGTCAACCATTTACCAAAGTAGTAGTTGAGAAGATCCAGTTCTAGGTGGGATTATGGTTACAATAGAATTAACTTATCAGAATGAAAGCATAGTAGCCTATGACCTGTCGGGGCATGCCTTGAGCAGGAATAGAGGCCAGGAGTTTGACTTGGTTTGTGCCGCAGTGTCGGTGCTGGCTATAACTACCACCAATGGTTTAACTGATATTGTCGGGATTAAACCAACGGAATTACTGGTAGAAGATGGACGGTTGCGCTGTGTACTACCAGCTGAGCTCTCCAATGAACAAACAATTCAAGCGGACACTTTGTCCAGAACCTTGGTGATGGGTCTGGAATGCTTAGCAGCCGCTTATCCGAAACATGTACACATTGTAAGAAGGAGGTGTGCTTCATGATTAAAATAAATCTTCAACTCTTCGCTACTAAAAAAGGGGTAGGCTCTTCCAAAAACGGCCGGGATTCTGCTGCTCAACGTCTAGGTGTTAAGCGTAGTGATGGTCAATATGTATCTGCCGGTAACATCCTGGTTCGCCAGCGGGGAACTAAACTTCATCCCGGAAACAATGTAGGTATTGGTAAGGATGATACCCTCTTTGCTCTGGTAGATGGTTTTGTTAAGTTTGAAAGAAAAGGCCGAGAGAAGAAACAAGTAAGCGTATATGGTGAACAAGCTGCAATATAACCACTAGAGCTTGATACCTTGACCCAGTCCTTAAAAGGGCTGGGTTTTTATTGTTTATTTTAGGAGGAAATAATTACTTATTAGCGAAATAATTAATAGTTAATGTAGATGAGGTGCTAATGTGGAAGACTTTATTGAGGTTTTAAGCATTAAACGTCATGATTTGCTAAACCATATTCAGGTTATCTCCGGTTATCTGCAATTAAACAAAATTGACCGGGCCAAAGAGCATCTAATTGAAATGGTCAATGAGTTAAACCGGGAAAGCCTGTTGTTAAACTGCAAGTCCGGGAAAGTGGCAGTAGCTTTGCTATGTCTTCAGCATAAAGCGTTATTAGCCGGAGTGAAGCTTTCTGTTAAGCTAGGGGGGGCTCTGGAAAATTCTCCAGTATTAGAAGAAACTTTAACCAGGATTATTGAGGTCTACGCTTTGACTCTTCAGCACGTTCCACCAACCTCCAAGGAGGTAAATATAGAAACCTGTCTACTGGAAGCTTGTGAACAGGAGAAAAATCTAGTGTGGAAGTTCGAAATCCCTTCCAGACAGAATAGCCAAAAGTTTCAGGACCAGGTGGGATTTATCCTCAAGGAAGTAGGTGTGTTGCCAAGCTGGACAATTTACCCCATTGACAGAGGCCTTCACCTGGTAATAAGTAAAGAATAGTGAAATAATAATATTTTGTGGAGGAAAAAGGTGGTTTTTGTCGAATGGAATATAATTACCATTTATGCTTCTGGCAGAGCAAAAAATAAACAGGCTAATTCTAGTTTTTAGTTACCAAGGAGGTCGGAGATATGTTAGAAAAGGTTTATAAGCTGTTTGAACAAGGCCAGGTATTTATTGATAAACAAATCGCCAGTAGATACGGTCACAAGTGGGAAAAAACCGACCAAGCAGGCTATTCCTTAAAATGTACTGTTTGTTCTACCTATTGGGGGCCTGACACTAATGTGGATTTGGGTTTTTCTTGGTATTGTCTTAAGCTCCAATTGGCTGAACAATTTAGTGGTTCTAAAACAAAAGAACAATGATTAGATTTAAACCCTGAAGGAGAATCCCTGATGTAGTTTCCGCAGCTGATTAGCGGGTCTACTTAGGGGTTTAATTATTTTTGGGACTATCTTAAAATTAGCTTATATCATCCTTCAGGTGTTATAATTGAAATGGTTGGTTGCAGGAAATAGTTTAAGCATAGAGAAATAGCGCTTTAGGTTATACTAGGAAAGAATTTAAAAAAATTACCTAATTAAACGAAGGTGCTCCCCCCGAAAATACGGTGGGAAATACGACATAAGGTGATGACTAATGTTTTTTGATCAAGCAAAGATTTTTGTCAAAGGTGGAGACGGCGGAAATGGCATGGTAGCCTTTCGCCGGGAAAAGTATATCCCGGAAGGCGGACCCTACGGAGGTGACGGAGGTCGGGGGGGAAATGTCATTCTGCGGGTGGATGAAGGTCTCCGAACGCTAGTGGATTTTCGTTACAAGCGCCACCATAAAGCAGACAAGGGGGAGAACGGAGCCTCCAAAAATATGCACGGCCGGAAAGGTGAAGATTTGACCATCCGGGTGCCCATGGGTACGGTGGTGAAAGATACCGAAACCGGTGAAGTGTTAGCTGACTTACTAGAAGCCGGACAAGAGACCATTATTGCCAAAGGTGGTCGGGGCGGAAAAGGAAACTCTAGATTTGCTACCAGCTTAAACAAAGCCCCCGGCTATGCTGAAAAGGGTGACCCAGGAGAGGAACACTGGCTGCAGCTAGAACTAAAGCTAATTGCCGATGTGGGTCTAGTAGGTTTCCCCAATGTGGGCAAGTCCACCATTATCTCTAAAGTGTCGGCAGCTAAACCCAAAATAGCTGATTATCATTTTACCACCCTTGTACCTAACCTTGGTGTGGTAAAAGTAGCTGACGGCTTTAGTTTTGTTTTGGCCGATATTCCCGGTTTAATTGAAGGGGCTCACACTGGTGCCGGCTTAGGCCATGAATTTTTGCGGCACACTGAACGTACCCGCTTATTAATTCACGTTGTTGATGTTTCCGGGGTGGAGGAAAGAGATCCCCTAGAGGATTATTATGCCATAAACCGGGAACTGGAGCTATATAACCCTAAGCTGGCTCGTCGGAAGCAGCTAATTGCCGCCAATAAAATGGATTTGCCTCTGGCCCAAGCAAACCTAGAACGGTTACAGGCCGAACTAGGCAGTGAGGCAGAAATTTTCCCTATTTCTGCAGTTAGCGGGGAGGGGCTTGAGGCTCTTATCCATCGTGTTGCGCAGGTAGTGCCAGAAATTATCGATGAGCCCATCGTGGAAACGGTGGAGAAAATTACCAAGCTAGAAAATGCGCCAAGATTTACTATTACCCAGCAAGACGGTATATTCCAAGTTGGGGGCAAAGAGCTAGAACTACATTTCGATCGGACGGATTTTAATAACGAGGAATCAGTCAAGCGCTTTCAGAGCATCATTCGCCTGATGGGTATTGAAGATGCCTTGCGGGGAGAAGGCGCCAAAGAGGGTGATGTTGTTCGGGTTAAAGATATGGAGTTTGATTTTATGGATTAACCTAATGTTGTTCCAAAAGGGGCATAAGAGCTGGTTTAATGCCCGGTATGACTAAAGCCTAACGCTAACGATGTAACTGAGTTGGGCAAAACTGTGTTGCGTATGTAAAGAAAGTTTAATGCTGCGTGCGGGTTCACCAAAGCATATGACCGCCTGCCGGAGTTCTTCCAGGAGGGGTGTGTTCCACACAATGTTACTTGGGATTTCACCGGGGATTTAACAGCCTGCCTTATGTGCTCTCCTTTGCAGGGATTTGGGTATCGCTATTGCCATTCCGGCTGCACTTAAGGCGGCTGCAAAGAAAAATGCTCCTCGGTAGCCCCAACCTTGGGAGATTAAACCTCCTAAAAAAGGGCCGACAGTAGCACAAAAGTTGAGAGTGGCTTGAAAGATACCACTGGCTGTCCCACGATCCTCCCCCGATTCCAAAATAAGTACCAGCGCCCCAACGTAGAGACAAGCCCAGGCCACACCCAGCATTCCTTGGGCAATAAACAAAGGCCAAACGGGCTTGAGAAACGCATAGGCTACAAAAACTAAAATTGAAGCAATTTGCCCAATAGCAAATACCCGGTGTGGGTTGAATCGGTGCAGGAAGCGCATTACAATAAACTGAACGGTAAAGTTAGTTCCCCAGAGTATGCCTAACCAAAGGCGGTCTATGCCAATGGAGGCAAAGTACAGCGGCAGGATGACCCAGACCGAGGTGGCCCCCAAGTGACGGAAAAAAACAGCCAAGTAGATGGGAAATCCTCTTTTAAACACCTCAGTAAAACTTGAGTTGGTTTCTATTTTCTTATGTATAATTGGACTTGCTTCTGGAGGAAAGTACCAGGAAAGCAGAAATGCGATTGCGCAGGAGAGGGCACCGCAAATGAAGATATAATTAAACTCCTTCAAACCGGCCGAGGTTATGGATCCGGCAATCCAGCCCAGAGAGCCATATGAACTAAATTTACCCATATCCGCCCCAGATTCAAATGCATAGGCAACCAATGCGGCCATGGTAATTCCTAGGGAAAGGCCGACGCCTGCCCGAGCCAGAGCCAAGATAATCAAATTACTGGCCAATAGCTGGGCAGCAAAGCTTACAGTACATAGCAGCAGGCCCAACCTCACAAACCTCAACTTTCCCCGCCGGTCGGATTGACGGCCGGAGTAGATGGATGAAAGCAGATAGGACAAGCCATAGATAGCTCCAATTAGGCCTACCTGAAAGTTGGAAGCACCCAACTGGGCGCTTAAAAGCGAGATATAAATCATCGACCCCATCACAGCAATATTTAAAAGAAAATTCACCCAACTAATCAATGAAAAAGCATTAAACAAATTATGACGCCTTCTTCCCTTAAGGATCTACCTAATTCAAAATACCACTTTTGACGGTAAAGTTCAAGGCGGGTTGTCTTTAGCCCTCTCTTTCAGGTTGATGCCTTCTGTTGATGCTTTGCAGATTAAGAATTTTGTAGCCTCCGGAAGCCTGTGCTATAATAAACTTTACAAAACAAAGGAGGTGGATTCCGGTTGCTGCTGGTCAGCCAACCGGAAGAGTATGCTTACAGGAAAACAACGCCGTTTTTTACGGGCGATGGGGAACACGCTAGAGCCAATTGTGCATGTGGGTAAAGGCGGGATTAGCGAAACAGTAATGAGCCAGTTAGATGAGGCTTTGGAAAACAGGGAATTGGTCAAAGTTAAGGTACTTAACAATTGTATGCAGGAGCTGGATGAGGTGGCCAAGGGACTAGAGGCCTGTACAGGAGCGGAAATAGCCCAAATCATCGGTCATAGCATTTTATTTTACCGCCAAGCTAAGGAAAAGCCCCAAATTGAGTTGCCTCAATAAAAGGTAGAAGAACTAAGAGGTAGAAGAACTAAGAAAAATTAGTGCAGCAGGTGATTTTTGTGAATAATCTAGAGAGAAGGGAATACCTCCAGAACTGCCGGCGCATAGTGGTAAAGGTAGGTTCCAGCAGTCTTACTCACCCTACAGGTAAACTTAATTTTAGCCGGATGGAGTTTCTGGTCCGGCAGTTAGCCGACCTCCAACACCAGGGTAAGGAGCTAGTACTGGTATCTTCCGGGGCGATTGGAGCAGGGATGGGTAAACTTGGGCTGAAGAGCAGACCGAAGAACATACCGGAGAAACAGGCCCTAGCCGCAGTTGGTCAGGGAATCCTCTTACATATGTATGAGAAGATGTTTGCCGAATATGGGCAGACGGTGGCCCAAGTGCTTTTAACCAGAGAAGATGTCTCTGACCGCCGTCGCTTTTTGAATGCCCGTAATGCCCTGATGACCTTGTTGGATTATGGGGCTATTCCGATAATCAATGAAAATGATACTGTAGCCGTAGAAGAAATCAAGTTCGGTGAGAATGATACCTTGTCTGCCTTGGTAGCTAGTTTGGTAGATGCCGATTTGTTAATTCTACTGACTGATATTGATGGTCTGTATACTGCCAACCCCAAGGTTGACCCATCTGCTCAACTAATTGCTCTGGTGGAGGAAATTACCCCGGAAATCGAAAAGTTGGCCGGTGGTGTTGGCTCAGCTTTAGGTTCTGGGGGGATGGCTACTAAGATTAATGCTGGGAAAATAGCCACAAACTCCGGGGTGGGCATGATAATCGCCGATTGCTCCCGACCTAATATTCTTCTGGAAGCTCTAAGTGGAGAACCAGTAGGAACCTTTTTTACCCCCAAGGGCAATCGTCTGCAAGGCCGGAAACACTGGATTGCTTTTGGGACAGCAATACAGGGTAAAATATATGTGGATGATGGCGCGAAACGGGCCATTGAACTTAAAGGCAAGAGCCTGCTTTCTACTGGCATAACCGCAGTAGAAGGTAACTTTGAGATAGGTAATGTGGTGAACATAGTTAATTCTCAAGGTGAAGAGTTTGCCCGGGGAATAGTCAATTATGGCTCCCGGGATATCCAACTAATTCAAGGAGCCCAGAGTAAAGATATTGAAAAACTGCTAGGTCACAAAGATTATGATGAGGTCATCCACCGGGATAACTTGGTACTATGTGGCTAGGGTAACCGGATGATTTAAGGGGGGACAGCAATGTTTAGGGAAGAAGTTCTTGCCAAAGGAGAGTTAGCTAAAAAAGCCGCCCATAAACTGGCTAACCTAGATACTCAGGTCAAGGATAGAGCACTTATGGCGATGGCCGAGTCCTTGGTAGCTCGACAAAGTGAAATAATTGCCGCTAATGCAATTGATTTAAACAATGGCCAGGAAAAAGGGTTATCTAAGGCTATGTTAGACCGTCTACGGTTAACAGAACAACGGATTAACGATATGGCCATAGGCCTTCGTCAGGTGGCTGCCCTGCCTGACCCAGTGGGGGAAGTAAATAGCATGTGGAATCGGCCTAATGGCTTACAGATTGGGCAAATTCGAGTTCCTTTGGGTGTGGTTGCCATCATTTATGAGGCTCGGCCTAATGTTACAGTTGATGCAGCAGCCTTATGTCTAAAATCCGGGAATGGAGTTATCCTGAGAGGTGGCTCTGAGGCTATCAACTCCAACAAAATTATCACCCAAATTATTGCTCAGGCTGCAGAGGATCAGGGAGTTCCTCGCGGTGCAATTCAGCTAATTGAAAATACTAACCGGGAAGCAGTAACCATGCTGCTCCGGCTGAATCAATATATTGATGTAATTATTCCCCGGGGGGGAGCCGGACTAATCAACCATGTGGTGGAAAATGCCAGTGTTCCGGTAATTGAGACGGGAGTGGGTAACTGTCATGTCTATGTAGATCAGGACGCTGATTTGCACATGGCGGCGGAAATAGTTATAAATGGCAAGTGCCAGCGCCCGGCGGTTTGTAATGCCCTGGAAACTCTGCTAGTCCATCAAGCTAATGCTAAGGAGCTTTTGCCAAGTTTAGGGGCTAAATTGCAGGAATTGGGTGTGGAAATACGCGGCTGTACTCAGACCCGTGAGCTGGTTCCTGGAGCCGTAGAAGCTACCGATCAGGATTATGCAACCGAATTTTTGGATCTTATTCTAGCCGTGCGGGTAGTGCCGGATATCGATGCTGCTTTGGAGCACATTCGGACCTTTAGCACCAAGCACTCGGAAGCCATTATCACCAACAATTACTTAAACTCCCGTCGTTTCCTCCGGGAAGTTGATGCTGCGGCAGTATATGTCAACGCTTCCACTAGATTTACCGACGGTTTTGAGTTTGGTTTTGGGGCAGAAATTGGCATTAGTACTCAGAAGCTGCATGCTAGGGGCCCGATGGGTCTTAAGGAGCTTACCACGGTGAAGTATATAATCTACGGCGAAGGCCAAACTCGTTAGGCTGTTGAAATTCCCCGCCTAGCTGTGTCAAAATACTTGCCAAGGTCCTCAACGTACAGAAGTACGCCTGCGGCCTTGGCATGTATTTTTCCTTGCTATGCGGGTTTTTCAATCAGCCTGTTGCGGGTCTTAGGGATCTGCTGGATTATACAATAAGCTGGATTTTTGTTGACACAACCAAAAAACAAAGGTAAAATATGACTGTGAACAAAAATGACTGCGGTCATAATTTGCGGACATCTAGGAGGATTCATGTGGAAGCAAAACAAACCCGGCGGGAACGGAAGAAAGAGGAAACGAAACTACGCATCCTGAATACAGCCCTGGAACTATTCCGCCGGCAGGGGTTTGCCGCTACCACCGTTGACCAGATAACGGAAGCTGCGGATGTGGGCAAAGGAACCTTTTACAATTATTTTGGAACCAAAGAAGCGGTAATTGGCTTTTACTTAGCAAATGAAGCAGCAAAAAGCAGGAAAATTCTTCGGCCGGTTTTACACCAATTGCCGGACACTAAGAGCCGGCTGTTGAAGGCAATGCACAGTTGGACCAGGTTTGTCCGGGAGAACAGGGAGTTGGTCCGGGTCCAGATGGCTGAAAACTTTAAAATCTATTTGACCATGGGAGAAGCCGATCCGGACAAAATCGGGTTTCGCACTTTTTTGTCAGAGATTCTAAACCTGGGACAGAGTCAGGGAGATATTCGCCATGATATCAGTCCCGAAGATATGGGCATGTATTTGGAGCTGCTGTTTTTTGGGCCCGGCTCTTGGTATTGTGCAGTTTCTGAGGATTTTCCCTTAGAAGCAAAATTAAGTGAAGCAATTAGTTTATTTCTGGAGGGTGCAGCCTTATGAGCTTTAACCAGGAGGATTATGCTCGTGAAAATAACTGAGTTTTCCATTAGGCGTTCCGCCGGCATGACCATGGTGATTATGTTCTTTGTTGTGCTAGGTCTGGTCGGTTATAATAGGATTGGGACAGATATGTTTCCTAAGACTGACATACCTGTTGTAACAGTGGTGGCTACCTATCCAGGGGCGGGACCCGAGGAAATAGAAACCCAGGTGGTTGATCCAATTGAAGAAGCTGTGGCCTCCTTAAGTGGGTTAAAGAGAGTAACTTCCTCCGTTTCCGAGGGGATGACTTGGTCGTTTCTAGAGTTTAAAATGGGTACTGATGTCAACATAGCGGCCAACGATGCTCAGAAAGTCGTTGATGCTATACTCTACAAGCTCCCTAAGGATGTGGTCAAACCCATTGTTCAAAAATATGACATTAACGCTGAACCGGTTATGACCCTGGCGGTATCCGGTGATCTACCTCTTACCGAGACCTATCGTTTAGCTAAAGACAGAATTAAACAACGACTGGAAACGGTACCCGGAGTGGCTAAGGTTAACCTAATGGGAGGAAAAGAACGGGAGATTCAGGTTGCTGTGGATCGTGGCCGTTTAGAGGCTTACGGTCTCTCCGTCAATAAACTAATCACCCGCCTAAAATTGGAAAACTATAATATTCCCAGCGGGCGCATTACCGAACATCAGACTGAATACACCGTCCGGCTTCTGGGTCAGTACGGCAGCATGGAGGAAATCCAGGAGCTGCGTATTCCCTTGGAGAAAGGAGGTTCAGTCGCCCTTAAAGAAGTGGCTGAGGTTAAGGATTCCTTTAAGGAAGTTCGCCAGTACAGCCGTTTGAATAAACAGGAAGCAGTGGGAATGCTCATTCAGAAGCAAAGTGATGCCAGTATAGTCGATACCGCTGCTGCTGTCCGGGCTGAAGTGGACAGAATCAGGAAAACTTTACCCAAAGGTGTCAATCTGGTTATCGCTAATGATTCCTCGAATTTTATCAAAAACTCCCTGGCTGACACCAAAAGCACTTTGTTTGAGGGTGTGCTGCTGACCGGGTTGGTTCTGCTGTTCTTTCTCCGGGAATGGCGTTCCCTGCTTATTGTCATGCTGGCTATTCCCACCTCAATTATTTCCACCTTTATGATGATGTACTTTTTCGGTTATACCTTTAACCTTTTATCGCTGATGGGCCTATCTCTCTGTGTCGGTATTCTGGTCGATGACTCCATCGTGGTCTTGGAAAACATCCACCGGCACCTGAAAATGGGTAAAAATCCAATCCAGGCTGCCATTGACGGCCGGAGTGAGATTGGCATGGCTGCTGTGGCTATCACCCTTTCGGATATTGTGGTCTTCGGCCCCATAGCCTTTATGCAGGGTATGGTGGGCCAGTTCTTCCGCCAGTTTGGTCTGACGGTAGTATTTGCTACTCTGTTTTCCCTGTTCATTTCTTTTACCCTCACACCCATGCTGGCTTCTAAGCTCTACAAAAAATCCGGTAACGGGGAAGAAGGAAATTTGTATACTAACGGCCAGGGAACTCGGCCTGGGACTATATGGAAGAAACTGTCCTCCATGCTGGAAGGGATAGGGGGAAGGGTGGTAAACTTCTACCGCAGCTCTCTGCTGTGGTCCCTGGGGCACAGGTGGACTGTGCTGGGAGTGGTAACTCTGGCACTAATTGGCAGTTTTTCGTTAGTAATTATGGGCTTTGTGGGTTCTGCATTTTTGGCCAAGACTGATAACGGGCGCTTTTCCATCACTGTAGAGCTAACCCCCGGGGGTGCTTTAGAACGCACCGACAAGACCATGGAAGAAGTGGAAGCCAAACTTAAACAAATCCCGGAAGTTGAGTATTATTATACTACTGTGGGCAAGGGTGGAAATGACTGGTCAGCCAAATCAGGTTCCCATATCGGAAAGATAGCGGTAATGCTCAAACCTAAAATGGAACGGGAACGCAGTGTGTTCCAGGTGGCAGAAATAGTGCGGTCCTGGGGCAAAAAACTGCCTGTGGAAGCCTTCTCCGTAACTGAGGGAGGGTTACCCGGAATGGGAGATGAACCTCCCATCATCGTAGAGGTAACCGGTCCGGACCTGAATACTCTGGAGAAAATAGCAGGTAAAGTAGAACAGGTGGTCAAGGTCACCCCCGGTGTTGGTGATGTGACTTCCTCCTGGCAGGGCTTGGGTCAACCGGAAATGCAGGTTAAGGTGGACCGTTTACGGGCGGCCCAGTACGGCCTTTCCGTTGGTGAGATTGCCCAGGCTGTAAGGGCAAGCATGGAAGGGGACGTTGCTACTCTGTACCGGGATCAGGGCAAGGAATATGACCTGCGGGTACGTCTGCGGGAACCCGACCGGTCTACGGGGATGGACTTGTCAAAAATAATTTTGTCCAATAGTGAGGGCGACCTAATTCAGTTAAGTCAAGTAGCCACCATTACCCAGGCCAAAGGCCCCACTCAAATTAATCATAAAAACCGGGACCGGTTGATTACCATTAAGGCGACAACTAAGGTGGCAGTCGGTGCTCTGGCCGACAACTGGGATAAAACCTGGGCCAGTCTGAACCTTCCTCCAGGGTATGAAATTGATTACTACGGGGAAATCAAAGACCAGCGGGAATCTTTTACCGACCTGATTTTTGCCCTGTTGCTTTCCCTGGTTCTGGTCTATATGATTCTGGTTATCCTTTATGAATCATACCTGACTCCATTTATCCGAATGTTATCCCTGCCCTGTGGAGCAATTGGGGCGCTGACCGCTTTAGCCATAACGGGGAACAACCTGGATATGATGTCCTTTATCGGGTTAATCATGCTGGACGGACTGGCGGCCAAAAACGGTACTTTGTTGATTGATTATACCAATACCCTTATGGAGCGGGGCATGAGCCTGAAGGAAGCGTTGCTGGAAGCTGGGACTACTCGTCTGAGGCCTATCTTTATGACCTCACTCACCATGATTTTCGGGATGCTGCCCACCGCTTTGGCCATTGCTGACGGCGCAGAAATCCGCAAAGGAATGGGAGTAGTATTAGTGGGAGGGTTAATAACTTCAACCATGCTGACCCCTATCCTGATTCCAGTAGCCTATACCCTGATTGATGATGCCAAGCATTGGTTAAACAAAACCGGCCGCAAACTCAGGGGTACCGTCCCCAGGGCGTACGAACAATAGAGGAAAACTCAGCCAAGGAGTACCAGCTTGTAGCGGTGTAGTTACCGGTATTGCCCGGATAATCCGTGAAATAATAACTGTAAACGGCTCCCAGGCTATGGTAATCAGGGAGAATTTTTCTGCGCAGAAGTAACAGTCAGGTCACCCAGTTAATACTATGTAATAACAAAAAGTCACTCCTTCCCATTTAGGTAGGTGCAAGAACGGAGCTACGGTAAAAATGTAGCCCGGGGAAAGGAGTGTAATATGTCTAAACATCATAAACATCATAAACACCACAAGGATAATAATAAAGGTAATGGATTTTTAGGGAGTGAGGAGATTTTAGCCATTCTGTTATTGTTCGTTTTGATAGCTTTTATATTTCCCAGATTTTTTGGCGTTGACGAGGAACCTATAATCTGAGGTTATTAGATTGCATCCAGTTTACTCACCAACCACCTTAGAACATCTAAGGTGGTTTTTTTGTTCGTTTATGTAAAAAATTAAATTACTAGGGTTCAGTCTACACCACCTATTATGACTATGACCCGCTCAACCAGTTAAGAGAGGTTATCAACCCAGATTACAGCAAGGTAGAGTATGATACGCTTTTTTTTGTTGTGAGCCTAAAAGTTGTCATTGGTAGCCTGTTAATGATAAAGTAATATTGAGAGGTGATCCAATGAACAATCCAATCCGCACTATTGGTCTAATGGGAGGAACTTTTGACCCCATTCATTATGGGCATTTGGTTACAGCGGAAGCGGCCCGTTGTGAATTTAATCTTGACAAGGTTATATTCGTACCCTCCGGCCAGCCTCCCCATAAAAAAAGCACGGGAATTACTCCTGCCCAGCAACGCTTCCAAATGACCACGGAGGCTATTGCATCTAATCCATTTTTCGAAGTGAGCAGGGTGGAAATGGACAGACCAGGTCCGTCCTATACTGTGGATACAGTAAAACATTTTCAGCATCATTACGGGTCTGAGGTAAAGATATATTTTATTACTGGAGCAGATGCGATTTTAGAAATTTTGACTTGGAAAAAAGTCGAAAAACTGATGGATTACTGCTATTTTATAGCCGCCACCAGACCAGGTTACCAATTAGAAGAATTACAGCACTGCCTACGGGATTTACCTGCCAAATACTTAGCGGGTATTTGTTCTTTGGCAGTACCGGGCATGGCAATTTCCTCGACAGATATTAGAGAGCGGGTAGCTAAGGGACGGAGCATTAAATATCTATTGCCGGAAAAAGTTGAACTTTATATTGCCGAAAATACATTGTATACAGTATAATGAGTGCTTTGGACCATAGTTTGTCTTTGCATATTCGCCTTAATACTGCACATAATACCATTAGGGTGTAGCAATACAAAATGTTTGCGAGGTGAATCGTGGATGGTACGGACATTATATGTGGGAAACTTGCCTTGGGGGACTAAACCTGAAGATATAACCGCCGCCTTTTCCGAACATGGTGAGGTAGTCAGCAGCAGGATTATTACTGACCGGGATACTGGGCGATCTCGCGGATTTGGGTTTGTCGAGGTTAGTGATGCAGATGCTGATAGGATTATTGAGGCTATGAATGGTACCGATTTTGGAGGTAGAGCATTGACTGTCAATGAGGCTAAAGCACGGGAGAATGGACCTCAATAGTTCCCCGTCAGTCAGTGGACTTTTTTCGCTAGTAACTAGACTAATTCCCTTCAACACCGGACTGGTGCTGGAGGTTTTCTTTTTTACAGTTACAATGGTATAATTACCCTTGGAGGCGGAAAAAATGGAATTTAAGCGACTTTTAACCCAAATAGAACTTGTTCTTTCCCCCCGGCGGTTTCTGCATACTAAAGGTGTGTTGGACTGGGCCGAGAAAATGGCAGACCGCTATCAGCTGAATCAGGAACAGGTACGCCCAGCCGCCTTACTCCACGATTGTGCGAAAAAATTGCCAGCTGAAGCTTTGCTAAACTTGGCCGAACAGGCCGGAATTTCCCTAGATAAGGTACTCCGGGAACAGCCTTTTTTACTACATGGACCGGTTGGTGCAGTATTAGCTAAGCAGCATTATCATATTCAGGACCTGCAGGTGCTCCAAGCAATAAGTCGGCACACTTTAGGGGCAGATGAAATGACCCCCCTGGATAAGCTGATTTTTCTGGCCGACATGGTGGAAATTAACCGCAGCTATCCCGGGGTGGCAGAACTACGAGCGTTAACTTTAGTGGATATGGACCAAGCAATGCTAGCTGCGTTAGACCAAACCATCAAATTACTGTTGGACAGACAAGCGCTAATTCACCCGCAAACTATCAGTACCCGGAACAGCATCCTTAGGAGCTTGACTAGTAAAGAAAGCTTGGCTTGCGCCAAGTGCCAGCGCAGGCGGAAGCCTTAGCTGCACTTATGCGGAACTACTATGCATTAGTTGAGTAGTACCTGAAATTTATACTTTCCTATACGCCCAGGAAACCTCTTTTTGAGGTGAGAATAGCAGATGTTTACCTAGTCAATTCTAAACTAAACTAAACTAAACTAAACTAAACTAAACTAAACTAAACTAAACTAAACTAAACTAAACTAAACTAAACTAAACTAAACTAAACTAAATTAAGATAAAAATTGGGAGGGAAACAAATTGAATTTAAGCCCATTAGACCTGGCTGCCCAAATTGTTAATGCCGCAGAAGACAAGAAAGCCCATGATGTCAAAACTCTGCATTTGCATGAACTCACCATTATGACCGATTATTTTGTTATTTGCAGTGGTAATTCTACCACTCAAGTCAAGGCTATTGCCGATAACATTGAAGAACAGCTAAAGGAACAAGGGGTTAATCCTCTGCGCCGGGAGGGATTGCGGGAAGGGCATTGGATTCTTCTGGACTATGGTTGTGTAGTGGTCCATGTTTTTCTGGAAGAGGAACGCAGCTATTACAACCTAGAAAGACTATGGGGAGACGCCGAAGTTGTTAAGGTTTAAACCATGGTGTTTGTAAGCTAATAGGGGGAATGAAGGGTGGCCCAGAATTTACAACCGGGAGAATTCCTTAAACTTCGGGTAGCCAACATCACTGAACGGGGTATTTATTTTGCTACTGAAGCCGGACCGGAAATATTTATGCCTAAGGGTGAAGCTAAGGGGGACCTGGTCAAGGATGAACTAGTCTTGGTAGGCCTCTATTTAACCAAAAACAGGCTTACTGCTTCTATGATATTGGACAAGCTGGCCCTGCGCTTAAGCCAACCTGCCCAAGGCCTTAAAAAAGGTGATTCCGTCCTTGGGCTAATCTATAACCTCACCGAAGCTGGAGCTTTTTTACGGACAGAGCAAGGCTATCTGGGACTTATCCCTAGAGTGGAAATGGTGGGGGAATTAGAAATCGGGCATAAAGCTGAGGGAAGGGTTACCTTCGTAAGGGAGGATGGACGGTTAAACTTGTCCATGCGCCCGTTAAAAGAAGTGGGACGCCTAACTGATGCCGAAAAAATATTGGAATATCTGCGTAAACGTAATGGAGAGATGCCCTATTCGGATGAAACCTCACCAGAGATTATCCTGGAGAAATTCGGAATCAGCAAAAAAGCCTTTAAACGGGCTCTGGGGAAGCTGATGAAGGACGGGTTAATTGTGCAAGAGCAGGGCTGGACCAGGCTAAGCAAAACACTACCTTGACAGTATAGTTTACCTCTAGTACAATATTATATTAGAATAGTAGCAATATTGATTAAAGGCTAGGAAGAGGAGTAGTAAGCAGGAATTCCTTCACAGAGAGCCGTCGGTTGGTGGAAGTCGGTAAGGAACAAGGCTGAACTCGCCGCGGAGCCGGTTAGGCGGATTAAACCTAACCCGGAGGGAGCCCGTTAGCTCTTAAGTGGGGTCAGAACCCTGCAAGTTATAGCTATAACTTTGCTAGGGCTCTTGGTCAATGTGGGTGGTACCGCGGAAGTAAGGCTTTCGTCCCTGTGGGATGAGGGCTTTTTGTTTTTCTTAATAATAACAAGCTAGATATTTAGGAGGCAAAGGGATGAAGGAAAAATACCTATTTAGTGAAATTGAACCTAAATGGCAACAAGCTTGGGCTAAACAAAACCTGTATAAGGTTGAGGAAAATCCTGCAAAGCCCAAGTACTACTGTCTAGAAATGTTCCCTTACCCCTCGGGAAACCTGCACATGGGTCATGTCCGCAACTATTCCATTGGGGATGTGGTAGCAAGATTTAAAACCATGCAAGGCTTTAATGTCCTACACCCCATGGGCTGGGACTCCTTCGGCCTGCCAGCAGAAAATGCGGCAATTAAACATGGTGTTCACCCGGAAAAGTGGACTTGGGAAAACATTGAAAATATGCGAGACCAACTCAAGCAGCTAGGAATTAGCTATGATTGGGACCGGGAAGTGGCTTCCTGTCATCCCGATTATTATCGTTGGACCCAGTGGTTATTTCTCCAACTCTATAAAAATGACCTAGCCTATAAAAAACAAGCAGCGGTCAACTGGTGCCCTTCCTGTGTGACAGTTCTAGCTAATGAGCAGGTAGTTGACGGTGCTTGTGAACGCTGTGAAACTCCAGTGGTTAAGAAGGATTTAAAGCAATGGTTTCTAAGTATAACTAAATATGCCCAACATTTGTTGGATAATCTCCAAAACCTTAAAGGCTGGCCGGATAAAGTAAAAACCATGCAGGAAAACTGGATTGGCCGCAGTGAAGGGGTGGAGATTGATTTTGGACTCAAGGGGCTGGAGGAAAAAATCACCGTTTATACCACCCGCCCGGATACCATTTTTGGGGTAAGTTACATGGTACTAGCACCAGAGCATCCCCTGGTAATGAAGTTTGTGGCCGGGACGGAATATGAAGCAGGGGCTAAGGATTTTATTAAACGCACCCAGCATTTAAACGAAATTGCCCGTACCTCTACGGAAACTGAAAAGGAAGGCTTATTTATTGGGGCCTATGCCCTTAACCCAATGACGGGTACTGAAGTGCCAATTTTAATTGCTAATTATGTTTTAATGGAATATGGCACCGGAGCGGTTATGGGTGTACCTGCCCATGATCAGCGGGACTTTGAGTTTGCCCGGAAATACAACATACCCATTAAAGTGGTTATTCAACCGGAGGGACCGATTCTGGACGGGCTGACCATGACAGAGGCCTATGAGGAAGCAGGTAAGTTGGTAAACTCCGGTCAGTTCGACGGCCTAGATAATGAATTGGCTATTGGAAAAATCGGGGACTATATGGAGGCCAAGCAAATTGGCCTCAAAAGAGTTAATTTCCGCCTGCGGGATTGGTTAATTTCCCGCCAACGCTACTGGGGTGCCCCTATTCCCATCGTTTATTGTGACCAGTGCGGTGAAGTGGCAGTTCCTGACGAGCAACTACCAGTTATTCTGCCTTCTAATGTGGAATTTAAGCCCTTTGGCCAGTCACCTTTGGCGGAGTGCGCGGAATTTGTCAATACCACCTGTCCAACCTGTGGTGGACCAGCCCAACGGGAAACTGATACTATGGATACCTTTATTTGTTCCTCCTGGTATTTTTTGCGCTATACTTCTCCTAAAGTTACAACCGGTCCTTGGAGCAAGGAGGGAGCCGATTACTGGATGGCTGTGGATCAATACATTGGCGGTGTAGAGCATGCTATTTTACATTTGCTCTATTCCCGTTTTTTCACCAAGGTTTTTTATGACCTGGGTCTGGTTAGTGTCGATGAACCTTTTAATAATCTCCTGACCCAAGGCATGGTTTTGAAGGATGGCACTAAAATGTCCAAATCTAAGGGCAATGTGGTTAGTCCGGAAGAGATAATTGCCAAATACGGTGCGGATACTGCCCGGCTATTTATCTTGTTTGCCGCTCCCCCGGAACGGGATTTGGAGTGGAGTGACCAAGGTGTTGAAGGTGCTTTCCGTTTCTTAAATCGAGTGTGGAGGCTAGCTGCCCATTATGCTGATCTGATAGCTGATGTAGAGCCTTATCAGGCATCTGGAGTTGAATTGGGAGGGGCAGAAAAAGAAATTCGTCGCCTAACCCATTATGCCATTAAGAAGGTTAGCGATGATATTGCTACCCGGTTTAACTTTAACACCGCCATCAGTACCATTATGGAGCTGGTTAATGGGCTGTATGTTTACAAGGAAAAAGTCAACGCTGCCGAGCAAAATTTAGCAGTGATTAAGGAAGCTCTAGAGTCCCTGATGGTGTTAATAGCACCCTTTGCCCCCCACATGGGAGAAGAACTATGGGAGGCTACCGGGCATCAAACCAGTGTTCATCTCCAACAATGGCCAGCCTATAACCCAGAGGCAATTGTCCGAGCTGAAGTAGAAATTGTAGTACAGTTAAATGGTAAAGTGCGGGAGAAGCTGATAGTAGCTACTAATTTGTCCCCTCAAGCCATGGAGGAGTTTGTGCTGGGACAAGCCCCGGTCCAGGCCCTGCTGGAGGGTAAAAATGTAGTTAAGGTGATATGCGTACCCGATAAGTTAGTTAATATTGTAGTAAGCTAGGTTATGCAGCCAAGGAAAGCAAGAAACGTAGATTAACAACAAATTCTATTAAACATTGAAAGTTACGGAGGCTAAAAAAGAAAGCGGATTTACCGCCGATTAGAAGGATTGCAATCCATGTCCAGTCGGGTATAATCCGCTTTTTCATCCGTGATTGTAGCTCGACATAGCTTCTCCAAACAAACCTGCAAAAATCAGGCAGGGGGCTCATATCTTTATGTTTGAGGATGGCAAAAAATTTGACTCGTAGCATTTAATAAAAATGTAACGTTTTTGAATATTGTCCTTTTATTGAGCTGTTTCACGTAAATATCTTCAATGTAAGCCTCTACACAAACTTGATCGCATAGACCGGGTGGTATTGGTACTTGTGTTTTTGGCAAAATAATAAATGCACTGAATGGCTTTTCAAACTCTGCTGCATGTACTGACTGAGTGGGCTCATCTGCAACATAGATAATTTTTTGCCTTAAAATTCCTTCCAACACAAGCTTTACGCCTGTTGAGACAATACCGGATACACCCTTTCCGACAGCAGTTTCGACAATCCTTTTGTTGATAATTTTGATGTCGGCTATCACCTTTAAAATCTGCTCGACATCTGGCTTTTGCTCTGGTATTATCACATTTTCTTCAATTGAAAGCTCAGTAAATGCTTTTGGACAAATGGGGAAATTATCTGCAATTCCAGATAATTCTACTAAGTCTCTGACAATACAAGCCATACTCCAATTCCTCCTATCAATCATCTTCTTCATCATCATCATTAATAATTATATGACATGGATCATAATGGCCATAAATGCCTTCCTTCGGGCCGGGAATGCATTCTTCTTCATAATAAAATATTTTTAGTATGTGTTCAATATTAGCATCTACATAGAAAAGAAATTGACCATATTTATCAGTAAATTGAAAAGTTAGCGGCCTTAATCCCTCACCACAACTTTTTTTTTGAAAAAGCTTTACAACTGCGTCTTTTACAGGTTTATCATCCGGATCTACCAAAACTCCATGTATAACCCCTCGTGTTTCCGGCTGTAATTTAAACTTAACATCTTTCTCCTCATTCTCTTTAACAAGAATAGGTCTTGACCGAATCATTTTATATCCCATTAAAATACCTCCAAAACTTAAATTTACTTTATTCTATTCTATTCTATTCATAGCTAAATAGAAGTGTTACATTTTAAAGAAGATAAGAAAAAGGCTGCCACTTTATGACAGCCATATATGCTTGCACTACTTGCTTATAGTTAAACTTGGGGGGTGGGGACTAATAGGGGTGATATTGTTGCCCACAGGAATAGAACAGTGCATTTTTCAATGGTTCTGGGGTCTAAAAGTGATGCAGTGACATCTTCAATGAGTACCTTGGTAGGAGCAGTTAAAACTGTGTCAAGGGTTAATCCCAGAGTTTGCAAGTAATCCTGAGCGCTCATTCCAGGTGGTACAGTCAACGGGATTTCTATAAAGGAACAGAATTGTATTGTAAAATGCGCAGAATGAACTGACTGTGTTGGTTCAGCAGCGGTATAAATAATTTTTTGTGTAAGTTCGCCTTCAATAATTACTTTAAGACCTGTTGGTGTTACAATTACTCTGGAAGAAGAAAGTTTTGCTTCAATTAAAATTGTATTTATTTGCTCTACATCAGGTTTTGCATCTGGTATCGTTAATGTCTCTTCAACAATGTGCTCAGTGTTGGGATTAGCTGTAGTTATGATCGGAAACTCCGAGGGGTCTGCAATACCTATAATATTGATAAAATTTCTTAACATAGAGATCTCTCCTTTGCCTAAATTATTCTTGATTACTGGGATTGATCGGTATTTCAATCCGCTTGATTTCAATTTTTGCTAATAGGTCAAAACCTATTTTGTATTCGGTTCCATTTGTATCTGAAACAAATCCTTCCTTCATTTCTTTAACAGAAACATCAAATTGAAGATTTGATTCATCGATGTCATCAGGTCTGTAAACATCATCTGCTCTGAAATATATTTCTGCTTTGTTATTGCGGGCCCATTCCTGGACTTCTGTTAATGTTTGACCAACCTTTAGGAAAATCCATTTCTTGTTCACTCTTGTCTCACCTGTTTTTGCGTTTAACCAGTATGGTATAATACTAAATAGTTTCATGATATCACTCCATTATGGAACGGGAGGGAAGAAGGGTACCAATGCAGCATTAACAGTTCCCCAGGCAAACATAACCACACACTTCTTCACTGTTCTGCCATCAACAAGTTTTACAGAGATATCTTCAATGATTACATTGGGCGGGGACGCAAGAACATCGTCAAGGGTAAGCCCGAGTGACTGCAGTAATTGTAATGCCGAAGTACCTGCCGGTAAAACTAAAGGAATTTCAATAAAAGTGCAGAATTGTTTGACAAAGTGTGCAGAGTGCACCGCCTGCGTTGGTTCATCTGCTGTGTAAATTACCTTTTGATTCAATTCACCGTTGATTATAACCTTAAGACCGGTTGGCGTAGCAATTGCTCTGTAGTCAGTTATTGATGCTTCCACCATCAAGGATGTTATTTGTTCGATATCAGGTTTTTGCTCAGGTATTATTAACGTTTCTTCTGTAGTAAATTGGGTAAATTTTTCGGCAGCAATTAAAGCGGGAAAGCTACTTACCGGATCGATACCAATAATTTCAACAAAGTCCCTTAGCATATAGGATCACCTCTTATTATTTAATAGGTTCGTAGAGCTTTCATCTACACTCACAGTATATTAACTATATACAATAAAGGTTACATAATATTCCCCAATTATTACTGTGACAGGAGGAGAAACATGCTAGGGAACATCAAAGCTTCCCCTAATTACAGATGGCTAATCTTAGCTAATGTTTCGGTTGGTACTTTTATGGCCACTCTGGACAGTAGTATTGTGAATGTAGCCTTACCAACCCTTTCTGCCGGTCTTAAAGCAGACCTGACTACCTTACAGTGGGTGGTTACCGCTTATTTACTTACCATTACCAGCCTATTACCGGTTTTCGGGCGAGTTGCCGATTTGGTGGGTAGAAAAAAAGTATTTTCCTTAGGCTTTATTATTTTTACCCTGGGATCAGTGTTATGTGCTCTGGCTCCGAATATTTGGTTTCTAATTGGGATGAGGATAGTTCAAGCCCTGGGTGCTTCCATGCTCATGTCCAATAGCGCAGCTATTATCACCGCTACCTTTCCTCCGCAAGAGCGTGGTCGGGCCCTAGGTTTAACTGGTTCGGTGGTTGCTCTGGGTAGTTTAACCGGTCCGGCTCTGGGTGGGATTTTAGTGGGCTTAGTTAGTTGGCGGGCAATCTTTTACATTAACCTGCCCATTGGAATAATCGGTTACTTGGCTGCCCAAATGATTTTACCTCCCGACTCCCCCAAAAAAGATCAGGAAACCTTCGATTATGCCGGTGCTACCTTGTTTTCAACGGGAATGATTAGTTTACTCCTAGCAGTTAACTATGGTCAGGATTGGGGCTGGACGAGCTCAGGTATTTTAAGTGGCCTGGGTCTGGGGATTGTCTTACTAACCCTCTTTTTCATTACCGAGTTACGGAGTAAGTTTCCCATGATTGATTTTTCCCTATTTCGGATTCGACCTTTTCTGGTAGGCAACCTTTCCGGGCTGCTCTCCTTTGTAGCTATGTTTACCACTATGATATTGATGCCCTTTTATTTACAACATGTGCTTAATTATCCTCCTTTAAAAGTTGGCCTCCTAATGACTGCCTTTCCTTTAGTTATGGCCGTTGTAGCCCCCCTGAGTGGGCATGCTTCTGATAAAATGGGTCCTGTGGTGCTTACATCAAGTGGTCTGCTAATCTCTGCTCTAGGGTTATTCTATCTTTCGACCCTTGGCGCTAGCTCCCACTTTTTGCAAGTGGTGCCCGGCCCCTTATTAATGGGTCTAGGGGCAGGCTTGTTTCAATCCCCTAATAACAGCAGCGTAATGAGTTCAGTTCCACCACCGAAGCTAGGTGTGGCTGGTGGAATAAGTGCTTTAGTGAGGAATATTGGTATGGTCTTAGGCATTGCCCTCTCTGTATCCCTATTTGAAAACTTAGGGGGGGTAACCAGCCCAGCCCCGAATCAGATTAATACTTTTATGTCGGCTTTCCAGACAGTAATGTTAACTGGTATGACCATCGCTCTAGTGGCGGTAGTTATTTCGCTAAACCGTAAATCTTATGCTAAAGCGAATAATTAAATTACCCCCAATATACTCAAGGAGCTGCACCAATTGATTGGTTTGCAGCTCCTTAGCTTTTTGAGCAGAAAATTTTGTTGTACCAAGGTTCGCCCAGTTTGAATACTGGGTGTTTACTCCTTTTCTCCTTCCAGCCACTCTGTGGTTCCGGAACCAAGGTGGTATTTAGCGCCTACTATACTTAATTTGCCGCTTTTAACTAACTCCTCGATGACAGGGCTCTTTTCAAGCTCCCCTATTGAAGCGTTAAGACCCTGACAATGCCACCAGTGTAGGGATAAGCACTGCCGCCAGCAGGTACCTTAGGATTGGTTTTTGGTTCAGTTTAGACACCTCCATAGAACAATATTTAACCGGATCATTTTTTTCGGTAATAGTTAAAGTAATTTGGTTATCCGTTGTTGCCGGGCATAAGACCGGTTGCCGAACAGATAGATCCAGACGGTTTCCAGAAGACCAAGCTTCCGCTGGTGGGGCATGGGTACATGTGGGGCTAAAAGCCCTGCTACGGCATAAGCCAACGTCCGTCTGGATATTTCCTCCATGGGACGAAATAATCGGCTAGATAAGGTTAGGGCATAATCCTCCTCTTCCAGCGTAGGCTGGGAGAGAAAAGTCTGAACCAGACAGGCTTGCTTTAGGTCTGGGAGATCGCTGAAGGTGGTTTGGGGTGCTTCCGGAAGGTGGAATACCGCTGCAGCCAGCAGGGCCAGATCCAGTCGGCTAGCCTTTATGTCAGGTTGAAAATTGGGCAAGTTAGCTAGGTAGCCTTTGGAGGCAGCAGTTGCAATTGCCTGAGCGTAAGGGTGGTTTGCTATTTCAATTGGAGTTTGAGTTGCTTTCAGCAAGCTGCGAACTAAGGCCCCTTGAGTTATGGGCCCTTCTAAGTTAAGATTATTCTCTTCATCTACTTCCAAAGCGCCATACAAGGTGGCTAGGGCTGCCACTGGGTAGTCCTTGGTTGAGGCACGCAGGTCATTGAAACGATAGAGAAGAGCATAATTAGCTAAAAGCTTCTTTTGCAGGTAGGCGACATTTAGCTCTCGGAGCCCTTGCTTAGTAGTGGCGGCTAAAGCGGCTGCCATACCGGCAGCTTCCCCTTGGTTGTAACAGTAAGGCTGCATTCGAAAACTGCTTTGCGCAATATGAGTTCCGGAAATACACCGCCCAGCTACAATTAGTCCATCTACGCCAAGGGGTAGTAAAGAGCGATAGGGAATTCCATAACAGCCGCCATTTTTCTGGAAAGCTTCTTGGGCTTCTTGAGGCCAGGTATAACCATAACCTCGGGTAACAGCCATATTACCTTCCTCTTCAGCAGAACAAACGTGGATGTCGGGAATTTGGGAGACTAGGGCTATAGTATCATGAGTTTTGCGACCCTCCAGGAGATGGTTTTCGTCCAGGATATACTCGCCTTTGAGCCGGCGGCTTTCCCGGATGCCCAAAGCATGGGCAAAACCATGGGTGCTCCCGAAAGCGTCAACTGTTCCCCAATTTGGTTTATTCAGCTTAGTTTGGATGTGATAGACCAACCGGTGGAGACGGGCAATGGCCTGCTCGGTTAAGTTATGTAGCTCTTGGGCATTCATGGTAGCCGGATTGCCGTAAGTATGGGTGTGATTGATGAGATACCGTGGTTTACTATCCCTGTAATTTACAGGATACCAGGATATTTGCCAGAAGTAATCAGTAACTGGATTCCAGGAGGGGCTGTTATCATCGAAGATAAAATGAGCGAATTCACTGGAATTATAATCGACTGGACGGGGAAGCAGGTGGTCAGTTCCTGATTTTTCTTCTAGGATACAACAGTAGGTATGGCCTTGTACTTGATTATCCGGTTTAGACTGACCAAGCAGCTTTTCCCCAAACTGATCTTTGCTTTCCCGACCAGTCACCCAAGGTGCGCCGGCCAGGGCAAAGATATCTCCATTACCGGTAGCATCAACTATGGTGTTACCCCGCAGGTCAAAGGCTCGGTTAGGTTGTTTGGCTCGAATTCCTTTCAGCTGGTTGCCGGCTAAAATAACCCCTGAAGCCACGGTGTTTAAATATAAGTCTAGAGTTAGTTCCTCATCTGTTTTAGTTTTTAATAAAAAGTCGTACCGCAGAGGATTAAAAGTCCGGCCGTTATTAAAGAGGATTTCCCGGCGATAAAGACCGTGGGCCGACCAGGTATCCACAAAGCTGCTAACCATAGCGATGGTACCCATCCCACCAAGGTAGGCGGTTCGTTCCACCAAGGCAACGTTACAGCCTTCCCTGGCCGCTGTAATTGCTGCCGCAACTCCGGCAGGTCCCCCGCCGACCACTACTACATCATAGATTTCCGGTTTAACCAGCCGCTTGATACTCCGGATAATGTTGTAATTATTGGCGAATAGAGCAATTGTCCCTGCTCCGATTACTATTTTCAGGAAATTTCTTCTGGATAGCACTTTATTCCTCCGCTTTCTTATGCATGGCTGTGGATGAATTTCCTTTTGACAATTCTGCTTATTTCCCCTGTTCTACACTTCCACCCTTGCCAACAGGGAGGAGTTGTTCCAGCTTGGCGGATTTACTTACCGACTTTTCCTTGGCACCGACAAGCACCATAACTGCGGAAAATCCACTTAAGGCCACTCCAATCAGGATGGCTAGCGCCTGACCTACCATTAAGGCAGGAATATAATAAGCCTGGGTATTGGCGGCACTGGTTTTTAGCCCCACCCCAAACATTAAAGAACCTATTCCGGGGAGAAAGTGGATTTGATAAAAGATATATCCCCCCAACACTAAAGGTATAGCGGCAAAAATCAACTTAATCCGTTGAGAGGCGGCCTTGGTTTTGAAGGGTTTGGCAATTAACCAAGCCATTCCACCAGCCAGTAAGGCGCTTCCCCAATAAACTATAGTAAACCATAAATTCCACTTTTGAGGGGACAAGGTTTGGTGTAAGGGCTCAAAATAATTGATGGGGAGGAGCATCATCAATAAAACCCCGATGAAGATAGCATATCCCTGGTTAACCCTGACTAAATGCCAGACCTCCCGGGCAGGTACCCGTAAATTAAACTTGACTGCTCCATTGGGGCAATTACGCACACAGTTAAAACACATTTTACAGGCTAGATTATTGTCTACGTAAGGTGCGTGCATGGACATGGGGCAACCTGGCACATCCCCGTGGCCCTTATAACACTCATAGGTAGTACATTTGTTGAGACAAACTGTGGCATCGGAACGTACTTCCAGCATGCCGCCGATTGAGGCTGTTCCCACAAAACCTCCCAGGGGGCAAATGTGATGACACCAGGTATGACGGGTGAAGATTATTCCGCTAATTATTGCCGAAAGTAGGATGCTTGCTAACAGCACTACCGTTAACTGAGGGTTATAGCGCATGCCGGTAACCGCTTCAATCCAGAAAATAAACAGAAATAAAAAGGTAATTATTAGATAATCATATTTTTTTAAAAAATCTGGGACGGGGCGGTTCAGGTGGAATACTTTCTGAACCAAATCCATTAGATAGGAGAAGGGACAAACTGTACACCACACTCGGCCTAAGAAAGGGGAGATAATGGCTAAGGCTGGCCACCATAAACCCCAAACGGCAGTAAATACTAGGTAGGATAGTGTTGTGGAAGGTGCCACCAAAGGGATAGCTATAATGGACAAAAAGATAAGTGCGCAAATGCGTTGGAGCCAGAGAATGAAAGTACCCTTTTTAATTAGTTTTTCCACCCATTGCCAAGATAACAAATCAATGCTCCAGCCTAATTTCTCGGCAGTGGGACCAAAAAAGACGTGTTCTAGGCCAATCACATCATACTCAGCCAGGTAAAAAGCCCTTTCAATTACTTGCAATAACTCGGTTACATTGCCTTGACGGTAGTTATGGGATAATAGTAACTTAGTTGCTTCCTGATCTAGAGTGGGGGTTTTGCGGTTATTTTGCAGGGCCAGTTTTTCCAGTACTCCCTGGGCAATCACCGCAATATCCCTTTTGCGTTCCCGCAAGGGGGTAATTTTATAGGTTAAATTAAAGCAAGCCTTTAATTCGGGAATTAAACGTTGAGTTAACTGTTCTGGGTCATCATTAATACTGCCAATAATAAAGCATTTGCATTCCCGGCATTGTAAAGATTTAGCTAATCTTAACTGGGCTCGGGGAGAAATCAGGTTTATTTCCCGAATAAATAAAGTACCATGCTCAGCAATATCCAGTAGTCCTCTGTTCATCGGAGATGAAGGAGTATCGTGGTCGTGGGTTTCAAACATTAAATCGCCCCACTGTTGGTCTAAATGACGTCCGTCGACGACCACAAAGGGGGCAGCTTCTCCAAACTTGCGTTTGTGGAGAAACCAAGCCATCATCTGCCGCCCAGTTCCCCGCTCCCCAATCAGTAACAGATGGCCTTCCTCCTGAGCCAGTTCAGTTAATTTGTTTTCCACTTCTTTAGTGGTTTTAGCACTACCCCAAATGCCATAGAATTTTTGTTCATACTGGGAAATTTGCAGGCCGGCACGTAAGAAATCCTTGTGCTTAGCCTCCCATAAACCAGTATTGACCTGATTTAAACGGTTGGAAAGTGTTTCGATAAACTTTTTATACAGTATGGGCCAGCGAATCAGCATCCGCGCGAAATGCTCGGCATCCATAGCTAAAACTATACAATTTTCTACACAAAGAATGGTTTTTGGTGAAGGTTGCCCAGTAAACAAAGCAATCTCGCCAAAAGTATCCCCAGGACTAAAAGTAATGGCCGGCATGGTTTCCAGCCCTTTTTTGTTGACAGTAGCTTCCGCTCTGCCTTCAGTTAACACATAAAACCAGTGTCGTTCCTGACCCTGTTGAATAATTTCTGTGCCTTGAGCGTACTCCTCCCACTGAAAGTATTCAGCTAGCTCAGTTAACTCCTGATCATTTAATTCGGAAAGGATTGCTACTTTTGCCAAAAAGTGTACTTTATAGGCAGCCATAATTACCTCCGACCTCTTATTGTCCGTAAAACCTGTTACTAATAATAATATCAAAAAAAGCTCTGTTTTGCCAATCGCTGGTCAAAAGGGCAGCTGAGTAGTTTTCCATAAGGGATTAGGCTGAGTAGTCGACATATTCCTAATGAAACTATGGCACAAAGTCCAAAACCCAGCATGCTTAACCGTTGGCAGACAGGCAGAAAAATACCTACCCAATATTAATAAACTCAATCCTGTTTTTAAACTTCCGCTGCACCTGTTCCGCCAAACTCCTGTGTTCCGGAGCTGCTAGAGCCTGGTCGGCTGCTGTGAGGCGGAAGGCTTCATCCCTGGCAACCTCCAGCACCCGGGCATCCCGGAGGATATCGGCCAGCTTTAAATCCGGTAGTCCAGACTGCCGGGTGCCGAAGAATTCACCAGGACCCCGGAGTTTCAGATCCTCCTCAGCAATAACAAAACCGTCGTTAGATTTAACCATCACGCCTAACCTGTTCCGGCCTTCTTCGGAATGGGTATCGGAAATCAGCAGGCAAAAGGATTGGTGCTCACCACGGCCAACCCGGCCTCTAAGCTGATGTAACTGGGCTAGGCCAAAGCGTTCCGCATCCTTAACCACCATGAGGGTGGCATTTGGCACATCTACTCCCACCTCAATAACGGTGGTAGAAACTAAAATTTGAATTTTACCCTGGCGGAAGTCCTCCATTACCCCATCCTTTTCCAGAGCTTTCATCCTACCGTGGAGCAGGCCAATTACCAGGTCGGGAAAAACCTGCTGCTGCCAGGTCTCAGCCAAGGTGGTGGCTGCTTCCAAATCTACCTTTTCCGATTCCTCGACCAAAGGGCAGACCACGTAGACCTGGCGCCCCTGTTCCACTTGCTCCCGGATAAACCCGTACATGCCTGGGGCCTTTTTAGGGCTGACCCAATGAGTCTTTACTGGCTTGCGGCCAGGGGGAAGCTCATCAATTACCGAAAGATCCAAATCTCCGTACAGTGTTAAAGCTAAGGTGCGGGGAATAGGGGTAGCGGTCATTACCAGTACATCAGGATTATAGCCCTTTTGCTGCAGCACACCTCGCTGTCTTACCCCAAAGCGGTGTTGTTCATCAATAACAATCAGGCCGAGAGTTTTAAATTCTACCTCTTCCTGAATCAGAGCGTGAGTTCCCACAACTATCCCCACTAGACCGGCCTTAATATCAGCCAGCAAATCCCGCTTCTGCTTTTTGGTGATACTACCGGTGAGCAGGCCAACAGTGATACCCAAAGGCTGGAGTAGTTGCCTTAGGTTTTGATAGTGTTGTTCTGCGAGAATTTCCGTAGGGGCCATTAGGGCACCCTGGTAACCACCAGCCACCGACTTGACCAAACCATGGGCAGCGATAACAGTTTTACCAGAGCCAACGTCCCCTTGGATTAGTCTACTCATAATTTGCGGGCTTTCCATATCCTTAAACACACTGGCCAGCACCCTTTCCTGAGCACCAGTAAGCTGGAAGGGGAGACAATCGCTAAATTCCTGCACTAAAGCAGCCTCCCGAAGGTGGACAAGCCCCTTTTTATCCTTAGTAAAAGCACCCTTCAGTCGGGCTAGACCCAACTGGAGGAGGAATAGTTCTTCGAAAATAAACCTCCGCTTAGCTAAACGGGCAGCTTCCAGCGTTGGGGGGAAGTGAATTTCCTGCAGTGCCTGAGCCAAAGGCATCAGCCGGTACTTTTCCAGCAGGCTGGGGGGCAGAAACTCCTTTATACCTGGAATAATGCTGTCCAGCAGCCCTTTGATAATCATCCGCAAAGTCCGAGAGTTTAGTTTCCCCGAACCTGTGTAGATAGGGGCTATTCGCCCAGTGTGCAAGGTTTCTCCAGCCTCCCAGACTTCAAAATCATCTACATTAAGTTGGACAACTCCATAACCCCGGTCCACTTTTCCTGAGACAATTACCTTGGTACCCTGGGCCAGCTGTTTTTTCACATGAGCCTGGTTGTACCAAACCCCATAAACTAGCGAACTACCGTCGTCAATGGCTACCTTAGTGATATTTAGCCCTCGTCGAGGCTTTAGGGTTTGGCTCCCCACCACTACCCCTTGGATGGTTTCTCTTTCCCCATGCTGTAAATCTTTAACCTGCTTAAATTGGCTGCGATCCTCATAAGTTCGGGGAAAGTGATACAGCAGGTCAGCAGCAGTAGTTATCCCCATATTTTGCAAAATAACCCCCCGCTGTGGCCCAACATGTTTAATGAACTGGATTAACATATCCAGTTCATTATTATTCCGGTTGTTGGGCAGCCGAACTTTGCTGCCGTCGGTGCCAACCCTTACTTTAGTATTGTTAGCAGTAACGCTAGCCTTTTCATCAGTAATACCTTGACCATTAAAAAGTGCATTAGAGTTGTTCCTGGAGTTATTTTCTATAGAATTCGTTCCGGTGGGATTATTGCTATTTGCCAAGCAGTAATCCAGTAATTCTACCAGTTTTTCTACCCGCTCAGGCCTTTTATTCCTAGGGAGTTCCCCATAATCCCGCAAAGCGTCCCTAGCCTTAGCAAACCAAGACTGTCCTGTAGGACTACCATTCCTGAGTACACCCGCTTGCTCCAACTTGTGTAAACTATCCAGCACATACCGGTCGTATCCGCCAAATACGGCAGCATTAGTACAGCCCAACCTCAGTTCAGCCAAGGACGACTTTTTCAGTTGCTGTAGGAGCTTAATGCTGTCCAAGGTTGCACCTCCGTACTGTCTGGGATGGGCTTATGAGCAAAGATGATGACCGGTCGGATGCCTGTTCCGGTTGGGTACTCTTAGTTCCAAGCCTAGTAGCTGTAAGCTGGGTAGCCTAATAAAATCGACCAACCTGGACGATACGGCGTCCATGCCTAGGCGTCCAGGTATAAGCACTATAACCATAACAGTTACCTACCCTGTCATGATAACGTTCCAGCCGGTTACCGAACTTGCCACTGGCGCACCTTTTGCCACCCAAGCCACTGCCCCAAACCGCAAAAGGTGTGACAGCGAGCAAGTTAGGCCGAAGCGCAGCGGAGCCGGTAAACGGCCTATTAGACGATGTGTCCGGTCATGATTACCCGAAAATACTAAAGTCTCTATACGGTGCTAAACTCCTTAGCCTATTCCCTTTATTACTCCGAAATATTTTATAGAATCGCTCCTTAACTCCACTTGGTAAGTTATCCCATAATTCTGGTGAAATAAAGAAGTTCTCAATATAAGTAGCAAATATATTAGACACAATTACTTTTATCTCATCAGTTGTTTTTGATGTTATTTGTTTATTGATAAACTCGAATATGGATTTATCCTTACTGAAGTAAGAAAAGATTACATATGTATATCCTTTCTGTGGGAAAACGGTGAAAAATGTTGGACTTATATAACATGGTAAGTCATTTACTGCATGTCCTTCCATGTCAAGACCAATATAAAAAATTGATGTTGCAGCAACATTTAGCTCTCCAGGTAAAACAGCAACATCTGAACTTATTTTATGAAATCTTTTCCTGTCCAGATTGGTATTAAAAGCCAACCTATAGCTTTCAATCAATTTTATATGATCTGCATAGTCTTCACATCTTTGCTTCATTTTGTCTATTTTTTGCTTATCACTAAGCTTAATTGCTTCTTCAAGTTCATTCTTACGGAATCCATAAACACTTTGTCTTTCGTAATAACCTAATGCAAAAGTTCTATAAGCAAATAAAAACTCTTGTTCTCGATTACCTGGTGCAAAATCTGCGTGTTCAATAGGCCTAAAGCTTTCGTTATCATGATAATTACAGAATCCGGTTTGTTCTGAATGGAATGAGCCTTACTTGTATTCCTATTACAATTTTGGTTTCTATGAATGCACCCTCGAAAGTCAGCTTTTCGTTTAAGCATGGTGTATTCCTTGTTTATTAATATTTTCCGCAATTTCAAAATGAGTACCTCCAAGCAACCTACACATCAGATAAATTACGCTCAGGACATTTCGTCTAACGTTTAGTAAGCGTGCTAGGCTAGACCCTCTTCGGGTATTTTATGCAAATTATATCGTAAAAGAAAGCAACAATATGAATCCCAGGCCGTGTTACTCCCCAGGGCACGCTCGAATCAGTTTAAACCCGCCCCAATAATCTCCAAACGGCGGTAGGTTCAGCCCAGATTGTTTCCCCCAAATGGCTGGCTTGTTGTCCCCAATTTGCGCCCTATTTTCGCTCCATTTGGCCAATATTGCTGCCCCGATTGTCGTCCATACTACCCAGGGAGGACACCTGTTCCGAGTTGGGTGCTCCTGGTGGAAGGCCGTAGTAGCTGTTAGCGCAGGTAGGCAATATAAACACCCCGGCCACCAAGGACGGTGGCCGCCTCGCCGCCTAGGCAAGGATGCCGTATCGGCGAGGTTTGGGTGTTTATATTAGCCTACCCAGCTTACAGCTACTAGACCTGGAACTAAGAGCACCCAACCGGAACAGGTGTCCTCCCGGAGACGAAGACCCGACAACCGGCCCCAAAAAGGACCCCAAATGAATCCCAAACGTAACAAACGGCATTCATCAAACAATCTGGCTGAAGCCTACAAAGTGTAGAAGGCGAGACCGATTCCCCCCGGACCGGCGTAAGTCCCAATAACCGGACCAATTTCCCCGATTTGAATTTCCGCACAGTCTAATTCTTTAACCACTCGTTCATGGAGTTTCATTACTCCACTAAAATCATCGCTGTGGAGCAGACCGCAGACTATTTTTCCACTCCCCGCCTGTTGCTTAGTTAAATTGAGAATTGTTTCAAAAGCCCGGTTGCGGCCTCTGACCTTATCTACCGGGGTTACTACCCCGTCCTTAAAGGTCATAATTGGTTTAATATTCAGCAGGTTGCCCAGCAGGGCGCTGGCTCGGCCAATTCGTCCACCTTTGTGGAGATAATCCAGGGTATCCAACACAAAATAAAGGTGGCTTTTGGATACCAAGCTTTCGACTAAACTAAGAATTTCTGCAGTGGTTTTCCCTTCAATGGCAGCTTTTGCTGCGGCAATTACTATTAGGGCTAGACCACTACTAACTGTTTTAGAATCAACAATATGGAGGTCTAACTCAGGAACCATTGAACCCCCCAATTCAGCAGACCGGACAGTGCCGCTAAGCTCTCCGGAAATATGAATGGATATTACCGAGCAGCCTTCCTGAGCTAAACTCTCATAGCAACTGGCAAATTCACCCGGTGCAGGCTGAGAGGTAGTAGGGAGCTTCGCTGCCTGAGGCAAGCGCTGGTAAAATTCTTTGGCTGACATTTCAATACCGTCCTGATAAACCTCATCACCAAAGATAACCTTTAAGGGTACCATGCTAATTTTATACTGCTCCAGTAAATCCTTAGACAGGTCACAGGTACTGTCTGTGACAATGCGTACTTTATTCACTCCGACACCTCACTTTACTTTTTTAATCCACTGAAATTAAGTAGAAATATAAAGGCTGACCGCCTTCTTGAGCTTCAAATTCCACCTGAGGATATTTATTTTCCAGTACTTCCAGTAAAGCTTCGGCCTCCTGGGCTGAAACATTCTCCCCGTAGAACAAAGTGACTATTTCTCGTTTCGGTGTTAGTACTTCATTTAGTACTTGCTCCACAACAGCTGGGACACTTTGACCAACAACTTTTATTTTGTCATCCACCAGGCCAAGGATATCACCTTCCAGGATATTAATCTCTTCCCAGCGGGAATCCCGAACTGCATAAGTAATTTCTACACTAACAACCTGGGTAAGGGCGGAGTTCATCCTCTCCAGGTTGGGGTCTGCCTTCAAGGCCGGATCAAAGGCGATTATAGCTGCAATCCCCTGAGCTATATTTTTGCTGGGGACTATTTCCACCTGCTTGGAGTTCTCCTGTTTGTTAATTATTTCTCGGGCCTGCTGGGCGGCTAGGATAATGTTCCCGTTATTTGGCAGTAGGATGACTGCTTCGGCTGCTACTGAGTTAATGGACTTAATTAAATCCTCAGTGCTAGGGTTACTGGTTTGCCCACCCTGGACAACTTCATCAACCCCTAAACTTAACAATACCTTTTTTAAACCTTCCCCAGAAGCCACAGCTACCAGTCCTAATGGTTTTAATTTACCAGGTCTGTTTTGGGATTGTTCCAGCATATTATTAATGTGGATTTCATGTAAAGAACCCAGAACAACACAAGCTTCCAAAACCCGGCCTGGGTGGTTAGTATGAATATGTACCTTGAGCAGGGAGGAGTCGCCCACTACCAGCAGGGAGTCCCCCCAAGGCTCTAACTCACTATTCAGGTTAGTCGAATTTAAGTGTTGTCCTTTGATAATTAATTCGGTACAGTATTGGTATTCTATTTGGGATAAATCAGCAGGGATATAATTAGCAATTAGCGTATCTGACCCCAACTTAACAGCTTCGGTTGAAGGGGTTAGCTTCTCCGCTGAAGGTACAGCCTGCAACATGTCCTCACCACTGATAACCTGAAGAAAGGCCTGGAGAATTAACAACCAGCCCATCCCACCCGCATCAACTACCCCAACCTGTTTTAGGATAGGTAGGAGATTTGGGGTATCCGCTAAGGCTTGTTGAGCAGCACTATAAGCAGCTTCCATAACCTCCACAGTAGTGGAAGCTGCTTTGGCGGTCTGTACAGCTTCCTTGGCCGCCAGTCTGGCTACAGTTAAAATAGTTCCTTCAACCGGCTTTTTTACACCCAGATAAGCTGTATCCACCCCGGACTGGAGTGCCTGAGCCAATTCCCGTGGACCTATCTCTTGTTTATCAGCTAAAACCAAGGAGAAGCCTCGTAGTAATTGGGAAAGAATAACCCCGGAGTTCCCCCTGGCCCCCATTAGTGAACCCTGAGCCGCTGCTTCGGCTACCTTAGCCACACTATCCTCTGAAGTCTGCTGGATTCTAGCCACAGCTGCTTGGAGGGTTAGGGCCATATTTGTACCAGTATCCCCGTCCGGAACTGGGAAGACATTTAGAGCATCTACTTCATCCTTCTTTGCTGTCAAGAGCTGGTTTGCTGCAAGAAAAAGGTTTTTTAGCTCTATACCCCGCAGTCTCTCTAACTTCACCAAAGTTCCTCCTAATTTACCTGCACGCCCTGGACATTAACATTTAGCTCCTTTACAACCAGTCCGGTGGCGTTTTCTACAGAGTATTTTACCCGTTCCCGTACATTATTGGCAACCTCAGATATTTTCACACCATAGGTAACTATAATATATAGATCTATGCGAACTTCCTGACCGTCAATGACCACGGTTACCCCTTTACTTAAGGACTCCCGACCCAATAGCTCAGCAAAGCCGTCAGTAACCTTACGGGGGGCCATACCCACAAGTCCGTAACATTCTATTGCCGCAGCTCCGGCAATGGTGGCAATTACATCCTCAGAAATATCTAGCCCGCCAAAAGGAGAAGACCCTTTTTTAGCCATGCTGTTACCTCCTGTATATTATATTTTTTAAGAAAAAGGGAAGGGATTTCCCTTCCTAACTATCTAATTGGCAGACAATGCATTTAGTTCTTTTAATAGTTCGTCCAAGTTAATACTATGCATCTTTGCACCTGCTTCAATAGACTCCACTACTGAACCCATACAGTCCAAGCAATGCATCCCATGCTTTCTAAAAATCTCTCGGGACTCTGAATTTTTTTGCAGAACGTCATAAATGGACATTTCCTTGGTAATCACCAGCCACACCCCCTCTGGTTATAGCCTATGCTATATAGACTATTATTCCACAACCTTAAAAAAAATCCTGCCAAACCAAAGCATTGGTGTCAAGAATAAATACTTGCCATTCCATAGAATGTTTGATAAAATGTAAAAAGTGACTTCAGCATGTTCATCAAAAATGAAAATACGTTGAGCATAGCTTTTAAGATTATGGTGAAGGAGGTGCTAGCTATGGCAAAATGCGAAATTTGTGCTAAAGGTGTTGTAAGCGGTATGGCGGTAAGCCATTCCCATATAAGGAATAAGCGTACCTGGAGCCCTAACCTCCAACGGGTAAAAGCTCTGGTCAACGGAACTCCTAAAAGAATCCGGGTATGCACTCGGTGCCTGCGTTCCGGAAAGGTGCAACGGGCAATTTAACTACAGTATATTTTAACCGGAATTGTCCATTGATAAATTTGCTTATTAAGACAGTAGTAAACCTCAGTTCACAGCTGGGGTTTTTTGTTTTTTAAACCAACTAACTTTTATTCAATAAATTGTATATCCCCCCCGGCATACTCAAATAATAAAATCAAGAAACTTGTACCGGGGGAGCAAAAATGTACAAAAATCATTATGATGCTATCGTAGTAGGAGCAGGTCCTTCAGGGTCAGTAGCCGCCCTCACCCTGGCTAAAAACAACTTGTCCGTGGCTTTACTGGAACGGGGCAAATTTCCCGGTAGTAAGAACATGTTTGGTGGCACAATTTACCGGGAACCAACGGAAAAAGTCTTTCCGGCCTTTTGGCATGAGGCCCCAATAGAGCGAGCTGTAGTTCGCGATGAAGCCTGGTTCATGGAGCAAGATTCCTATGTAAGTGTAGGCTTTAACGGTTTAAGGTTTGCCCAAGAGCCCTATAATAAATTCACTGTCTTAAGATCCCATTTTGATAAATGGATGGCCGGGAAGGCAGAACAGGCCGGAGCCCAGCTTATCTGCAACGCTTTGGCCCGCCATGTCAAGTTTAAGGGTAAAAAGGCGGTTGGAGTTGTTCTGGACGACGGCAGTGAACTGGGAGCTGATGTGGTGGTTCTAGCCGAAGGGGCTACCTCCCTGCTGACCAGAGAAACTAAGTTGCGCCAGGATTACACTTCCCATCAATTCACCCTTTACGTTCAGGAGATTTTGGAACTAGACAGCGAAACTATCGAATCAAGATTCAATCTAGAAAAGGATGAGGGGGCAATTATCGGGATGATTGGTTATCCTACCGCTGGGGCAATTGGTAAAGCGGGGATCTGGACTAATAAAAACACCTTATCTATTATTACTGGAGGTTATTTGTGGGATCTACTGCAAAAAGGGTTGAGTCCTTACCTGTTGCTGCAAAGGACCAAACAGCATCCCTTGGTTAAACGCTTAATCCAGGGGGCCAAAATTGTGCAATACAAAGCCCATATGATTCCCAAAGGGGGCTACAATGCCTTACCGAAGCTTTGTGCTGATGGAATTGTCGTGGTTGGTGATGCTGCCGGGATGATTAGTGGGCACAGAGGCACTGACCTAGCCATGCTCACAGGGGCCTACGGTGCTCAGGCTATTGTCCAGGCTAAGGCCAAAGGGGATTTTACAGCTAAGACTCTGGCTGCTTATCCCAACAAGGTGAGCCGGAGTTTTTTTATGAAGGATATCAAATCAGCAGAGCAAACCGTGGAATACTATCACCATAATCCTGACGCTGACTATTTGTTGTGCAAGACCTTAAATGAAATCGGTTACTCCTTTTTTTCTGAGGGTCTGCTTACTAGTCAGGAAAAGATGCAGAAAATAACTAATATAGTGCTTGGTGTACAGCCAATGCCTAAAACCCTCTTGGACCTTTACAAAGGCTACCAACACTGGGGGTTTCTATAGGAGGTTTAACCTTTGAAAAAAAAAGCAGTTGTAGATCCCTTGGACAATTTATTGATAGACGTTGATAAAAAGCCCCATGTCTACATTATTAAACAAACGACCTGTGGCAGCAATTGTCCTGACCATTCTTGCACTAATTTCTGTCCGTCTCAGGTGTTCTCTTGGCAGCACAACAAACTGGTGGTAGACTACACTCGTTGTGTGGAATGCGGTGCTTGCCGCTATAGTTGTATTAACCAAAATATCCACTTAGAGTATCCCCGGGGAGGTTTTGGAGTAGTGTTTCTCTATTGAAACCAATATCCATAAAAATTACCGGAATTTAGAATTAATATCCTAATTTAGGGATATTTTGCCTGTATAAACCTAATCTGAGCACACAAACTATAAATGGTGCGAAAAAATGAGGAGGTTACAAAATGGCCAGAAGGCGGGGAATTATGTCCGAAGGTCTCAAGTGGGAAATTGCCCGGGAACTTGGGGTGGCAGATGTTGTCCGGAAAGAGGGCTTTGGTGGTGTCTCCTCCCGTGCCTGTGGGATGATGGTGCATAAAGCCATTGAGATGGCGGAACGAAGCCTTGTCCAACCACGCCAGTAGTATTTGTGTTCTATCCTAATTAGTATTCGCACCGACCAGGGGAGTAATCCCCTGGTATTCTTCAATAAGGCCAGTTTTTAGCCAACTTAAATGGGAAAGGAGGTGGCCCAAATGAACAGGAAGAATCTTAAGGACTTCCCCCTGAATCCCTCCTTAAAACAATTTACCTTTGAAGTAGCCTCAGAAATTGGAATTAGCGGTTTAGGGGAACAACAAGTAGATATTCTAACCAAAACAGATATGGATTCGGAAAAATTACCAAATTCAGCGGTGACAAAAGGTAGTAAAACTCCCGGACAGCCTTAATTTGATTAGTGTTTCCCCAAAAACGCATTTTTAGGGAATTGGAAACGTTACCAGCTGATTGCTAAGCACCACAAAATGTACCTGAATACATTATCCTAAACCAGAGGATAATAAGAACAACCAGAATAAAAGGAGGTGAAAACAAATGCCAGGAGGAAGAAGCAGCAATAAACCCGCAGTTCCCGGTGCTAGCCAAGCTCTTGACCAGTTTAAGTATGAAATCGCCAACGAAATCGGCTTAACAGGTCGGATTCAAACTGCCGGATGGGAAAACATGACTTCCCGTGAGTGTGGTAGTGTAGGTGGTGGGATGACTAAGAGAATGGTGCAAATAGCTGAACAGGCTTTAGCAGGAAACAAAGGAACCCAAGGCTAGTCCTAAACACAGTTTGTTAAAAAAATAAAAACGGAGGTGTGTCAAGATGCCAGGAGGAAGAAGCAGAAATAAACCCGCAGTTCCCGGTGCTAGCCAAGCTCTTGACCAGTTTAAGTATGAAATCGCCAACGAAATCGGCTTAACTGGCCGGATTCAAACCCAGGGATGGGAGAACATGACCTCTCGTGAATGTGGCAGCGTTGGCGGCTGGATGACTAAAAAGATGGTTCAGATGGCTGAGCAAGCTCTAGCCGGTCAAACTACAAAATAGCAATTGTTCCGTGTTTCGCGGTATCCGTGTTCGCGGTTTCTATAAATAAACTGACAGGCACTTTGCCTGTCAGTTTGCTTTTGTTTAATGTAAGTATTGGGCTACTTCTTGGGAACTGATAGCCGGATGCAAGGCCAGGGTAATGCCGCTGGCAATAATTTTGGATATGTTGGTGATTAATTCATCCACTTCCTTTGGTGTAACCATTAAGTCTCCCGCAAAAGGCTGGAGAACATTATCCAGAATTCCCTGAATCGCTTCGGGACGTATATTCTTATAAATTTGGTAGAGGGTAGGACTGGTTTTAAATTCCTCCATTAGTTGATTAATAGCACTATTGGCAATAATGGCAGCATGGACCACCGTGGGAACTCCAATGGCAATTACCGGGACACCCATTGTTTCTAGGTTGATTCCAGGCCGACGGTTCCCCAAGCCTGAGCCAGGGTTAATACCAGTGTCCGCCAATTGGATGGTGCTGGCAATTCGCTCCACGCTGCCGGCGGCTAAGGCATCAATGGCAATTACCAAATCCGGATGGATTCTATCCACTACCCCTTTAATTATTTCCGCTGTTTCAATTCCGGTAATTCCCAGTACGCCGGGGGAAAGGGCACAGACCGGGCGCAAGTTGTCACTTAACTCCTCAGGGGCATATTCATGGAGATGTCTGGTAACCAAACTGTATTTAATTACATGTGGTCCTAAAGCATCAGGAGTGGCATTCCAATTCCCTAGGCCTACCAAAAGCACCGTGCTTTTTTCTTCTAATTTCAATATTTCCCCTAGCTTTTTGGCTAGTAATTCACTAACCTCTTGGTGAATCTCCTTGTTATTTTCTCTGATTCCCGGGGCTTCGATAGTTATATAACTACCCACCGGTTTACCCATAGCTTGTTCGGCGTGTTTTTCGACAATTTCTACAGTAGTTACACTGCTATTATTATACCTTTCCCGGTCTACCCGTACTCCGGGGATTTCCTGACCAGTCTCCCCCCGGACAATTTCATGGGCTTCTAATGCCAAATCCACATTTATATTATAGTAGTTAAATATCTCCCTTGGTTTCATGTTAATTGCTCCTTCCAACAAATTTTCACAAATAATAACATTTCCCAAAGTGACATAATTATGCTGTTATTTCTATATTTTTTTTGGTATAGGAGAAACTAAAGCAAAAAAGCTTTACGCTTTCCGAAGCTAAATAAGGGGTGTACAGTTTGCTAAATATTATTACGCGGACTCTGATGATATATGTGATAGTGCTGGTGGTTATTCGTTTGATGGGCAAGCGGGAAATCGGACAACTCTCCACCTTTGACTTTGTCGTTTCGGTAATTGTGGCTGAGCTAGCTGCCATTCCCATGGAAGATATGAACAAGCCTCTTTTGGAAGGTGTTGTACCCATTCTAGTGGTGGTAGCAGCAGAAATACTGTTTTCCTTTTTGGCCTTAAAAAGTATGTGGCTGCGTGGAGTTATTGATGGGAAACCCTCCTATATTGTAGTTAAAGGGGAAATGCAAATTAGTGAAATGCGCCGATGTAGGTATAGTATTGAGGACTTATTAACCCAATTGCGGGAAAAAGGGATTGCTGACCTAGCTTATGTTGATTATGCAGTTTTAGAAACATCAGGTAAGCTCAGTGTTTTTTTAAAAGATCATTTTCAACCCTTAACCTCCAAAACTTTAGAAGATAGACAAGATACAACTCATTCTGCCGGGCTGCCTACGCCTGTTATAATGGATGGGGAAGTTATCCAGCGCAATCTACAGCAAATTGGCCGCAGCAAAGCTTGGCTGGAAGGGGAATTAGTTCAGCAAGGCCACCCTGAACCAAAGCACATTTTTTTTGCCAGCATCAATTTTCAAGGAAAATTAACCGTTTGGCAACGGGAAAAGTTAAAAAAATAAAGGACGATTTAGTCGTCCTTTAGGGAGGAGAAACCGGAGAAAGAGCTAATGGTTAATTGACCGATTCATGTTGTATTGTTTCCCTGAATTAATAAAGTATACTAAATCGGACATGGTATGTTATAATTATATGCTGAAGATTGAGTTAATTGGGAGTGACAACCAGTGAGGGTGATTACAGGTTCCGCTAGGGGTAGGAAACTTAAAACTCCCAAAGGGCTGATTACCAGACCCACTACAGATCGGGTTAAGGAAGCTTTATTCAATATTCTGGGTAATCGAGTACTAGGCGCAAAAGTTTTGGATTTATTCGCCGGTTCCGGTGCTTTGGCTATTGAAGCCTTAAGCAGAGGAGCTGAAGGGGCTGTACTGGTGGAAGTAAGTCCGCAGGCCATTTTGGCTATCCAAGACAACCTGACGGTTACCAAGCTTTCTCCCAGAGTGGAGCTAATCCGGCAGGACGTTTACCAGGTGTTGGCAAATCTGGGCTCTAAGACGGAAAGCTTTGACCTAATTTTTCTCGATCCACCTTATCACCAAGGGCATGGCCCTAAAGTATTAGAATTAATTGCTAGACATAAACTACTAACCAAATTCGGCCTGGTGGTTATTGAGGCTAGTAAAAAGGAAAGCTTCCCTCTGGAAGTAGGGACATTAGTATTGGGGCGACGGGAAAATTACGGTGACTCTAGTTTAGTTTTATATACTTGGCAATGACAGAAGTTACTTCGAAGGGAGACGTTAGATGCGAACTGCAGTATATCCCGGGAGTTTTGATCCCATAACCAATGGCCATCTAGATATTGTCGAGCGGGCCGCCGCGATTTTTGATGAGGTAATCGTAGCAGTTTCGGTGAATAGTTCAAAGAAGTCCCTGTTTAGTATGGATGAACGGGTGGATATGATCGGGAAAGTAGTTGCCCCTTATAAAAATGTGCAAGTGGACAAGTTTACCGGACTAACAGTAGATTATGTAGCTACCCGAGGTGCTCAGATAATTATTCGGGGTCTACGGGCTATTTCCGATTTTGATAATGAATTCCAGATGGCAGTAACCAATAAAAAAGTCCAGCCTAACATCGAAACCTTGTTTATGATGGCAAAAACTGATTATTCCTTTTTAAGTTCCAGTTTAACTAAAGAAATTGCAAAATATGGTGGTTGTGTAAAAGGGTTTGTGCCTGAACTTGTCGAAATAAATTTACGTGAAAAGTTTGCTAAAGGCAACATTACATAACTTTGGATAGCGAACCCAGAGAATGCCTTTAGCTAAAGCGCAAGGGGGTAGCAAAGTGGAAGTTTTGGACATACTGAATGATTTAGAAGAACTGGTGGAAGAGAGCACCAAAATTCCCTTAACCGGTAAAGTTTTAATTGATGCGGACGAACTTCTTGATTACGTTGACCGCATCCGGGCGGTGCTGCCTGACGAAATTAAACAGGCTAAATGGATTACTAGAGAACATCAAAGAATTATTGCCGATGCTGAACAGGAAGCCAAGCGTATTGTAGTGGTAACCCAGGAAGAAATAAGCAAACAAGCCGGGGAAGCTGAAATTGCCCGTCAGGCTCAGGAATATGCGGAGCAGCTAGTAGCTAAAGCCCAAAATTCAGCTCTGGATATTCGGGGTGGGGCTAGTGAGTATGCTGACGATGTGTTAAGGTCTCTGGAAGCACATTTAGAAAAAGTGGCCATGGAAATCCGTAAAGGCCGGGATGAGTTATCCAGAACTATTAGCATCCAGTCCCAAGCCCAACAAAGTAAGTAGCAAGGCACATACAGCAGTAAATTTGAAAGAACCTGGAAATTACCTAGGTTCTTTTTTGTATTTCAAATAGAGTGGATATAGTTGATTTTTCGTCTTAGTAAAGATTGCCAATAGAAATTATACAGAAATTTATCTTAAAGAGCGGTATGATGAATTACTTAGGTTGGCTTTGCCTGAACAACGCCAAGGGTTAATTTTAGGTAGTTTATTGTCACCAAAAGAGGTTACGGGGTAATTTAAGCTGTTTCAGTGTCAAAAGTAGCAGGGCAACCAAACCTAAAAGCCCACAATCCCAGATAAACAACCAGGAGAACAACTTAAACTGGTACCACCAGGGCAGAACACCTCCGAATTTGGTGGTTAGTGAACCCCAAACAGGTATGGTGGCTGTTTCTAGCAAAGCGTTAATCGGCTTGTATAGCAGCAGAGAATAACCAGCTGCTAACAGGGCATGGGCTAAACGACACAGGAAAAAAGGCCAGTACCTAAGGTCAGTTCCACTAATTATCCCAGCTACTTGCGCATGGACGGAAATCCCGCTCCAAGCTAATAAAAAGCTGGTAATCAGCATTTTATCCGGTAAAGGGGCGGCGGTTTCTGCAGCCAGTTTGGTCCCCAGCGTTATTTCGAAGATACCGGTAGCTAGAGCCGGAGCAAGCTGAGAGTCGAGGCCCAGGTTAGTTAAAATAATTGCTAGCAAGTGGGCAAAATGACCCAGCAAGCCTAATTTGCTGAACACCTCAATGAGCACTGAAAAGGTAATAATAAATCCACCAATCATTAACAAGGTATTGATGGATTTGGAAATCGCGGTGGACAGACGCCAGCCCAAAGGCTGGTAGTTATCCCGGTGGACCAGGCCTAATTCCCTAAACGCCCGGCGTAGAATTTGCTTAAGGGGTTGGGAGTAATCTGCCCTAACCGGTGCGGCCCACCCCTTCATCCGCAGGTTGCTAAATACTCCCATCAACAGACCAATGGTAAGGTTGGCCCCATAATGGGCCCCAGCCAGCACCAACCCCAGGTTGGGACTTTGATACATACCCACAGCAACTGCGGCGAGCATAAAGAGTGGAGAGGCATTATTGGTAAAACTAAACAGGCGTTCACCCTCAGTTTTAGTAACCAGCCCGTCCTTGCGGAGGTCGGTGGTCACAATAGAACCAATCGGAAAACCGGAAGTAAAACCGATGGCAACTACAAAAGAAGCGGCTCCTGGCAGGTTGAAAAGTGGCCGCATTATCGGTTCCATTAATACTCCCATAAACCGCACCACGCCGAAACCCATTAGAATTTCGGTACCGATAAAAAAGGGGAGCAACGCAGGGAAAACAATTTCCCACCAGGCTTTTAAGCCGCGGTGGGAGGCTAAATAAACTGCCTGAGGAAAGCGCACTAACATTATGACAAAAATAACAGCCCCGGCTGTCCAGAACAATCCCATAATTTCTCTTTTATTAAGGCGAGACGAAAGCAACAAATCCTACCACCCTTCCTAGGTCGGCCCGTAAGCAAAGCCTTCCACATAAATATATGAGGAAGGCTTTAGAATTAAGACCTGGTCTGGGCAAGAAGGGAAAAATTGCTTATAATTAGTTACCACAGTATATTGGCGGATACTTAAAGTCTTGGCCAGATTTACGCCGGGCTCCCGCAGGATAGAGCAGGGAATGAACATTAGTAGCCACTATATCTAGGGTGAGCATTTCCGCTGCCGGTCCCGGAGCTTTGAGCAAGGGGGTCACCTTGGTAACTACAGGCAGCCTGGATCGTTCTCGCATCTCTTTTAAGAGTATTCTGCCCCGGTCGGTAAAGCCTAGTACCCGGAGGTACTGAGGACCGCCTGCAGCTTGAAATCTTTCGGCCATAGTCTTGGTATAGCCCAGCAAAAAGTGTAGGAGAATCCGTTGAATCCGGGTCCAAGTATAACGTTTGGTTTTAATATTCCCCACTAAGCTGTAAAATGAGGTTGCTTCCTTAGCTGCTTCCCAAATCCGGTATTCCAAGCCCTCAGAAACATCAGGGATGGCCGCTAGGGCATCAGGGGTGCTTGTCCGCAACTTCATTAACAGGTGGGGACATAATTGTTCCGGGAAAACCGGACCTCGCCCGGCTTGAAGCTCCCTAGATAAGATGCGCCAGGAGCTTTCCGGCAGGTAAGCCTTTAAGTCCTGGGATAGTTTGCCTTTTTCCTGAAGGTTGTGCCGGATACTAGTGGCGCTGGCTATTGAGCTGTGCCGTAGCTTAACCTCGTTGTAGCCGGAATGCAGGCGTTCCAACGTCAAGGGTTGAATGGAACTGTCCAGCAGTTGTAACCCCCGCAAATACTCGATTCCTAAAATATTATTAGGACTTTTGACTAGCTCATCCCAGGAAATTTGGTTAGCTTGGTTGGAGAATTGGTGCAGTGCAAAATAATCAGAGAGAGCTTCCGACCTTGCTTTAGGGTATACTAAACCCAGGGTCAGATATTTGCGGATTAACTCCCGTAGGTCTTCAGGCTCCTCTAAGACCAAGGAAGCTACTTGAGTTAGGGGTTCCAGACTACCTAGCTCACTTCCGAAACAAAGGTGAGTCACCACTCCCGAGGCCTCCAACATCCGGACGGCACCCTCGGCAAAGGCTTTGGCGCTACTGGTGGCATAGGCAACTGGTATTTCCAGCACAAGGTCAATACCTGCTTCAAGGGCCATTTGGGTTCTAGCCCATTTATTTACCAGGGCAGGCTCTCCCCTTTGTAAAAAACTACCACTCATGACACAAAGGGTAAAGTCAGCCTCAGCTTGTTCCTTGGCCTGAGTGAAATGATATAAATGCCCATTATGAAAAGGATTATATTCGGTAATCAGTCCAACAACCTTCAATGTTCCATAACCTCCGGTCAACATAAGCCCCCTGCCAAACATGAATTCCAAGCCAAATATGCACTTCTGGCCAATCTAGCATTGTGCTATCATAAATATTCTGCCCCATTACGGGAAAACCTTCTCCATAGATACAATTTTCTATGTATTCTTTGTTGAAGGTAGTGCTGTTTTCGTAAAAACAGTCCCTGAAAGGCAGGATAAAAGATGGCGATAAAGCTCCTTGAGGATATTCATGCCAAGGCCCGCCGGCATTTCCAAAAAATTGTACTACCTGAATCGGAGGATGAACGGGTAATCAGGGCCGCCTCGAAAATAGTTCAGGAAAAATTGGCTGAGGTAATTCTGTTAGGAAAACCGGTAGAGATTAGCCGGAAGGCCAAAGAATATGGGGTTAAGCTAGACGATGTAGAAGTGGTGGATCACCGGAATAACTCCAAGTTAGCCGCTTATATCCAGGCTCTAACCGAACTCCGCAAGCACAAAGGGATTACCAAGGCTAAGGCTACGGAGCTGTTGGAAAGCCCCCTCTACTTTGCTGCTATGATGGTTAAAGTAGGAGATGCTCAGGGTATGGTTGCCGGTTCCTTAAGCACAACCGGAGATGTTTTACGACCTGCCTTGCAAATAATCAAAACTGCCCCGGTGATATCAGTAGTATCCGGTGCCTTTATCATGATTTTGCCCAATGAAAGATATGGAGAACAGGTTTTAGTATTTGCCGATTGTGCGGTAAATCCTGACCCCACTGCGGAGCAGTTAGCCGAAATAGCATATGTCTCCGCTCAGACTGCCAGGAATATCGCCGGGATAGAGCCAGCGGTGGGGATGCTTTCCTTTTCCACCAAAGGGAGCGCAGAACATCAATTAGTGTCCAAGGTGCAAATCGCCACTGATATAGCTAAACGGCGATATCCCGACCTGATGATTGACGGAGAGCTTCAGGCGGATGCTGCCCTGGTCCCGGCGGTTGGTCACTATAAAGCTCCGGAAAGTATTGTTGCTGGTCATGTTAATGTGCTAATATTCCCCGATTTGCAATCCGGCAATATTGGGTACAAGTTAGCCCAACGGCTGGGTGGAGCAGAAGCAGTAGGCCCGGTTTTACAAGGCATGGCTGCCCCGGTTAATGACCTGTCCAGGGGCTGTAGCATAGAAGATATTGTTAATGTTACTGCAATTACCTCGGTTCAGGCACAGGCCAAAGTGGCGGAAGGTGGACAGGATTGGAAAGCTTTTTTGGAGCCTGACCGGGAACTTCAACCTATCCAGTGGTGATATGAAAGTTAGTCTGTAACATTTAGCAGCGTTACAGCTAGGAGATTATGTGGGGAGGCTAATAATGAAGATTCTGGTTATCAACTGCGGAAGTTCTTCCTTAAAATATCAGCTATACGAAAGTAACAGCTGGACTATTTTAGCTAAAGGGATGGTTGAGCGCATTGGGCTGGAGGGCGGAGTGCTAACCCAGCAAAGGGCGGGGGAGCAAAAAGCTCAAAGCTCCAGATTAGTGGACAACCATCAGGAAGCAATTGAACTTGTGTTGCAGGCACTGACTACCGGGGAGCAAAGAATAATGACCTCCCTCTCGGAAATCCAGGCTATAGGCCACAGGGTAGTTCATGGCGGGGAGCAATTCGCCCAATCTGTACTAATCGATGACCGGGTAATGGCAGCCCTGGAGGAATGCAGCAATTTAGCTCCACTGCATAACCCCCCCAATATTATCGGCATTAAATGCTGCCAACAACTTTTGCCCGGTGTACCGCAAGTTGGGGTATTTGATACCGCTTTCCATCAGACTATGCCACCTCAAGCCTATTTATATGGACTGCCTTATGAGCTGTACCAAAAATACGGTATCCGGCGCTATGGTTTTCACGGGACCTCTCATCAATATGTAGCCCAAAGAGCAGCAGTTATGCTGGGTAAAGACCTACAGCAAACCAAAATTATCACCTGTCACTTGGGTAACGGGTCCAGTATCGCTGCGATACGGGGTGGCATTTCCCTAGCCACTAGTATGGGCTTTACCCCTTTATCAGGTTTGCTTATGGGAACCCGCAGTGGGGATATTGACCCGGTAATTGTGACATTTCTAATGGAAAGAGAGGGTTTAACTATCCAACAACTTAATGACCTCCTGAATAAAAAAAGCGGAGTTCTAGGACTGTCCGGTGTAGCTAGTGATTTTCGGGACTTAGAGGCTGCAGCCAAGGATGGTCATCAGCGGGCCCAACTGGCTTTGGAGGTTTTTGCCTCTGATGTAAAAAAATATATAGGCGCTTACCTGGCGCTACTGAATGGGGCAGATGCTTTGGTTTTTACTGCCGGGGTAGGCGAGAATTCCATCCTGATTCGTTCCATGATTTGCGACCACCTAGAATACCTAGGAATAAAACTGGATGAAGAGCAAAATCAGCTCCGGGGGCAGGAAGTGGATATTTCTGCAGCGGAGTCTAAAGTTAAGGTTTTGGTCATTCCCACTAACGAGGAGCTAATGATCGCTATTGATACCGAAAGCTTGGTTGGCGGACAACTTTAAGAACCAACCCAGGACTTGACAAAGTACGTTAGTTAAAAGTATAATTATTTTTGGCAAATATTGAGGTGGACACATGCTGATTGATGTAACCAAACTAAGGAAAAATACCGGGAAAGCCTTTCCCTTTAAGCTGGAGGAACAGTGGCCTCCCATTGAATTTCAAGGGGAGACCATTTCATTTCTTGATTCGGTTATTATGGAAGGCACAGTAACAAATACCGGTAGAATTATTCTGGTTGATGGAACGGCCTCGGCTTCTATACAAAGAGCATGTGGACGTTGTCTAGAACAGGTGACCCAACAAGTAAATGTGCCTGTTTCTGGAGGCTTCATCCATGTTACTGAACAATGCAAGGATATAGCTGATTCAGTTGCGGAAGAGCTGACCAGCTATGAAGGAAGCAATATTGATTTATCCTCTCAGGTTCGGGAAGAATTACTGCTGTCGTTACCCATGAGAGGGTTGTGCCGGGAGGACTGTCAGGGTCTTTGTTCCAATTGTGGACATAACCTCAATCTAGGGGCGTGTTGTTGCCATACGGTGCACACCGATCCCCGGCTGCAGGTTTTAGAAAAGTTTTTTAAATCTTAAGTCTTAAGTTTTACCAAAGGAGGTGTTTAACATGGGTGTACCACAACATCGTAGATCTAAATCCAATGTAAGAAGTAGAAGGGCTCAGCAAAAGATTGAGGCTCCAAGCTTTGGGAACTGCCCCCAGTGCCATGCCCCCAAAGAGCCGCATAAAATTTGTGCTGAGTGCGGATTTTATAAGGGCAAGGAAGTCGTAGCTAAAGCAGAATAATTCAGGCTGTTTAAATTCCCCGTCTAGCTTTGTCGCCAGATGCAACAAGGTCCTCAACGTACAGCAGTACGCCTGCGGCCTTGTTACATCTGGCTTCGTGCTATACGGGTTTTTTAACAGCCTGCTGGGGTCGGTGTAGATTTCTGTTGCGCAATGTGTGTAAAGAAAAAGGCTGTTTGGGTAGGTGGCTAAATGACTTGGCGGAAGTAGAGCAAGTCAACTTTTCTCAACTTCTCCAGACTGCTCTTAAGAATTATCTTGGAGTTGTTGAACGATGAAGTTTTGAGAAATAAATTAGGCTCACTGTCTTCCAGAAGGAGGAAAGTGGGCTTTTCTTGTTAAAATTCTTTGCAGATGCTGCCTTTTAGGCTTGAACAATGGTCCGAACCCAGTTATAATGTATTTGGTACCAGGTCATAATAGTACATATTAATACAAAGGAATATCTTTACAGCTATCCAGGGATTAGAGGTGAGGGAAATGGGTAGACTGCCGACAACTAAACATGACCGGCAACACCGCTTTCAGCAGTACCTGGAGACCCATCCCTTTATTACTGACGAAGAACTGGCTAAGGGTTTTGGGGTTAGCGTCCAGACGATACGCCTGGATCGCCTGGAACTGGGTATACCGGAAGTGCGGGAACGGGTTAAACAAGTAGCTAAGCACAATTTTGCCAAAGTAAAATCCTTAGCAAATGCAGACTTGATTGGGGAATTGGTGGACCTAGAACTGGGTAAATCCGGACTGTCCATGTTGGAAATTACTGCTGAGTTAACTTTTCAGCGGACAGGAATAGCCAGGGGACATTTCTTATTTGCCCAGGCTAACACCTTGGCAGTAGCTCTGGTTGATGCGGAAATCGCCCTTACCGGTACTGCTAAAATTAGTTTCAAAAGACCGGTAAAATTAGGGGAGCGGCTGGTGGCCAAGGCTATAGTTAAAACCATCCGGGACAACCGTTACTATATTAAAGTCACTTCCCGAGTTGAAGGGGAAATAGTTTTTCGGGCCAGTTTTGTAGTTTTTGCGGTTAACGGAAAGGAGGGCAGCTTAGTTGCGGATCGTAGTTGATGCCACGGGGGGGGATTTTGCCCCGGTTGAAATAGTTAAAGGTGCTATAGAGGCTGTTCGAGCATATTCTTTAGAAGTAATCTTAGTCGGGCCGGAGCAGCTGATTCAACAAGAGTTGACCAAGGCAAATCCGGATAACTTACCTGGGATTACTGTAGTTAATGCTACGGAAACCATTACCATGGATGAGCATCCTGCCCAGGCTGTGCGCAAAAAAAAGGATTCCTCCTTAGTTGTAGGTGTGCGCTTGGTCAAGGAAGGACGGGGTGATGCCTTTGTTTCCGCAGGAAACACGGGGGCAGCCATGGCCGCCGCTTTATTTGGTTTTAGTAGAATTAAGGGCATTGACCGGCCGGCTATTGCCAGTGTAATGCCTACCACCCGAGGAATTTCTCTTCTGCTAGATGTAGGAGCCAATTCGGACTGTAAACCTAAAAATTTACTGCAGTTTGCAGTCATGGGTCATATTTATGCTGATAAAATTTTAGGCATAGCCAATCCTCAAGTAGGTTTATTAAACATTGGTGAAGAAGAAACCAAAGGTAATGATTTGGTGCTAGAAGCATATCAATTATTGAAAGCTCAGCCCAAGCTTAATTTTATCGGTAATGTAGAGGGTCGAGACATTGCAGCCGGTAAAGCGGATGTGGTGGTATGTGATGGTTTTGTCGGCAATGTTGTGCTGAAATTTGCGGAAGGACTGGCTAAGGGCATAATGGGCATGATAAAAGCAGCAGCTACTTCATCAATCCTGGGTACGCTTGGCGGTGCTTTGCTTAAACCAGCCTTGGGCGAGTTAAAAAAGAAGGTTGATTATACAGAATATGGAGGAGCTCCACTACTGGGTCTCAATGGCATATGTATTATCGGTCATGGCAGTTCTAACGCCAATGCCATCAAAAATGCTATCCGGGTAGCTAAAGAATGTGTGGAAAACCGGGTAGTAGAGTCCATTAAGGAAAGTTTGGAAAATACCAGTATGGGGGATGAATAATATGGCTTTGAATTTAATCCCTGCAGGAATTACCGGGACGGGAATCGGAGTTCCGGACAGGGTTATGACTAATGCTGATCTGGAGAAAATAGTGGACACCAGTGATGATTGGATTACCTCTAGGTCAGGTATCAAGCAGCGCCGGATAGTGGAGCCAGGTGTATATACTTCCGATTTAGCTGTCAAAGCTGCTCGGGAGGCTCTGGCTCAAGCTGGGCTTGCGGCAGAAGATTTAGATGCAATTATTATCGGTACGGTAACCCCGGACTATCCATTTCCGTCGGCTGCCTGTGTAGTTCAAGAAAAATTAGGTGCTCATAGGGCAGCAGCATTTGACCTTTCAGCTGGTTGTACCGGATTTATGTTCGCTATTACTGTGGGAGCTCAATTTATTAATACCGGGATGTATCGTAATGTTTTAGTAATTGGTGCAGAGACGTTATCCCGCATTCTCAACTGGCAAGATCGCACAACCTGTGTGCTTTTTGGTGATGGGGCTGGGGCAGTGGTTCTCCAACCAGTTTCCCCAGGTAAAGGCCTATTGGCCTGTGACTTGGGTTCGGACGGAACCGGGGTTCCTTTGTTACTTCAAAAAGCAGGTGGTTCTCGCTATCCCGCGTCAGCGGAAACTGTCGCCCAAAATCAACATAGCATTTCCATGGCGGGCAAAGAAGTATTTAAGTTTGCAGTTAAGGTTATGGGGGAAGCGGCGGAAAAAGCCATTGCCAAAGCAGGTATGACTATTGCCGATATTGACTATTTCATTCCTCATCAGGCCAATATCCGCATCATTGATGCTGCTACTAAACGTCTGGGCTTGGACAAGGACAAGGTATTTATAAACGTGGATCGCTATGGGAACACTTCCTCGGCGTCCATTGGCATAGCTCTGGCTGAGGCAGTAAGGGAAGGTAAGGTCAAAGATGGGGACACCTTGGTACTGGTAGGTTTCGGTGCTGGACTTACCTGGGGTGCCTGTGTTTTGCGTTGGGGCAGATAAAGCAAGCTGAATGGGAGGAGTGCTGTAAGTGCTAAAAACTAATCTTTGTGAGCTGCTGGAAGTGGAATATCCGATAATCCAGGGAGGTATGGCCTGGGTGGCCTATGCCGAACTGGTGGCAGCAGTTTCTGAGGCCGGTGGACTAGGCATTATCGGTTCTGGCCACGCTCCTGCCGAATGGGTGCAGGAACAAATCCGCAAAGTTAAAGAACGTACCTCTAAACCCTTTGGGGTGAATGTAATGCTTATGTCCCCCTTTGTTAAAGAGGTTATGCATGTTTTGGTAGATGAGAAGGTCAATGTGGTGACCACTGGGGCGGGAAACCCGGGGATCTATATGGCTGCTCTAAAAGGGGCAGGGATTAAGGTTATTCCCGTGGTGGCTTCTGTAGCTCTAGCCAAACGTTTGACCAGATTAGGCATAGATGCGGTTATTGCCGAAGGGATGGAGTCCGGTGGTCATGTAGGTGAACTGACTACAATGGCTTTAGTTCCTCAGGTGGTGGAGGCAGTTAAAGTCCCGGTAATTGCTGCCGGAGGTATTTATGACGGTAGAGGGTTAGTCGCCGCCTTAGCGTTAGGAGCAGCCGGTGTCCAAATGGGAACTAGGTTCATGTGTGCAGCAGAGTGCCCAATTCACCCTGCTGTCAAGGAAGAGATTATCAAGTCCAAGGACAGGGACACGGTGGTAACCGGCAGGTCTACAGGCCACCCAGTCCGGGTTCTGCGTAATAAGTTTACCCGGCAGTTGGAGGAAATGGAAAAGAACCAAATTCCTCCGGAAGAAATTGAAATGCTGGGAGCAGGAAAAATGCGGGAAGCCATGCAGGAGGGGAATGTCCAATACGGTTCCCTAATGGCTGGCCAGGTTTCTGCTTTAGTTAAAGAAATTAAACCAGCCAAGGAAATCCTTCTTGATATTATGCATAGCGCCTATGAGGTGCTGGGAAGGCTGGGGAAAATTAAATGAAAATAGCTTTTGTTTTTCCCGGTCAAGGTTCGCAGTATATCGGGATGGGTCAGGAACTATATGATAATTATGCCGAAGCTAGGGAAATCTTTAAGTGTGCTGATAATACTCTAAGTATGGACCTAACTAAACTATGTTTCCAAGGCCCTGAAGAGCAACTGATTAAAACAGCTAATACTCAGCCAGCTATACTGACCACTAGTGTGGCCACTCTGGCCGTGCTCAAATCCCGAGGCATCAAGGCCCAGGTAGCTGCAGGGCATAGCTTGGGAGAGTATTCTGCCTTGGTGGCAGCAGGCACCCTGGAGTTTGGCGATGCCGTCAGGATAGTGCAAATGAGGGGAAGGTTTATGCAGGAGGCTGCCCCCATAGGTACGGCGGGAATGGCTGCCGTTTTGGGCTTAGCCGGAACTGCTGTGGTTAAAGTCTGTGAGGAAGCTTCCAGCTATGGAGTAATCCAGCCGGCTAATTTCAATAGTCCGGGTCAGGTGGTAATTGCCGGTGCTATGGCAGCTTTGGAAAAAGCAATGGAACTAGCCAAAGCCGCCGGAGCCAAGCGAGTGGTAAAGTTAGCTGTTAGCGGACCTTTCCATTCCAGCCTGATGGCCCCTGCTGGAGAGCGCCTGGCTGCCGAGTTAGACCGGATAAGCATAAAAGAGCCGATTATTCCCGTGGTGGCTAATTTTAGTGCGGAAGTGGTTTGTTCAGGGCAGGATGTCCGGCATTCCTTAATCAAACAAGTCAGCAATTCTGTGCGCTGGGAAGAGTCAGTGGAAAAGATGGTGGCTTTAGGGGTGACCCACTTTATTGAGGTTGGTCCAGGTAAAGTGCTAACCGGTTTAATTAAGAAAATTGCCAAGGAAGCAACGGTATTAAATGTTGAGGATTGCACCTCCCTGGAAATTGCCCTTGATAAACTCAAGGAGGTTGGTTAAAATGGTTCTAGACGATAAGGTAGCCATAGTTACCGGAAGCTCCCGTGGGATAGGTAAAGCTATTGCCTTAAAGCTTGCCGAACGAGGTGCTAAGGTAGTAGTAAATTACGCTGGTAGTGCCCCAGCGGCTGAAGAAGTGGTGGAAACCATCCTAGCCATAGGCGGACAGGCAATTGCTGTCCAAGCTAATGTAGGTGACCAGTTAGAAGCTGAGAACTTGATTAAAACCGCCTTGGATACCTTTGGCCATGTGGACATTTTAGTTAATAATGCGGGAATAACTAGGGACGGGCTGTTGCTCAGGATGAAGGAAACAGACTGGGATGCGGTTATGGACACTAATCTAAAAGGTGTTTACCTCTGTACTAAAGCAGTTATTAAACCAATGATGAAACAACGCCAAGGGACAATAATTAATATCACTTCGGTAGTAGGTTTAACGGGAAATGCCGGTCAAGCTAATTATGCTGCTGCTAAAGCAGGTATTATTGGTTTTACAAAATCGATTGCCCAAGAAATCGGTTCCCGAGGTATAACTGTGAATGCAATTGCCCCAGGTTTCATCACGACAGATATGACAGCTAATCTAGGGGAAGCAGTAATAAAAGAGTTAGCGTCCAAAATACCATTAGAACGGTTAGGTAATCCGGAAGACATTGCGGGTGCAGTGGTGTTTTTGGCTTCGTCCGATGCTAGATATATTACCGGCCAAACCTTAAACATTGATGGTGGCATGGTAATGCGCTAAGTTTAGAGTTTCTTGGAAGGAGGTGAAGGAAGGTGGCAATTTTTAGTAAAGTTAAAAGCATTATAGTTAGCCAACTAGGTGTTGAAGAGGAAGAAGTGTTGATGGAAGCAGCATTTATTGATGATCTAGGTGCAGATTCCCTAGATATCGTAGAATTGGTTATGGCTTTTGAAGAGGAATTCGATATTGAGATTCCTGACGAGGACGCTGAGAAAATCAGGACTGTTGCTGATGCAGTCAACTACATTACTGAGAACAAGTAATTTACATATAGAAGTATGCAGCTAAAGTCCCGTAGTGTGCTGCGGGACTTTAACGACTTTTGTTTTTATTACTCCAAAGTGCCGAATTGTCAGAATGGAGGAATTGGCAGTGAAACTCCCGGAATTAAAAATTGGCAACTTAGTTGCCCAGGTGCCGATAATACAGGGCGGTATGGCAGTACGGCTTTCCACCGCACCATTGGCTGCAGCGGTAGCAAATGAGGGTGGTATTGGGATAATAGCTGGAACCGGCATGAGCATTGAGGAACTACGTGGGGAGATCCGCAAGGCTAAAGAGTTGTCCAAGGGGATTATTGGAGTTAATGTTATGTTTGCAGCTCGGGAGTTTGCCAATTTGGTGAAAACCGCATTCGAAGAAAGAATAGACTTGGTAATTTCGGGGGCAGGTTTCTCCAGAGATATGTTTACTTGGGGCAAGGAGTCCGGTGTGCCAATCATCCCTATAGTATCCAGTTCCCGACTGGCTAAATTAGCCGAAAAGATGGGAGCTGCTGCTATAGTGGTGGAAGGCAAAGAGGCTGGCGGACATTTAGGAACTGATGAGTCAATGCATGAGATTCTCCCGGAAGTGAAAGCAGCTGTTCACATCCCCGTAATTGCAGCCGGTGGGGTGATGGATGGAAAAGATATAGTTGAGGCCTTCCGACTAGGCGCAGACGGGGTGCAAATGGGTACCCGCTTTGCCGCTAGCGTGGAGTCCAATGCATCCCCGGAGGTTAAAGAACTCTATGTTAAAGCCGGTCGAGATGATGTCGTCTTGGTAAAAAGCCCGGTAGGGTTACCCGGTCGGGGTTTGAAAAATGAATTTTCCACCAAGATTCAAGAGGAAGTAGAGCCAATTTCCCAATGTTCCGCCTGCCTTAAACATTGTGGACGCAACTTCTGTATAATGGAGGCGTTATGTAATGCTACGGGCAATGGGGATTTTCGGAATGCTCTGGTTTTCTCAGGTGAGTTTATAGATAAAATTAAAGAAATCCTCTCCGTAAAAGAGATTTTCAGAAGACTGCTAGCAGAAGTAGATAAGGCCTAAAGTGAGGTGGGAGTTTTGAAGAAAAGAGTAGTGGTAACTGGTTTAGGGGTAATAGCTCCGGTAGGAATAGGCAAGGATGATTTTTGGCAGGCCCTGATTCAAGGGAAATCTGGCATTAAACCGATAACCCGGTTTGACGCCTCTCAACTACCATGTAGAATTGCCGGCGAAGTCACGGAATTTGAACCTGGGGATTACTTGGATAAAAAAGAAGCTCGCCGGATGGATCGTTTTGCTCAGTTTGCTGTAGCTGCTTCTAAACTGGCGATTGAAGATGCCGGACTGGATTTACCCAGGGAGAACCTGGATCGGATTGGAGTTATTTTAGGCTCTGGAATTGGGGGTATGGAAACCTTTGAGGACCAGACTAAAACACTGATTAACCGGGGACCTAACCGGGTTAGTCCGTTTTTTGTGCCCATGATGATTGCTAATATGGCTGCAGGTCAGATTGCCATAGCTTTTGGTTTGCGTGGGCCTAATATTACTACCGTAACTGCCTGTGCTTCCGGTACTAACTCCATTGGGGATGCCTTCAAGCTATTACAGCGGGGGGATGCGGATGTGGTGGTTACCGGCGGAACGGAAGCGCCTATTACCACTTTGGCCGTAGCAGGTTTCTGTGCTATGCGAGCCATGTCCACCCAAAATGATCAGCCCGAAAAAGCCAGCCGTCCTTTTGACCGGGATCGGGATGGTTTTGTCATGGGTGAAGGAGCAGGAATTTTAGTTCTAGAAACTCTTGAGCATGCCGAAGCCAGAGGGGCTAGAATTTATGCCGAAATGGCCGGTTATGGTACCACTTGTGACGCCAGCCATATGACTGCACCTGATCCGGAAGGGGATGGGGCAGCTAGATCCATGGAAATGGCCATTAAAGATGCTGGTTTACAGCCGGAGGAAATTACCTATATCAACGCACATGGCACCTCCACCTCGCTAAATGATAAGTGTGAGACTATGGCTATTAAGCGGGTTTTAGGTGAGCACGCCCGAAAGGTGCTGGTAAGCTCCACTAAATCCATGACTGGTCACCTGTTAGGTGCTGCCGGGGGCATCGAGGGAATTGCCAGTGTGCTGTCTATTTATAACAGTATAATTCCTCCGACCATTAACTATGAGCATCCCGATGAAGATTGTGACTTGGATTATGTCCCTAATGTGGCTCGGGAAGCCGAAGTTCAAGTTGCCTTATCCAACACCTTTGGTTTTGGGGGTCATAATGCCACAATAATTTTTAAGAAATTCGTTAGGTGACCACTATGTGCCATGTCCAAGAACAACAAAACCTGAAAAAAACATTGGGCTTTCCTTGGAATAACTCTGACCTGTTGGCGACTGCCCTTACCCATACGTCCTTTGCTAATGAGAACCGGTCTATGCAGGTGGAGCACAATCAGCGACTGGAGTTTCTTGGTGATGCCGTACTTGAATTGGTAATCAGCGACTATTTATTTACCAACTACCCTAATCACGAGGAAGGTGTACTTACTAAAATCCGGGCAGCTGTGGTTTGTGAGCCTTCTTTAACTAGGGTTGCTCAGGGGTTAAAGCTTGGTCAAGCCTTGCGCCTTGGTAAGGGAGAGGAACGGACCGGCGGTCGGGAACGTCCTGCTGCCCTGGCGGATGCCTTTGAGGCCTTGGTAGGAGCAATTTACTTAGATCAAGGCCTGGATAAAATACGCTGCTTCATTCTCCAAAGCCTGGAAGAGGACATTATCGCCTATGCTCAAGGCAATCACGCCGGTGATTATAAATCGGAATTGCAGGAATGGATTCAGCAGTATACCGATCAACCCTTGAACTATGTTATTTTAAATGAAATTGGGCCGGACCATAATAAAACCTTTACCGCCGGTGTGGAGTTTCGCCAAGATATGTGGGGAACAGGCAAAGGACGCACTAAAAAGGAAGCAGAGCAAACAGCAGCCAGTAATGCCTTAAATATGCTGAAATCCCAGGGGAATATTCAAGCGCTGGTATCTGGCAGTTAATTTTGATAAATAGAGAGTTGAGAGTTAGTTTGGAGACTAGGTTAAGCTGTCCAGACTATGGGGAGTTGTTGACAGTAATGCCCAAGAACCACTATATAATTCCCATCTTTGTCCCTCATGGGGGCTGTCCCCACCAATGTGTATTTTGTAACCAAAAGCGTATTTCCGGACAGCAACGGGTTCCCACCGGACAAGAAGTTGAGATTCAAATTAACCAGTATTTAAGAACTATAGGCGACCACGCCGGCAAAACGGTGGAGGTGGCCTTTTTTGGCGGGAGTTTCACCGCTCTTCCGGTGGAGTTACAAAGAGAACTAATAGCTCCGGCCCGCTCCTTATGGCAGTCGGGGAGAGTTGATTATCTCCGTATCTCTACTCGACCCGACTGTTTAGACCGGGCAAATTTGGAATGGTTATATGCTTGGGGAGTCCGAGTGATTGAACTAGGTGTTCAATCTATGGCTTCCGAAGTTTTAGCTATGTCTAAAAGGGGTCATACTGCCGAAGCAGCTACATCGGCTGCCGCTTTGGTCCAAGCTCAAGGCTTTCAATTAGGGTTACAAATGATGGTAGGCCTTCCAGGGGACGACCGGGAAAAAGCTTTAAACACTGCCCGGCAGCTAGCGGTTCTGCAGCCAGACTTTGTCCGCATTTACCCAGTGCTAGTTATTAAGGACACGGAATTGGCCGAGCTGTACCAAGCTGGACAATATCTACCCTGGGACCTATTGACCACCATTGAAGTTTGTCGGGATTTGCTCAAAATCTTCACCCAGGCCGACATTCCAGTCATCCGAATTGGCCTGCAAACTACCGAACAAATCAACCTTCAAGGGGATGTAATCGCTGGACCCTTCCACCCCGCCCTGAGGGAGTTGGTGGAAGCAGCCTGGGCTAGGGAACGGATAGAAGAGCTGCTGCAGCAGGCTGGTCTGGAGCCTATCGGCAAGCAGTACCTGGAACCCGTCGACAAGCAGTGCCTAGAAGAAACAGGCAAGCATTCCCTAAAGCTGGCTGGTTCAAACCGGTCTAAACAATTGCGCTCTGACTCCTGTCCGCAGTTGTCCGGGATCTCACGGGCAAGAGAGCTGGTTCTGCAGGTTTCGACCCGTGACATTTCTATTCTGCGCGGTCAGCATAACAGCAATATCTGTTATTTCCGCAGGGTCTGGGGAATCGAACTGAAGGTAGTGGGAAATCCGGACCTACCCCGGCGGGAAATAATGCTGGTGGAGTTTTGAAAAATTTCTTATAGAAAATTGTATAACCTCAAGAGAGCAACTGCTTAATGAAATGTTAATTTGCAAAGTCAAGGCATGTGGAGTGTGAAGCAAATAAAGTAGTGTATTTTATCTTCCTCAGACAAAATTGTCTGGGGATTTTTTGTTAAGGGGGTCTTACTTTTACGCAGAAATAACAAATACGCAAAAGTAAAGGGTATTTTGCGTATTTGTATAGGGCAGGAGAAAAAGCCCTCCTGCCTGGCCACCGTTTGTGTAGAAAGGGAGGTGTCGGAATCTGTCGACCGATTTTCTGTAATTAATACAGGAAAAATGATGGAATCAGTCGAAATATAGGGAATGTCATCTAGAGGTGAGCAGGTGGAGCTGCGTGAAGCAACAGGCATATATTGTTGATGTTGTTTGCGATAAATAAACGCTTTGATTTAGACTAGCGCATCAACAATAGTTACACTTAGATAAGGAGTGCAGCCAAAATGGAAGTTTTTGATAATGTCTCAAAAATCGTAAAAGATGATTTAAAAGTGGAACTCAAAAAGAATACCCGCTTATCTATTGCTGCGGCCTGTTTTTCTATCTATGCTTACCAGGAACTCAAAGAACAACTGGAAGGGCTTGACGAGCTTCGATTTATCTTCACATCCCCAACGTTCACGACAGAGAAAGCTAAAAAAGAAAAGCGTGAATTCTACATACCCCGCTTATTCCGCGAAAGAAGCCTTTACGGAACGGAATTTGAAGTCAAACTTCGAAACGAACTGACACAAAAAGCCATTGCAAAGGAATGTGCAGAATGGATAAGGGAAAAAGCAACTTTCAAGTCTAACATTACTAACGAGAAGATGGAGGGTTTTCTGAATATCACTTCAAGTAGCAGTGAAATAACGTATTCGCCGCTGGGAGGGTTCACAACCGTTGATATAGGCTGCGAGCGTGGAAACAACAGCTATAACATGGTAATAAAACTGGAGTCTCCGTTAAGTCAGGAATTTATCCGTCTGTTTGATAATCTATGGAGCAATACCGATAAATTGCAGGAAGTCACGGATGAGGTAATTGCAAACATCACTGCAGCTTACAATGAAAACTCTGCTAACTTCATTTACTTTGTGACCTTGTACAACATCTTCAACGAGTTTCTTGAAGAGGTTTCCGAGGATGTATTGCCCAATGAGGCGACAGGCTTCAAGGAAAGCAAGATTTGGAATCTCCTTTATGATTTCCAAAAAGACGCTGTTCTTGCCATTATTAACAAACTGGAAAAGTACAATGGCTGCATCCTTGCTGACAGTGTTGGTCTAGGCAAGACATTTACCTCTATTGCTGTAATCAAATACTATGAAAACAGAAATAAGTCCGTTCTTGTCCTATGCCCCAAGAAATTGGGTGACAACTGGAATACATATAAGGACAATTATGTTAATAACCCTATTGCATCTGACCGGCTCAATTATGATGTACTCTATCATACAGACCTTTCACGCATACATGGACGGTCAAACGGCTTGGATTTAGACCGTTTGAATTGGGGGAATTATGACCTTGTTGTTATTGATGAATCTCATAATTTTCGCAATGGCGGCGAATTATCAGGTGAAGATGGCGAAAAAGAAAATCGCTACTTGAAACTGCTTAATAGGGTGGTTCGTGCCGGAGTGAAGACAAAGGTGCTTATGCTCTCTGCTACTCCCGTGAACAACAGGTTCAATGACCTTAAAAATCAGCTGGCTCTTGCTTACGAGGGCAACGCAAAGCTCATAAATGATAAACTGGATACAGCTAAGCCTATCGATGAAATATTCAGAAACGCGCAAAAAGCATTCAATATGTGGAGCAAACTTGACCTAGCAGCCCGAAAGACAACTACACTGCTGAAAATGCTGGACTTTGATTTTTTTGAGGTGCTGGACAACGTAACCATAGCCCGTTCAAGAAAGCATATTGAAAAATACTATAATACAGAGGAAATTGGTAAGTTTCCTGAAAGACTCAAACCCATTTCCCTCAGTCCATGTTTAACAGATTTAGGCTCTGCAATTAACTATAATCAAATATATGAGTGTCTGATGCAGCTTAACCTGGCTATATATACTCCATCAAACAATATCTTTCCCAGCAAGATGGACAAGTATATGGATATGACCCACAATAAAGGTACAGGCCTTACACAAGTCGGACGTGAACAAGGTATCCGACGCCTGATGAGCATAAATCTCCTGAAGCGTTTGGAGAGTTCTGTTTATGCATTCAGTCTTACCCTTATGCGAATGAAACAACTCATTGAAAAGACCATTGAAAGCATTGATGAGTTCGAAAAATACGGCGCTGCCGTACTGGATATGGTGGACATCAGTGAGACAACAGACTTTGACCTTGACGACCAAAACACCGACTTTTTCTCTGTTGGCAAAAAGGTCAAAATTGACCTTGCCGATATGGACTACAAAAGCTGGCGTGAGGAATTGGCACTGGACGCTGATACATTGGAGCTATTGACGCTGATGATTGCCGACATTACACCGGAACATGATTCAAAGCTCCAGACTCTGTTTGAAATCCTTGCAAAGAAATTGGAGACACCTATTAATGACAACAACAAGAAATTTTTGATATTCACCGCATTTTCGGATACTGCTGAATATCTGTATAGCAATGTGAGCAAGTTCATCAAAGACGGCTACGGGCTGGATACCGCAATGATAACCGGTTCTGTGGATGGCAAAACCACGATTCCGAAGTTTAGGGCTACTCTGAATAACGTCTTGACCTGCTTTTCACCTATCTCAAAGGATAAGGCATTGCTTATGCCGGATTCGAAGGACAGCATCGATATTCTGATTGCTACCGATTGTATCTCCGAAGGTCAAAACTTACAGGACTGCGACTATCTGATAAACTATGACATTCATTGGAATCCTGTGCGTATCATACAGCGTTTCGGACGTATTGACCGTATCGGAAGCCGCAACGACTACATCCAGCTTGTAAACTTCTGGCCGGACTTGTCGCTTGATGAATACATCAACCTAAAAAGCCGTGTCGAAACTCGAATGAAAATCTCCGTGATGACCTCCACGGGTGACGATGACCTTATCAATGCCGAGGAAAAGGGAGATTTGGAATACCGGAAGCAGCAGCTCCAGCGTTTGCAGGAAGAAGTTGTTGACATTGAGGATATGTCCAGCGGTATTTCCATTATGGATTTAGGACTCAATGAATTCAGACTGGATTTGCTGGATTACATCAAAAACAATCCTGATTTGGACAAGAATCCATTCGGTATGCACGCTATCGTCCCGGCAGCGGAAGACACTCCGGCTGGTGTAATCTATGTGTTAAAAAACATCAACGGCGGTGTGAACATCGACAACCAGAACAGATTGCACCCATTTTATATGGTTTACATATCAAAGGAAGGTGATATTATCTGCGATCACCTTTCACCAAAGGAATTGCTGGATAAAATGCGATTTCTCTGCAAGAGCAGGGTAAAGCCGGACGCTGAACTCTGCAAAAATTTCAACAAAGAAACCAGAGACGGTAAGGATATGCATGAGTATTCCGCACTCTTGGGTGAGGCTATCAACTCTATCATTGTCGTAAAAGAAGAAAGTGACATTGACAGCTTGTTCCGCTGCGGCGGTACTTCGGCTTTGTTTTCAGAAGTGACCGGATTGGATGATTTTGAGCTGATTTGTTTCCTGGTTGTAAAATAATTTGGTAAGGAGCTGGCAAATGCTAACATTGCCGAAATCGACCGAATTTAATAAGCGGATACCGAAGCAGAAATTTTATGATAACCTCTCTGTCACACCGGAACTGAAACGGGCATTTGTAGAGCAAATTTCCGTTGTCTATTGGAGAAACAAGCTTGCGACCAGCACTTTAAATGTGGGGCAAGGCGAAAATGTAGCCGAGCTGCAAGTCTTTGAGATAAAGCTGAATCAACCAAGCATGGATATCCGAGTTTTGCAGTTGATTGACAAAGAGATACCGTACCACATTCTCTATCTGCTGGAATATAGCGGTGAATATCAGGCGTGGATTGGCTATAAGGAACCCAGCCTGGCTAAAGCGGATACATTCAAGGTTAACAGCTATTATCATACCGAGTGGCTGCCCTTTAATAAACTTCCTCTCCGGCTGGATGGACTGAACATAGACTCAATTTACGATAATTTCATCCGGCAGCTAGCCGGAACACGGCTGACCTCTGAAGGAGAATCCGTATCAGGAGCGAAAGCAAGCTTAAAGGACGCCGTCGGGCGTGATGAGAAGCGGCAAAAGCTGATAAAGCAGATTGCAGCTATTGAAAACAAAGTCAACTCAGAAAAACAATTTAATAAACAGGTAAAGCTCAATGCCGAGCTGAAACAGCTTAAAAAAGAATTGGAGAGGCTGATATGAAGTATAACTTAAACGGAATTAGCACTCCTTTGGGAGGATATCGTGGGACAAAGAAATCACGGGTAAGGACAGGTTAAAGTACTTATTCTTGTTTTTGGAGTCAAAGAGAATGTTGACGAATCCCATTGAGATGGAAATACCGGACCAATGCGTACAGTCGGTTTTGGAAATAAAATCTGTTTTGATTGAGATAACCAAAGATGTATCAGTTTCCGATATAGACCTCGACGCCATAAGAAGCATGGTTAGTGCCTGCAATACGTATCTTGACGATATAAACAAGATGAATCTACCTCATATTGTTTTCAAAAATGATGATAAGTGGGAAGATTTAGCTTTTGACATCTCTATGAAAAACTTCCGAAGTACGTTTAGAAGTTCCATAGCTCTCATTGAAAAAAATAACAAGATTGTATTCGAAAAAACCATTCCCAAGCAATGGTAAACACTTTGGAGGGGTTAATTTGAGCGCAGACCAAACAAGAAGAACACTGAATCAGCTTGATAATGATCTCGCCGCACTGGAAAAGAAAGTTGCAGAATTGGCAAAAAAGGAAGCTGATAAGAGTAAACGAATAAACGATACTCAAAAGAGCATTACAAAAAACACTTCTGCTTCTACATTACAGTCAAAAATGCGGCAGATTCAAGGTTGGCAGAATGAGCTTGTTAAGATATCAAGTGATAAAGCTGATGTCAATAAAAAAATTGCTGATAAGCGTAAGAAACGTGCCGATACCACCTTAAAGCTGCAAAAAGAGGAAGCGGATGAGTTAAAAAAAGCAGACAAAGCGCAAAAAGCAATACATGATAATTATGAAAAGCGTATTACTGATTTATCCTCACAGTTGAAACAGCAATTGGCTCAGATAAAACCACCGCACCACCTATATAAAGAAAGCGGTAATGAGGAATACGATGTTTTCATTTCGCACGCTTCCGAGGATAAGGAAAGTTTTGCTGATGAACTGTGCAATGAGCTTAAAGCAGCAGGTATAAGGGTATGGTATGATGCTCTAAGCATTGTATGGGGAGATAGCCTTCGAGCCAAAATTGATGACGGTTTGAAAAAGTCAAATTTTGGTATCGTTGTTATCTCAAAGGATTACATACGTAAAGGCTGGACGCAATACGAACTGGACGCACTCTTTCAAATCGAAATGACTAACGGCAAAACGATTCTTCCCGTCTGGCATAATATCACGAAAGATGAAGTGCAAGCATTCAGTCCAACATTAGCGGGACGCAAAGCAATGAGTACAGCGATGTTCACTATCAAAGAGATTACTGACGAGTTGATAAAGTTGTTAGGTAAATAAGGCGAGATAGAGCAAGATAATGAAACGGGGGACAAAGCTAATGGATAAGATGCGGATGGAGTCGGTGGACATTACTGAGCAGAATATTGAAAAAATCGGGGCGTTTTTCCCGAATGTGATAACCGAAGCAAAGGATGCGAACGGCAAGCTGAAAAAAGCCATCAACTTTAAATTATTGAAACAAATGCTGTCCGACGATGTACTGGACGGTGATGAAGTATTCGGAAGTGGGTGCTTTGTTTGTTCTGCAATTTGGAGGTCATCTGATAATAGCAATAATGATGCTAAACAATTTTCAAATGACCATAACAACACCTTAATCTATTCTAGACAACCATTTTGGCAACCTCAAAAACAAAGTGATGAAAGTAAAAGGACGCATTTCAAAAATCCCGATAGCGACCCCAAAGGTGCTTGGTTTGATGGCAATCCATTAAATTCGCCAAACTACCGTGAAAACTTAATCTACGATATTATTTCTCCACAGGGTATTGTTATCAAGCCCCCAAAAAATGGGTGGAGATGGTCAAGAGAAACGCTGCAAGCAAAAATAAAAACAGGTGAGATTCGCTTTAACGAAGATGGTACAGGGATAAAAAGAAGAACTTATTTAGGCGATATGGAAGGGCTTCCCTCCTCCTCTCTATGGACTGACTTAGAACAAACCGGACATAATAGGCAAGCAAAATATGAATTGCTTAAGCTCCTACCCGAGAACGTTTTTGATACTCCGAAACCTGTACGACTAATCAAATATATTATTAGCTTAGTTAAAGAGAATTCAGATGCGATTATTTTAGATTTTTTTAGTGGTTCTGGAACGACCGCAGATGCAGTCATGCAACTTAACTCCGAAGATGGTGGAACCCGTAAATATATTATGGTGCAGCTACCCGAAGACCTTGATGATGGTTTTGCACATGCGTCTAACGATAAAAAAACAATTTTAGGAAATGCAATTAGTCTTTGTGACACATTGGGCGTCAAGCATAAACTTTCGGAAATTGCAAAAGAACGTATTCGCCGTGCCGGAGATAAAATCAAAGAAGAAGCCGGACTCACCGCACAAGACCTTGACATTGGCTTCCGTGTCCTGAAACTTGACAGTACCAATATGAAAGACGTGTACTACGGAGCTGCCGAGTACTCACAGAGCTTGCTTGATAACCTCACAAGCAATATCAAGGATGACCGCACCGATATGGATCTGCTGTATGGATGCCTGCTAGAATGGGGTCTGCCCCTATCTCTCCCGCACACCAGCGAGGAAATTGGCGGTGTGACAGTGCATACCATCAATAACGGCGACCTGATTGCCTGCTTTGCAGACAACATCAGCGTAAAGGTCATCAAAGAGATCGCTAAACGCCAACCCCTGCGTGCCGTATTCCGTGACAGCAGCTTTGCCAGCTCCCCTGAAAAAATCAATGTAGAGGAAATCTTCAAGCTGATGGCGCCGAACACGAGCGTAAAGGTGATATGATATGAAGCAGGAAGATAAAATCATTTTGTACACGACAGACAGCGGTAATGTAACCGTTTCTGTGCGCTTTGAGGATGAAAATTTTTGGATGACGCAAAAAGCGATTGCGGAGCTGTTTGAGACAACTACAGCAAATATCAACATCCATATTAAGAACATTTTGGATGACGAGGAATTGGATACGGATTCAACTATTAAGGATTTTTTAATAGTTCAAACCGAGGGCAGCCGCAAGGTTAACCGCAAGGTGCAATTCTATAGTCTAGATATGATAATCGCTGTGGGATACCGCGTCAACTCGAAAAAGGCCACGCGCTTCCGCCAATGGGCGACCAAAACGCTGCACGAGTATATCCAAAAGGGCTTTGTCCTGAATGACGATCTGCTGAAAAACGGCAAGCCTTTCGGCAAAGACTACTTTGATGAGTTGTTGGAGCGCATCCGCGAGATACGCGCCAGTGAGCGGAGGGCATACCAGAAGATTGCCGATGTGTTCGAGCAGTGTAGTTACGACTATGACAAAAACAGTAACCTGACGCGGGAGTTTTATGCCTTTGTGCAGAACAAGCTCCATTATGCTATGACCGGAAAGACCGCTGCCGAGTTGATTTCTGAGCGGGTAAGCCTTGAGCATCCTACAATGGGGCTAACTACATGGAAAGCAGCGCCGGATGGGAAAATCCTCAAGCGCGATGTGGGGATTGCGAAAAACTATCTCAGCGAAAAGGAACTTTCGCGCCTGAACCGCATCGTGACGATGTTTATTGACTACGCCGAATTAATGGCAGAGGACGAAGTGCCGATGAGCATGGCGGATTGGCTGCGCGAAACGGATAATTTTCTGCAAAGCAACCGTCGGAAAGTCCTTGAAGGTAAAGGTGCGATTTCCCATCAGGATGCGGTAAAAAAGGCGGAAGATATTTACGAGCAGTTTCGCGTTCAGCAGGACAGGGATTACATCTCGCAATTCGACAAAGCAATGGTAAAATATCTCAAGGGCGAAGGGGGCAAGGACGAATGAAACTTCAATTCAAACATCAGAAGTTCCAAGCGGACGCTGCCAAGGCTGTCTGTGATGTCTTTGCCGGACAGCCCTATCTTACTCCGACCTATATGATGGATAAGGGCATTGATAATGATGCACAAATGAGTATGATCTTTGAAAAAAACTTTATCGGCTGAGGCAATCAGCGGTTAGTACCGGAACTGAATGAAAACATAATACTGGAAAACCTTAATAAGATTCAGCGAAGCAATCAGATTGAGCCCTCCAAACAGCTGGAAGGGCGATATAATCTGACTATTGAAATGGAAACAGGAGTAGGCAAAACTTACACCTATATCAAAACGATGTATGAGTTGAATAAGCGATATGGCTGGAGTAAGTTTATAGTCATTGTCCCCAGTGTTGCTATTCGTGAAGGTGTGTACAAGTCGTTCCAGATCACGCAGGACCATTTTGCCGAGGATTATGGAAAAAAGATACGCTTTTTTATTTATAATTCGGCTCAACTGACGGAGATCGACAGGTTTGCAAGCGACAGCTCCATCAATGTCATGATTATCAACTCACAGGCATTTAATGCCAAAGGCAAAGACGCACGTCGTATCTACATGAAACTAGATGAGTTCAGAAGCCGCCGCCCCATTGATATCATTGCCAAGACGAACCCTATCCTGATTATCGATGAACCGCAGTCCGTGGAAGGCAAGCAGACCAAAGAGCGTTTGAAAGAGTTTAACCCTTTCATTACGCTTCGCTACTCTGCTACGCACAAAAAGGACAACCTTTATAACATGGTTTATCGTCTGGACGCTATGGAAGCATATAACAAAAAGCTGGTCAAAAAGATTGCAGTCAAGGGCATCTCTGTCACCGGAAGTACGGCAACAGAAGGTTATCTGTACTTGGCGTGTCTGTACCTGTCAGGCGACAAGGCTCCAACGGCGGCCTTGGAATTCGACGTTAAGGGCGCAACGGGAGTTCGCAAGGTCACACGTAGAGTAACAGAAGGCTACAATTTGTTGCGAACTCTGGCGAGCTGGAGGAATACAAGAACGGATATACGGTACAGACAATCGACGGGCGTGACAATTCCGTGAGCTTCATCAATGGAATTAAAATATTTGCCGGAGATGTAATCGGGGCTGTCAGCGAAGAACAGCTGCGCCGAATTCAAATTCGTGAAACTATCCTTTCACATATTGAACGGGAACGCCAGCTTTTCTATAAAGGGATTAAGGTACTTTCACTGTTTTTCATTGATGAGGTTGCAAAGTACAAGCAGTATGATGCTTCCGGTAATCCGATGAATGTTATTTATGGTGAAATGTTTGAGGAAGAATACCAATCCCTCATTGACTCCATGCAGAGAGAAATTGGGGATGAGGACTATATGAAGTATCTCCTCTCAATTCCTGCCGCTGCTACCCATCAAGGGTATTTTTCGATCGATAAAAATAAGAAAACCGGAAAAGTACGCTTCGTTGACAGCAAGCTGGAGCGTGGTTCCACCGAGTCCTCGGACAGCGATGCCTATGACCTTATTATGAAGAACAAGGAACGCCTGCTTGACCGCAAAGAACCTGTACGGTTCATCTTTTCTCATTCGGCACTTCGTGAAGGCTGGGATAACCCGAATGTATTCCAAATCTGTACGCTGAAACAAAGCGGCTCTGATGTGAGAAAACGCCAGGAAGTGGGACGTGGACTTCGCTTATCTGTTAACCAAAGCGGAGAGCGTATGGATACCAATTTATTGGGTGAGGACGTTCACAATATCAATGTGCTGACCGTCATTGCCAACGAAAGCTATGACAGCTTCGCAAAAGGCTTGCAGACAGAACTTGCCGAAGCGGTGGCTGACAGACCACGCATGGTGACGGTTGACCTGTTTAAGAACAAGGTTATCAAAGACAAAGCCGGAGCAGAACAGGTCGTTGACATGGATATGGCACAGTCAATCTACGAGGGATTGATAACAAACGGCTACATAAAGAAAGGCATACTAACCGACAAATACTTCGAAGATAAGAAAAACGGGAAGATTGAGATTTCAGAGGAAGTACAGGACAGCACAGAGTCTATTGTAGCTATTCTTGACTCTATATACGACAGCCGTGCAATGCAGCCGGAAAACGCCCGTGACAAAAATATCGAACTGCGGATTGACAAGAAGAAACTTGAAATGGCTGCATTTACAAAGCTGTGGGAACAAATCAACATAAGGTCTGCATATGTGGTCGCTTTTGACACGGATGAATTGATTGAGAAATCCACCGCCGCTCTGAACAAGGACTTGCGTGTTTCAAAGATTTTTTTTAAGGTTCAGTATGGTGCGATGACCGATATCAAATCAAAGGAGGACTTGCAGAACGGAGTGGCCTTTGTCAAGGAAACAGGAGAACTGGAAGCTGCACAGCTATCCTCTAACAGCAATGTGAAATATGATCTCATTGGAAAGGTTGTCGCTGAAACAGGACTCACCCGTGCTGCCGTTGTCCGTATTCTGAAAGGGATTGAAAAATCTGTGTTTGAGCAATTCAAAAACAATCCCGAGGAATTTATCATCAAGGCTTCCAATCTAATCAATGAACAGAAGGCAACGGTGATTATTCAGCACATCACATATGACAAGATGGATGCCGTATATGACACATCCATCTTCACAGAACCCACGATGAAAGGTCGTCTTGGAATTAACGCTATGGCAGCAAAGAAACACCTGTATGACCATATTCTCTATGACTCAACAAACGAAAGAGACTTTGCAGAAAACCTTGATACAAGTACAGAAGTGGCTGTGTATGTAAAGTTGCCGAATGGCTTTTATATAACTACTCCGGTTGGCAAATATAATCCCGATTGGGCGATAGCATTCAACGATGGAAAAGTGAAGCATATCTATTTCGTTGCTGAAACGAAGGGGTCTATGTCTTCCATGCAGCTGCGTATGGTAGAAGACGCAAAAATCCATTGTGCAAGAGAACACTTCAAAGCTATTAGCACAGATAATGTGAAGTATGATGTGGTTGACAGTTATGAGGCACTTATGAACAAAGTGATGCGATGAATAGAGATGTTTCATGCTGGGGGGCGATTTGGTTATGAGTTTTGAGAATAATACGGAAATTTTAATCTATCAAACTGAGGATGGGCGGACCAAAGTTGATGTGCGTGTTGAAGATGAAACCGTCTGGCTGACCCAGGCACAAATGGTGGAATTATTCCAAACCTCCAAGCAAAATATCAGCCTACATATAAAAAACGTTTTCAGTGAAGGCGAGCTTAATGAAAATTCAGTTGTCAAGGAATACTTGACAACTGCTGATGATGGAAAATCATTCTAAATTGATAGCGAAAAACCATATATGGGGCTTACTCACTTTGCGGGGAATATGCCCAAAAAGTCCGAAGTAACTGTGGCCAAAAACTATTTAACCAAAGATGAGATCGACATATTAAACCATATCGTTTCAGCCTACTTGGAGTTTGCTGAAATGCAGGCAAAACGCAGAAAGGCAATGTATATGCAGGACTGGATAGTTAAGCTGGATGATTTCTTGCGGCTTTCCGAGAGTGAAATTTTAACCCATAAAGGCAGAATAAGCAGTGAGGATGCAGAACAAAAAGCAAGGCTTGAATATGAAAAGTACAAGGAACGAATCAAGAACGAGTTTTCTACTGTGGAGCGGGATTTTTTGCAGACTATAGAGCGGGTGGAAAAGAAGCTTAGCAGTAAGACCCTCAGAAAAAGTAAATTAAAATAACATAATAAAAAAAATGCTCTGTAGAATTTGAATCCATAATTCCCTTTCACAACTTCCTGTGCTAAAATTAACATGATTCGGACAGCGTGAACCCACGCTTGAACTTTCCTGTGTACAAAGGAGGAACAGTTTTGCACCTGAAACGCCTGGAAATTCAAGGCTTTAAATCCTTTGCCGATAAAGTAGACTTCCATTTTAACCATGGAGTAACTGTAGTAGTGGGGCCAAATGGCAGTGGCAAAAGTAATATCTCCGACTCCATTCGTTGGGTGTTAGGAGAACAAAGCGCTAAGTCTCTGCGGGGGTCCAAGATGGAAGATATCATCTTTGCCGGTAGTGACAAGCGCCGTCCAGTTGGGGCTGCAGAAGTGTCCATGACTATTGACAACTCTGATGGCCTTTTTCCTTTGGAATATAGTGAAGTAACTGTCACCCGACGGGTTTACCGTTCCGGGGATAGTGAATTTCTAATTAATAAAGTTCCCTGCCGCCTGCGGGATATCCATGAATTGTTTATGGACACCGGTGTTGGAAGGGAAACTTATTCCATTATCAGTCAGGGTAAAGTAGAACAAATCTTAAGCGCTAAGCCTGAAGAGCGCCGAACCTTACTGGAGGAGGCGGCTGGTATTGTCAAATACCGCAGTCGTAAGCAGGAAGCTTTGCGCAAACTAGACGATACCCAACAAAATTTAAACCGGGTTAATGATATAATCACTGAACTGGAAAGCCAGTTAGAGCCTTTAGCTCAGCAGGCTGAGCGGGCCAAGTGCTATCAGGAATATCACGCCGAACTGGTTGGCCTGGAAATTAACCTGATGGTGCACCAATTAGAGGAGCAAAAGCAACGGTTGGCAACAGCAGTAGCCCTAACTGACAAGCTGCGCCAGCAGGTGTTGACTGCAGAGACCACCACCCGGTTATTGGAAGCCCAAGTAGAAGAACTGCGCTTGTCCGCAACTAAGCTGGAAGAAGCTATATCCCACCAACAGCAGCTTACTTTTGAACTTTCCACCGGTATCGAGCGGGTGGAGGGTGATATTAAGGTGGGTGAGGAGCGGGCTAAGGGTCTAGAAGAGCAAGTTCTGCGTCTGGAACAGGAGATTCAAGAGGGTGGGAAAAAGCAAGCAGAATTAGAAAGGGAATTTGCCCTTGAGGTATCTATGGCCGGGGAGCTGACGGAGAAAGTAGCTGCCGCGGAAACTCAACTCACAGCTAAAGCCACAAAATTAGCAATAGAGGAAGCAGCCCAGGCTAGTGGAGAACAGGTTCTTGAAGGGTCCAAGGGAGATATCATTGAGCTATTAAACCAAATGGCCGGAATCAGAAATGAGTTAGCTGGTTTGGAGGGTATCATCAGCAGCGCCAAGCGCCGGGAGCAACAGTTGGCCCTGAAGGCAGGTGCAGAGCGGGACGGATTGGAAGCGCAGACAGCTCGGACGATCGAGCTGCAGCAGCAAGGGGAAACTTGGCGGAAGGAATTAGCTAACTGGCAGCAGGAGGCTTTAAACAACCGTAGTTTCCGAGAGCAGCAAGAACAGCAACTAACCAGGGTCAGAGTGGAGCTCCGGCAAGCCCAGGCCCAGTGGCAAGCACAACAGTCCCGCCACAAGGTACTTCAAGAGTTACACCAGCATTTTGAGGGCTACCAAAGAGGTGTTAAGGAAGTACTGTTAGCCAAGCAAAAAGGGGAACAACGCTGCCAGGATGTTTGCGGGGTTGTAGCTGAACTAATTACTGTACCTCGGAAATACGAACTAGCAGTGGAGGTAGCCTTGGGAGGCACCCTGCAGAACCTGGTTACCAATAGTGATGACGGGGCTACCCAGGCCATTAACTACCTAAAAGAACATAAACTAGGACGGGCAACCTTCTTGCCCTTAAACACCATCAAAGGCCAGAGCTTAAAAGCTGAGGACGAGCAAGCCCTGAAAATGCCTGGGGTAGTGGGATTAGCCGCCCGCTTGGTGAATTGTGCAGAGCGGTACCAATCCATAGTGGACAACCTGTTAGGGCGAATTATCATCATCGATAATATTGACCATGCCCTGCAGATTGCTCGGGCTACAAAATATCGGGTGCGTCTGGTTACATTAGATGGAGATGTGATTAATCCCGGGGGCTCACTAACCGGTGGAAGCTACCAGCAAAGGAATAGTAATCTCCTGGGTAGAACCCGGGAGTTAGCCGAATTGGAAAAAGCCCTAGTAGACTTGCAAAGCCGGATGGAGCAGGCCGCTAGTACGGAAAAACAACAGCTGGCATCGTTACAAACCAACTCGGAAAGTTGGGAGGAATTAAACCTTAAGATCCAACAGAGCCAAATTACCTTGGCCGAGCTGGAACGGGATATCCAGCAGAGTTATCAGGAACAGCAACGTTTAGAGCGAGGCCTGGAGGTTCAGGCCATGGAAGAAAACCAACTGGCCCAGGAGCTGAAGCAAGCTGGGGAGCAGCAGCTTAGTTTGCAGGCTGGTTTGACCACTCTAGAAGCGGAATATGCCCAAACCCAACTAATTGTGGCTGCTCAACAGCAAGAGCTCCGCCAAGCTGGGGAAGGGTGCCGGGTGCTCCAGGCAGAGGTTACTCACTTAAAGGTCAGCCTGGCGGCCCTCCGACAAGAGGAACAGGGAATTAACCAAGGGTTACAGCGCTATCACCAGCAGAAAAAACAGCTGCAGCTGGAAATTAGCCAGAAACAGTCCGCTGTGGCCGACTTACTCAACCGCCAAGCTGAACTCCGTCTGGAAATAGAGAATTATCGCGGTTCTTTAGTGGACAAGGCTGTGCAGTTAAAGGAACAGCAGGCTGCTTTAGCTGAGCTTAGGGCAGAAAAAGCTGAGCTGGTGGCAGCATTGCAACAAAAAGAAAAGGCTGCCAAAACAGAACAGCAACTTTTGAATAGCATTCAGCAGCAGCTTCACGATGGAGAGGTTAAGCAGGCCAGAATGGAAGCAGAGGTTGAGGGAGCCTTGGCTAGGCTGTGGGAAGAGTTTCAACTTAGCTATGAACAGGCTGTCTTGGAGAAAAAACCACTCGCCAACCGCCGGGGAGCAGTAATCAGGGTCAACCAATTAAAGTCCGGTATTACTGCCCTTGGGGTGATTAACTTAGGCGCCATTGAAGAATATGCTCGCATTAAAGAGCGCTATCATTTTCTTTCCAGGCAGGTTGAGGATTTAAGTCATGCTAAGCAATCTCTTTATCAGGTTATTAATGAGATGAACTTAATTATGACTTCCCGGTTTGCTGAAGCCTATCAAGCTATTAACACCAGCTTTACCCAGGTTTTTCACCAGCTGTTTGGCGGTGGTCGGGCCGAGCTGATCCTTACGGACCAGGAAAACCTGCTGGAAACGGGAATAGACATCATTGCTCAACCACCCGGGAAGAAGCCACAGCACCTATCCCTACTGTCCGGTGGTGAGCGAGCTTTGACGGCAATTGCTTTACTGTTTGCCATTCTAAAGGTTAAGCCTAGTCCCTTCTGTGTTTTAGATGAGATTGAAGCTTCCTTGGATGAGGCCAATGTCCGCCGTTTTGCCGAGTTTGTCCGGGAATTTGCCAGTAGGAGTCAGTTTATTGTTGTTACTCACCGCAAAGGTACCATGGAAGTGGCCGATGTGCTCTATGGGGTTACCATGGATGAAACCGGGGTGTCTAAAGTGGTATCCCTTAAACTAAGTGAGCCTAGACTACTCCAGACTGTGAGTGGCTAAAAAGGCTGTTGAATCCCCGTCTAGCTTTGTCACCAGCTACAGGCTGTTGAAATTCCCCGCCTAGCGTTGTCACCAGAATTGCCAAGGTCCTCGACGTACAAGGAGTACGCCTGTGGCCTTGGCAATTCTGCTTCCTAGCTAGACGGGTTTTTCAACTACCTGCTCTTACGACTGTTAAAAACTTCACAGAAGGTGTATAGGCCACTTACTATACGGGTTTTTTAACAGCCTGTCTGGGATAAGAATATCGGGTTTCTCAACAAACTGCCGGTGCAACCCACCGGTAATTTATTTTTTAAATCACTTTTACTAGCATAAAAGATGTAAGAAAAAGTAAAATTTTGCTAATTTCCTGGGCGCTATTCTGACAATTATTTTCCAAATAGCATGTTATACTGGTTGTGGAGCGGACAAAGTACCTGAGGGGAACTATATTAGGAAAGGGGAAATCGATGGTGAGGTGTAAAAGCGTACTCCTATTAAAGACAAATATATTAGTTGGATTGGCTTTTTTGTTACTGACTTTTTTAACTCAGTTATCGTTGGCTACGGTAAGTTCGGCCGTATATCCGGAAATGCCCATCCCACCTCCGGCAGGTAACTGCGAACGATGCCATGACTATACTAAACATCCGATGGACAATTGCAATTCCTGTCACGACCTGGCTAAATATGAGCCGGCGGCAACCATCTTTGGGGGACATGGCGGGTTGATAGTATCGGATATTAGTAAAAAAATCTCCACAGCACCCGTTGCTAATTGCATTGTCTGCCATGCTTATACTAATGAATGTCAAAACTGCCATCCTTCATATTTTGGCGCTAATCCTCCGGCATTAATTACAGATATTAACCTCCGGTTTCCCAGTAATTACACCCATGGAGCCGGTAATATTAACAGAAACTATATTGGTGTATATAATACCTACCAATGTGAAATGTGTCACGTACAAAAGTGGTGGTTAACCATCCCCCAACACAATAACACAACTTTTGGGAGTGTCTACGACCATCAGGTAAACCTGGACTCCAGGTGCGGGGAGTGCCATGATCCGGCACTAACCAGGGAACATTTCCGGCGGACTAACCCCGCAACAGGGCAACAACTGGATTGCTTTACCTGTCACAGCAAAGCCGACATACTGGTTAAGCAGGCAATTTTAGCGCAAAATGGTCAGTGTAATGCCTGTCATACCCAAGGACATAACTTAAATATGGTTCCGGAGGTTCCAGGTGATGTTCTAAAGTATCCCGGCTTACAATGGACAGCCTCCCTACCCTTATCCCTCTGGCAGGGAGAACCCTGGGTTGAGGCCAACCCGGACGATTACCGGATAATCATGTCTAACCGCAGTAAGGTATCCACTAATGCTGTTTGGACTTTTTATCGGGACGGTCTGACTGTCCGGGGCTGGTTAAGCCAAACCCCCGAACCTGGTTCAGGGGATACTAGCTTTAAGGCAACTTTTGTGAAAGGTGAGGAGAGGATCATCGTCTGGTACTATGGCTCGGAAGATCACTCCGGACAAGGTACCGTGCCTACCGGCTCCAGAATTGAAATAATCTACAAGTGATTAGTTTTTGGAAAGTTATCAAACCCGGAAAATTTGGGCTAAGCTAACGCCCCAATTTCCCGGGTTTGTTTATGGCCTAACATTTTCGACAAAAATTACAGAGCAGTTTGTTAAAATTTAAGAAAAACTTACAGGGGTGAGTTATGTGAAAAAGTCTACGAAACAGACTACTGCTTCGCCAAGTGTAGGGCTTCTGTACCTTATTGCCGCAGTGTGCGGGGCAATTTTAATGTCTTTGGAGATTATAGGAGGACGACTGTTATCACCCTTTTTTGGCAATTCTGTTTACGTCTGGGGTAGCATTATCTCGGTATTTTTAATTGCCTTAAGCTCAGGTTATTACCTGGGTGGCACTATAGCAGATAAAAAGCCTTTCATAACAGTCTTAATGGGTGTACTTACCCTGTCGGGGCTGCTAATGCTGTTTATTCCCTTATTAGCGGAACCGGTAGCTTATATTACATTCCAATTAGGTTTGGGCAATGCCGGTGCCCTGGCAGCCTCTATTCTGTTGTTCTCTTTGCCCAGCCTGGGATTAGCAATGGTCTCCCCCTACGTAGTAAGATTAGGCATCCAGGAAACAGATGGCTTGGGTAATTTGGTAGGGAAATTTTCCGCAGTTTCTACACTGGGAAGTATTATCGGCACCCTAGTTACCACCTTTGTCCTAATTCCCTTGTTCGGAATACGGGACGTCATTTATACCATGGGAGTAACCTTGGTTATGTTGGGTGTAGTAGTTCTGCTGATTCAGAAAGCTTGGTATCGAGCCATTACCGCAGGTATTCTGGTATTTGCTGTCTTGATGTCGATTTCGTTACTAACGCCGATTCTTGCCCAGGAGCAGGACAATTATAAGGTTATAGTAAAAAAAGAAACTATGTATAATAACCTAACCGTAGCCGATTCCGGTGATAACAGGTACTTATTATTCAATGGTGCCCAACAAACAGGTATGAAAAAATCTAATCCCACTGCCCATCTATGGTTCTATACCGAGGCGATGACTGAAGCGGTTTTTAATTACCGTCCCAGAGCAGAGCATGTGCTTTTAATTGGGTTAGGGGGTGGTACCATCCCCAAAAGTATCTTGGCAAAAAACCAAAATATTAACATTGATGCTATTGACATAGACCCTGAAGTAATTAGGGCAGCGGAAATGTATTTTAACCTGCCCAAAAATAATTCCCGCCTGCATACTGAAGCTGTAGACGGTAGAATGTTTTTACGAGGGAAAAAGAACCGGTATGATGTAATTATGATTGATGCTTACAACCGTTTATCAATACCTTACCATTTAACCACCCAAGAGTTTTTTCAGGAACTTTTAGCTGCGTTAAAGCCGGGCGGTGTAGTGGTTTTCAACGTTGTAAGTAGTATTGAAGGGGAATACAGTCCCTTTTTTAAAAGTCTACTGCAAACTACCCAACAGGTATTTCAAGAAAGACAGTTATTTCAAACGGAAACCCTTGATCCCAGGGAATTAGCTAATCTAGTCTTGGTGGTTTCCCAAGAGAAACTGGCTTCACCGGAACAACTTGCCGGCTGTCCGCAGTACAAGTCCCCCATAGATTTGGCAGGAGCACTTGTGCTGACTGATGACTATGCTCCGGTGGAAGCTTTAGCGGTAAAAATCATGACCAAAATTTGAAATGGAAAAAAATGTATTGACAAAAATTTACAATTGGATTAGCATTTAAGGTGGGTGATTTAATTTATGTACTGTATTTCACAATCATATTAGGGTGGATTATTTTAAGTTTTAATAGGACAAACAAAAGTTTACGCAAAGGAAGGGACGTAAGGTATATGAGCAACATTAACGTAAGTAAAGAAGGCGGAATTCCAATATCAATGCAGATTATTATCATTGTTTTATCAGTAGCTCTGGTTAGTATGGCACTACTTACAGCCTATAAATTCTTCGTCCGGGAACCAACCGTAGACCCGAAAGAAAATGATCTTAAGTTTTATCTGGAAAGCTTGAAACAAGATCCGAAAGATATTGACCGCATTGCAGCACTGGGGTATGCCTACCAGTTGGCCGATAAGTTTCCGGAAGCCCGGCAGCAGTACTTGGAGGTAATCAAGAAAAATCCGAAACATTTAGCATCCCTCTATAATTTAGGTGTAATTGCCCAAAAAGAAAAAAAGTATCCCGAAGCGGAAAAGTATTTTAATAAGGCTATTTCGTATACTCCGGATCATGTCCTGGCAGGTGTGGGTCTTGGTGAAGTCTACCTGGAAATGCAGCAATATAACAAGGCCATCACCACGGTGGATAAAATGCTCAAGGTCAGGCCAGATGTAGTTAATCTACGGCTGGTAAAGGCCAAAGCCCTGGAGAAAAAAGGTGAAAAGCCAAGGGCGAAAGCTGAATACCAGCAAGTTTTAAGGTTCGTTCCAGATAATCAAGACGCTCGAGACGGTCTGGCTCGACTAAAATAACAACTTAAGTAAATTCTGAAAGGAAGTTCCGACATGAAAAATAATAAGACAATGGCTGGCGTAATTATTGGTATTTTGGTGATAGGTTTGGGTGCATTTGCCTACATGTATTTCTTTATGATCCCCAGGTCCGGCAGTGGGGGTGTTGTATCAGCTATAAGTAAAAAAGTTGGTAATATTGATTTTTTGTTCGGAGTATACGGTCCGGGTAAAGGAGAACGGCCCCGGTTCTATAAACCGATGGCTGTGGCTACCGACCAGGAAGAAAACATCTATGTTACCGATTCAGGAAATAACCGGGTAGTCGTATTTAATAAAAAAGGTGAATTTCTCTTTGAGTTCGGTGGGAATGGTGTAGCCCACCCGATAGCCGGAGTTAAAGCAACCTGGAAGCCGGGAACCTTCGATTACCCCTATGGTATTGATATTGACCGGGAAACAGGTAACATCTTTGTAGCGGATATGGCTAATAAGCGGATTCAGATTTTTGACCGCCGGGGTAAGTTTATCGACTGGTTCCCCAAAGGTAAATTCGGCGGCACAAGTGATGACATTTTTCCTACTGATATAGCTGTTAAAAAAGGTAAAGTATATATTGCCAACCCCTACCAGGTGGTAATCTTTGATACCAAAGGCAAATTTATTAAGGATTTTGGGATGCCGGGAAGAGAGCCGGGAAATTTGGATCGGCCTAACGGAATCGATGTTGGGGAGGACGGCACCATTTACGTTGCTGATTCCAATAACCTGAGGATTCAGGCTTTTGCCCCGGATGGTAAAGTGAAATGGGTGTTGGGGAAAAAGTTTGGAATGACTGATGATATGAAAAAAACGCCTGGCCGGGAATTCGGACTGCCCAGAAACATATCTGTTGGGCCGGACGGTAATATTTACATTGCTGATGCTTTCCATTTCAGCATAAAAGTACTTTCCCCCGAGGGTAAAAAATTGGCTGCTATGGGGCGTAGGGGGACTAGTGACGGCTACCTGAACTTTCCTAATGGAATAGTTGTAACTGACAGCAAGAAAATATATGTGGTGGAGAAGGAAAATCATCGTCTGCAGACTCTACGCTTTAACGGGTTTGTTATCGACGAGGAAGAGTAAGCCCTAAAGCTTGCCGGTTGACAAGAGGGTAAAACCAGGACCTGGACTCAAATAATTAAATTAAGGAGGTGAACCTGATTATTGGACGGTCCTGTTTTTATAAAAGAAAGGAGTTGAAAAAATGGGTAAAAGGTTACTTATTTTGGTTTTTGCCAGCATCATGACCCTATTGATGGCAAGCGCAGCCTTTGCCGCCCATTCCGGAGCAGGAGCTTTCGGAGACAGTGACCGTAAAGGTGCGGCTACTGCGGGTTTAACTAGCTTTACAGATGCTTATTCTACTGGTTGTGTTGCGTGTCACGAAAACTCTGATAAGCATGCTGCCGGTCCCCACGGAGGTTATACCGCCTCTACTAACAAATGCCAAACCTGCCATGATGTGCACGCTGTCAAAGGTAATGCAATGTTATTAGGCGGAACTACTCTGACCCAAGCTTGTAACTTCTGCCACGACTTGACTGGTACGGAGGCTGGTCCTTTTAACAAGACCAATGGAATGGCTGTAGCAGCTGCCCACAGAGTAGGCGATATTGATTTTGGTGCTTATAAACCCGGAGCAGGTACCGCAAATGCCGGTAAATTAGATGAGTATAGCTGGGAAGACAAAGCTGCCATCACTCAAATCCCCGGTGGTGATGCACAAACTCTTGGTAATTCCACTCTGAATGCTTATGTACAGGGACAACTTTCCGGCACCCAGTATTTCACTTGTGACAGCTGTCACACTCCACACGGAGTAAACACCGTTAATAGATACTTAGGTGAATCCGGAGTAAAACAAACCACTTATAAGCTTCCTGCAGGTCAAATGAAGATTTACCAGACTAACCGTCTGCTGAAGAACAAGCCCAATGACAACTGGCAGACAGTTGCCCAATACGGCTCTGAATGGTGTCTGACTTGCCACGCTGGCCGGGATGATACCTATGGCGGTATAGATTCTAAACATAACCACCCGGTTGACGAGACTGCACCTGCTTACCGCTTCCTGCAGTATGCTTTTGATGATGGTAAGTTCCTGAATGGTAAGAATCCCGCTACTGTAGCTAACCAAGCATATGTATTAATCGATACTAATGGCACCAGTACCGATGCAGACCTGAGTATTGACCCCCGGAGCAACAAACAGTACGCTATGACTGCTACTGATTGGGCTACTGGTGTTTCTCGGAACGTATATGATGGTTATGACCCGATTGATAACTATATTGATATCGGACCTTCCTGTCAGCAGTGCCACGGTAGTACCCGGGATGTTGAGGCAGCCTTCGGAGCTGACACAAACCCTGTAAGGATGAGCTTCCCCCATATCGGTGCTAACAAGGCCTTGCTGGTCGAAACTAATGACGATTTCTGCACCAACTGTCACGCGCCGGATATTCTTCCCTAATAAAATAGCTAATTAATTTTCGGGGAGCCTCAGCCCTTGCCGGTTGTGGCTCCTTTCCAAAACAATACCCGGCTAACACTGGCTGGGGGGAAGCTCTATTTTATTATGGACCAACAACTTATTTTTTCAAGAAGGGATTAACTATATGCTAAAAAAAGTCCTTAAGCTAATTATATGTTGTGGTTTATTCCTTGCTTTTTTAAACGGCTGTTCGTCCACTCCCCAGCCAGATAACCGGATACCTAAACAAGTGCTGAACACATATTTGGAAGGTATCAGAGACAAGGATTATGCCAAGTTAATAAAAACTGCCTATCCTGTAGATTTGGCCGAATGGCCGCAAGATCCGCAAAAGTTAAAAGAGTTGCTGACTAAATCTCAGGATGAAACGACAGGGAATATCAAAAGCTGGAAAATGGAAGCTAAGCCTTTTGTTGACGAACTTAATAACCAGGCCATTATCAGAACAGATGTAACCACTGATAAATATAGCCTGGTAATAGATTTTGACCTGAGAAAGCAGCCTGACCATTGGCGAATTTACGGTACCCAAACCATCCAAAAGCTTAAGACAGACAACCCTGCCAAAGCTACGGTTAAAAAATAATTACCTATTTGGCAGGGTTATTGGGCTATAAGGTTTCGAAGCCGGAGGTGTCTGGTCTTTCTTTACAGGAGGTGAGCATTTTTGATTAACATGGAAAATAAAGGAATATCCGGGTGGTTGAAGCTCGGGTACCTGCTGTTAACCGTATTGCTGGTACTGGGTATTGGCATTGGAGCCGCAGTAAGTCTGGAAAATAACAATATTTCCGGACTAACCGTTAATCCTAACCCAGCTAGAATTGGCTCTACAACCACAATTGGATACTCTCTGGCTCAATCTTCCTATGTGACAGTAAAAGTATTTACGGAAAGCGGTGGACTAATTCGCACCGTCGTTAATAATGTCTATAGAAATGCCGGCTCTGTTTCCCAAACCTGGGACACCAAGGATGCCAGCGGTATTTATGTTCCTGACGGAAATTATCGTTTTCTTGTCGAAGCTAAGGACAAAGACAGTATTTTGATAGGTGAGGCTGAAAAGACTCAACTGGCAGCCCGGGTTCCCGCCATCAGCGAGGCAACCGACAGCCCAGACCCGGTTAACCATATAGGCGGACAACAGGTGACGATAAATTATACCCTATCAGCGGACGCGCTGGTTACAGTTACTATCTTGCAGGGTGCTACGCAAGTGAGGGCACTTACAACCAGTGAGTTGGTGTACGCAGGTTCCCAGAGCATTGTCTGGGATGGCAAGAATAATGCGGGCAGCTTTGTAGGAGACGGTTCGTATACCTACCAGATCGATGCGGTAAGTCCCACTTACTCCCCGTTCAAGAGTACCTATAAGTCAACAGTAACAGTGGCGAGCATTGCTCCGGAAATTACTAATTTTACAGTTAGCCCGGACCCGTTAAAACTAATCAGTTCTCATTTAAGCATAGTCTATACCCTTAGCGAAACAGCCACTGTGCAACTGAATGTATTTGACCAAAACGGGAGCTTGGTTAAGAAAGTTCTGGACGGTGTTTCCAAACCGGCAGGCAGCAATAATACCGTGTGGGACGGAAAAGACACTGATGGCAACTATGTACCTGAGGGTCAGTACACTGTTAAGCTGGAAGCTATAGACGCATCTGGTATGTCTTCCGGGATTCAGAGCAAAACCTTAACCGCCGGGTATCTGCCAACAGCCAGTGCTGCTGCGATGACTCCAAATCCCTATAATCCCAATGCAGACGGTACTCAGGCTGTCATCGGCTATACTCTCTCCCAGGATGCTCTGGTGAACGTCCAGATTCTTAACGGTGGAGTTTCGGTTCGTAGCTTACTTAACCAGCAGCAGTCTAAAGGAAATCAGACTCTTTCCTGGGACGGTAAGGACGATGCCGGAAATATTCTGGGGGATGGCGCCTATACCTGCCAGCTTACTACCACCAGTCCTACTGTGGCTAGCTTTACCAGTATCCTGAAATTTACTGCTACTATCGAAAAAGAAGCACCCTCGATTACTGATTTTAGCCTAAGTCCTGCTCCATATAAAATTGGTACTAATCTTAGTGTACGCTATACTTTAAGCGAAAGTGCAAGTGTATCCATTAATGTATTCCAAGGACAGCAGTTAATCCGGGAAGTTCTGAAAGATTCTGCCCGTAGAGTAGGTTATAATTCCGCCGTTTGGGACGGTCGGGATCAAGCCGGTGCCCTTGTAGGTGAAGGTACTTATAACGTAGTAGTTACTGCTGTTGACCCATTTAATAAAATAGCTGAGGTTAGCGGCATTGTCTCTGCCGGAATCCAGTCGACCGTCTCGGAAATGAGCGCAACCCCTAATCCATTTAATCCTGGAGCGGATATGCAAACAACTATTGGTTTTAACTTGTCCAGTGCCGCCCGGGTTACTCTGAAAATTCTTAACGCTGGAATACCTTTACGAACTATTGTTAGTGATACCCTGATGCAGCAGGGAGCTAACCAGGTTACCTGGGACGGTAAGGATGACAATGCTCAGTATGTCAATGACGGACAATATACTTACCAAATCGAGGCAGTTAGTCCTAACGTAGCAACTATCAAAAGCACCTATAAAGGTAATCTTACAGTTGAAACCCAGCCTCCTGTCTTAACTGAGCTTTTTGTCGGCTCAGGCATTGCTAGAATAGGTACTAATAGTACCATGGGCTATACTGTTAGTGAACCAGTGACTGTAACAGTACAGATACTTAACTCCCAGGGTCAGGTAATTAGAAACTTCCCAACCGCAGAAAAGACACAAGGCGGTCGTTACACGCTGAACTGGGATACCAAAGACGATTTGGGTAATCTGGTAGTCAGCGGCAGTTATAAGCTCAAGGTTATCGCAGTAGATAAATTCGACAAGAGCAGTACAGCAGAGCTGGCTTTCCTGGCTAACCGAGTTCCTATAGTCAGCAATGCCGCAGCTAATCCTGGTTTTGTGGACCTGAGTCAGAGTGTAATCAATACCACCATTTCCTTTGGCCTATCGGAAAATTCTTTTGTTACCGTAAATGTCTTCGATCCAACCAACAAGCTGTGGAAGTCAGCGCTGTCCAACATTGAGAAGCCTGCCGGTCAGGTTTCGGTCAGTCTGAACGTGTATGAAAAAGGACAGCCAAAGGTGGGTACTTACACCTTTAATATTAGTGCGCGTTCAGTAGTTGGGAATTTTGTTTCCACGCCGGTTAGCAATACCTTTGAAATCAGCGGGACTTTGCCGGATCAGGGATCGTTGCCGCCACCGCCACCACCCCCGGCTCCACTCAACTGTTCCCAGTGTCATCCGACCTTCCCGACCAGCCATCCTGTGACCAACTGTAATGGCTGTCATGGTGGTGACCAACCAATCCTTGACTGTAGAGCCTGCCACGAAGGAGTTACCCACGGACCGGAAAAAGTTGCCATGTATAACTGTGAGTACTGTCATAACACTACCTACAGTTATAAAATTCCGGTGCATCCGGCGAATCTTGATCCTTTCCACACTGCTGCCCTGGCGACAAACTGCCAGAACTGCCATAACAATGTACTTAATGTTGAGCATCCCAAGCACACGGATGCTGCCGGCAGGGCTTATGACTGTAACACCTGTCATGCCAGCACCGACCAGACAGTTCAGCAGGCAGTTTATAACAAGGATACCAACTGCAGTACCTGCCACAGCTCTGCCGGACACGAAGCAATGCATATAGCACCTCTGGGAACGGATTGCCAGCAATGCCATAGTAATGTACTCAGTGTCGAGCATCCTAAACACACCAATGAGGCCGGTATTCCCTATAGCTGCAGCACCTGTCATGACAGCACTAACCAAACAGTACAGCAGGCAGTTTATAACAAAGATAAAAACTGTAGTGCCTGCCACAGTTCTGCCAGCCACGGAGAACTCCATGTTACCACTGTCCTTGATGATAAATGTACCACCTGTCATATAAACAGTCTCACAGACGAGCACTTGGCCAATCCCAAGTCTCAAATCAGGACAGATAGTAATGGCAATCCAGTTGTGCTAACTTGTGCCACCTGCCACCAGAGCACAAATCAAAAGGTAATTGGCGCTATTGCTACCGGCAACAAACAATGCGCAGCTTGTCACAGTGTTGCTCACAACTTAAGCATCAGTGAGAATGTAGCTGCGGACATCCCGGTTTATAGTGCAGTTTACTGGTCCAGCCCCATTGATGCAAGTATCTTTGCAGGTGAGTCCTGGATGCCGACCGAGTACCTGGTAGGTGGAAAGGTAGTAATCTCCAGCAGGAGCAAAACTATCACTGGGGATGCTGTTTTTAACTATTATCAGCAGCAAATGTCCTTGAATTCCTGGAACATGGTATCAACTCCACCTGCACCAGGAATAGACTTCTTCAGCGTAACCTATGAGAAGGGTACTCACAAAGCCATGATCTGGTTCTATGGAGGCTCCGCCCATAATGCATCTCCAGTTTTGGAAGCGGGCTATCGGATCGAGATCATTTACAAGTAGGCTGTTGAAAATCCCCGTCTAGCTTTGTCACCAGCTTAAACAAGGTCCTCAACGTACACGGAGTAGGCTTGCGGCCTTGTTTAAGCCGCTTCCGCGCTATACGGGTTTTTCAACAGCCTGCTCCGAGGTAAGCAAATAAATTTTTCAACAAACGCAGTAAGGGAAAGCAGATTTACTGCTTTCCCTTACTTTTGCAGACTAATAATTATTAAAACAGAGTCACAGTAAGGAGTGGCAGAAATATGGACTTAAGTTCAGGCTCTTATCTTAGGAAAGCAATAATATTAATTTTTTTGCTTATTTTTTCACTAATCATGGGATATCCATCTATCAACCTAGCTGCCGGAAACATCCCGTTAACCTCGACAAATACTAATAGTCTCTGGCTAACAGGTCCCGAGAAAGACTATTGGACTAATAAAAATCAGATTACTGTAGCAGGTGTTTCCCAGGTTAGCTCTGCAGTGCTGATTAATAATTCAATTGTAGCTACCGACCTTCAGGGAGCATTTAGCCAGGTTGTCCGTCTTAACCCAGGGAAAAACTTGATTGTAGTTTCTGCAACCGATGGTCAGGGAAATAAATTTACTGAGACTAGAAATGTCTTTTATGATAATGAACCACCGGAAGTTACTATAACTGACCCTGCTCCTAAAACTGTCACCGGTAATGACTTTGTAATTGTGACTGGAAGGGCGGAGCCAGGCAGCATGGTAAGGGTTAATGGCGAATTAACGTCCTTGGATGCTTCCGGCTACTTCAGTCAAACTGTGGACTTAGGTCTATATTCCAATCAAATTTCTGTTATTGCTTCCGACAACGCCGGAAATAACTCTATTGTGGAACGTACTGTATATTTTACCGCTAATCGGGTTGCGGAGCTAAGTTTACCGGCTAAAATGATAATTGGTTCCGGAAACATAATAAAATACCGCCTGATTACTGATGCTTATGTATTCATGAATGTATACTCGGTGGAGGGCACGCACGTCCGCACGCTTCTAAATAACAAAACAGTATTGCTTGGGTCCCAGTCCCAAAAATGGGACGGGAAAGATCAAGAGGGCAAGTTAGTGCCCGATGGAAAGTACAGGATAGTTGTAGAAGCACGCAATCGGCGTGGAAAGCTCATCGGCCGGATAGATAAATTAGGGTTTGCTGTTCAGCCCCCCAAACTTTCGGGGCCGGCTTCTGCACCCATTGTTTTTAACCCGTTAAAGGGTGAACAGGCTGCCCTAGGCTTTAAACTTTCCGGTTCCGGGATAATAACCGTTAAGGTGCTAAATAACAAGCTTGTGGTGAAGACTCTGGCCGCCAACCTATTTCGCACAGGCGGAAATTTAAGCGTTGCCTGGAATGGCAGGGATGCCCGAGGGAAACAAGTGGATGACGGCAGGTATACCTATTTGGTTGAAGTTGTAAGTAAAACTGACAAGGCTATGCAGGCCTTATACCGGGGCACGGTTATTGTGGAAAAGTCACTTCCGGTGGTCAAAAATCTCGAACTGGCTCCGGTGCCCTATACTATTGGCAGAGCAAGCTTGAGAATCAAGTTTCAGCTCAGCGAGAGTTCCAAAGTTTATTTGAAGGTTAAAAACAAAACCGGTAGTCCTGTAGCCGTCTTGTTAGACGGTATACCCCGCCGGGTCGGACCTAACATGGCAACCTGGAATGGAAAAGACAAAACAGGCAAGTATGTTGCTCCCGGAGTATATACAGTTGCCATAGCAGCCTATGACGATTATGGCAAGTGGTCTCAAAGCATTACCAAAACTTTGCGGGTTAACCCGGCGCCGGTAAAAAAGCCCAGACCAGTTAAAAAACAAACTAAACCAACAAAAAAACAAACTACTCAAGTTAATCAACAAATGGGGATGGTTTTCAATACAACCACAGCTTTTGTGCGTTTATCCAGGTACATCATAGAAAACCAGCCTACTGTAATGACCGTGGAAAAGGAGAATCCAGTAGTTACTGATTTGCGGATTTCCAGTGATTTGCTGAAAATCGGCGACTCAAGTCTAAATGCTCGTTTTACTGTTAGTGAAAGTTCTAAAATAATTGTGAAGTTTACCAACGATTCCGGAGCGACTATTCGGACAATGGTCGAGAATCATTATCGGTCTACCGGAAATAACAGTATTATCTGGGACGGCAAAGATGACAGTGGTGACTATGTGCCGGAAGGGGATTACACCCTGACTCTACAGGCCACCAATTCCAGCGGTAAGCCTTCCGGGTCTTTAGAACGCAAGTTTAAAGCAGCTTATATGCCCAAGATTACTACTGTGCTTACGCCAGGAATTTTAAATCCTTTGCTTCCTGCCCCTGACAATAAGGCTACAATCAGTTATATAGTTTATCATAAAACTGCAATAAGCATAGAAATCCTCAAAAACAATGCACCGGTACGCATCCTTGTGAGTAATCAGACGCTGGAAAGCGGGACCAGGAGTGTTGAATGGGATGGCAGGGATGAAAAAGGACAGGTTGTAGGGGATGGAGATTACACGGTCAGGATAAGAGGGGGGAATCCCTGGATAACAAACCTCCGGCAAACCTATAATCTGCTGTTAACAGTGGAAAAAGCCCCTCCCTATTTTAATGAACTAACGGTGAAGCCTAGTCAATTCAAGGCATACAAGACCTCAGGCCTGTCCATACGGTACAAGCTAGCGGAGGATTGTAGAGTTGATGCCTCAATCTATAAAGGTGATCAACAGGTTCGGAGTATTTTTCGCGGTCGGATGTCCAAAGCCGGTAACAATTCGGCCGCCTGGGATGGGCTTGGCGATCAAGGGAGTTTGCCTTCTGCTGGCAGCTATAAAGTTGTAATAACCGCTATTGACAAATTTGATAAGCAGTATGTAGACGAGATTCCGTTTACCTTTGTTCCCAAGTTTGAAGTATTGTCCAGCAGCCCTAAGGATCAGGCAGTGGAGGTCCCTCTTCAGCAAAAGCTTGTCCTGACCTTTAACGAAACTCTTAAGAAGGGACCGGACTTTGTCAATATTACTTTAGCGGTAAATAACAGGGAAATTCCTGTCCGGGTGCAAATTAACAAGGAGCAAATGGTTATTAACACTATTGCCCCAATGGCCAACAACACCAATTACCGGCTGACTATTCCTGAAAAGGCAGTTTTGACCACTTTCGGCGCGAAGCTGGCAGATGGGTTTGTTTTGGACTTTACAACGGTGAATCCGTTTAAATCCAAGGAACCATCAGTAACAGTAAGCCTGGCTGGGGCTATGGTATCAAGTTTTTCTACAGCGGACACAAAAACGGTAACTTCGATCAGTGTAAATGAAACTGCCGCCTTAGCGATTATGAAAAAGCATCCACGCCTAGCACTGGCCGTCATCCCTGTATCGGTAAATTCAGATATAATCGACGTAAAACTTACAAATTCTACGCTCCGGGAATTTGTGTACAGAAATATCTGGCTGGAAGTCAGTACGCCTAAGGCGATAGTTCGTTTTCCGGCCCTGGAGCTGAACGAGGGTAACCTGAGGCGGTATGTTGATACAGAACTAAATGACTCAGGAATTTTAAACATCCGGATTAGTTCAGCCGGAGCTGAAGCAGTAGCCTTGGCACAAAAACTCGCCAGACTAAACAACTTCAGGACACTCTTGCCGACCGTAGAAATTAACTTTAAGTATATTCTGCCGGAACAGGAATATGAGATTCCCGGTTTTAACAAGTATGTCAGTGTTACATTCATGCCCAAGCAACTACCCAAAAACAGTTTAATCGGGGGTATGGTGCTAAACAAAAATGGCGGATGGCTAACAGCCCCCACAGCAGTTAGGACATTAAACAAAAAAAACACCGGCATAATCCGGAGCCAAAACCTGGGGGTTTTTGTACTTTTTGATGGTCAGCGAAATTTCAAGGATCTGGCGAAACACGGGTCACGCTCGGATATTAATCTGATGGCTGCAAAGCTGCTAATCAATGCGGATAAAGCTGGTAACTACGGACCAAATACCCTGCTTAGCCGGAGTGAACTTGCCAGCCTGCTGGTCAAAGCATTGGGATTAAAGCCCCAAAAGCCGGCCAATTTTAGCGATGTAAATGCTAAGGCTTGGTATGTCTGGAGTGTAGGAGCGGCTGTGGACAGTGGCCTATTAGGTGGATACAGTAACGGGTTATTCAAGCCATCCGGGTATCTCACCAGGCAGGAAGCCGCAGTGGTTTTGGTAAGGGCTATGAAATTAGCAGGATTTAATCCAAGCGTAAGTACCCTGGAAACTCAAAAACTACTGGGAAAATTCAGGGACAGAGGTAAGGTTGCTTCTTGGGCCAGAACGCAGGTGGCTGTTGCGGTGCAAAAGGGATTGGTTGGCGGAAATGCTAGGGGTATGCTATATCCGCAACAACCTGTTACCAGAGCCGAATTCTTGGTGATGCTTAAAAAAATGCTAACTCAGCTTGGATTTATTTAGTTGTTTACTTCGTCGATAACTCAATTATTACTATCAGTTACAACTGGCAGTAAAATACTAAATGTAGTACCATTCCCCGGAGAACTCTCTACCTGAATCATTCCACCGTGGTTGCGGATGATTTGGTAGGACACCGCCATACCCAACCCGGTTCCACTTTCCTTGGTGGTAAAAAAAGGGTCGAAGATTTTTGAAACTGTCATAGCGTCCATTCCTATCCCGTTATCGGTAACTTTAATGTAAACCATATCCGATTCAGGCTCCAAGTTTGCGGTAACTGTAACTCGCCCGTGAGTTGTCAGGGCATCAAAGGCGTTTTTGACAATGTTCAGCAGCACTTGTTTTATTTGGTCCTTGTCAATATTTACACATAATATTTCAGCTGGGCAGGAGAAGTCTAATTCTAAATCCTTTAGTAAAGCCTCACTTTCTGCCAGCAGACGAATTTCTTCAATTATAGTAAAAACGGGTATTTTTTGGCGTTTTAGGGAGGTTGGTTTGGAAAAACTTAGGAAGTCATTAAGAATGCTATTAGCCCGATCAATTTCCTCAATAATAATATCCAAATACCCTTTTTTGGGGTTATTTATCAATTCACTATGGAGGAGTTGAATAAAACCTCGGACAGTAGTTAGAGGATTACGGATTTCATGCACAATTCCCGCGGCCATTGTGCCCACAGCTGCCAATTTTTCATTGCGCATCATGGCTTCTTCCAGCTGTTTCCGAGGGGTAATATTCTGTAATAACGCAATAACCTCACTGATTTCTCCTGTTTCATCTCGAATAACCGAAGTACTCTCCCGACAGACTAGCCCGCTAGGGTATTCCTTTTCTACGTCGGTAAAGGTTTTACCCGTCTCCAGAGTTTCCATAAGTAAACTATTGTAGGTTCCGTCACTGTTTTGCTTAATACCCCTGCGAAAAGAATCGTAACATTTAGTTCCCAGAATATCCTGAGCTTTAATTTCGAAATATTCTTCGATCTGATTATTAATGAAGCTAATAGTTCCTGTTTTATCTATAGTGATTACTCCCACTGGGATGGTATCTAAAATTTGCTTATATTTACTTTCGAAAAGGTTCAAGGAAGAACTAAGGTGGATTACAGCCTCATGCCAGCGATTAAGATTATCCCAACTATTACCACCCCGCCCGCATAGAACAGCATAGCCAACCATCACTTCAAGTAAAAACGCCAGACACTTGTCCAGAGTTAGTAGAGCTTTTTCTGCTGGAAAGGCCCGGGTAAGCTCCCGGACAACTTCATGATGCATGGCAGCTAGTTCCTCGGGTGTAATTGCCTCTTGAACAAATTCTTTACAGAATTGGTTAGCTTGATACAAAACATCTTCTTCATCATTATCCAAATATAGTTGCATTACTTCCAGGTATCTTGTTTTGAATGCACTCACTTGTGCCCCCCCTTCTGTGCAACCCATTAAAAACACTTATTCCTTGTTGGAAAGCCACTTTCTAACTGTGATAGAGGTACCCGAACCGTAGGTACTGGTGAGATGAAACTCATTCATTAGCCGTTGGATACCCGGTAAGCCCATACCTAAACTTTTAGAGGTAGAGAAGGTGTCTAATAAGGCTAATTTAGTATCCAGGATTCCCGGTCCGCAGTCCTCGGCAATAATTTCAATTCCTTGATTTACTTCTGCTTTATAGGCTTGAATTTGGATTGTTCCTTTTCCGGCATATTGAAAGATATTCCGAGACAGCTCAGAAATGCTAATTACAATCCGGCTTTGGTCAACCAGTGAAAACCCTAAGTCTTTGGCCAGCGCTCTTCCAATCCTGCGGGCGACAATAATGTCCTGTTCAGCAAGAATGTGAATTTTATCCGTCATACAAGGCACCACTCTTTTACAGAATGAAAAAGAATAAAAATGCATTTTTCATATCATTTCTACAATCTATACCAGATTCCTCCTTTGCCAACTATTTTCTGGAAAATAAAGTTTGGAGTATTTAGGGTAAACTCGTGTATTTTTTCCTTCCTGGAAGCATACTAAAGCAAATTGCGGATTGTAAGGAGGGCTTCCAAGGTGCAGGTTAAAGGAATTTGCCGGTCTATTGTGGACAAACTCAAGGAACGTACTGTGAGCTTAAGTCAAGGTCGTAACGCTGGCTGTATCGGCCTGATAAACCCAGAGCAGGTTGTGGATCGGGTCACGACCTTGGTAAATGGCGGAATTAGTGGTCTCCCCCTTCGGCAGCTACTGGATAAAGTGGTACCCATGCAAGGCAGTCCAATAATTATAGGGGTGGATGCACTTCCGGAAAATGCCGTGCTTATTACCACTAGGCCTGGGAAAAGTGGGCTGATTACTGATGTGTCAGGGGTAGATTTCTTTAATATCCCGATCATTAGCATCGGGATGAAAATGGGAGAAGTGGCTGGGGTGGGCATACTCTATCCAGATAGTAGGCTGTTTGACCTAGGAACGGAGTCGGAGGCAGTTGACTTGGATATTCTGGCCGCTCAATCCATGGAGGAAGAAAAAGACATTTTACGTAAAAGCACCGAACTTAGCCTGGAGTTTTTGGATATTTCCCAGCCCCTAGAGGTTGTAGATATTCCCGAACAGCCTTGGGAGTATAAGGGTAATGGGCAGTTGAGCATACCCCGGCTGGAGGTACAGGCCATAGGTAGTGAATTGGCGGAGGAATTAGTTGCCAAGTCCATGGAAGTAGGGCAGGGCCGGGAAGTAGCAATGCTGGCTAAAATCAACAACCAGGGGAAAGTGCAACCTTTTGGCAAGATTGTGGCCGGGGGGATGGGTTATGTACCCTCCAGAATTCTGGCTTCTAGTGCTAATGACATAAAAGGTAAATCATTACGGGAAGTGTATAGCAGCCATGTTCCCATGGAGGCGGTAATTGTCCATACCCATCCTGGGGGAACCGGAGTTATGCATATTGGGGATGCCAGTGCTGGTCCAGGAACCTGGGGGCGACCAATAATCGCCATTGGACATGACCGGGATGGGAAGGTACGGGGTGCCACAGTTGTAGAAGTAAGTGATAAATTATTCTCTCTAGCAGATGAAGATGAGCGCCTTGGTTTGGAATTTTTTGATGCCAATACCCCTGAAGAGGAGTCAGCACTTCGTAACCGTAAATTCGGCATCGCCCAGGAATATACAAGTTTATGTAAACCAATTGAGATAAGCTAATAATTATGCTAAAATTAAACAGGTTATCATTCCAAAGGTTAAGGCTAGTTCCTTAACCTTTAGTTTATTCATTTCATCTGCAAGTTTTAATTTAGTTTTCACCCAATCTGTGGGAATACAAGGGAGGTTGAACCAAGCTGTGAGTTTCTTTTCTAAACTAAAGGATGGTCTATCCAAGACCCGCCAACAATTTGCTGATAAAATCGAGAATTTGGTTAGTTTCACCAAAAAGATAGATGATGATTTCTATGACGAGCTGGAGGAAATCCTGATTCAGGCTGATGTAGGTGTAAATACCTCCATGGAACTGGTCCAAAAGTTACGGGCTCGGGTTAAGCAGCAAAAAATAGAAAACCCAGCAGAGTTAAAAGTGGTATTAAGGGAACTGGTCCGGGAGATTATGGGAGAGCAAACAGAAGCCCTAAATCTATCGGGACAGCCTCTTTCCATTTTTATCGTGGTTGGGGTAAATGGAGTTGGAAAAACCACTACTATTGGTAAATTGGCTAGCAAACTTAAGGCTGAAGGGACCAAGGTTCTGCTGGCGGCAGGAGATACCTTTCGGGCCGCAGCTATTGAACAATTAGAAATATGGGGTAACCGGGTTGGGGTTGATGTGATTAAACACAATGAGGGGGCTGATCCGGCAGCAGTGGCTTTTGATGCCATTCAGGCCGCCAAGTCCCGTAAAGTGGACTGTCTGATTATTGATACCGCTGGGCGGCTGCACACCAAAACTAATCTAATGGAAGAACTAAAGAAAGTCCGCCGGGTAATTGAGCGGGAGGTCCCGGATGCCCCTCATGAAGTATTACTAGTTTTAGATGCCACTACTGGTCAGAACGCAGTCCAGCAAGCTAAAGTTTTCGGGCAGGCTGCCGGGGTAACGGGTATTGCCCTAACTAAACTGGACGGAACTGCTAAGGGTGGGGTGGTAATTGCCATTAAAGCAGAGTTGGATGTCCCGGTTAAGCTGATTGGGATTGGAGAAGGTATCGACGACCTCCGATTATTTGATGCCCGGGAATTTACTGAGGCTTTATTTGAATAGGAGGATTTCATGAGTATCAAGTTTGGTATAATTGGAGGAACTGGGGTCTATGACCCGCAAATCCGGCAGGCTGCCCGTGAGCAAACAGTAACCACCAAATTTGGCTCAGTTATTGTGCAAGTAGGCAGTTATAACGGTAAAGAAATTGCCTTTTTGCCTCGTCACGGGGCTAACCACTCTGTACCACCCCATTTAATTAACTACCGGGCGAATATCCTAGCTATGCAAACTCTAGGGGTGCAAAAAATAGTTGCTACCGCCGCTGTTGGTTCCCTAAACCCGGCTATGGCTCCAGGGGACTTTGTTTTAGTCGACCAGTTTATGGATTTTACTAAGCAACGGCCCCTAACTTTTCATGAGGGTGGGGAACAAGGAGTTGTCCACATCGACCTGACTGAGCCCTACTGCAGCGAGCTTCGAGCAGTATTAAAAAGTGCCGCCAATGTAACTGGCTTAAGGGTATTAGCAGGTGGAAATTATGTCTGTACAGAAGGCCCTCGTTTTGAGACCCCGGCGGAAATTCGGATGTACCGGCTGCTAGGGGGAGATTTGGTGGGCATGACCAGCGTTCCGGAAGTTGTTCTGGCCAGGGAAGCGGAAATTTGTTACGCCACAGTGGCCATGGTTACTAACTTCGCTGCTGGCATATCCCCTACTAACCTTACCCATAGTGAGGTGGTAGAAACCATGAACCAAAACAATGATAACTTGCGCAGCCTGGTAATGAAAACCATGGAAATTATAACTGAGGAAAGAAATTGTCCCTGTCAATTCGCTTTACAGGAGTTGGGGACGTTAGGGAATAAATAATCAGCGAAGAATATCAACCGGCTAATATAATATAGGGGATATTTGGGGGTTTACTAATATGGAGACTATGCGTTGGTCCAGCGGTTGTTTTGAGCTTATCGATCAAACTAAATTACCACACACTCTAGAATATGTCCACTGCCCAGATTATCTGGCAGTGGCCAAGGCAATTAACACTATGCAGGTACGCGGTGCTCCGGCAATTGGGGCGGCTGCTGCCTACGGGTATGCCCTTGGTGGAATGCAACACTGTAAGCTGGACAAAGGTGAGTTCCTGGCCGCTATGGAACAGGTGCAGCAAGTGCTAGCAGGAACAAGACCAACTGCGGTCAACCTTTTTTGGGCACTGGACCGAATGCATCACAAACTCCTGGCGGTGGACAACCAGACAAATCAGGAAATTGCAGGAGTTCTACTGGAAGAAGCTCATGCCATCCTAGCTGAAGATTTAGCCATGAACAAGCGGATGGGGCAGTACGGCTGTGAACTAATCCCCCAGGGGGCACGCATTCTTACCCACTGTAATGCTGGAGCGTTGGCCACTGCAGGCTACGGGACAGCGTTAGGGGTAATCCGGGCTGCTCAGGAAGCTGGCAAACAGGTCCAAGTTTACGCTGATGAAACCCGGCCCCTTTTACAAGGAGCAAGGTTAACTGCTTGGGAATTAATGCAGGAAAATATTCCGGTAACCTTAATTACCGATAACATGGCTGGCTACTTGATGCGCAAAGCTATGATAGATTTGGTGGTGGTAGGAGCTGACCGGATTACCGCCAATGGTGATGTGGCCAATAAAATAGGCACCTATAGCGTAGCTGTACTGGCTAAAGAAAACAAAATCCCCTTTTATGTGGCTGCTCCCTTTTCCACCATTGACTTAAAGCTGGCCACCGGGGACGACATACCCATTGAAGAGCGCCATCATGAAGAAGTAACTCATTTTCACGGACACCAAACTGCACCCACCGGGGTCAAAGTATTTAATCCCGCCTTTGACGTCACTCCAAACCACTTAATTGACGGGATAATTACCGAACGAGGAGTTATCAAGGCACCTTATAATCACAACTTAAAGAAAATTTTTGCCGAGTAGGCTAATCATACAAGCTAAATAAACAAGGTTAAATATACATGCTATATTAATTGATTGGAGGAGAAGCGAGTTGACCAAACATATCGAAAGTATTGATTATCTAGTACGGGACATAAAATTAGCCTCCCAAGGGCATTTGAAAATTGATTGGGTCCAGGAGCATATGCCGGTTTTAAATAAAATCCGCCAGGAGTTTGAAGCTGACCTGCCTTTTAAGGGTAAAAAGGTAGCTATCTGTATGCATTTAGAAGCCAAAACCGCCTATTTAGCCAAAGTTTTTAAATTCGGTGGCGCTGAGGTGGTTATCACTGGCAGTAACCCGCTGTCCACCCAGGATGACGTAGCTGCCGCCCTGGTAGAGGACGGAATCCAGGTATATTCTTGGTACAACTCAACTGCTGAGGAATATGAGCAACATCTCTTACAAGTGCTGGACACCAAACCGGAAATTATTGTCGATGATGGTGGGGATTTAGTGAATTTACTCCACACCAAACGTACGGATTTACTTCCCAGGGTATTAGGCGGTTGTGAGGAAACCACCACCGGAGTGCTCCGCCTTCGGGCAATGGAGAAGGAAGGCTTGCTGAAGTTTCCCATGATGGCAGTCAATGATGCTTTTTGCAAATACCTGTTTGATAACCGTTATGGTACAGGTGAGTCAGTCTGGTCAGGCATCATGCGCACCACCAACTTAATTGTCGCCGGTAAAACAGTGGTAGTAATTGGCTACGGCTGGTGTGGCAAAGGTGTAGCTATGCGGGCCAAGGGCATGGGGGCCAAGGTAGTTATTTGCGAGGTTGACCCCATTAAAGCCATAGAAGCCCATATGGATGGTTTCCAAGCCATGTCCATGGATGCTGCCGCAGCTGTAGGGGAAATTTTTGTCACCGTTACCGGCTGCCGGGATGTAATTCGTAAAGCCCATTTTGCCCGTATGAAACACGGGGTAGTGATGTGTAATGCCGGGCACTTTGATGTGGAAATAAACATCCCGGAACTGGCAGAACTGGCAGTGTCCCGCAAAACTGTGCGTAGAGATATTGAAGAATTTGCCCTCAGTGATGGGCGCAAACTCTACCTGCTAGCCGAAGGACGTTTAGTTAATCTGGCAGCCGGGGATGGACATCCTGCCGAAATAATGGATACCTCCTTTGCCCTCCAGGCACTTTCGGCCCGTTACATGCTAGAAAACGCTAATACACTAGAAAATAAAGTCTATCTGGTTACCGAGGAAATAGATAAACGGGTAGCGGAGATAAAACTTAATTCCTTGGGAGTAAGCATTGATAAGCTGACACCTGAACAGCAGGCTTACTTGTTCGGCTGGGCCCATGAGTAATTAAGTCCGGATGATGACCGGTCGGATACCTGTCCTGTTTGGGGCTAAAGATGACCGGTCGGATACCTGCCTCGGCGGGGATGCTCTTAGTTCCATACCCTGCAGCTCTAAGTGGAGGTACCCTAATAAAATTGACCAACCTGGACAATACGGCATCCTTGCCTAGGTGTCCAGGTTGCCGACGTCCATGTCGGCAAGGTCAATTTTATTGGTCACCTCCACTAAGAGCCGCTAAGGTACTCCACCATGAGCATCCCCACCGAGCAGGTAACCGCCCTGGTAGCATGCATGGATAAGGGACAGGTAACCGTCCTGGCATAGCTCCGGGGGGCGGGGGTTAAAAACATTCAATCCCGCTGGTTAGAGTTCTACGGTAATTCTATAGGTCTTAGTGGATATTTTGGATATTCGGCTGTACCGTTTGGTATATGCTTTATCCTGGGGCAGTATTGCTGCCACCTGAATATTTAGGCAGGTGAATTCAAGTGCAGGTTGAAGTTAAGCTTTTCGCTTCCCTCCGACGATTCCGTCCGCCGGAAGCTCAGGGCAGCACGCTGATAGTTGAACTAGCTGATGATGCCACAGTGCAGAATCTCTTGGATAAATTAGGCATTTCCAATGAGGAAGCAGAAATAATCCTAATTAAGGGCTTGCGAGCCGAGCTTTCAGTTCCCCTCAAAGAAGGTGCTCAAGTAAGCCTCTTCCCCATGCTGGGCGGAGGTTAACTGACATATGAACTAGCCCCGACTTATAATGTAGGCAAGAGCTAAGGAGCATGGCATATAATTTGACATATAAAGTATGCAATAGCTTTCAGAGCGGTCCGTTATGCCCTCGACCGTTTATGTAGACATTCACCCCCAGTGCAGTGCAGTGTTACTTATAAGAGTCGCTTGGAGGGGTTACCTAACTAGCTGCCCAAAGCGTGCTCGCACTACCCAGGTCTGATACCTGTCCGGTGCAGGCGCTCATAGCGGAGTATCCTAGTGGCTGTTAGTGAGGCGGGCAATAAAAGCACCCCGGCCGCCCTTATGACAGCAGCCGCCTCGCTGCTGAGTCAAGGACGACGAATCAGCGAGGTCTGGGTGCTTTTATTAGCCCAACGAGCTTACAGCCACTTGGGTATGGATGCTCAGGAGCGCCCAAACGGACAGGTATCAGACCGGAGAAAAAAGCTTGGACAGTATTACCCAGCCCACAAGCGTATCTATAAGGAAATCAAACAAAGGAGGGGATCAACTTGTACGGTTGGAACGGCAAACTAGCCCGAGTGGATCTTTCCGCAGGCAAAATCACGATTGAACCTATCCCCCTAGAAACACTGCATCAGTATGTCGGCGGTAGAGGCCTAGGGGCCAAAATACTTTATGAGGAAGTACCCCCAGAGGTACAGCCTCTAAACCCAGAGAATAAGCTGATTTTCACCGTTGGCCCCCTTACCGGGACTAGAGTGCCTACCTCCGGACGGTTTAGTGTTACCACTAAATCTCCCCTTACCGGCACAATATTTGATTCCAACTCCGGGGGCATTTGGGGAGTTAGGTTCAAGCGCTGTGGGTTTGATGCCTTAATTGTGGAGGGTAAATCTCCCCTTCCGGTTTATCTCACCATTCAGGATGACCAACTGGCAATCAAACCTGCCCATGCCCTGTGGGGCTTGGATGTGCCTTCCACCACCGCCCTGTTGCTGGCGGAAGAGGGGGAAAAGGCTAGTGTGGCCTGTATCGGTCCTGCCGGTGAAAATCTAGTTAAAATGGCTTCGATTATGAATGACATTTTTAGAGCCCTTGGCCGGGGTGGAGTGGGAGCGGTGATGGGTTCCAAGAACCTCAAAGCCATTGTGGTTAACGGCTCCCAACAGGTGCAGGTGGCTGATCCGGAAAAACTAGACTTTGTCCTTTATGAAACAAATAAATGGCTGAAAGCCAACCCTATCACCTCCCAGGGACTGCCGGAGTTTGGCACAGCTGTGCTGGTCAACCTCTTTAACGAGCTGGGTATTTTCCCCACCCGCAACTTCCAAGCCGGACAATTTGCCGGGGCGGAGGCTATTAGCGGGGAGACTTTGGCGGAGACGCTCACCGTAAAAAAACGAGGCTGTTATGCCTGTCCTATCCAGTGTACTAGGGTCACCATGGTCAAAGGCCAAGAAAGCGAAGGACCGGAATACGAAACCCTTTGGTCCTTAGGGGCTCAATGTGGAATTGCCCATTTGGAGACCATTGCCGAAGCCAATATGCTCTGTAATCGTCTTGGTCTGGATACCATCTCCACCGGGGTTACTCTGGGTTGTGCCATGGAACTTGCCCAGCGAGGTCTGCTGGATAGTGGTCTGAATTTTGGTGATGTGGAAAAACTTATTCCTACCATTGAATCAATTGCCTACCGCCGGGGCCTGGGTGACGAGTTAGCCGAGGGTTCCCGCCGTCTGGCGGAAAAATACCATGCTCCCCAATACGCCATGCAGGTCAAAGGTTTAGAGTTTCCAGCCTATGACCCTCGGGGTGTAAAAGGAATGGGCTTGGCTTTTGCTACTTCTAACCGAGGTGCCTGCCACCTTCGGGCTTATATGGTGGGCCCGGAGATTTTAGGCGTTCCCAAAATGGTGGACCGCTTTGCTACCGGTGGGAAGGCTGGGCTAACCATCAATTTTCAAAATGCCAATGCCGCCATGGATACTTTAATTCTGTGCCGCTTTATTGGTCTGGCAGTTTCTGAAGAGTACTTTGCCCGCCTGCTTAGCGCAGTAACCGGGGTAAGCTACCAACCCCAAGATTTACACCTAACCGGGGAGAGAATTTGGAATCTGGAAAGGCTGTATAATCTAAGGGAAGGGTTTACCTTTGCCGATGATAATCTACCAGAGCGCTTGCTTTCCGAGCCCCTTCCTGAAGGGCCAGCAGCCGGTCACACCGTGGATTTACAGCCGATGTTAAAAGAATACTACCGCTTTAGAGGCTGGGACAGCAGGGGTGTACCTTCTGCCAAAAAGCTTGCTCAACTCGGCTTGGAGGTGGGATAAGTGCTTAAAGAATTCCAATTAGTCGGCCAAGACCTGTTTACCGCTGGAATCAATAATTCCCACAGTGGTAACCTGAGTGTACGTTATGGTGATCGCATCATCATCACCCGCAGAGGCTCCATGTTGGGCCATTTGATTCAACGGGACATGATTGAAACCGGGCTGGAGAAAAACGACAGCAACATCACCTTGGCTTCTACCGAAATTCGGGTTCATCGGGCCATTTATCAGCAAACCTCAGCTTTGGCTATTGTCCATTCCCACCCGGTATTTGCCACCGCCTTGTCTCTGGTGGATGACGAAATTATCCCTATTGACTCGGAAGGAGCTTATCTATTACACAAAATTCCCGTGCTGGGAGCGGAACATACAGTTGGTTCTCAGGAAGTGGAGGAAAAACTGCCCCACTTGTTGAAAGAATATAAAATAGTAATGCTGCGGGGTCATGGTAGCTTTGCCATCGGTCAACTCTTGGAGGAAGCCTTCCAACTTACTACCAGTCTGGAGCATAGCTGCAAAATACTCTACCACACCCGCCTGCTCCGCGGTGACCTTAAGGAAGATAAAACCGGCAAGTATAAAAGCTGGTAGCCGATGAGTGCTAGGGAATTATCATTATAGGAGGTAACATTTATGACCCGTATTTTAATTAAAGGGGCCACCATTGTCCCCATTACCGGTCCGGACCAAATCATCCTGAACGGGGAATTAGCTATTGAAGGGGATGTTATCAAGGCTGTCGGCCCGGCCGGCACAGTGAACCCTTCCTGGTCGGCGGATAAGGTGATTGACGGACAGGGTAAGCTGGTTATTCCCGGTTTTATTAACTGTCATACTCATGCCGCCATGACCCTGCTCAGAAGCTATGCTGATGACCTGCCTTTAATGGATTGGCTAAAAAATAAAATCTGGCCGGTTGAGGACAATCTAATAGCTGAGGATATCTACTGGGGAACTATGCTTAGTGTGGCGGAAATGATTAAGTCCGGAACCACTACCTTTCTGGATATGTATTTCCACATGGATCAAGTGGGCAAGGTTGCTGAGGAAACGGGCATTCGGGCAGTACTATCCCGGGGAATGATTGGCTTTGGGGAAAAGGCTAAGACCTCCATCCAGGAAGCCAGAGACCTTAAAGACCTTTGGCATAATCAAGCTGATGGTCGGATCACGGTGATGTTAGGACCACATGCTCCTTACACCTGCCCCCCGGATTTTCTAAAAGAAGTTAAAGTGCTAGCTCAGCAACTAGGTTTAGGCATCCATATTCACTTAGCGGAAACTCTGGGCGAAGTTGAGGATATTAGTAAAGAGTACGGGAAGCGGCCCATTGAACTGATGAATGAACTTGGTTTGTTTGACGGTACTCATGTTGTTGCCGCTCACTGTGTCCATCTTACCGACGGGGAAATTGCCATTCTAGCCGAAAAGGGAGTGGGGGTAGCCCATAATCCGGAAAGTAATATGAAGCTAGCCAGTGGAATTGCCCCAGTTCCCAAAATGTTGGAGCAGGGGGTTAAGGTTGGCCTAGGCACTGACGGAGCTTCCAGCAATAACAATCTGGATATGCTCCAAGAGATGCGTTCGGCAGCTCTAATTCACAAGGTGAATACCATGGATGCCACGGTGGTACCTGCTTATCAGGCCTTAGAGATGGCTACTTTAGGTGGAGCTAGGGTATTGGGTCTGGATAATGAAATTGGCAGCCTAAAGCCTGGTTTTAAAGCTGATTTATTAATCCTGGATTTAGAGAAACCTCACCTTTATCCCCACCATGATGTAGTCGCCAACCTGGTCTACTCCGCTCAAGCTGCCGACATTGATACAGTGATTATTAACGGCAAAATAGTCATGGAAGAACGACAACTATTGACTATGAATGAAAAAGAAGTGCTTCGCAAAGTACAAGAACATACCAATGCCCTTTTGGCCAGAAGTAACAAGCAAAACTAGCTGAGTACAACTTGATGGAAAATTGATTACCTTATTAAAGTTTCCTAAAATAAACTTAAAAAAGCCTTTACCAATGGCAGAAGCTCCATCTGGATGCGGTGGTGGAGTACTATGAAGGATTATATTGAAGAAAGGTTATTAGAGATTACCAATTATGTAATTAATAAAAAAACAACTGTCAGGTAGGCAGTTAAATTTTTTGGATGCAATAAGTCCACGGGTTGAGAGACTTATCAATATCTAAAACTTCAAAATAAAAACGTATCAAAGGTAAATCAGTCAACCACATCTTGAATGTGGTTACTGATTTTATTTTTTTGTATTTTGGCCTTGTGACCTATTAGGGCAGTAAATGTGAGCAAGGTAGAATGAAGGTTAGACCGCTGACATTAGTGGAAATCTTGATGCACAACAAATTCGTAATGTCTGTAATGACCATGGAATTAAGTTTTCCATTGACACAAGTTGTAAGGGAGGTATTGTTCTAGAAACGGTTAAAGAGCGTAGAAATAGTTTAGCTCATGGAACTCTTTCTTTTGCGGAATGTGGACGCGATTATACCATACAAGATTTAGAAAAAATTAAAGACCAAACTATAACCTTTCTAAGGGGGCTTCTAGGCGGAATGAAAGAATATTATGATAGAAAGTACTATATAAATCAACCGTGATGTGATGTGATGTAATGTAATTTGAGTTATTTTTAGGCGGCATCCTTTTTACCTAACTTTACTGAAGAATAGCTAAAACGCTTGAGAGACTGGTGTTTTAGCTATATTTTATTTTGGGTGTTATTACTAGAATGGGTAAGAATTAAAGCAAAAAGCACTGATAGGCTAACTCAAACAGCTGTCACTTGCGCCTTCATCCTTTGCAGGCTGGAGCGGAGTCAGGTAGCCTTGGTCCGCTCCAACTTTGTTTTAATTTAAGCAATCTATACCCTGTCAAGAAAAAGACCTTGACATCTGCCATAAAATTCGCTAAAATCAACAAGTGTAAACAATTAATCCTTTATAGCGAAGGATGATGTCTGGTTGGCATATGAAGTAGAAAAGTTGGCTCGAATGGCGCTATTAGTTGATTTCTACGGACAGCTCCTCACCGAAAAGCAAAGACAAGCCATGGAACTGTATTATGGTGATGACCTATCCCTGGGTGAAATTGCTGAGTTCTTGGAAATTAGTCGCCAGGCCGTCCATGACTTAGTTAAACGTTCGGGAAAGATTCTCGAAGCATACGAAACCAACCTAGGCTTGGTACAAAAACATTTAGCAGTTAAAGCCAGCCTGGAAGAAATCAAACAAACCTTAGCTCGGTTTCGGATAGAAAAAAAAGCAGTTCTACTAAACCAGGCTGAAAGCATAATCGAAGCACTGTTAAAGTCTGATTAACCAGTGAAGGGAGCGACTAGCATGGCTGTGTTCGAAGGATTGGCGGAAAAGCTGCAGAACACTTTTAAGAAGCTCCGGGGAAAAGGCAAACTTACCGAGGAAGATATTAAAGCTGCTCTCCGGGAGGTGCGCCTAGCTCTATTTGAGGCTGATGTCAGCTTCAAGGTAGTCAAAAGCTTGGAAAACAAAATCAAAGAACGCTGTATGGGTCAAGAGATTCTAGAAAGTCTCACTCCCGGACAGCAGGTTGTTAAAATAGTCAATGAAGAACTAACTGAACTAATGGGTGGTACCCAAAGTAAAATCAACATCGCCTCTAAGTCCCCTACGATAGTAATGTTGGTAGGACTGCAAGGCGCAGGCAAAACCACCACAGCCGGGAAACTAGCCAACCTGCTGCATAAGCAGGGCCGACGCCCGCTCTTGGTAGCAGGTGATGTATACCGACCTGCCGCCATTAAGCAACTGCAGGTTCTGGGTCAGCAATTGGATATCCCCGTTTTTACCATGGGAGATGCCATTAGCCCGGTAGCTATTGCCAAAGGCGCAATCGAACATGCCCGGACTAACGGACGGGACATGGTAATTATTGATACTGCCGGAAGGTTACACATTAACGAAGAACTAATGGGTGAACTAGAAAACATTAAAAACGAGGTTAAACCCCATGAAATTCTACTAGTAGTGGATGCCATGACAGGCCAGGTTGCCGTAGAGGTGGCCGAAACCTTTAATAATCAGTTGGGAGTAGACGGGGTAATCCTGACCAAACTAGATGGGGATGCCCGGGGTGGTGCCGCTCTGTCCATTAAGGCTATCACCGGTCGGCCGATTAAGTTTGCGGGGATGGGCGAAAAACTGGATGCCCTAGAGCCCTTTCACCCAGATCGGATGGCCTCCCGCATCCTAGGCATGGGGGATGTTTTAAGCCTGATTGAAAAAGCCCAGGCTTCCTTTGACACCGATCAGGCTCAAAAGCTGCAGGCCAAGTTGCGTAAATCTGAATTTAACTTAGAGGATTTTTTAGACCAAATGCAACAGTTAAAGAAAATGGGTCCTTTAGGCTCTATTTTAGAAATGCTCCCTGGCATGGGTAATAAACAGATGAAAGAGCTAAAAGAGCAGATTGATGACAAAGAAATTGCTCGTACCGAAGCCATCATCAAATCCATGACTGTAGAGGAGCGGCGCAACCCCACCGTCTTAAATGGCAGTCGAAAAAAACGCATTGCCCGGGGGAGTGGGACCAAGATCCAGGAAGTTAATCGCTTTTTGAAACAATTCGAGCAAACCCAAGCTATGATGAAGCAATTTGCCGGGATGGAGAAAAAAATGAAAAAAACCGGTGGTAAAGGGTTCAAATTACCGTTTTTCGGTAAATAACCAGTATAGATTTTTCAAAATAAAGGTAATTTTTATAAGGAGGTGAAACTACTATGGCAGTTAAAATCCGTTTAAAACGCATGGGTGCTAAAAAAGACCCTTTTTACCGTGTAGTCGTAGCTGACTCCCGGGCTCCTCGGGATGGTCGCTTTATTGAAGAAATCGGTTATTTTAACCCAACTAAAAACCCTGCAATCGTTAATATTAATGATGAAAAAGCAGTAGATTGGTTGCAAAAAGGTGCTCAACCTACTGAAACTGTAAGGTCCCTGTTTAATAAGGCAGGAGTGTTAGCAAAATTCGATGCCGCTAAGAACAAATAGGGTTCAAGGCTGGAGGTGGCACTGTGAAGTCTCTAGTAGAAATTTTAGCCCGCAACTTAGTAGATAACCCTAATGAGGTTGCGGTCAATGTGGTGGAAGATAATGACTCCATTATTTATGAACTTCGAGTTGCCCAGACCGATATGGGCAAAATCATTGGCAAACAGGGTAGAATTGCCAAGGCAATTCGCACCGTAGTCAAAGCTGCGGCTACCAAAGAGGGCAAAAGAGTAAATGTGGAAATTATTTAATTATTTTCCCGCAATCATATTCTATGTAGCAAAAAGGGGCGAACAGCCCCTTTGCTGTACCATAAAGCATTGCTCAGGACCAGGTCAGATGCCGCTGGTATCTAGCTCATGAGAAGCCCAGGACGGATACCAATCCAGGTCTATACATATTACCAGGTCAGTTACCTATCCCCAGGCTAGCATACTACCAGGTCGGTTACCTTCACTTAGAGCTGCAAGGTATGGAACTAAGAGCATACCCGCCGAAGCAGGTAACCGACCGGTCATCATTAGCTTAAAAGAAGGTAACGACCGGTCATCATTAGCTCAAAAGAATGGCATCCAACCGGTCATATATTTCTAACGGAGGTAATCCCATGGAAATGCTAACCATCAAACGCCCGGTACTGGTCAAAGTCCGGGTAACGGAAAACTACAAAATGCTGGCTGCTGCTGAGGTCCAGGAGAGTATCAAAAAGCTGGAGCTAGAACTCCAGCAATTAGAGTTTCACAGCAAACGCATGTTGTCCGAACTGGAGAAGCAAAACCCCCAGGGAATTGCCGCAGCCAAACAGCATCTAGAAGCTCAAGGTAAGAAACGGTTGGATAGTAAGCACCAACTCTTGGGTAAGTTAAAAGAAATCGGCAAGTGGGCCAATGGGTCCGAAATTGTCCAGGGCACTTTGGAGACTATTACTGAGCTTAAGGTTGGGGATACCTGGAGTGAAGTCTTTGGCATTGAGATAGTGCTCTGTGACGATAAAATAGTAGAAATTCGCAATCCCCAAAAAAGGTGAGCAGAAGATGGAAAAATTATTTAATATCGGCAAAATAGTTAATGCCCACGGCATTAAAGGTGAGCTTAGGGTTTTACCCCTAACGGATTTTCCCGAGCGTTTTTTTACAATGGACCAAGTTCTAGTGAACCGGGACGGAAAACTGGACACCTATAAAATACAAAGTGTTCGGGAAGCCAGGAACCTACTATTAATTAAGTTTGCCGGAATTGAGGATATGAACAGTGCACTGTTGCTCAAAAACGCTCTGCTTCAGATTACCCAAGACCAACTGGCCAAACTTCCCGAGCACACTTATTTTGTCCATCAACTGGAAGGGCTGGAGGTCTTTACTGTAGAGGGCACTAATCTGGGCAAAATCCACCAGGTACTCACCACCGGCGCCAATGATGTCTGGGTGGTTCGGGATGCAGCCGCTCAGGAAATACTAATTCCAGCCATTAAGCAGGTTGTTAAAGCTGTGGATATAGCTGGGGGCCAGGTTGTTGTTGAGCTTTTGGAAGGACTATAAATATGCTGAAGATAGATATTCTGACCCTTTTCCCTGGAATGTTCACCGGACCCCTGGAGGAAAGCATTCTGGGTAAAGCTAGAGAAAAAGGGTTGCTGGAGATAACTACCCATAATATTCGGGACTATACCACGGACAAGCACCGCCTTACAGACGATTACCCCTTTGGCGGCGGCGCAGGGATGGTGCTGAAACCAGACCCCATCTTTAGGGCGGTAGATGCTTTGACAGCAAGGGATGGTAAAGCTCCCCAAGAGCTGATTCTAATGTGTCCCCAGGGTACACCTTTTTCCCAAAGCCTGGCCGAAGAATTAGCCCAGCAGCAACACTTGGTTTTGCTCTGCGGACATTATGAAGGAATTGACGAGCGGGTTCGAGAGCACTTGGTTACCAGGGAAATCTCTATTGGGGACTATATCCTCACCGGCGGAGAGCTTCCCGCTATGGTGGTCATTGATGCCGTAGCCCGACTTGTTCCCGGTGTGCTGGGGGAGAGCTTTTCCGCCGTCGAAGAATCCTTTACTGATGGGCTGTTAGAGTATCCTCAGTATACTCGCCCCAGGGAGTTCAGGGGAAAACAGGTTCCAGACATTTTGCTCAGTGGGGATCATGAAAAGATCCGCCTCTGGCGCCGTCAACAAGCCTTGCGACGCACCTTGACCCGCAGGCCGGATTTACTTAAACGGTCAGATCTAAATCAGGAGGACAGTCGGTTACTCCAAAAACAATTCCAACTCCATGCTAATCAAGTAAAACCAAAGTGAGCTCCACTAACATAAAGAACAAAAGCATTATCAAAAGCGGGCTTTGTGATATAAGTTCGCTAGACTACATAGAAAGGGGAGCGCCATGGCCAAGCCTCAGGTTTTCATTGCTCTGCTGCACTACCCCGTATATAACAAGCATATGGAAGTAATTACTACCTCCATTACTAATTTGGATGTCCACGATATTGCCAGAAGCGCCCGAACCTATAATGTTGAAGGGTATTATCTGGTTCATCCCGTCCAGGCTCAGCAAGAACTGATTAATCACATGCTGGAATACTGGCAGTCCGGGTTTGGCTCCCAGTATAACCCGGACCGGAAGGAAGCCTTTGAACGCTTGACCCTGCTCAATACTCTGGAGGATGCAATGCAGGATATTCAGGCAAAAACCGGACAAAGACCAATTACAGTAACCACCGATGCGCGCATCTATCCTAATACTGTTTCCTATAAAATACTCCGGGAAAAAATCCACCAGGAGGCCAGGCCCTTCCTGATTATGTTTGGTACCGGTTTTGGACTGGAACAACAGGCCATGGAAGGTGCGGATTACATCCTGGAACCTATTTATGGTGGGGGAGAATATAACCACCTTTGTGTCCGTGGTGCAGTTGCCATAATTCTGGACCGAATTTTAGGTGAGGCCTGGTGGAGTACAAGTACAGGCTGTTAAAATTCCCCGTATAGCTGTGTCGCCAGATGTAACAAGGTCCTCGAAGTACAAGGAGTACGTCTTTGGCATCGGGTTACATCTGGCTTCGTGCTCTGCGGGTTTTTTAACAGCCTGCCTTGGGTCAGAGACCTTGTCTGGATTCGGCTAGACAATCAGATAATTACCTGGATCACGCCGTACAAGTACGTCTGTGATTTGGGAATGCAGTTTCCTTATCAGCATCATCTTCTTTGAATTCTTCATCATAATAAAGCGAAAACGGCTTTCCGACAGCATATCTTCCACAGTATTTATAAAGATTTCCTATCTCTCGTCCTATATCTGAATATTTACCCTTAAATCTTATAGATGCAATAAGCATATCCGGAATCTCTTTTGTTATTATTTCATTACTGTATACCATATCTGTTCCCTCAGTTTTTTTAATAATGTTATTAAGCTTTGCTGCATTTTAAGTATAAACCGTCTAGTAACTGGAGAGTCAAGAAAAAATATTAAAAAAATATCAAACTTGCCTTTGCCAATCCCCTGTGATATAATAACTTTCGTTAGTTATGCCCTAGGATAAGCGGGCAAACACGGGCGGTCCTCTATCCGGATATTGAGGCTGGGTATGAACGTCTATGAGGGAAGGAGGAAAAAGTATGAACATTATTTCCATTATAGAAAAAGAACAAATTAGAACTGACATTCCTAATTTCCTGCCGGGAGATACCGTCAAGGTACACGTTAAGGTAAAGGAAGGTACCCGGGAGAGAATTCAGGTTTTTGAAGGGGTTGTCATTAGCCGCAATGGGGGTAGTTTACGGGAAACCTTTACTGTACGCCGGATTTCCTATGGGGTAGGCGTGGAGAGAATCTTCCCTGTACATTCACCAATCATTGACCACATTGACATAATGCGTAGAGGCCGGGTCCGCCGGGCAAAACTCTACTATCTCCGCAGCCTGCGGGGTAAAGCTGCCCGAATCAAGGAAAAAAAGTAAATTACATCACTAAGAAAGGGACTGGTTTAACCCAGTCCCTTTTTTGTACTCGATAAAATGGGGGATAAACTATGAGTGAAGCAAATGAATACCTGGAGAAAAAGCCCAGTTTTTTAAGCGAAACCCTGGAAGCTTTGGTGGTGGCTGCTGTCTTAGCGGCGGTTATCCGATTTTTCATCTTCCAGCCCTTTTATATTCCCTCAGGTTCAATGGAGCCTAATTTAATCCCCGGGGATAGGATTATCGCTAATAAATTTATTTATCGTTTCAAGGAACCAGCTCGAGGAGATGTTATGGTATTCCAGTTTCCCAAAGACCCAGAGCGGGACTTTATCAAACGGATTATAGGTTTACCAGGCGATATGATAGAAATTCGTAACAGCGAGCTTTTTATTAATAATCAACTGATTAAGGAGCCATACTTACCTAAGGGGCTGCGCTTTTCCAATTTTGGGCCTTTCACTGTTCCGGCGGATGCTTATTTTATGATGGGTGATAACCGGAATAACAGTGATGATAGCAGGTTTTGGGGTGAAATGCCTAAAAAGTATATCCGGGGTAAAGCAGTACTGGTATACTGGCCCTTCTCTAGAATGGGCATGATTAAGGATTTGCAGGATTATATGAAGTAGGTGGCCGTACATGAATATTCAGTGGTTTCCGGGCCATATGGTCAAAGCCAAGCGTATGGTTCAGGAGAACCTTAAGCTAGTGGATGTGGTCATTGAGCTGGCTGATGCCCGCCTGCCTGAAAGCAGCCGGAACCCGGATTTGCGGGAAATTATCGGTACCAAGCCCAGCCTGCTAGTGTTAAATAAGCAGGATTTGGCTGATCAGCAAGCAACTAAAAAATGGCGGCAATACTTCCAAGCTAACGGTTTGGAGGTAGTAACAGCTAACTCCCATACCGGACAAGGGTTTCGGGAAATGGAGGTTGCTGCAACTAGATTAACTAAACTGAAGATGGATGCTTGGTTAGCCAAGGGTCAGAGGCCTAGACCAATTCGGGCTATGATTGTTGGGATACCCAATGTCGGAAAATCCTCCTTCATTAACCGTTTAGTAGGCAAGGGAGCAACCAAAACAGCAGATAAGCCTGGGGTAACCAAAGGTAAACAATGGGTTCGTTTTGGTGGTAATTTCGAGCTGCTGGATACGCCGGGAATTCTTTGGCCTAAATTTGAAGATCCCCAAGTAGGGTTCAAGTTAGCTGTAACTGGAGCTATTCGGGACCAAATACTGGACGAGATCGAACTGGCAACCCAACTTTTGGGCTGGCTGCGGGATACAGCTCCCCAGCAGATTCAGGCTAGATACAAGTTAGCCGAATTAGCCTGCGAAAACCACCAACTCTTAGAGGACCTGGGTAGGCGCCGAGGTTGTCTGATGAGCGGGGGCAGAGTAGATGAAGCCAAAGCTGCGGCAATTGTGTTGGATGAGTTCCGGGGAGGCATAATTGGCCAGTTTACCCTGGATGAATTGCCGGAGTAAGGATTAGGCATTTTTTTGGATACATTGGCACAAAGTGCAGGAAAAAGTCAGAAGTTGAAGAATTATGTATCATTGTAGATTTTTACGCCATAACAGGTCCCTAATAAAGGCAGGTGCAGCCAATGTCTAAAAAGATTATGCTTATCACCCCTCCTTATCATGCCGGGGTGGTTGAAGCGGCAGGAAAGTGGCCTAATTTAGGCTTTATTTATGTAGCAGGTCATGCCCGAGCAGCGGGACACCAAGTAGTGTTATATGATGCCATGACCAAGGATCATTCCCTTGCGCAGATTAAAGAACGAATTGACCAAGTCCGTCCAGACGTGGTGGCCTCTACCGCCTACACGTCTTCAATTAATGCAGCATTGGATGTTCTGGCTGCTGCTAAGCAAGTGGATTCAGCCATAATTACTATGGTAGGGGGAATCCATGCTAACTTTTGTTACCAGGATTTATTAAAAACAACCGACTATCTAGACTATGTGGTCCGGGGAGAAGGGGAACTAACTGTTCCGGAACTATTAAATACCTTGGAAGCTGGGGGAGATCTTGGCAGCGTACACGGGATTGTCTACCGGAATGACGATGCTATTGTGGTAACCCCAAATCGACCATTTGTTCAGGATTTAGATTCCCTGATTCCGGCCTGGGATTTAGTGGATTGGGAGGATTACAGTTTTTTCGTTATGCCTGGCTCTAGACTAGGTCTAGTCAATTCATCCCGGGGTTGTCCTCATGATTGCAGCTTTTGTTCCCAACAAAAGTTTTGGTTTAAGACTTACCGAGAGCGTAGTGCAGAAAAGTTTGTTGAGGAATTGGAACACCTGAGGGATGCTTACGGAGTTACCATAGTCATGCTCTCCGATGAATACCCCACCAAAAACCGCCAACGCTGGGAACGGATTCTTGACTTAATGATTGAGCGCCAAACCAATGTAGATTTGCTACTGGAGACCTGTGTAGCAGATATTTTGCGGGATGAAGACATCATGGCCAAATACAGGCAGGCCGGGGTGCTTCACATTTATGTTGGTGTAGAAGCCACTGATCAGGGCAAGCTAGACCAGTTCAAGAAAGACATTAGTTGTGAACAGTCCAGACTGGCTCTCCGCATTATTAATGAAGCCGGGATTCTCACTGAATGTTCTTTTGTGCTGGGAATGCCGGATGAAACCGCAGAATCAATTGCGGAAACCCTGGAATTAGCCAAGCATTATGACCCGGATTTTGCCCACTTTTTAATGATCGCCCCTTGGCCTTATGCAGATATATATCCCCAACTTCAGGAACACATTGTAGAATGGGACTTTGCCAAATATAATTTTGTCGAGCCTGTGGTCAAGCCCAAAAATATGACCAAGGAACAAATTGCCCAAGCAGTTATAGATTGTTACCGTAGCTATTATATGGAAAAGCTTAAGAGCTATGCTGCAATGACAGATACCTTCAAAAGGGATTATTTAATTAGATCGCTGAAAGTAATGATGGAAAACTCTTTCTTAAAGAAATACATTGGCGGTCTGGGGGCAATCCCCGCAGAAGTCAAAAAACTAATGGATATAGCTCCTTTAGACTTAAACTAATGAAGAAAAACAGAACAAGAACAATAGAATTTATGCTGATAAAAGTATCTTTTTTATGAGACCAAACACTGCTGAACCAGCAGTGTTTTTATTTGTTTTCCCAGAGCAGGCTGTTAAAAAAAACGCAGGGATTTTCAGCAATCTGCAGGTTTTATTGTATGTAGTGGCGAATACTGTTGAAGATTGTTAACCCAAGGGGGTACCGCAGTGGATACAACTAAATTAAGTTTAAAAGAACTTACTAACCTTGCTATGGAACTGGGCGAGGACTTAACCTTTTTAGACCAACTTTCTCGGGATTCACGGACAGGAGTACAAAAGCTGTACACTCAATTGCAAAACCGTCGGGAGAAAGCAACCCGGGAACTAATTCGGCTTACCGAGATGACTAGCCTGGAGAGAACTTTGTGGTCCAGGGGAGTTGGTATGATTGCCGGAGTTGATGAAGTAGGCAGAGGACCACTAGCCGGACCGGTAGCTGCTGGTGCGGTCATACTTCCACCAGGCTGTCGGATTAACGGTTTAGATGATTCGAAAAAACTCTCCGAGAAAAAGCGGGAGATGTTATATGAAGAGATTAAGCAAGTTGCTATAGCCTGGAGCGTGGGGATGGCTTCGCCGGAAGAAATTGACCGGCATAACATCCTCCAGGCAACTTATTTGGCCATGCAGAGAGCCTTGGCTGGTTTGGCGAAAAAGCCCGACCACCTATTAGTGGATGCCTTAACCATTCCTCGCTTAAACATTCCCCAACAGGGAATCATCGGTGGTGATGGTTTGAGTTTATCAATTGCCGCCGCCTCAGTTATGGCCAAAGTAACCAGAGATCGGTTGATGGTAGAACTGGATGAGGATTATCCAGTTTACGGGTTTACTAGGCATAAGGGTTACGGCACCAAAGAACATCTCCAAGCCATAGAAACCTCTGGGTTAAGCCCCCTGCATCGGAAAAGCTTTTGTCAGCAGTTTATAGAGGTGAAAACATGCCGGAAATTCCAGGGATAAAGACTACCTTTAACCAGAACAAGGTATCCAGTCAAGTTACACCTACCACCAGAAGTACAACCTCTGGTGTACTTAGTGTACCTACTGCTACTTTTACCCTCCCTGTTCAAGAAGGAGAACTACTTACCGCCACAGTGCTTAAGCTCCTACCGGAAAATAAAGCGATAATTGAGCTGAACGGGCAAACTTTGGTGGCTGAGACTAAAATGCCTCTTCAGGAAGGTCAGGAAATGCTGCTAGAGGCTAAAGGCCTGCTAGAAGGCAAAGTTTTATTACAGCTTTTGGCTGTGGGGAAAAATATTATCTCCGGTTCAGGTCTGCAAGCGCAATTTGCCAACATTCTAGCCCAAGCGGGGCTTCCATATAATGAAGATAATGTGCAAATCTTGCAAGCTTTAATGAAAGAAAATGCCCAACTTACCATTCCTATTGTCAAAGAGCTTGCCCGGACCTTGCAAAGCCAGGGGCAATTTAACCCAGAAACTATTCGCGCTGCTGTATTCTTAGCAGTTAGGGATTTTCCCATCACCGGGAAAAATCTTCAACTCGCCGGTTTAATCATACGTGAGGGTGGAGGGCTTAGTAACTATCTGGGCCAGGTTTTGCGTCAACTACAAGCTGCAGCTGCCGCAGAAGCCGCCCCAGCATCACCACCAGCATCACAACCAGCATCACCACCAGCATCACCACCAGCATCACAACCAGCATCACAACCAGCATCACAACCAACATCACAACCAACATCACAACCAACATCACAACCAACGTCACAGGTAACATCACCACTAACTAATGCCACCACCACCGGCACCCTTCCTGAGGAAAATACCCTTAACCCAACTTCCCGACCAGCCGCTGGAACAAATCAGGCTTCCGTGGCCATTAGTCAGCTTCACACTAAAGCAACTATATCTTCTACTGTGCCCAGTAACATACCCCTTACCAACGAATCAGGTCCAACTGTAGGCGGACCCGGTCAGCAGTTTGTTGGAATTAACCTTTCGGCGCAGCAGTTAGGGCAAGTTGGCCAGAACCCCGAAACCGGACAGTTGACAGCAAAGGTAGCTTTTCCAATAGCCAGTCATGAATTCGGTGTTGTACCCGACCAAGTATCTGACCAAACATCTGGCCACACATCCGTCCAAACATCCGGCCAAGTACTTGCAGGATCAGTAAAGCCTGAGTTTAAGCTATTTCTGGTTTCCATTTTGCAAGGAATGCTTACTCTAGATCCGGGTGAAACTAGTCAGGCAGATGTAAAATTAGCACCACCTAACTTGGCAGCTCAAGTGGAAATCGTTGGTGAGGCTTGGCAGGCTAAAGGTCTGGTGGGAAAAATATTAACCGCATTAGGTGCAAATCCGCAAGCCCCAGTCTCCGAACAACAGGTAGTTAAACCAGCTCACCAGGAAGTTATGGAGCCACAAGCCAGGGTTCAACCCCAGACGCAGCCACAGACGCAGCCACACGTTTTGGAGTATCCAACCTTATCCGGGGCTTTTGCCAAGGGGACTGAGCAATTACGGGAAATATTAAATGCTAGGGATTTGCTGCAAGGCTCCATCCAAAAATCCACCGAAGGCTTTATAGGTTACTTCCCATTACCGACAAAGCTGGGCGAACAGTTTTTAGGTGCGGATATGTACGTCTGGAAACGTAAGTCTGGTGAAAAGGATGGGGATAGCGGACCAGGTTCAGATAATAATGGTTTTCATATTCTTTTCCTTTTGAATACCGCTAATTTGGGTAATTGGCGTATTGATTTGGTAACCAGAGGCGAAAACCTCAGTATTAACATCGCAGTGAATGAGGAAGTAACCGGCAAGCTAGTGAAAAATCGCCTGAGTGAACTTAAGGAAAGAGTAGAGCTCCTAGGTTTCCAGGTTAACCATTTAAACTGTCAAGTTAGCCGACCTGAACAGGGAGAAAAACCCGAACACCAAGTTAATGGTCAGGCCAATAGTTCAGAAATAGCAGGTCTATCTGGACCAGGACGGGACGGGCCCTTGGTTGCAGGTATAGATCTCCGAATTTAACCGACCTGGAAATTTCCCCGGGGGTGAAGTAAGTGCAAAAAGACACGATGGGTGTTGTGAAAAATACCGCTGCGCAACAAACAGATAAAACCAAAGGAGATTTGGCTATCGCCTTACGCTATTTGCAGGGAGAAGACAATGCTCCTAGAATAGTAGCCAGTGGCAGAGGTTATGTAGCTAAAAAAATCCTGGAGCAAGCTCAGGAGCATGGGGTACCTATCCAGGAAAACCCGGAGGTAGCCCATTTACTAGCCGGTTTGGAGATAGGACAGGAAGTTCCCACCGAACTTTACCAGGTTGTTGCTGAAGTTTTAACCTTTGTTTATAGCCTTGACTCCAGTCATAGGAGGATTTGAGAAGATTATTCACAAATTACAAAAATTCGTAGCTAACTATGGAAGGGATTTTTGTATTGAGTATAGAATATACATCAATTGACGTTTAAGTACGTCCATTTTGTATGTGGTTTAATTTGGGGTTTTTGCTTATAAGGTACCAATCACCCGGTACTTGTCAGGTAGTTTATGTGAAAATGCCTACAAGGGCAATGATTTTTTATTTCGACTGGGTGATTAAAGTTCTTATTAGGGTGCCTTTGAGATAAAGAAGGCTTGGTTTATAACTGAGCCACAAATTTATTTAGAAAGGGGGGAGAATATGCTTCAACAGTATGCGGGGATTGGGGCTATACTCATAATTGCAATTGTTTTTCCTATTATAGTTATTGCTGTATCGTCAATTGTCCGACCGAAAAAAGCTGCTAAATATAAACACGAAACTTATGAGTGTGGTCTTGAAACCCAAGGTGAAACCTGGGTTCAGTTTAAGACCAACTATTTTATGTATGCTCTTGTTTTCGTAGCCTTCGATGTTGAAACGGTTTTCTTATATCCATGGGCAGTTAAATTCATGAGCCTGGGCAACTTTGCCTTTTTTGAGATGTTTATCTTTATGGCCATCTTAGTCTTAGGCTTTTGGTATGCCTGGAAGGAAGGAGCATTAGAATGGAGTTAGACAACACTAACGAAGTGGAGGAACTGGCGAAACAAGGCGTCATTTTCTCCACTGTGGAAACAGTCCTTAACTACGCCAGGGCTCGTTCCATTTGGCCCATGACCTTTGGTCTGGCCTGCTGTGCAATTGAGATGATGACTGCCGGTGCAGCACGTTATGACATTGCCCGCTTTGGGTACGAGGTTTTTCGTCCGTCACCTCGGCAGGCGGATTTGATGATTGTCGCCGGAACCATTACCAAAAAAATGCAGCCTCTTATGGAAAGACTATACGACCAAATGCCTGAGCCAAAATGGGTTTTGGCTATGGGAAGCTGTGCAATCAGTGGCGGACCATATGTTGATTCCTACAATGTTGTAAAAGGAGCTGACAGCTTTCTACCTGTCGATGTGTATGTCCCAGGGTGCCCACCACGACCTGAGGCATTATTCCACGGCTTGTTGCAGCTTCAAAAATTGGTTCAAAACCCTAAGAAATTTGCGAGGTTAAAAAAACATGGCTGATTTTAGAGATAAAGTGGTGGAAGAACTTAAAAAGAAATTTTCGGAGAAGGTTGAAGCCTTTGAGGATAACACCAACGAAGCAATTCTGGTGGAATCCGGTGCCTTGGTAGAGGTGATGAAGGAATTACGGGATAAGTTTGAACTGCCTTTACTTCTCCTGCTCACCGGAGTAGAGTATCCTGAAGAATTTGTGGCAGTTTATCAGGTTTTCTCTTCCGGCAATGCTAACAAAATTACCGTTAAGGTAAAATTACCCAAGAGCAAACCGGAGGTGCCTTCCCTTGTCTCCGTTTACCCGGCAGCCAATGTTCAGGAGCGGGAATGCTGGGATCTTATGGGAATAACCTATAAAGGACATCCGAACTTGACAAGGATATTAACTCCTGATGATTTCGAAGGTCATCCTTTACGGAAAGATTATGTAAGTTAAATAAGGAATGTAGAGGTGTGACAATGATTAAAACTCAAGAGCTATCAATAAATATGGGACCTCAACATCCCAGTACTCACGGGGTGTTCCGTTGTGTACTCCAGTTAGATGGGGAAACCGTAAACAGTATTACCAACCACACCGGCTATCTACACCGGGGCACAGAAAAACTGGCTGAAGCCCGGACTTATACTCAGTTTATACCTTATACTGATCGGCTGGACTATATTGGGGCAATGCTGAACAATGCCGGTTATGTTCAAACTGTAGAAAAGCTAATGGAACTGGAAATCCCCGAGCGAGCCGAATACATCAGGATTATTCTCCAGGAATTATCCAGAATTTCCAACCACATGCTTTTTGTAGGATGCTATGCTCTGGATATGGCTGGTTATACCCCCTGGATGTATACCTTCCGAGATCGGGAAAGAATTTTGGATATGCTGGAAATGGTTAGCGGTTCCCGTTTAACCTGCAGTTTTATGCGGATTGGCGGAGTCCCCGAGGATTTACCTGAAGAATTCTTCCCAGCTCTACAGTCCTTTTTAGCTGATTTCCCCAAAATGATTGAAGAGTATAATGGTTTGATTACAGGCAACGAAATACTTCAGGCCCGTTCTAATGGCATTGGGGTGTTAACTAAGGAAATGGCTCTAGCTTATGGTGTTACCGGGGCTAACCTCCGAGCTTCCGGGGTTAATTATGACCTGCGCAAGATTGCACCCTACGGGATTTACGACCGTTTCGATTTTGAGGTTCCTGTCCTACAGAACGGTGATTGCTTTGACCGTTACAACATTCGGATTTTGGAGATGGAACAAAGCGTCCGGATAATCAGTCAGGCTATGGAACAGATTCCCGAAGGTCCAATCATGGCCAAGGTTCCCAAGGTTATCAAGCCCCCGGTTGGGGAGGCTGCCCACTTTGTAGAAGCCGCAAAGGGTATCCTGGGTTTTTACATCGTTAGTGATGGCTCAACCAAACCCTATCGGTTGCATATTCATTCTCCTTCCTTTGTCAATCTGGGAGTATTCCCTGAAATCTCTAAGGGCCACAACATCCAGGATACCGTTTTAATCCTGGCCGGGATTGACATCGTATTGGGTGAAGTGGACCGGTAACCGGCAAAAATCGGAAGTATAGGGGAGAAGATGCATGGAAAATTTAAATCTTTTTATGACCCTGGCTACTTGGCTGCGTCAGTGGCTAGCGGGAGTGGGTGCATCACCTGGGTTAGTCGAATTGTCGATGAGTGTAATTGGGATTCTAGGAGCAATAGTCTTCGTGCTGCTTAACGTGCTGGTCCTGGTTTTCATGGAACGGAAAGTGGCAGGCTTTTTCCAGCAGCGTTACGGTCCTAACCGTTACGGTCCCAAAGGCTCATTCCAAACCCTGTTTGATGCCCTTAAGTTATTAGGCAAGGAAGACCTTGTACCCAATGCTGCAGACAAACCAGTCTTTAAGATTGCTGCTTATTTAATTTTTGTACCTGCACTAATGGTTTTCGCAGTAATACCCTTTGGTCAGGGCATGATCGTGGAAGACCTGAATATCGGGATTTTTTACTTCATTTCCATTGCCTCCGTCTCAACGTTAGCCTTTTTGATGGCAGGTTGGGGCTCTAACAACAAATATTCCCTAATCGGGGGAATGCGTTCGGTAGCTCAGATGGTTAGTTATGAGATTCCTCTGGTGTTTTCCCTAATTGGGGTGGTAATGCTTACCGGGTCGATGAAGATGTCGGCCATTGTGGCTGCACAGACCAAAGTTTGGTTTATTGTACCTCAGTTTTTAGCCTTTATGGTTTACTTTGTAGCCGCTCATGCAGAACTTAACCGGGGACCTTTTGACATGCCGGAAGGTGAACAGGAGATTGTTGCCGGTCCATACACTGAGTACAGTGGCATGCGCTGGGCCCTGTTCTTCCTGGCCGAATATGCCAACCTGGTTGCTGTATGTTCCATTGCTACCGCCATGTTCCTGGGCGGATGGAATCCCATTCCCGGGCTGGGCTGGTTACCTATTCCCAGCTATCTTTGGTATTTCCTGAAACTCTATGCCATGATTATGATGTTCATGTGGACACGGTGGACTTTCCCGCGGGTGAGAATTGACCATTTGATGCACTTCGGCTGGAAAGTTTTAATCCCAGTTTCACTGGTAAACATTCTAATTACCGGTGTTGGAATTAAAATCTACCAGTGGATGGGATGGTGATAAAATGTTCGGAAAAGGTCTATTGACCGGATTAGGAATTACAATCAGACATTTTGGCAAGCACTTTACCGGCGGAGCGGTTACTCAAATGTATCCAGAGGATATGCCTAAACTACCTCCCCGTTCCCACGGCTCCTTTGTATTAGATGTACCTAAGTGTATTGCCTGTAGCTTGTGTGTGAATGCCTGTCCTAACAAAGTAATTAAAGTTGATGCAGTAAAAGACGAGAATAACAAGCGTAAATTAACCGGCTACACCATGTTCATAGAACGCTGTTTGTTCTGCGGGCTGTGTGTTGAAGCCTGCCCAACCAGTGGCCTAGCATTTTCCTCCGATTTTGAGCATGGGGTATATACTCGGAAGGAATGCACCTGGGATATGATGGCACGCTACTACCGGAGCAACCCCCGACCCCAGGAAGCTGGCGCGGGGCAAACCGCAAAAGAGTAAGGGGTGAAATGAATTAATGAGTGATGCTGTATTTACAGTAGCCTTTTATGCATTATCTGCTGTGACACTTTTGGCTGCCCTTGGGGTAGTTCTAAAGAAAAATATTGTGCACAGCGCCCTGCTGCTCATCCTAGCTTTTGTTGGAGTAGCGGGTATCTATATTCTCCTCCAGGCTGATTTCATAGCTGCTGTCCAAATCCTAGTTTATGCGGGAGCGGTGGCGATTCTAGTAGCATTTGGAGTTATGCTCACCAAAAGAGGAGATATTCGGGAAAGCAATTTATCCAATAAACAAAAATGGCCGGCACTATTTGTTGTAGCCGGACTATTTGCCGTGATTTTTGCGCTGCTCAGCCAAACTAACTGGGGTCCTCTTGCGGCCACCGGGCCTGAGGATTCTACCGGGATTATCGCCACATTAATGCTGTCTGATTTCGTGGTACCTTTTGAAACTGCGGCTATTTTATTAACTGTAGCCATGTTAGGTGCCATTGTAATCGCGAAAGAGGTGAAGAACTCCAAATGATCAGCTTAGGACATTTCTTAGTCTTAGCGGCGTTGCTCTTTTGCGTTGGTCTCTACGGAGCCCTCACCAAACGTAATGCAGTGGCCGTGCTCATGTCCATTGAATTGATGTTAAACGCCGTAAACATTAATCTAGTAGCTTTTTCCCGCTATATTACCCCTGCTGCTAACCCTGATTACATTGCGGGACAGATTTTTGCCGTGTTTACCATCATTGTGGCAGCCGCCGAAGTAGCGGTAGGCTTGGCCATTGTAATATCAATTTACAGGGATCGTCTGTCTGTGGAATTAGACGATTTCGACTGGTTAAAGTGGTAATAATGCCTTTTAACCCGGTAGAATTCTGTAGAGTATATCTACTATGAAGGTAGGTGCTGAAAACGCATGATCGTTGAATTTGCTTTGCAAAAGGCATGGTTAATCCCATTCTTGCCTTTCCTCTCGTTTCTTATCGTCGGCCTGATCACCAAAAGGTCGGAAAAGCTCAGTGCCTTTATCTCAATTGCCGCTATCCTCACATCCTTTGTGCTGGCAATATTAGTGGCTGTGGGCATTTTCGGGGCCGGTGAGCAATATGTGGAGCACTCATTAGAGTACAGTGCTCGCTGGTTTAGTATGCCTGGTCTGGAAATCTCTATGGGAGTTAAGCTAGACCCGGTATCCTCCATGATGTTATTTGTAGTTACTTTGGTGGCCTCACTGGTGCAGATTTATTCTCTGGGTTATATGCACGGTGATCCTGGATTTTCCAGATTCTATGCGTACTTATCCCTGTTTGCTGCCTCCATGTTAGGCTTGGTAATTGCCACCAACCTGCTCCAGATGTTTGTGTTCTGGGAATTAGTTGGTTTGTGCTCCTACCTGCTAATTGGCTACTATTTCTTCAAGGTATCAGCCCGGGAAGCTGCCAAAAAGGCCTTTATGACTACCCGGATTGGTGACTTCGGCATGTTGCTGGGTATCCTGTTCTTGCAAATTATCTTTGGTACCCTTAATTTTACTGAACTTGCAGAAATCGTACCTAAATACGCTGATTACGGAATTACCTTGGCAACGTTAAACCTCATTGCCATATTACTGTTTATCGGACCAGTCGGTAAATCCGGTCAGTTTCCGCTCCATGTCTGGTTACCTGACGCCATGGAGGGCCCCACTCCTGTATCTGCTTTGATTCATGCTGCTACCATGGTAGTGGCGGGGGTATACTTGGTGGGTCGGATGCTGTTCTTGTACAAAGTAGCTACCTCAGCTGCAGAAGTAGTAGCTTGGGTGGGAGGATTTACCGCCTTATTTGCCGCCACTATTGCCCTCACTCAAACTGAGATGAAGCGTATCCTGGCCTACTCCACCGTATCACAACTAGGCTATATGATTATGGCTCTGGGTGTGGGAAGTTTGACCGCCGGTATGTTCCACTTGTATACTCATGCCTTCTTCAAAGCCCTGATGTTCCTTGGCGCTGGTAGTGTTCTCCACGCTATGCACGGCAAGGTTAATATTTGGGATTTTGGCGGGCTGCGCAAGAAAATGCCCATTACCGCCTGGACTTTCGTCATTGGTGGCCTGGCCATTGCCGGGATTTGGCCTTTCGCCGGTTTCTTCAGTAAGGATGAAATCCTATTAGAGGCCTACAAAACCGGACATTACGGGTTATTTGTCATAGCCTTGGTTACTGCAGCTATGACTGCCTTCTACATGTGGCGGATGATTTTCCTGACCTTCTTTGGTGAAGAAAAAGCAGAAAATCACCCTCACGAATCTCCATTTTCCATGCTCCTACCCTTAGTAGTGCTAGCCTTCCTATCCGTCGTTGGCGGCTGGGTTGCCTTACCTGAACACGGTTGGGGATACTTTATCCGCTTTGGTGAACATGAAGTCGCCCACGCTCCGATCTGGATTCCTATCCTGGCCTCGGTAGCTGCAATAGGTGGAATTGTTTTAGCCGGTGCGATGTACTGGAAAAAGATTATCTCCTATGAGGCTGTAGCTAAGGCCGCCGGCCCGCTGTACACCCTGTCCTTTAATAAGTACTATATTGATGAGCTCTATCTGTGGATTAACCATACCATAGTGGACGGTTTAGGCCGCCTGCTTTATTGGGTGGACATCTATGTGGTGGACGGAGTTGTTAACGGTCTGGGCTTCTTTACCAAGGAAGCTGGTGGAGTATTACGCCACAGCCAGTCCGGTCGTCTCCAGAACTATGCTTTGATTCTCTTTGCCGCTGTGGTGGTTCTAGTACTGTATATGTACTACAAAGGTCCTGCCGCTGCAATGATGGTGTTAGGAGGTGGCATTTAGCATGGGTTTGTTATCAGCGTTGTTTCTAGCCCCAATCATAGGCGCGCTAATCATTGTGTTTATTCCCAAAGATGAGCACAAGCTGATTAAAAGCGTTGCTGCATTGGCCACCTTCACTTCCTTGGCGATTTGCCTGTACGTTTACTTTGCTTATGATCAAGTTGCCGGCGGTCTCCAGTTTACTGAGTTAGTTAGCTGGTTACCTTCTTTTGGAATTAACTATTCGATGGGTGTAGACGGAATAAGCCTACCCATGGCCTTGCTTACTGCGCTAATCGGCTTCGCTGCTATTTATGCATCTTGGAATGTGGATAAGCGCCCTAAAGAGTTTTTTGTCCTGCTCTTAATTCTAATTGCTGGCGTTATGGGAACCTTCGTAGCCCAGGATCTATTTATCTTCTTCCTGTTCTATGAAGTAGTAGTAATCCCCATTTACATTATGGTGTTAATTTGGGGTAGTACCAAACGGGTTTCCAAAGAATATGCCGGGATGAAATTAACCATCTACCTCTTAATGGGTTCGGCCTTCCTTTTAGCCGGGTTGATTGCCTTGGTGGTAAAGTCCCAAGCTATCACCGGGAGCTGGAGCTTCGAAATTTCCCAACTTGCTCAAGTCCATTTTGATGACAAGTTCCAGATATTTACTTTTGCCTTGATGGCTCTTGGTTTTACCTCCTTGCTTTCCATGTGGCCTTTCCACTCCTGGTCACCAGACGGTTACGCCGGCGCTCCTACTGCAGTATCTATGATTCACGCCGGAGTATTGAAGAAAATCGGTGGTTATGGTTTAATCCGCATCGGCTTGTTCATTCTTCCAGTAGGTGCCAAGTTCTGGGCGCCTTGGATTATCGGTCTAGCATTAATGAACGTAGCTTATGCAGCCCTAATTGCTTTAGCCCAGAAAGACCTTAAGTACGTTGTTGGATATTCCTCTGTAAGTCATATGGGTTACGTGTTAATCGGTGTAGCTTCCCTAAACATCATAGGTGTTAACGGAGCAGTAGCCAATATGTTTGCCCATGGTGTAATGTCCGCCCTCTTCTTTAGCATGATCGGGTATGTTTATGACAAGACCCATGTGCGGAGCATTCCTGACCTTGGCGGTCTGGCCCACCAAATCCCCCGGGTTGCTACCGGCTTTATGCTTGCAGGCATGGCTTCCCTGGGTTTACCTGGCTTAGTCAGTTTCGTCCCGGAATTTACCATTTTCATTGGTGTGGTAAAGGCAGCTCAAGGTAACCCCATGATTATGTTGGCAGCTGTTTTGGCTATTTCCGGGGTTATTATTACTGCGCTTTACACCTTACGGCTTTTGGCCAACACCCTCTTTGGACCCAGAAGGGAAGAGTACGACTGGTTGCCTGATGCCAATTTACCTGAGATGGTTCCTTTGATAGTTCTGGGTTTTGTACTAGTCGTAGGTGGAATATTCCCCTCCCTGCTCATGGATATGATTAATAATGGCGTTCAACCGCTGATGTCCCATATCGGACCGGTGCTTGAGGCTGCCAGCAAGATAGGGGGGAGTCTATAAATGAATATGGATTTTTCACTGCTGACAATTGAAATGCTTACAGCAGCACTGGCTTTAGGCCTATTAGTTCTGAGTCTGGTAGTTCCCAGCGATCAGCGTAAAGGTTTTGGTTACATTACCACTGCTGGCCTGTTGATAATCCTGGCTATTAGTTTCAGCTACAATGGAGTAAACAAAAGCATCATCGGCGGGATGTATTTAATCGATGATTTTGGCAACTACTTCAAACAATTGTCTCTTCTGGCCGGTGCGCTAGTTGCCTTAGCATCCATTTCATATGTAGAGAAGCTTGACAGCTATCGGGCGGAGTTTTACTCCCTGCTAGTTTTCACAACCCTCGGCATGATTGTTATGGTTGGCGCTGGAGACTTAGTTACCTTGTACCTTGGTCTGGAACTAATGACCATTACCTTCTTTATCCTCACTGCCTTCAAACGGGGTGACAGCAAATCTGCTGAGGCAGGAATCAAGTACGTCCTGTTGGGAGCCATGTCTTCAGCAATTCTTCTCTACGGTCTTAGCCTAATTTATGGGGTAAGTAGGACTACGGTTATTGCTGAGCTGGCTACAAATATTACAGCCGGACAGCTTTCACCGGCCTTAATTTTGGGCTTGATATTCCTCGTCGGAGGGTTTGGCTTTAAGATTTCCGCAGTACCTTTCCACATGTGGTCACCTGACGTGTATGAAGGAGCGCCTACACCGGTTACTTCCTATCTGGCTGTAGGTTCTAAGGCTGCTGCTTTTGCCGCCTTTGTACGAATTTTTATGGGTGGAATGCCCCACATCCAGGAAATATGGCTACCCTTGTTCGCAGGTTTGTCAGCACTCTCAATTATTGTCGGTAACCTGATTGCCATCCCTCAAACTAATATTAAGCGGATGTTAGCCTATTCTGGGGTAGCCCAGGCAGGATACATCCTCACTGGTATGGTTGCTGGCAACAATGCCGGGATTAAGGGTCTCGCCTTTTACCTCATGATTTATGTATTTGCTACCATCGGAGCCTTCACAGTGGCCATTTGCCTAGCCAACGCTACTGGTGGTGAAGATATCAAGGATATGGCCGGACTAAGTCAACGGAGTCCCTTAATGGCAGTTGTAATGCTGGTGAGCTTGCTCTCGATGGCCGGAATTCCGCCCATGGCAGGCTTTGCCGGTAAGTTATTCCTTTTCTCCGCCATTGTGGCCCAAGGGAAGTTATGGTTGGCCATTGTTGGTTTAGTTATGAGTATGGTGTCAGTTTACTACTATCTCAACGTAGCCAAGTCCATGTACATGGCTGAGGCTGCTGATCCCACACCAATCGAAATTCCAGGCACTATTAAACTGGTATTGATTTTCACCATGTTAGCTACCATCTTTTTAGGTATCTATCCAGCACCATTGTCCAATCTTGCTGATGCTGCAGCCAATGTATTTATCTTTAAGTAAACGTAATCTAACGCTTAGACGCTCTGCCTTTTTAGGTAGAGCGTCACTATTTTGAATAGTTATTTCATCATACCAGAGCAGACTGTTCAAAACCAGTCTTGCAGTAGACAGACCAGAATTAATAAATGCTAGTGTAGGCTGATTAAAAAACCCGTATAGCGCGGAAGCAGCTTTAACAAGGCCGCAGGCGTACTGCTGTACGTTGAGGACCTTGTTAAAGCTGGTGACAATGCTAGACGGGGATTTTTAACAGCCGTAGGGAGGCCGGATGGACAAACAAACAGTAGGTAGAATCGGTGAGGAAAAGGCTTGTGAGTTTTTAATACAGAACTCTATGCGTATCTTGGAAAGGAATTTCCGTTGCCGACTCGGAGAACTAGACATCATTGCCTGGGATGGGGATCAATTAGTCTTTATAGAAGTGCGAACTCGTAGTTCCAATTCCTTTGCTGCGCCTGAGGAAACTGTGGGGAGTAGAAAACAACAGAAATTAAGGAACTTAGCAAATTATTATTTATCCCGGAAATTTGGTCGAGAGTTAAATTGCCGGTTTGATGTGGTTACCCTGCTCCTGGACAGAGAGGGCAATGCTGTAAAGATAAATCATTTCCAAGGGGCATTTTACTAGGGAAGGGATTTTGTAGCATTTGTCGAATAAAGGAGTGTAGAAGAAAGGCCGGAGGAGGACATATCGATGCTTAACCTGGAAAAGCTAATACAGGAAATAGATTCAATTCCCCCATTACCTACTACAGTGACTAGGGCTTTACAGGTTATTGCAGACCATGATTCTAGTGCCAAAGAACTGGCTGTAGTTTTAGCCGATGATCAAAGCATTACTGCAACCTTACTAAAGTATGCTAACTCAGCCTATTATGGGATGGGTAGAAAGGTTTCTACAGTAAGTGAAGCCATTGTAATTCTGGGTTTTTCTACTATTCGCAGCATGCTATTAGCAGCCTCAGTTCAACAAGTTGTGGACAAAGAAATTTCCGGGTACGCTTTGGCTAGGGGAGAACTTTGGAGACACTCAATTCAATGTGCGGTTATAGCTAAAAACTTAGCCCAAAAATGCAAATTTCCACAGGCTGAACAGGTTTTTGTGGCCGGCTTAATCCATGACATTGGTAAGGTTGTGCTCAATAACTATGTATCGGAACAATACGGGGAAATAATTCAGATTGTCGAGCAAGAACAAATTCCTTTTATGGACGCAGAAAGACGTATTCTGAGTTTTGATCATGCAGAAGTAGGTTCACGCTTAGCCGAAAAATGGAATTTACCCACAGAATTAGTTGATGCTATTGCCAACCATCATAGCCCAAATAATTCGAAGAGTAATAAGAAGATAACAGCTTTAGTGCACATAGCTGACGCGATATGTTTAATGTTAGGAATAGGCCTAGGTTCTGATGGCTTGCTATATCCACTTGATGGGGAAGTCCTAAATCTGGTAGGGCTCACAGTTGAGCAGTTTGAGGAGGCTATGTCCGAGGTTCAGGAAATTCCCCTATAGGCTGTTAAAAATCCCCGCCTAGCTTTGTCGCCAGCTTTTACAAAATCCTCAACGTACGCAAAGTACGTTTCCGGTTTTGTAAAAGCTGGCTTTGAACTGCCCCCTGTCAAGTAGACAGATGAAAAATGTAAATTATGCTGCTAAGGTCTGATTTCGATATTCTATCGGAGTTAGGCCTTTTAGGTTTTTCTGTAATCTTCTCATGTTATAAAAAGTCAT
>JBAQLS010000002.1:0-72942 GCA_049302075.1 Carboxydocellales bacterium | reverse complement strand
TGCTAGTCTGCGTTGGTTTTGCTGGTCGCCATGTCGACGACGCTTAATTAGATTAACACACCCAACTGGTTATGTCTACTGGTATTTTTTTGTACTGCGTCTTGCAGCAACTTTCATATCTTAACATATATTTTCTACTCAGGTCAACAACAACTTTCTGGGAAAAAACAACCCGAGAAAACTCCGGGTTGTGCTATATTGCTTTTACTTAAAGATCAATGGTCGGGATGACAGGATTCGAACCTGCGGCCTCTGCGTCCCGAACGCAGCGCTCTACCAAACTGAGCCACATCCCGATTAGTGACGTCATTTATTTTAGCTTACCTATTGCTGAAAGTCAATATCGGGGAATGAGCAGGTGAATGAGCAGGGCACTAGTTGATGTCTACTTTAACCGCATTTCCTCCGCCGCGAATCACCTTAGGTATGCGCACTTCTAACACACCGTTTTTATAAGTAGCCCTAGACCCTTCCGCATTCACTTCTACTGGAAGGGTTACTACCCTGGAAAAAGTTCCATAAAAACGTTCGGAATGATGATAATTTTCCTCTAACGTTTCACCTCCCCGTTTGTGCTCTCCTTTTATAGAGATGGTATTTTGAGTAACTTTAACATCCAGTTGCTCCTTGGACTCTATACCTGGAATTTCAGCACTACATACTACCTCTTCTGGAGTTTGATAAATATCTATGCGCGGTCCTTGGGGACAAGTCGTCATATAATTAGCGTCTCCCCCTTTTGAAATTGCCTGTTCCCATAATCGATTCATTTCATTGCGCCATTGTGCTAAATCCCTAATCGGATCCCACGGGATTAAAGTCATACCATTCTAACCCCCTTAAAATATCATCAGAGGTAGTTTTTCCTGATATACCTTATTTATGCATCAATGTAATTAGGCTTGAGTAGAGTTTTTTGCGAAATACATTTTTGCTAATCTCAGGGCCGCAGGCGTACGTGTAAGTGGCATTTGCACCTTCCGTGTGGTTATTAACAGTCGCAAGCGCAGGCTGTTCAAAAACCGTATGCGAAGCCAGACAGGTTTTTTTAACTTCCCGAGTAGGCTGTCAAAAAACCCGTATAGCGCGAAGCCAGCTATGACAAAACCGCAGGCGTACTTGCTGTACGTTGAGGATTTTGTCATAGCTGGCGACAAAGCTAGGCGGGGAATTTTGACAGCCTGCTAATGCCATAATGTTTCAGCTAGTACCCGGAAGGCTTGTGTTAAAAGTTTACTATCCATTTCTGCTTCCTTGGTTAGTGGCTGGTACATTAACAATAAACCGGAGTCCTTAACTTGTTGTGGTATTTGGAAGCTTCCTAGTTTTAGTTCACAGGCCCCTTGTTTAATAAAGAAGTCACGCCGTTGCTCCACATCGTCAGTGCTTTTAGCCTCTAGGATAAGTCCTTCAATATCCGGATGTTTAACCTTTAATTCGTTGACCACTTGCTGATATAATTTAGAACCTAATCCACGACATCTAAACTCAGGTAATACGGCAAGAAAATCTAAGTACCCCAGACGGATTGGAGTTAAGTAATAGTAAACAGCAAAACCCACTGTCTGATCGTTTTCCTTTAGTACTATATAATGCATTTCATTGGGAGCTATTGAAGATGAGTCCAAAAGCTTTTGGGTAATTTCCCGAACCTCGTAGTTGGATAAATCAAATACCAACTGACAATAGTTAATGGTCTGCTGGTAATCAATAGCTCGTGGGCTTTTAACTTCAATATATTTCAACATCAGTACCCCTTCTTTCCATACCTGCCTAACAAAACCGGCCGGACTAAGAACCAATAGTTATCTAAATTTAGCTCAAAATAGCAAATATAATTCCACTAAGCATCATTGCAGTTACCACTCAAGTTTATTATTTTACCGTTCACCGAAAGATATTCGTCTTATGCCAGCGAAAATATCCGTTCAACCCAGTTTTTCTTCCACTCATCTTGAATAAATACCGTCTGGTCGCAAGGCGCAATGCGTTAGCACTATTTTTGTTTGTTTTTTCGGGGTAGAATGCCTAAACACAAAAAGCCCCGAGCTGGGCAACTATATCCCAAGTCGGAGCAAAACTAGCTATCATTAAATTTTACGGTATTGACCTGGGATTGAGTCAATAAATTGATCAATATCACAGTCAGCAAACCCATACCAGGGACCAAACTTGGTTAGTTCAATATCCCCTGTGAACATAAGTTCATCGTCCGGGAAGAAAAACCCGCAATGGCCGGCTGAGTGACCCGGCAGGTGGACAACCTGGCATTTGGTTTTCCCAAAGTCAATAATCTCCCCATCAACAAAGGTACCGTCAATTCAGGAAGGCTTGTAACCATAGCCCTTGATTTCAGTACGACCTCCTGGGAGGGTATCAAAACCAGTCAAGGAGATAAACTTATCTTCACTACGAATACCGGGGCATCAAGTTCATGGGCATAGAATTTGGCCCGATGAAACTGGTAATTGCCCTTAATATGGTCAATATGCTTAACATCGTCATCAATGAATAAAGAATTAGCATGCGGAAACCTAGCACTACTTTCCCCAATAACCAGTTTAATTTCTCTAGTCAAATCTTTGACTTCAGCAACTAACATATTTCTCTCAAAACCTTTCCCATCCGATTCATGCCTTCTTGAATGTTTTCCAGGGAAGTGGCATAAGAAAACCGCAAATTAGCACTAGTGCCAAAGGCAATTCCAGGAACAACAGCAATGTTAGCTTGTTTTAGTAGTATATCGGCCAGGTCACTGGAGTCCTTAATTGGTTTACCTTGATGGGATTTGCCAAAAAAGCTGCTAACATTGGGGTATAAGTAAAAAGCTCCACCCGGCTTGGTGCAAGTGACCCCATCCATAGCCTGAAGCCGTTCCAACATATAGTTCCGCCTTTTTTCAAACTGGATCAGCATCTCTGCCAAAGGCTGCTGGCTCCCGATAAGAGCAGCAGTACTAGCCTTTTGGGCAATCGAGGAAGCATTGGAGGTAGAGTGGCTCTGTAAATCAGCCATTGCTTTTGCTATTCTAGACTCCGAAGCTGTGTAGCCTATCCTCCAGCCGGTCATAGCATAAGCTTTGGAAACTCCGTTAATTAAAACAGTCAATTCCTTAAGACCAACACTTAAGGAGGCTATACTAATGTGTTCCAAGCCATCATATAATAGCTTTTCATAGATTTCATCTGCAATAACATAAATTTTCTTTTCCTCAATAACCTTACCCAATGCTTCCAGTTCGGCCTGAGAATATACTGCACCAGTGGGATTTCCGGGACTATTGAGAATTAATATTTTGGTTCGAGCAGTAATAGCTGCTGCTAGTTGCTCCGGGGTTAACTTGAAACCATTATCCTCACGGGTAAAAATAATTTTAGGGATGCCGCCGGCTAATTTTATTTGTTCAATATAGCTCACCCAATAAGGGGCTGGCAGGATAACCTCTTCACCCTCATCACAAAGCACCTGAATAACATTATATAGGGAATGCTTGGCTCCAGCGGAAACAACGATTTCATTAAGTTGATATTCCAGCCCGCTATCCTTTTTAATTTTTTGAGCAATGGCTTTTCTTAACTCTTCTGTACCTGCAACTGGCGTGTATTTGGTAAACCCTTGCTTTATGGCGGCAATACCCGCTTCTTTAATATATTCCGGGGTATCGAAATCAGGCTCACCCACCCCGAAGTTAAGTACATCAATCCCTTCGGAAATCATTTTTTTGGCCTGAGCGTCAATGACCAGTGTAGGTGAAGGGCTGATTTGTAGGGCTCGTTTTGCTAAGCGCATGAAATAACCTCCTCAGGTATCGGGCAAATTGTAAACAACAAATAGTATTGTTCGACACTAAATGAAGTTTTCCTACGTCTCTGGAAAAATAACTTCATAAAAAGTTCCTACTGCGAAAATTAAACCAAGTTTATTCATTACTATTTGGGGATACTTTATTGTGTGTAAATAAATTAGCATTTATCTAGGTGGTGTTAATAGATGCCCAATATTAAGAATATTTTAGTTGAGCCCACGACCATACCAGTTAGTGATCAAGAATTAAAATCCGGTTATCGTCAGGCAGTTCTACAAGTTACAGGGTTACTATGCTATACCCTTTGAGTGGACAGGGTAAAAGAAGCCCTGGGAGGGTTTCCTGGAGTTACAAAGGTAGAATTTATTGCTGTACAGGATGAATTTCGGATTAACTATCAAGCTGAAAAACCTTTAACTGAGGAGTTTAAGTCGATAATTTCGCAAACTGTAGTTGCCCCCACTGCCCGAGAAGCGTTAGGTAAGGTTGGCAAAATCCTTCAAGGCATAAAACAGTAATAGGAATAGCTTTAAGTTTGTACCCTGCTTATGATAGGATAAGCTTATAGGAAGGAGGCTTAAAGCTATGGATAATGTACCAAAACCACTTAAATGCCTGGGAATTGCCTGTAGTCCAAGGGATAAGGGTAACACTGCAATGCTCTTGGAAAAGGCTTTGGAAGGAGTAAGAGCAGGGGGAGCAGCATCGGAGTTGCTTATCTTGAAACACTTTAAGTTTGCTCCTTGCATAGCTTGTAATGGTTGTTTCCAGCAAGGTCAGTGTGTTGTACCCGATGAAATGCAGAACATCTATCAAAAAGTGCTGGAGGCCGACCGGATTATTATTGCTGCTCCCATTTTCTCCATGGGCCTATGTGCACAAGCAAAAGCTTTAGTAGACCGGGGACAACGGTTTTGGGCTACAAAATATATTTTAAATCAACCAGTCATTTCCCAGCAACAACGTCCGCTACGCCGGGGAATTTTCATATCCTGTGCAGGTTCTAATTTTCCCCATGTTTTTAGCGATGCGGAACGGATAATCCGCTACTATTTTATGATGTTAGAGGTTGGGTATACTGGTTCTTATCTTTATCAAGAGGTGGACGAACTTGGTGCGATTGAACAGAAACCCGAAGCTCTCCAAGAGGTTTTTCAAGCAGGCAAGGAATTGGTGGTAAATAACTCGAAATAAGCAATTAAAAAAGAGCCACAGTCTAACACCAACTGTGGCCTAATTTACCCAAACAAGCTTATTTATCATAACCAGCAGCAACCATATTTTCATCTGTCTGTTCACCTAAAGAGTAAAAAGGCTCTTGGTTGGGAGTCTGTAAATTTAACTTGTTCTTCTTGCCAATCTCCCAAAGGTTTTTAGTAATCCCGCAGTAAATCCAAAACAGCATTCCAAACTGGGGAGCAATAATCGCAGCATCTACAAACCCCTGTACCATAATGCCGGTGAAACCTACCAGTAAACCAAGGGCAATTCCGCGATGCCTACGGCTTCTGGAATGCTTATACACATCATAATTCATAAGCATAACCGCGCCCACTAGAATCAGGAAGGTTATTAGACCGAAGAAACCCGCTTCAACTGCTAACTGTAAATATAGATTATGGGAATGAGCAATAAAAGTATAAATATTATTATTGTACGAGGCAATTTCGTACCATACTGTGCCCATACCAGTACCCCAAAAAGGATTATCCTGAAAAATCCTCAGGGAAGTCTGCCAAATTTCCAATCGATAAGCGGTACTAGAATCATGTTGTAAAGTCAGTGGGTTTATTCTCGACCATAACTGGGGTAAATCAAAAAACAACAGGGCTGACAAGCCAATGGGTATACCCAGGAGATATTTTTTTTCCTTCCGCCAATACAGAAATAGGATTACACTTACGGCAAGACCAAGCCAAGCTCCCCGGGAATAGGTAAAGAGTAGACAAGTCGTCCCGACAGTAATGACCAGCCCCAAAACAGCACCCCGCCTACCATTAGCATAGTCTAGGCAACCTAGTGCCGTGGCGATGATGAAAATTAAATAGCTTCCTAAAACGTTGGGGTTAAACAAAGTGGAAAATACCCGGGATGGTATGTCCTTGTAGATGTTGGTATCCACCCAGCCTTGGGCAGCAGCATCCATATTGGTAAAATAGTACTGGTATATTCCAATAGTAGAAACAACTATGCTCACCAATAAAGTCAAAAGAATAGCTTTCTGAATGTCTCTTCCCTTGGTCAGGTATGCACGTACCAGCAGGTAAAGCAACAGCTGTCCAGATACAAATAAGCCAATGGCTACACTTAACCAGAGCAGTTTAGAAAAGGCGATAGCTAAAGTAAAGCTGGCAATAACCAGAAGCAAGGGCTTATCCTTCCAGCCTAACTCAAAAAGCTGCTTAGCATCCCCGTTAAATACAGCTAAAATAAAGGTGAACCCCATGCCGAGATACCCTAGAACAGTGGACAGGGGGAAAAGTGCGATAGTAGATAAAAGACTTATTTTAATTAAACTTTCCAGATTTCTTTTCATTAAGTTCCCTCTTACTCCTGTTCATTCGGTAACCCATAGTCTAGCTTATTTTTTCACATTTATGTGGTTGTTGTCCATATCCAGATAACTCCATCAGATGAAGTATTAGGCAAATTTTTCAATATTAACGAGATTATGTTCATCACACAAAGAATTCTATTTATGCCTGAAATCCGGTACCCTTTTTTCGAGAAAAGCAGTTACCCCTTCCCGAAAATCTTTGGGGTCAACCCAATAAGGATTGCTATCCACCCGCCAAGAACTATCCCGCTGCGCACAACACTGGGCAACAGCCTGCTTAGAGTTCCGGGTCGAGGCAGGAGACTGGTTAGCTACAGTTTTAGCCAAGCGTAGAGCAAAATTCTCTACCTTGCCCATGGGAGTATTATAATTTACCATACCTAGCTGCATTGCTTCCTGTACACTTAGAATGCGCCCAGTTAACAGCAAATCCTTGGTTCGACTTGGACCAATCAAGTCTACCAACCTGCGGGCAAAAGGAGTGCCAATGGTAATCCCCAATTTAGCTATTGGCATCCCCAACTGTGCATTTTCCGCCGCAACCCTTAAATCGCAGGCCAAGGCTAGCTGGAGTCCCGCACCCATTGCCGAACCTTTGATACAGGCAATTGTAGGTATTGGTAACTGTTCGAAAGTAGAAATAGCCTCTTCCATTAAGGTGAAAGTTTCATCCACTTGCTCAATAGACATCCGGGAAAATTCTTTAATATCCGACCCCGCTGTAAAATAGTCAAAAGCTCCGCGGAGAATTACAACTCTTGTGTTAGGGTTAACGGCTATTTTCCGGCCAATATTGCTCAGCTCTTGCCACATTCTAGTGGTCATGGCGTTATGGGCTACAGGTCTCTTGATTGTTACTACCGTAATTCGAGAAAAATCCCTAACAAAAATTCTTCCATCTAAGTTTACAGGCCCTAATGGTTTTAGACTATTCACTGTTAATCATCCTTAATGTGTATTTTACTATCCTTAATACGTAGTTTACTATCCTTTATACGTTGTTTGCAATCAAAATTTATTGCTATTTTAATAAACTGAGGTGGAATAATGAAACAAGCTAAATCTCTTAACCAGTCCCACTGGTTGGAATTTGTAGTTACTGAGGCAGATAACGGCAAAACCGTCCAGGAAATTCTTACTGGACCAATGAGCGTTTCCCGGCGAATGATTCAAAAACTCACCAGACGCAAAGCCATTGTACTTAATAAAAAGTCCGCCTTTCTAAAGCGGACAGTTAAAACTGGCGACATAATAAAAGTTCAAATCCGGTTTTCTGAACAAGAATCACTAACTGCCGAAGCTATTTCGTTAAATATTGTTTTCGAGGACGATGACCTGTTAATTTTAAACAAGCCTCCTGGGACTGCAGTGCACCCTACTGAAAATGACCAGTCAGGAACTCTCTCCAATGGGGTAGCTTATCATTTCGCCCAGCAAAATTTAGCCACCAAAGTAAGACCTGTACATAGGCTGGACCAAAACACTTCCGGGGTTATTGCTTTCGCCAAAAACCAATATGCTCATCAACATTTAGACAGTCAACTCCGTAACCGGGAGTTAAAACGGGAGTATCTTGCGGTGGTTGAAGGCCAGCTTCAGGAGGACATGTTCACCATTGATCTACCCATTGCACGCCACCCCAGTCATCCAACCAAGCGGATGGTTAGTCCTAAAGGAGAACCAGCAGTAACTCATTTAGAAGTTATGCACCGTTTTGCCAAGGCTACCCTTGTAAAACTTAGCTTAGACACCGGTCGTACCCACCAAATAAGGGTACACTTAAGTCATCTAGGCCATCCCCTGTGTGGAGACAGGTTATACGGCTCAAAAAGTGCCTCCCTAATCAAGCGTCAAGCTCTACACGCCCTCCGCTTAACACTAACGCATCCCCGAAGTCGGGAAGCTCTGAGCTTCGAGGCCCCATTACCGGAGGATATGGAAAAATTAATTAGCAGTTTAAGTGAGGTTTTCGTCCCTCAACCACTGCTACCACCCCACCACTAAGGTCGTGATATTTGGTTTCGGCAAGGCCGGCAGCTGTAAACATTTTGGTTAGAACCGACTGATGGGGAAACTCCCTAGCCGAGTCGTGGAGATAACTATAGGCGCTTCTCCTCCCAGCCCATATTTTGCCCATCATGGGAACCAACTGTTCAAAATAAAGCCAATATACCTGTTTAAAAACCGGCATACTTGGCTTGGCCATATCTAGAGAAACCACCTTACCGCCCGGTCGTACTACTCGTACCATTTCCCTAAGGGCAGTCATGATATCCGGCACATTGCGCAAACCCCACCCCACAGTAATACAATCAAAGGAGTTGTCGGGAAAAGGTAGTTCCATTGCATTGCCTTGGATGAGTTCGATGTTTTCCCGAAGGGCAAAATTCTCTAGGTTCTTGCTAGCTACCTTTAGCATATTCTCAGAAAAGTCTAGCCCGGTTATTTTGCCACTATCCCCTGCAATCCCAACTAATTCCCTAACTAGCATCCCTGTCCCACAGCAGACATCCAAACCCACCCCTCCGGCCTTAAGTTCAGACCGTTCCACAGTGAATTTCCGCCAGCCCTTGTCTAACCCTAAGCTCATCAGGGTATTCATTAAATCGTATCTGCCCGCTATGGTATTAAACATTTCCCGTACATAGTTTTCCTTATTTTCTTTACTAGGTAACTTAGCCATGTAAGTATTTCATCACCTTTTCCGATGCACTAAGTCCATCACTGATGCAGTCTGGAACCCCAATCCCCCGGTATGAACCTCCTGCTACATACAGGCCTGGGGATTGCTCTAGCTGGGCTTCAATCGCAGCCATCCGCTCCAAGTGTCCCATCGTGTACTGGGGTCGGGCTTTAAGCCAACGGTGGATTTTAAACAGTACCGGTTTAGCAGTAATACCTAGTATTTCGTTAAACTCTCTACGCACTAACCCGCTTAGTGCATCATCGTCTAAGGAGGCTAATTCTTGATTCTTCGCCCCACCTACAAAAGTACGTAACAGGACGTATTGGTCGTTGGGAACTCGGTTATCCCACTTGACAGATGTATAGGTTACTGCATTAATTTTGCGTTGTTCAATAGCGGGAATAACAAATCCAAAGGTATTTAGTTTAAAGGGCAGGTCTTCCCGCCGATAAACCAACGAAAGGTTAGCAGAAGAACCCATGGGAATCCCCCGAAGGTTTTCCGCAGTAACAGCATCTAGATTCTCCATCAGCTCGGCTGCGCTAGAGGCAGGAACAGCTAAAATTACCCCATCGGCCTCTACCGGGTCCATTCCGGAAATATATACGGTATAACCCTGTTTACCTTCAGGTCCGGTTCGTTTTTCAATTTTGGTTACTTGCTTACCCAGGATTATTTTACTTTGGTCTAACTGATTCACCAAGTTTCTCGTCAGTTCCTCCATCCCGTTAACGAAGGACATAAAATAAGAATACTCAGGTTTACCTCCTGGAGTAACTTGGGCTGTGGGGTCCTTAACCGGGGGTGTTTTGGCTCTGGCCGCTAACATTGCCCTAATCATACTGCCATAGTTTTGTTCCATTAGAAGGAAACGAGGAAAACTGGCCTTTAAGCTCATGGTCTCCGGGTCACCACCATGAATGCCCCCAATTAACGGAGCGGCTATCTTATCTAAAGCCTCTCGACCTAGCCTACGGTTAACAAAACTAGCTAACGTTTCGTCAAAATCCCCTTCCTTCTTGGGGAGAATTAAGTCTAATCCCATGCGTAATTTACCCGGCCAGGAAATTAACGGACTTAAGGCAAAAGGTAGGATTTTGGTCGGAACCATCAGCATTAGTCCTTCAGGCAGTTTATGTAGTTTGCCCCCTGAGAGTACAAAAGTACCCTTATTTTCATCATTGCTAGTTAGTAAGCGGTCTTTAATGTTTAACCGGGAACTTAATTGGAGTACAGCAGGCTTATCGGATACAAAGCAATCAGGACCACCCTCAATAAGGAAGCCCTCAACTTTTTCACTAATGATTTTACCGCCAAGATGGTCTTTTTCCACGAGCAAATAGTCAACCTGCTCACCATTTTGTCGCAACTTTTCCTGCAGGTTGTAGGCCGCTGACAATCCAGTTACTCCTGCTCCAACTATAACAACTCTTTTCACCGGGATCACCTCATCTGGTTAGTAATTCCAACGTAATTAAAACCTTCCAAAGTTAAAATTCCCGTCGTGCAATATCTGCTAAAGCCTGCATGAATTTCGGGGAAGTGTTCAGGGCCATTGCTCTGGCGAAATTCAGGTTCTTTGACCGGGCGTGCTGCCTAATAACAAGGTCAATATCATACAGTGTTTCAATATGGTCACAGGTAAAACCCACCGGAACTAATAATATATTTTGCTTGCCTTGGGCGGCTAAATTATCTAAAACTTCTTCCACCTCTGGTCCCAACCAATCACCCTGGCCGCCACCCTTACTCTGGTAGGCAAGGTGCCAGTCCTTGATTTTAAGCCTTTCAAGTAAAGCCTTTATGGTGGCGTGAAGCTGCTCCACATAAGGGTCTCCCTCTTGAATATGGCTGACGGGCAAACTGTGAGCGCTGAAAATCACCTGAACTTCACCACGGATATCAGGACTAAAATTAGAAAATGCTTCATTAACTCTTTCCTCTAGTCCTTCAATAAACAGGGGATGGTCATACCAAGCTCCGGCCATTTTAACCGTGAGCTTGTCCGTCATCTTACTAAGTTCCTGCTCAATTGCCCTAGCATAGGCTCCGGTACTTACTCTGGAATAATGAGGGGAAAGACTAACAGCTACAACCTGCTCAATGCCTTCGGTCGCCATCTGCTGTAAGGTATCCTTGATAAAGGGATGCCAGTTACTCATTCCCACCAACACACGGTAGTTTCCCCCAGCGTCCCTAAGTAACGTTTCGACCGCCTTCGCTTGGGATTGGATAATCTCCGGCAATGGTGATTTACCCCCAATAAGCTTATAACGATCCACCACCTTGGATACCAGTGCCTCCGGAGGCTTACGCCCACCCATTATATTCGTCATAAAGGCTTCTACTGCTTCCAAAGAATGGGGGCTACCAAAGGCCATGAGCAGAACTCCTTTAGGCTTAATCTCTTCCAAAGTTCAGACCCTCCTTCGGTCGGGTAGCTTTAGTTCCGTTTACCATATTTGTGTACAGCTTCCACTAAAGCAATAACACTTTCTACTGGTGTTTCTTTTTGAATGCCATGACCAAGATTAAAGATATGGCCGGGACGATTACCCACTCGCTCCAAAATCCCTTTGACCATCAGATCAATCTTTTCTGGAGGAGCAAACAAAGCTATTGGATCAAGATTCCCTTGGACAGCTACATCATATCCCAGTCGTCCCCAAGCCTCGTCAATATTTATTCTCCAGTCCAAGCCAATAACATCGCCGCCAGCCTGTTTGACCAATTCTAACAGGGTTGAGGAATTATTAGCAAAGTGAATTACCGGTACTCCTTCGCCCTTGAGATTATCTAGAACATACTTGGAGTGGGGCAGAACAAACTCTGCATAATCTTGGGGGGATAAGGTACCTACCCAAGAATCAAAAAGTTGTACTGCCTGAGCCCCAGCCTTAATCTGGGCTTTAAGGTAGCGGACAATAACTTCGTCTATTTTGTCTAGCAGGGCATGCCAAAGTTCGGGAGCTTGCCACATCATTTGTTTGCAATTTATGTATGCTTTAGAGCCACTACCCTCAATTATATAACTAGCTAGAGTGAATGGAGCCCCCGAAAAACCAATTAAAGGTACGCGATTGTCTAGCTCCTTACGGCATAACTTTACAGCTTCCATTACATAAGGGGTGGCTTCCTCTGCGTCGATAACTCGGATTTTGTCCACATCGGCCTTGGTGCGAACTGGGTTATGAATTACTGGACCTTCATTTTTAGCAAATTCCAGGTTAATTCCCATACCTTCAAGAGGGAGTAAAATATCGGCAAATAAAATGGCGGCATCCACACCTAATTTATTAACTGGTTGAAGAGTAACCTCAGCGGCAAGTTCAGGTGTTTTGCACATGGTTAGGAAAGAGTACTTACTCCGAATCTCCATATATTCCTTCATATATCGACCAGCCTGACGCATTAGCCATACTGGCGTACAGTCTACCTCTTCCCTCCGGCATGCTCTCAAAAAACGATCATTTTTCATCTACCTGTCCTCCTTTTGGTGTGCCTAGTTGCACTCTAACTATTCTTTAATATAATACCCCATTATTATGCTTATCACAAGTGTTGCAGGTATTACCTTTTACCTCCAACATATATATACAATAGTAACTTAATCAGAAGGAGGTGAAATGTGTGTCTGATGAACTAAACACAAACTCAGCCGAGCAGGAACATAGTCCCCAGCCTGGAGATAAGTCCTCACTGGGACTATCACCAGAAATTGCTGGAGCGTTGGCCTACCTATTAGGGTTCATCTCTGGTATAGTAATTTACATTTTAGAGAAGGAAAACGACTTCGTCCGCTTTCATGCCATGCAATCCACCATTTTCTTTTCCTCTGTCTTTATCCTTTCCCTAGTTTTAAGTTTCATGCCTCTAATCGGATGGTTGGTAGTTGGCATACTTCTTCCCTTAGTATCCTTCATCGGTTGGCTAGTAGGAATAATTAATGCCGCCAAAGGAAAAAGGTACAAGTTTCCCCTAATTGGTGACTATGCCGAAAAATATATTAATTAGTCCTGGAGTATCCCGACAAACTGACTGCCCTGGAAAATTTAATTTCCAGAGCAGTTATCTTTTGTGCAGCTATGGCTAACCTACGATATTACTGCAAGGCCTTACCGTTTAAGTAGTTAAATTTCTTACCCTGCCAGGTATCCAACTCGACTAGCTTATTCTCAATACTATGTTTAATCTTCCACCAGCTAGTATTCCAGTTACAAAATAACAAATTACCCTGGGGTCCTTTGCCTACAATACGCTGAATTACAATATTCGGAGCTAGATATTCGAGGAAATTAACCACTCTTTCAATATACTCTTCAAGGGTAATTAACTCAAACTCACCCCGAGCATACATCTCTCCTAAAGGAGTTTCCTTGACTATATATAAGGAATGCAGCTTTACATAATCAATTCCCAGAGCAGAAAGCAGTTTGGCATTTTCGATTACATCCAGAGTTTCGTCCCAGGGCAGATTGAGAATAAGATGGGTGCAAATCTCAAACCCATACCTTTTAATCCTTAGCACGGCATCCACAAATTCTGCCAGGGTGTGACCCCGGTTAATTTTGACTAAGCTATGATAATTCACCGTTTGCAAACCAAGCTCAATGTTAATAACTAGGTGGCGTTCCCTTCGCAGTTCAGCTAAAAAAGCTAAGTACTCATCACTAATACAGTCCGGCCTGGTGGAGATGGAAACCCCCACAATATCCTCATCTTCCACGGCTGCCAGAATATTAGCTCGAAACTGTTCAAAGGGTAGGTAGGTATTAGAAAAGGCCTGAAAATAACTAATAAACTTGTGGGCGTTAAACCTTTGCTTAAAAAAAGCTTTGTTCTCATTAATTTGCTGTTGAACTGACAGGGAATTTGGCAGGCACTCAAATCCCGCTCCTTCTTCATCACAAAAGATACAGCCGCCAATTCCAACTTTACCATCCCGGTTTGGGCAGGTCCCAGGCAGATTAACGGGTAGCTTATATACTTTTTCGCCAAATTTATCGATTAAGTGAGTAGAGTATTGTTTATATCGTTGAAAAATATTGTTCAAGCTTATCAATCCTTTTCGGACTTATGGAATTTATCGTTCGACTTTTCCAATAAACAAGTCCATTAGTTCATGTCCCTGTTCGATGCGGAGACCGGTAGCGCGAGCTGAATCTTCATCATAACTATTCCCGGGGTTATTTTGTGGCAGGCTTTTTTGGTATATTAGGAACGGTACCTCATCAGCTACATGAGTGCGGAGACTTAACGGGGTGGGGTGGTCAGGTAAAATCATAACTCGGTAGTCGTCGAATTGTTCGAGGCCTTGAAGCACTTCAGTAACTACTTTGGCATCAATTTCTTCAATAGACTTAACCTTATTCTCCAGTTCCCCTCTATGACCAGCCTCATCCGGAGCTTCAATATGTATATAGACAAAGTCTTTGCCTTGCTTTAATGCTTCTATGGCAGCCATTGCCTTTCCTCTAAAGTTAGTATTGATGTTGCCGGTTACCCCTGGTACCTCAACCACCTCTAAACCAGCACATAAGCCTAAGCCTTTGGTTAAATCCACCGCGGATACCATCGCACCAGTCAGACGGTATTTCTCAAAAAAGCTGGGCAGCTTAGGTTTCTTGCCTTGCCCCCAGATCCAAAGTGAATTAGCTGGCTTCAGTCCTCTTGCCCTTCTATCCTTATTAACCTGATGATCTGTTAGAAAAGTATTACTTGCTTTCATTAACTTTAATAATACTTCACTATTCACTCCTGTGGGTAGATATTCTGTAATTTTACGATCAGAGATATCATGCGGCGGGGTAAGCATAAAATTCGTAGGTCCTTGGTGCCATACCAGTAAATGCCGGTAACTAACCCCAGGGAAAAACTGTAATAGTTCATCACCTAATCTACCGTTCACCTCGTGCATCAAAATTGCAGCTTCTTGAGAAGTTATTTCGTCTGCACTATAGTCCAGCATAGTTTTTTGGCCATATTCCGGTTCCTCTGATAGAGTAACTAAATTACAGCGAAATGCCACATCTTCTGGACCGAGGTTTACGCCCATACTAACAGCCTCCAGGGGAGACCTGCCGGTATAGTAGAGTCGTGGATCATAACCCATAACCGAGAGATTAGCAACATCACTTCCCGGAGGCAAGCCTTCCGGCACAGTCCTAACCATCCCCTGGATGCCTAAACGAGCCAGTCGGTCGATGTTAGGCTTGCTTGCATATTGCAGTGGGGTCTTATCACCCAGTTCTTTAAGTTTATAATCCGCCATACCGTCGCCTAATATTACTACAAACTTCATATGTAATCCCCTTCACAATTATCATGTTGATTGTCAACTTAACCATGTACCCTTTTCCGCAACATCTTAAGTTTAATTCAAGATAACCCTGATTTCAAGAGTAATCACCAAGCCCCCAGGAAATTTGGGCAATCGGCTGGCAAGATCAAGTAACTATTTAGTCTATTTATCGGCTTTTATGTGATATAGGTCATATTTTAACGTACCCCGACCAGATATAATCAAGTCATAACAAATTAAAAAATAACAAGGAGGCGTACAATTATGTTTTGTAATCAATGTCAACAAACACCTCAAGGTGGATGCACCAAAATCGGTGTATGCGGAAAAAATGAGGATATTGCCAGCTTACAGGATACCATGATTCTTGGCTTAAAAGGAATCTCAGCTTATGCTACTCATGCCAGAGAACTAGGCTATACAGATCCCGAGGTAGATTCCACTACCCAAGAAGCCCTGTATATGACCCTTACCAACTCGAACTTCAACCTTAATGACCACATTGCAATGACCTTGAAGGTTGGTTCAGCAACTGTGAAAGTTATGGATCTCTTAGACAAAGCCCACTTGGCTAAACTAGGTGTTCCCAAGCCAGTCACTGTATCCCAGGACAAAATAGAAGGCCACTCAATTGTCGTTACCGGGCATGACCTGTTTGCACTGGAAGAATTGCTCAAGCAAACTGAAGGCAAAGGCATTAATATATATACTCACTCGGAAATGCTGCCCGCCCACGGATATCCCGAACTGAAGAAGTTTGCCCACCTAAAAGGTAATGTAGGCAAAGCATGGTACGACCAGCGCCAACTCTTTGAGAATTTCCCCGGAGCAATTCTAGTTACTACTAACTGTGTAATGCCAGTCAGGAACGGTACTTATGCCGATCGGATGTTTACCTATTTGGTTGCTGGTGTGGAAGGAGTACAGAAAATTCAGGGCAATGACTTTTCTCCACTGATTAATAAAGCTTTATCACTACCTACTGCTAACATTAATTCAGCTAAAACTCTAACTACTGGCTTCCATCATGAAAATGTTCTACCTCTTGCTCCAGCAATTATCGAGGCTGTTAAAGCAGGCAAAATCAAGCGCTTCTTCTGTATTGCCGGCTGCGATGCCCCCACAAAGGGCAGAGATTACTTCCGGGAACTTGCCCAGGCTATTCCTAATGATTGTGTAATTTTGACTACCTCCTGCGGCAAATATCGCTTTAATGATCTTGAATACGGCACTATCGAAGGTACCGGAATTCCCCGCTTCATAGACCTAGGCCAATGTAACAACTCAGGCTCTGCAGTGAAAATTGCTCTAGCCCTGGCCGATGCTTTTGGCTGTACGGTAAATGACCTTCCCTTAAGCATTGTACTATCCTGGTTTGAGCAAAAAGCAGTGGCTATCCTGCTTGGCTTATTCAGCCTTGGAGTTAAAAATATTTATATCGGACCTTCTGCACCTGAGTTCTTAACCCCGGGAGTTGTAGAAGTACTCCAAAAAAACTTTAACCTAAATCTAACTAGTGGGGATGCTAAAGCTGATTTGGCTAAAATGCTGGGATAATAAGCCTAGGTATCCAAAATAATTAAAATATAAGGAGCTTATTCCATTAGGATTAAGCTCCTTTTGTTATTGGCAATTCATAATGTTATTCAAATGTTATTATTAAGGAAAAAAATCTCGCACTCTGAATAAAAAAGAGTTATAATAATAAGTGCAATAAATATATTGCCTGTCTTCAGGCTGGGAAATAGGAGGAGAAAATGAACAAAAAGATTATCTTTGTAAGCCTATTAAGTTTTACTATTCTACTTGGTGTCAGCGGATGCGCTGGCAAGGATTTGCAACCAACACCCCCGGCACAACAAGGAGCAAGCAACCCAACACCATCCCCTGCGCAACCATCAACTCCTGTAGATGTTAATCAGGTAGCAGACAAGGTTAACAAGCTGTTGGATGATAAGTATCCCGGTGACTGGCAGGTTACCGGAACCACGCTCAGTAAGGGCAAGTATACCGAAAACAACAACTTTGGCATTGCCGATGCTGTAGAATCAGCTTATCCCGGAAGCATGGTTTCAATCTTCATAGGGGAAGAACGGATTTCCTCTACAGTCAAAAATAGTCAGGATGGCAAACGGGTGCTCTCCGGTTATCCTACTCCTCCAGCAGTAGGAGAAACCTTCAAAAGTGGTAAAGCTACCCTTGGTCAAGCTTCTATGGGGAGTAGCATAGGTTCATTTCAAAAGGTCTACTTACCCTTTAAAGCTGGTGATAAGACTGTTGCTGTAATGAGTATCTCACTTAGATAATTATATCTTGCATAAGAAAAAGTGATTTTCTAAACAAACTAAAAGACAAACCTCGGGCATCTGCCTTGGGGTTTGTTTTATTTAAACTGCCTTATCTAGTCTATAAAGATATAACTTTAGTCGCCTGGGAGACTTTTTCTAAAATAGTATAAATGTTAGTAACTTGTCCAACACCAATTTTATCCTTTAAATCATAATAATCCAGGCAGGTTCCACAGGCTATAATTTCCACACCACATGTCCTGCTTCCGGCTGACAAAGAGGTTTTTACACAGAAAAGTTCCCTTGCTCACAGCACCTGAATAGAGCACCTAGCGCAGGGGAACTGAAAGTGACGTCAGGTTTTTGTTGCTAATATAACTTCTGCGTCCGCAAACACTCCTGAACATTAACCAACGCCTCGCCAAAGCGTTGGAAGTGTACTACCTCCCGCTCCCGCAGGAACTTCAAGGTATCATTCACCAGCGGATCATCGCTCAGAGTAATTATGTGTTCATACGTTGCCCGGGCCTTCTGCTCCGCTGCCATGTCTTCTACCAGATTGGCAACCGGATCCCCTTTGGCGGCAAAGTAGGCAGCAGTAAAAGGTACCCCGCCGGCGTTTTCCAAAAATACGTCTTTGCCGTGATTTGCATAATGGGCTTCCCATCCGGCTGCTATAATCTGTTCTGGAGTGGCGTCTTTGACCAGTTTATAGACCAAAGTAGCAATCATCTCCCAGTGCGCCAGCTCCTCTGTGCCCACATCGGTCAGAATTCCTTTGGCTATTCCGGTTGGCATCAGGTATCTTTGGGTGAGGTATCGGTTGGATGCACCGGCCTCACCGTCTGCGCCGCCGTATTGTTCAATGACTATTTTGGCAAGTTTTGGATTAGGCCCGCTTACCCGAACTGGGTATTCGAGCTTCTTCTCATAAATCCACATTTAGGGGCCCTCCTTTTAATACTCAATCTCCCACGGCCACGGCCCATCGATCCATCGCCAAGGATACTGACTGGGTGTAAAGCCAAAAACCACCATAGGTCCGTATATTTGCTCATATTGCTTTTTTAACATTGTGAGATGATTTGTCAAAGCATTGTAATCGGCAAGTGCCCTTTGCTCATTAGGATGAGTATCAAGAAACAAGTTAAGATCAATAGCAGCAAATTCATAGGCTTGAATTTCCTTTAACAAGCCCAAAGCTCTTTGGTCTAATCCATAGTTTGACATTTATAAACCCCCATTCTTTTGCAGGCTTCCACGTTATTTATAGGGTCGATAGAGTTCAGGAAAAACAGTACCGCTGCGGAGAGCCGTCCGAGGATCCCAGATTTGCATATAGACCTGATAAGGAACAGTAGCTTCTGCAAGCCTTAAGGTGGTTACAGGTTGGACAGGAAGCATTTGTGGTGGTAGATGCTGTGGCATCTGTTGTGGTATTTGAATAGGATGTGGTAATGGAATTGGCTTAAACCCTTGGCTATTTTCACCCAAGTGTTGAAAATCCTCGGGGTTTGGGCATTCATACTTATGTTTCTCATGCTTATGATGACGAGATGACATGGTATAACCTCCTTTTATTAGATTCTGTTTTCTCTTTCTTAACATATGCACTTTGGTTAAGTTTGGTTTATGTTTATTCCACAAAGAAAAAAACTCAAGCCAATTGGCGTGAGTTTTTAGGTTGTTTCATTTAGGTCAATTTAGTTTTACTTAAATCGCCTCATCAATATCTTTAGGTTGTCCGTATATTGTTTTAGTTCCAGTAAGTTTACCCCGATTAATTTTATCTCTTCGATATTTGTTTTTTCTTGTTCTTTTAGATTATTTAAATCCACTGTACATTCATTTACATTCTGATCGATGTTATTGACCGTTTGTTGAGCATTTACGTAGCTTGCTAATAACTCTTCGGCAATAGCACTATGTTCGTGAGAAATGTTGGAGATGTTATCCACTGAAAATACTAGTTGCTGGCTATGCTGGGAGATATTTTCGATGCTTTTTTTAATACTATCTATATTTAAATTGATCATTGAAACTTGATTAAATATACTCTTAAATGCTCTAGAAGTGCCTTCCACCTGGGCAGAGCCCTTACTTGCATACTCTTTACATTCCTTGATTGCATTGTTGGCACTTTTACTCTGATTTTGAATGTTGATGGTTAATTCTTTAATTTCCTTAATCGCCTTTTCACTTTGTACAGCAAGTTTTCTTACCTCTTCAGCAACTACGGCAAAGCCCCGGCCTTTTTCACCGGCACGAGCTGCTTCAATAGCAGCATTTAAGGCTAAGAGATTGGTTTGTTCAGCAATCCTCTCAATAAATTCCGTTATTGACGAGATTCGCTCAGTTAGTTCAAACAACTTTCCGATGACTTCTTCATTTTCCAAAACCTTAGTGTTAATAGCCTGAATACTTTCCACTGTATTATATATTTCCGCCTGCCCGCTTTTCGCTGATTCTAGAGTACTATCCGAACTGGCATCCAGTTCTTTAATCCCAGTATTAATATTAGCTATCTTTAGAGCAGTATCTTGAACAGATTTGGCAGATTCATCAGTATTTCTAGCTGTTACTGCTACCCCAGCGGCCACCTGATTAGTGGCTTTATTCAATTGGTAAATTACCTCCACTAAACCTTTAATATTCTCAGTTTGTTGCATTTCCCGGCAGACTAAATCTTCCAGTTTTGTGTTAGTCTTTTCACTGGCCTTGATAAAGAATATTATTTTTTCATTGATAATGTTATAAGAAGATTCGACCTGTTCCACAGTAGTGCCGATATTCTCCAACGACTCTCGCAAATTAACACCCATTTTATGAATTGATTCACTTAACTTTTGAACTTCATCATTTGTCCTAATATCCAAAGCTTCAAAGTTCAAATTACCCTCGGCAATAAAACTGGCTAAACTACCAATTCTAACTATTTGTTTAGTAAAATAGCCAATAAACCAATACATCATAATAATAAGATAGAATATAGTAAAAGCCGAAAAAACACTAATTAATTTAATCGATAAAACTAACGTGCCAGTTTTACCTAAAATAAGCAGCATAGTATTGATAAATACTAATACAGCTAAAAAGCCAACATAGAGTATGGATTTTTGTTTCAAACTAATTCTAATAATTTGATTAAAAGTATCGAACAAGCGCTCTAGAAAGTTCTTTTTCATAAAAATCACTCCCTGCAGGCTTTTTCTTTTACTATACAAAATTTACTATTGTTATTATTTTCGACATTAAATAACTGTATCCTTCTTCATATTAATTGTATTTTTAGCTTATTTTTATGCCGAAAAAAAGATAGGCAGGATTACCACCTCACGTTTGATGGAATCCTGCCTATCTGCTTCTTAATTTACTAATGCTGCTATTAAATAAAATTAGCTTTGGACAACATTTTCTTGATCATCACAGCCGTCTCCGCTCTGGTGGAATTATTTTCCGGGGCAAAGGTTCCGTTGTTATTACCCCTAATAATCCCGTTTTTAACACCCACTGCTACAAATGATTTAGCCCATGTATTGATTTTTACTCCATCTTTTAGTTGATCAAGGTATTGTTTAGTTTCAGCCGACGTCAGGGAGATATCGACGCCAGCTACTTTCAAGGCTTGTGCCGTCATAGCAGCCGCTTCTTCCCTAGTTACAAAAGCATTAGGCTTAAATCTTCCGTCGGAGTATCCTTTAACTATGCCTGCATCAACAGCAGCACCAACTGCTCCCGCATACCAATCACCGGCCTTGACATCACTAAATGGTGTTTTAGCTGCCTGTGCCTCCAATCCCAGTGCTCTTACAATAATTGTGGCAAATTGCGCCCTGGTAACCTTATTTTCCGGGGCAAATGTGGTTTCGCTAATGCCGGATAAGATAAGTTTTGAACCAAGAGTGTTAATATCTTCCTTAGCCCAATGTCCGTTAACATCTGCAAATGCTTTTTTGTTTTCGATAACAGTATAGACACTATTAGTTTTCCGTTTAATTATGGCAAAGCTTTTACCATTTTCAGTCTTAAACTGGGTTGGTACCGGCGACAGGGTACCATCGGCATTTTGTACTACCCCAACCATGGTAGCTGGATTAGCTGGTTTTAGAAGGTTAATCGTCCGGCTAACATAACCGTCGAAGTTGTTGATCTCTACTTTCTTATCCCCGGCCTGACCTTCTACTTTGAACTCTAGAGGAGTAACCAGCTGGGTCAAACCGTGTTGCTCGACAAATTTCCGGACAGCTGCAACCTGTGCTGATTTAGCCTCTGCAATGACTATGTTAATTATTATGTCCGAAGTATTTGCCGCTTTTAATTCTTTAACCAGTTCTGCCGTTTTAATTTCCGCTGCCGGCAGCGAATAAGAGCCTGTAGTAGTTTGCACTAGAACTGTCGAGCTTTTATTAGCCAGTGCTACTAATAAGCCCAAGGGAATCCGGACATTGGCCACATCGGACGTCTCACTTACCGGTATGATTACAGTGCTTACATTGGGATTCTGGTTTAGCGTTGTCAGAGTCTGCAATTCGTTAACAGTAACTGTGGCAACACTCTGTCCTTCTACCTGTGCAGTTGTCGTAGTTGTAGAAGTTGATAGGGTTAGCTCATTGCTGGTGATGACTCCATTATCACCACCACTACTATCTCCATTGCTTCCACCACTAACCACACCAGTGTTTGTCGTCTGTGTGCTAAAATTAAAGGTATAGTCAAGCTTCAGGGGATTATTAAGCAAGTCTTTAACTGATCCCGCCGGTAGGGTTACTGTGTAAGTAGTATTTGCAGTCAGATTGCTCACCGGATCGATGGTCAGTGTTTTCCCAAAAATACTGGTTGTAACAGGGATTGTATTGTTGGTACTGTCTGTTAGCGTAAGCTTAGCGAAGGTTGTTCCGGCTAGTATGCTGGTATCAAAGGTTAGTGTAATAGTCTTGTCCACAGGTTCGAACATTGCACCCGAGGTCGGGTTGCTTTTGGTAACCATAGGTAAATCAATTACCTGAATGCCTGATCTAAAGTTACTTGAAAGGACAGTCGGTTCAATTAAAGCTATCAGTTGACCGGATCGCCGGAATAAATATTTACCGGGACCTCCTAGGGTGATACTATCTATATTACTTATATTAGTACCGTTATAGATATTAACAAGCTCCCCGTTTGTAGAAATGGTATAAAAACTCGACAAATCCGGTTCGAAGGCAATGTCAGTAAAACCGCTGCCCATGTTTTTCGAATATACCATATCCTGAACTTTATTCTCGGCGGTGGAAAATATAATCCCGCTCCCGTTAAAAATATACTGGCCCGTGGGATCAAGAGCAAAATTAGTACTTAGCGAATAGTCGCCGTGATAAGGTGAATCATAACCGCCGCTCGGATCGGTAAAATTGCCGTTATAAACATTATAGGCGGTATAATAACGTGGAGTTGTGTCGGTGTTTACGGTATATATTCTTTCCAAAGTTGGATGAAGTTTGGCATAGGACATTTGGCGAATACCCGATTGATACCCAAGTTGTTTGGAAGTACGGTTATAGGAGGTTATCGAAGTCCACTGTCCGGAACCTGACGGGACATAAAGGTAACCGTCCCTCCCGGCAACAATATCAAAGGGATCAAGAATAGTTTCTATAGTGTCGATGAGAGTAAAACTTTGCCTGTCGATAACAGCAATTGAGCCTGATTGATTCTCATCTAACCAGTAGGAACTATGTTCCTGATGTAGTAATGTTACGTATAACTCATTAGAGTAAATACCCTTGCCTATATCCAAGCTCTCCGGCATATATACGAAGTCCATCACCGAAGTTGCACCAGTTATGAAGTTTACCGCATAAAGTTTCCTTTCACTCTTGCTGGTAATGTACATTACCGGATTGTCCGGGTCCAGAATGGCATCAGTCACTAGATAGGGCAACCTAAGCAGATTCTCTGTGGTAAAGCTAAAGGTGTAGTCTGTAATCGTATCATTACCCGCCAGGTCTTTAACCGCTCCCGCAGGTATAGTAACTGTATGTAAAGTATTCGGAACTAGATTTACCATCGGATCGATTATAAGCACATTACCGCTAATACTATAAGTACATCCTACCACAGTATTACCGGCCTTTAGAGTAATTTGGTTAAAATTAATACTTTGCTGTATAGACTTATTAAAGTTTACAGTAATTTTTTTATCAGCTAGTACATTTATTGTGCCGGATACTGGGTCAGAGTCATTTACCGCAGGTATATCCGTATTTACTAAAGTGGTGTAGTAAATATCGTAGTTTCCGTTGCGTAAATCGTCCCAAACAATTTTGTCTCCGCCAATAGCTGGAAAACCTTGATTGCTCTGGTCAGTAGTAATTCGGGTTTCGATTCCTGTTTTTAGGTCATAAGTATAAATATCAAAATTAGGTTCACTTAAGCTGTGATTTCTGTCATCATGCCAAACAACTTTGTCTCCAAATATTTTAGGATAAAGTTGGTAATTCGGATCGGCAGTAATTCGAGTTTCCACACCTGTAGTTAAGTTGTACATATAAATATCCGGGTTCGAGCTTCCGTTTCGATAATCGTGCCAGACAATTTTATCTTTGTGAACAGATGGCCTCCGTTGGTCACTGGTGTTAGTGGTAATCCGGGTTTCGCTTCCTGTAGTAATATTATATATATAGATATCATAATTTCCATTCCGATTGTCTTGCCACACAACCTTATCTCCATAAATTTCCGGATACTCATGATAAAAGGAGTCATTGGTAATGTGGGTAATTTCTTTGGTCTTCAGGTCGTACATATCAATATTCCAGCCACTCCCACCACGTTGCCAGACAATTTTATCTCCATAAATTTTGGGGTTTGCATCGTTACTGGAATTAGTAGTAATCCTGGTTTCCGTTTTCGTCGACAGCTCGTACATATAAATATCCCAGTTCCCATTCCGATTATCTTCCCAAACAATTTTATCCCCATAAATTGCCGAATCCCTCTGGATATTGGAGTCTGTGCTAATCCGGGTTTCTGTTTCAGTGGTGAGATCATACATATAAATATCCCAGTTGCCATTCCGATTATCTTCCCAAACAATTTTACCTCCGTATATTGCCGGACTAGTTTGGAAATAGACATCAGTAGTTACCTGTGTTTCTGTTCCCACTGTAGCAAAGGCCGTTCCCAGCCCTGCAAACTGGGTTAGCAACAGAGCTAGCATTAAAGTAATGCTAATAGCTTTTCTTATAACTTTTCTGTAAACTTTGCTTATATTCATATTTCCACTCCTCTTTTTCTTATAATTTCGGCTTAAACTCCTTTCTTTTTAATTCCTTCGAAGAAAAAAAAAAATCCACCCCCAGGTAACCGATAGGTAGATGCGTTTTTACATGACTTTTACAGTCAACGGCAACCTGGCAGTCATAGCCGATATCAGCCTTAGACCCATAGCTTTGCGTCCTCCACTTTCGTGGATTTTGCCATATTATGTTATGGTTGTTCAATTCTACAACAAGTGACATTTTCCTCTTGTTTTTGCCCAAAAAAACTCGTCAAATTATTACATTTATCGACATTTTCCAAAGTAAGCTAATTTTTGAGTACCGCAATTATTAACAAGCTTAACTTCGACACGCTAAACAAAAGAGAACACTTTTCAAGTGCTCTCTTACGAACTATAACTTACGGTAGTTATTACTTGTACTTACTTATACCACAACTCTACTCTGAACCCTGAGGGGAGAACCGCTCCGGTTCCGGAATTGGTGGCTGTATTATAGGCTATTAGGGTTAATGCGCGGGTATTATTAGTAAATTGGGCGGCAAGATAGCTGGAGCCTTCCAGATAAGAGCCAGACTGTAGTTTCCAGCCCTGGGCAGTTAGTTTACTTTGATAGAAACTCCCCAGCTGGGCTGCGCTAACATCAGCTTTCCGAGACGAAATAACCACCTGTCCCTGGTCATACCCCGCAGGAATTCCTAGCTCATTTTGGAAAAGTACCGCTTCTATTGGCCGGGTCCAGGTAAAACCTTGGTAAAGTGGAATATCCTCTGGGGTGGAATCGGCTAAATTAAGGCCATGGGCTTGTTGATGGCAGCCTGAGCATTTGAGGTTTCCGGAAGCTATGGTGCGCTTAACTGAGTTAAGTTGACTGCTATGACAGGTATCACAAGTATAACCTTTACCTTGAGTGGTGGGATTATTAATATGCTCTAAGCTGATTATTTTATTGTGACAAGTCTGGCACTTGGCATCAAGCCCGCCGACGTGGATTATCTGGTGGTCGGCGTTAGGATGACAGGTATTGCAATTAGTGTCCTTATTACTTATCGCAGCCTTAATCTTTTGGTCCGAGGTGGTGTGGCAATTGGCACAACTTATCCTGTTGCCGTTTTGGTCTATACGCTCCGGGCGATTGTGTTCGCTAGTGAGAATGCGAGAATGACACTTTTCACAGCCTTTGGTCGCTGATAAATGAACATCCTCCAGGGGATGTCCAGCTAGCTTGATGTTCGCAAATGCTGGATAACCATCACTGGTATGCCGGTAAGAAAAGAACTCTGTTGCTCCTGTAGGCCTATTATCAAAATGACAATAGGTACAGTTATTAAAAAGCCGGGATTTCCAAACTAGATTAGAATGACACCGATAGCAATTAGCTATTTCCGGGTGGATACCCCCATTGACAGGAGCTGCTTTACTATGACAGGATAAACAGGTGGCATCATCCTGAGCTAGCATGCTAGGATAAGCAAACCCTAGTTTTGTATCGACGATGAAGCTCCACTCTCTGGTGGCGGAATTGCCATTGGAGTCAAACACACTGAAAGCAGCCTTATGCTCACCATCGTTTAAGGGAAGCAGGGGTTTATAGGACATTCTGCCGTTAATGTTCGGTTCCCCAGGTGAAGAAGGCTTGTACCGTATCTTATCTAGTTGGAGCACCACTGGTTCGTTATTATCAATGGTTAATATTCCATCCCTATAAGACAAGGGGTCAGTGTAACTCCCGGTACCGTCCGCCCTACGACTGTTATTATCAGTCGCATACATTACAAAGGTAGGTGTGTTGGTGGTTACGGTGTTGAGAGGAAGCACTTTTTTTATTACTGGAGGAACATTAACTGAAAAATTCCAGACAGAGGTGATTGGTGAAACAGTAGTATCTAGAGCAGGAATAGTTACAGTAACGGTATGGATACCATCAGCTAACGGTTCGGTCACATAGGACAGGGAGTATTCTGGAGCTACCCCAATTATACTTGGCGGCCGGTCACTATAATAACTGCTAGAACTGTTAAGCTTTACTTGAGGAGCAAGACCGTCTATTTTTATGCCAGACCGGTTTAGTGCATACTTATTACCCGGGTCGGAGAAATGCACTAAAAGGGTGGGGGTTATGGAATTGACTATTTCATTGACTGGATACTGTCCGCTAAATCCGGTGCTTGTACCCACGAACATACTCCGGAATTTCCAGGCCGAAGTAACGGTATTGCCAAAGGTATCCGCAGCACTTAGGGTAACTATGTGTTCCTGATCATTATTTATAGCAGTGGAATTGTAGGTTATTGTAGTTTTTCCTCCAGCATCAACTTTAACGTCAGGAATAACTTTGATATTATCCACTAGCATAACTATGCTGTTTTGGTCAATTGCCGGCCCGTTAGGGTCTGTTAGAACAGCCCTAAGCGATACTGGAGAACTAGCAACAATTGTAGCGTTGGCTGGCTGGAGACTGGAGATTATCGGCGGTTGGGCAACGGAAAAGCTCCATGCTTGGGTATAGATATTGTTTAAGGTATCTGTAAATGTGACGGTTAGTAAATGATTGCCGTCACCAAGGTCGATTAGGGGTGAATAGGTTAACACTCCCTCATTATAACTATCTACTACGTACCAACTCTCCTCAGACCAAGGATCGTCCTGCCAGTGACCTTGATAGGTAAACTGAGCATTGACAGGTTGGCCGTCGATAGCCATTACAACCCCCACATCAACAATTTTTGCTGTGGACTTAACTCCAACCTTGAGCACAGGCCTTGATGTGGCAAATTTAGTATCTGCAGCGGAAAAAGTGAGTTGCTCCCCGGTTAAAGCCGGTGTGGAGTCAGTGGCAATTGCGATTGAACCAGGGAATGCCATTAGTAAAAAGGTTAGTACGGAAAGCAAAAATACCCGTTTAAATCCAGTTGTTAAAAAACTTAACATACGTTCATCGCTCCGTTCCAGAGTGGTATTTTGATTTCGAATCCAGTTACGGTAACCGAAAAATTTACTGTCCCCCTTTCGGATAACTGTCTGGATGGTAACTACTTTGGACGGTAACTAAAATAAAAAACCACCCCTAAATGCTTTCCAATGTCGCTCTGCATTTATTGGTAGCGAACAAAAGATTCATTGACCGGGAGGTCAAATTATAATGTGAAAAATGGAGAAATCCTCGACAAAAATTACACCTTTATGCAAATTATAGCATTAAAGCTAAGTGTAGGCAATAACCCTCTAGCAACATTAGGCAAGAATAACTGCACTTCAATCGGAAAAATATATGAATGGAGGTGTTTTCGATGCCAAATAATAACCATGATAAAAAAATTACCGACAATGCTAACTCCCAAGGTAAAGATACCTATAATGGCAGTGATTTGCCCACCATGGAAATGGAATATGTACAAAGACATGCTCGGAGACCGGAAGCCCAGCAAGCTAAACAGAGCATTAAAGTAGAAACTACCGGAGTCTCCGATGAAGAAAAAGCGGTAGACGGCACTGATAAAACTACTGGATAACAGGCTAATAATTTAATTTAAATTGAAAGCTCCAGGGATAAGAATCCGGAGCTTTCTTTTGTTAAAAAATTCACTTTTTCTTATAACAGTGCAGGCTTTTGAAAAACCCGTAGAGCGCAGAAACAGAATTGCCAAGGCCGCAGGCGTACTGCTCTGTACGTCGAGGATCTTGGCAAACCTGCGACAAAGCTATCCTGAAAATTAACACGTTAATTTTCATATACTGATGGTGCCACGTTAGTGGCATGGATGTCTAGACGGGGAATTTCAGCAATCTGCTGACAGCTAGACGTGGAATTTCAACAGCTGCTACTCAGCTTTTAGTTTACAGTTTATATTTCCGCAAGGGTTGTAGCAAAATAGGTCAGTTGACAGGTACCTATCCCCCCGATCAGGAATTATTACAACTATTAAACCTTCTGCTATCCGAGTAGATTCTCTGACTGCCACATGCATGGCCGCTCCCGAACTAATTCCGGCAAAAATACCTTCTTCCTTGGCTAACTTCCTAGCCATTTCATAAGCATCCTCGTCACTGATGCGAATTTTTTCGTCTAAACAACCGATATCATAAATTTCGGGCACTCTAGCCTCTTCCATATTCTTCAGTCCCTGTACCTTATGGTTAAGATTTGGTTCAACCCCAATTATTTTAATTGCCGGGTTTAGCTCTTTGAGACTTTTGGATAGTCCCATTAGCGTTCCAGTAGTACCCATTCCCGCAACCAAGTGGGTAATTTTACCCTCAGTTTGGGCCCAAATTTCCTGAGCTGTTGTGTAATAATGAGCAAGGAAATTATTTTTATTAGCAAACTGATTAGGCATGAAATAAAGGTTCGGGTCAGAATTGTACATCTCCCACGCTTTCTCAATTGCCCCATCAGTTCCCTTTTCGCCAGGGGTTAAAACAATTTCTGCTCCAAAAGCAGCTAAAGTTTTCCTGCGCTCCATACTCATAAACTCCGATAATGTAACTATTAATCTGTAACCTTTAACAGCTGCAACCATAGCCAGTCCAATCCCGGTGTTCCCACTAGTAGGCTCGATAATTATTTTTTCTTTGGTAAGCTCACCTGATGCTTCAGCTTGCTCTATCATATAAAGAGCGGGCCGATCTTTGACACTACCACCTGGGTTATCGCCTTCAAGTTTAGCCCCAATTATTACCTTGGGATTGGGACACAAGCGATTAATTCTAATCAGCGGTGTATTACCAATAGCTTCTAGGATATTACCTTTCATTAAGCTCATAATTTTACCTCCAATGAGATATTTCCCCGGAACTATGTACACTTTATACCCAATTATACAACATTCCAGGCAATTTAGGCGCATAACTATTGACAATTAGTTGAACTTAGATATTACTATAGATAGACTATAATTCGGGGGAAAATTATGCACACAAAAAAGATAAATGAATCCTTCCACTGTCTTCTGGACAAATACTATCCACCCCAAGGGAAGACCAGAAAAGGCGATGTAGATAATCTCCATGTAATTACTGTTTCTGCAGTAATAGCTCCCGCATCCCTACACTGCTCAACTGATCATCAGGGGAAGTTCCACCAGCATTTCTACGTCTATATTAAACGGGTATTAGAGGGGGATATAGATATTGTCACAGGTGACCTTACTTTTGTTGCCGTACACTTTGGTGATAGTGAAGGTATAGCTAATCAAATCCCTGATTTAAAACCTGGGACCCCAATTATACTCAAAGGTAAATTTGTACCTGCTGAAGAAGCTTATCAAACCGCGGACAACCCGGGGTACTCAGTACTACATTTCACCCACCATCCCGTAGGGTATATTATCTATCACAAAATTAAGTATGAATAAGTTCTCGGGGATAAATAAAAGATGCCGGCAACTTTAAAATGTTGCCGGCATCTTTTTGACTAATTTAAAAAATGTACTAATGTTCTGGTTAGTTCATTTTAATCTATGGGTACTATCAAACACTACCTAAATCGTAAGGAGTTTCCTGATATACGTAATAATTAAGCCAATTAGCAAACAACAGATTAGCATGTCCTCTCCACCTTACTATCGGGTTATTCCGAGGATTATCGTCAGAATAATAATTATGCGGAATCTTCGCATTCATCCCTTTATCAATATCCCGGTCGTATTCGTACTTTAAGGTGAGGGGGTCATATTCGGCGTGTCCGGTAAGGAAGATTTGTTTCCCTTCTGCTGTTGCTACTATTGCTACTCCAGCCTCTGGGGATTCAGCAAGAATGTCCAGAGCCGAAACCTTGGCAATATCTTCATGTAATACTGCAGTATGCCTGGAGTGGGGCATGAAAAACTCATCATCAAAACCTCGGAGTAGCTTTACGTACTGTTTGGTGGTTTGGTGAGTAAAAACTCCAAACATCTTCTCGGTGAGATCATATTTGGGTATGCCATAGTGATAATACAGACCAGCCTGAGCACCCCAACACAGATGGATAGTCGAAGTAACATTACTCTTTGACCATTCCATAATCTCCTTTAATTCCTCCCAATAGACAACATCTTCAAAAGCTAACTGTTCTACCGGAGCACCGGTAATAATCATACCATCGAACTTTTCCTGGCGGATTTCTTCAAAGGTCTTGTAGAATTTAATTAAATGTTCCATTGGTGTGTTTTTGGAGGTGTAGGTTTTCGGATGGATAAACTCAAACTCCACCTGTAAGGGGGAATTCCCCAGTAACCGCAAAATCTGGGTTTCAGTCACTATTTTAGTAGGCATTAGATTCAACAAAATAAGCCTCAGGGGCCTAATATCCTGATGAATAGCTTGCTCTTCATTCATTACAAAGATATTCTCACTTAGCAGAGTATCACTTGCTGGAAGATCATTAGGAATTTTGATGGGCATTAACTTTCCGCCTCCTCTTAATAAACCGCTATGTAAAAATATAAACCTCTTCCTGAGCATAGGAAGAGGTTACTTTACTGTACCTCTCTTATCTCTCAGTTACCTGCAGGATTTGGCACATTTCCAAAGTATAACTTTGGCTGTTGCCGGGTTTCATAGGGCCAGTCCCTCCACCACTCTGGATAAGAGTAAATATTTAGTTTGTGTTATGTTACCACGTTCAGAAGTAGCTGTCAATATTTTGGCTTAAAAACTTCTGGAGTTCTGGAGGTCGGAACTTATTTTCTTTTACCCTTTGGAAAAACATAATCCATGAACAGACCGCTAATTATAAAAAGACCTGACCGTAGTCATGCTTCAACCGATAATTTGCTACTGCACCTACAACAGACCTAATTACAGGCACCAACTGTAGCATTTTAGCTAAGTCAATATAATCCCCTGACAGATCGAACTCTTTTCCAAATGGATTAAGCAGCATCTTTGTATTAAACACAATGTAATATATGACAATATTTCGCAGGTAATTAGCGAAATATGTTAAAATATTATATAAAGCTATTTCCAATCTTTTGACAAAAAAAGGGAGGGTAAATATGGGTAAGCTTTATGACGCTAGGCTTAAAATTGAAATAGTTATCACGGAAAAAATCGGATGTCAATAACCTGATTAGGAGATTATTTTTTGGAATACCGTTCACAAGCTGGAGGCTGCCTTAAATGGTCATCCTTTCATTTAGCCACCTATATAGTAGACTAATAATAGAGTACAACCTAAAGGAATATCGGGAACGTAGGCTTTATTTTTTAGTTACTATGAGTTAAAGTAAAGATACTATAGAAAATTAAGTAGACATTAAATTTAGAATATAGGAGGAGCAGCATGGCACTTTTTAATCGGGTTAAATCCTGTTCGGTTGAGGATATTAATGATGGCCTATATGAAGCTAAAGGGACCTTTATTGACACATTCCATGAAATTCACCTGACTATTCAGGTGAAAAAGGATAACTTGGAAATAGTCAAGGCTAAGGCAGACTTGGTTAGGATACCTCATAAATATTGTAAAGAAGCCCAAGACCGGGATCGCTACCTAGTAGGCCTTAAAATCGGATCAGGGTTAGTAAAAGCTATTGGAGATGCTGTTGGCAAGGAGCTGGGGTGTGTCCATTTGGTAGATTTGACCTTAGATTTGACGAAAGCGGTCATGATAGCCAACACTAAGGTTGTGGAATTGAGCTTAAATAAGGAAGAAATGCTTGATAAATATATTGGCTTGTTTAGTGGTACTTGTTATCACTGGACTACCATGGGAAAGGTGAAAAAAGATGGCTAAGGTCTATCACCATGCTAAAAACCCCACCCCATGGGCTTCGTCTTCAAACAGAGAGTTCTGACCGGCTAAACGGGCTTCCAATATCTTGGCCAGTTTCGGCCAATCTGATTTAGGTAGCTCCAACGTCGCTCCCTGATTTGTGGTCGGAACTTATTTTCTTTTACCCTTTGGAAAAACATAATCCATTAACAGACCGCTAATTATAAAAAGACCTGACCGTAGTCATGCTTCAGCAGTTAGGAGATGTCAATTATTACTGGAGTGCTTATCAAAATCTCCTCTGTGTAAAAGACGCAATCTATACCCATTCATGGCGGTTTCTTTCAGCTTATCCATCAACCGATAATTTGCTATTGCACCTACAACAGACCCAATTACTGGCACCAACTGCAGCATTTTAGCTAAGTCAATATAATCCCGGTATTCTTGTTGGAAACTTCGCCAATCAAAGTTCTCTATGCTTAATGGTATTTCACCAATCCTTTTGTCCCAATTCAGTATGCGTTCATATACTTCCACCCGCTTTTCTCGACTAGAAAAAGCTAACTCAAAAAGATGTAATATGTACAGGCGTTCCTTAAAATCAGTTACATCAAATCCGTACAAACTTGCTGTATCGAATAAAAACTTAATCTTCAACGTTAATAAAATAGGAAAATCCGCTAACCCAAGTAATATCCCGCCAGCGCCGGTTCCAGCCCCACTAGCAGCAGCCCCCTTTTTATAATAACTAGCTCTTCTAAGCACTTGCGTTTCAAGCTCCTCCAGCGATTTTTTATGGAGAATTGGTTTTTTAGCAATAAACTCAGAACCAATTAAAACCGCCTGAACCATGTTCTTTATTGCGGCTGTAATAGTCTTATGAACCTTTTCGGGAATTAGGTTATTTACCTTTCGTTGTATACCTTTAGTTAACCGTCCGGTTATGGACGGTTTTCTGGACATTTTCTGTTGCCATAGCATAATTTCCCGCATAACTTTTTCTTCGTAATTTTCCACATTAGAACCTCTCAAAAAAATTTAATTAATATATTATGTTGGCAGTATAAGCTTTTCTAGGTATTTTTATAATCTACCTTCAAATTTTGCTGCAGTTTAGTTTCATGAACAGTAGGATGGTTCTTTTTTATTTTCCGGCAAGTGTTTGTAGGGGTTCTGAAAGAAGTAAGCGGCTCTGAGGAGGAGCAAAAGTAATACGAAGTTAGATTATTTTTTGGAATACCATTCACAAGCTGGAGGTTGCCTTAAATGGGCAGCCTTTTCATTTAGCCACCTATAACCTAGTAGGCCTAGCGGTTTTTTGCTTACCGAACTTTTATGCACATTTATGATATTTAGGGCTGGTTAGGGATACAGTAGCTCGATTACCTTGGCGATATAACACCACAATTAACAAGAATAATAGACCCATTACTATCAGTCGCCAGGACTATCGATTTGCACTTTTCAAGGATTATAGAAAAGCCATACCCCAGGGATTGCTTGGTGGAGAAACCCTTGACCAAAAGGGACTGGGGAAGCTTTTCGATATTAAATCCATCCCCCTGATCTACCGAAAGAATCATTAAAGTGCCCTCATTGTTCTGTCCCCAAGATATCTCGCCACCTTTACCATGCTTTAGTGTGTTTGAACCCATTTCAGAAACCACAAGAACCAAATCTTTTATTTTCTTTGTATCTATTTTCTTTTGAATCAACCATTCTTCCAGAGCTTTTCTCAATACTGGCAGGTGTTCCGAAACCTTTACTTCGAGTACCCGTTCCCAAAAGATTATGCTGAGGGGACCTGCCAATTCGTCTTTATCCACGATAAAAATCTTCTCTTTGGTTGCCGAAGCCATGATATCTTTGTATATATTACGGGTAAACTTCAGGTTCCAGCGTATTGGGGAAAGCAAATTATCCTCTGTCCACCACTGAATAAAAGAGTCGATAATGTTAGGATCCCATTGGCTTCCGGCGCCGTTAACCAGCTCTTTCATAACTTCTTCAGGAGTTCTTGCTCTTTGGTAAGTCCGGTCGCTGATCATGGCGTCGAAGGAGTCCGCCACAGCTAATATTCTAGCACTAAGCTCAATTTCTTCACCGCTGAGGTTCCTGGGATAGCCGAGTCCGTCCCACCGTTCATGATGCTGTTCGACAATATTGAGAATAGGATAAAACTCGGGAAGTGCCTCTAGTATTCTCCGGGAGATTTGCGGATGCTCCCGAATCTGAGCCCTTTCACTTTCAGAAAGTGGTGCTAACTTATTTAAAACTGTCTCAGGTATCCCTATTTTCCCAATATCATGTAAGATTCCGGCAAGATATATATTTTCGGCCTGGTCGGAGTCAAGGCCAAGGTTTAACGCCACCGCGCGGGCGATTCCGGCTACATTTTCGGAATGACCCCTTGTATAACGGTCTCTTGCCTCTAGGGTCTCCACCAAAACTTGGATAGTTCTGAACAGTCTTTCTTTCATAGCTTGTAAGACACTATCCTGATCCCACCTGCTGCCAACAAAAGCTGCGATGCTCTCTATAAAGGCAACTCCTTGGGCAGAATAAGGTAAGCCTTGATTAACTTTAGTTAGTTTGTCCGCCACAAAAAGGGCCCCCGTTATACCTTGCTGAGTAATCACCGGAACTACAAGAACATCAGTAAACTGCCATTGAAAAAGATCTCCAATCACCGGGGCAATTTTTTGCCCAAAATTTAGCGGCTGGCCTAATCCGGCAGTAATGACCCCCAAATCTCATCTTCGTTAACCATTATGACTCCAAATGAGCATACCTTGGCTATGCTTTCATTTTTCTTTTGGAAGATTATACCCCCTGGCGACTTGGTAGCTAATAAGGCCACCGTCCGGATAAATTCTACAAACTCCGCCGAAGAAAGGCTATTTCCAAACAACCGATTAACAATTTCCGCAACTTTCAGCTTCAAAACCTCGTTATCCCTTTTTACCAGCAGGGAATCCCGCTGTTTTACAAGACTATGCCATTGATAAAGATTTACCGCACTCAATAGCAAGAGTGCTATTAGATATTGAACAAGGAAATCTCCACTTACTACCCCTGTAAGGTAAAGCATAATAACAACTATTTGATGTACCGTTAGCAGTGTAATGGCCTCAAGTTGTTGGTACCCCACTACCACAGTAAGAATATATAGAATAAATAATACGGAAACGAACTCGATATCGTTAGTGGTATGGTTAGCACTTGCCAAAAAGACCAGATAGCCGATTTCAAATAAAAAAATTGACCATTTCCGCACCCCAGTAAGCGGTGCATATTTATAACGATAAATTTGCACTAAAATTAACCCTAACCAGCCCCAAAACACGGTTCTCGTCCAGGATGTGTCTTCAATAATATGACCTGATAACATGTGATAAGCCAAAAAACCGCCATAGGCCAATAAGCGCACCCAAGCCACCGTTAGCAGCCAAAACCTATGGTTAATTGTTTGGATGTTTTTTTTCAACCTCATAAGCAAAAGTTCCCCCCCTATGCGTGCTGGAATTTTGTGCAATAGGTCAGTAGGGAAGATGTTCTTGACCTTTTATTGAATCAACCTTTTTCCTGGACTTAAACATTTGGTTTTTAATGGCTTCTGTAGCTTCATAGCCTTGTACTTCCTCAAGAATACGATAAAGCTTATCCAGGTTTTGTTTAAAATCCTTTGATCCAATAACTTCATATTGTCTTCTGATTTTTTCCGAAGAGTTTATGTAAAATTTCTCCGCTAATGCTTTGCCTGAATCCGTAAGGAAAACACAGGTGCCAATTTAATTAGTTTACAAACCATTTTATGCCATAATGATAACATGGAAATTCGTTATATTCTAGGAATATTCGCTGAAATGCAATTAAATCCGTGTTAAAAAGGGTTTTATTAAGCCTAATTGAAAAACCCTTGGACAGAATTTGGGGAATTTATATTTAGTCTCATTATAATGAAGCATGGATTTTAACTGTTTTCCAGCACTTGTCCATAAACTAATAATAAATCCTTAACTTCTTGCTCGGAAGAGTGATATTTTTTTACATACTCTTTACCCAATTTCCCCATCTGTAGTCTTAACATACTATCTTTAATCAACTGTCTGGAAAAATGCTCAAATTCCCGCTCATTGTCATACAAAAAACCAACATTGCCATGAGTTACAATGTCTTGGTTGCCTGGGATATCTGAAACCAGAACCGGTATTCCCTGGTTCATTGCTTCTAATACTGCGGAAGACTGTCCTTCCGATAAGGATGTATTCAAAACCACATCCGCACATTTATAGAGTGCCCCCATTTCCCGATGGGGAATTTGCCCCAGATAAGTAACCCAATTCCGGTTTTTTTGGACTAATTCCTCCACATTTCTCGCTTCTGCATGCTCTATGATTGGCCCGGCAATCCATAAGCGCACAGATGATTCCTGATTATATAGAGAGTTTAACATGTTAATTGCTTGGGAAATGTTTTTCACCTGACGGATACCCGCCGGAAGCAGAAACACAAAAGTTTCTGCTTCTTTTTCTTTAACTTTATAATCTAAAGCTCGGAAATTAACCGTTCCTTGGGAAATTATAAATGTCTGCTTTTGGAGAAAGGGAACCTCCTGGAGAAGTGTTGTTCTAGCCTGTTTATTAAAGACGTGAACCGCCCTAGCCCCACGTAATACTTGAATTACTCCATCCCTGCGCTCGGGATTAAATAAATCATGGTTTAAATCTGTTCCAGTCAAGGTTAGCAGGTAGGGGGTATGGATAGGTCCCTGCCGCAGGATATATCGGTAAAAATGGTAAGCGTTAAAACCATGAATTATATCCCCTTGAGGGAGTTTAAATTTAGCCTGTTCCTCAGTCGAGGAGATTATCTCAGTAACAACCCCGAGATGATTTAGGCCCTCCGAAATTCGTTGCACGGTTATGGTGTTCCCGCGAGGTTGATGATAATAGGGTGTTACCAGTACTATTTTCACCCAAAGTTCATCCTCCATTTCGATTATAGATAATATTTTGTCCGGCTAAATAATTTCAACCAAGTTTAGGGTTTTTCCTGCATACTTGAAATTAGAAAAGTGAATTTCTCAACAAATTGAAAAGGCAGGAGTCTAACAATAATACTGTTAGCTCCTGCCTGTGATTTACTATTATTGTCCAACCACACAATTACTAGCATGGCTGATAGATAAAATTATAGTACTGTCTAGGTAATATCTACAATATTTTTTCCACCTTAACGGCACATACTTTTAATTCCGGGATTTTTGCAATTGGATCCCGGGCGGAGTTAGTTAAATAATTGATTGCCGTCTCAGTAAAGTGGAATGAACTAAACACACTGCCAGGACAAACCACCTCGGTTACTTTGGCTTTCATGATAACTTCACCCCGGCGGGAAGCTATTTTGACCTGATCCCCGTCATTAATCCCTAATTTACAGGCATCTACCGGGTTTACTTCCAGATAATCCTCGGACATCATTTCGTCTAAACCTTTGGACCGTCTGGTCATGGTACCGGTATGGTAATGAGTCAGGCGACGGCCGGTGTTTAAGAGCAGGGGGTACTCCGCATCAGGCAGTTCATCCGGAGGGGTAAAGTCAACCCCGTGGAATTTGCCTAAACCTCTAGTAAATTTACCCTCATGGAGATACTTGGTGCCGGGATGGTCAGCAGATGGACAAGGCCATTGTAAACCACCCTGTTCTAAGCGCTCATAGCTTATACCTCTGTAACTGGGGGTAAGGGAGGCAATTTCCCGGAAAATATCCTCCGGGCTGGAGTAACACATGTCATAGCCCATGCCCGTACAAATATCCTGGATGATGGCCCAGTCGGGGCGACTGTTGCCAATTGGCTGAATAGCTTGGCGAACCCGCTGTACCCTACGCTCAGTGTTACTAAAAGTACCATCCTTTTCAGCATAACTAGCTCCGGGTAAAACCACATCAGCTAACAGAGCAGTCTCGGTGAGGAAGATATCCTGGACAACCAAGAAATCAAGATGCTTTAAGGCGTGCTCAACATGGTTAATATCCGGGTCGCTGCGCATCGGGTTTTCTCCCAGGATGAATATTCCTTTGATGGAACCTGCAGCTGCACCGTCCAGCATTTCACCAACTGTTAACCCGGGTTTACTAGGAAGTTCTCCACCCCAGGCTTGACTAAACTTGGTATTAATGGTTGGGTCGGCAACAGATTGGTAACCACTAAATACTCCCGGTAATGCTCCCATATCACAAGCACCCTGAACGTTATTCTGACCGCGCAGGGGGTTGACCCCACTATTAGGCTTACCTAAGTGGCCGCATAACATCGCCAGATTGGCAACGGATAGTACGTTGTTGGTGCCACTGGTGTGCTGAGTTATCCCCATGGTATAAAAAATTCCGGCATTTTTGGCCTTTGCATAGCCCCTGGCCACTTCCCTGATGTCTACAGCGGGAACTCCGGTAAAGGTCTCTACTGCTTCCGGAGCAAAATTGGCTACAGCAGCCTTGAGTTCTGCAAAGTTCTCAGTACGGGTATTGACAAACTCCTGGTCATATAATTGCTCATTGATAATAGTGTAAATCATGGCATTAATGAGGGGAATATTCGCACCGGACTTCATGGGTAGATATTTATTAGCCTGGTCTGCCAACTTAACCCTTCGGGGGTCGGCTACTACCAAGGTGGCTCCTCGACGTACCGCTTTGCCCATTTCTATAGCTATGATGGGATGGGCCTCGGTTGTGTTAGAACCGATAACAAGTAGGAAATCACAGTCTTTGATTTCTCCAATGGAATTAGTCATGGCCCCGCTGCCAAAAGACATCGCCAGACCGGCGACGGTGGAAGCGTGTCAGAGACGGGCACAGTGGTCAATATTGTTGGTCCCCAGTACTGCCCGGGAAAATTTGCTCATTAAGTAGTTTTCCTCATTAGTACAGCGGGCTGAACTAAGTACTGCCAAGGCATCACTGCCGTGGGCAGACTTGATTTGGCCTAGCTTGTTGGTTACTAAAGCCAGAGCTTCTTCCCAACTTGCCTCTACTAACTGTCCATCTTTCCGGACTAAGGGTGTGGTCAGACGTTCCGGGCTATGGATAAAATCGTAGCCGAAGCGGCCTTTGATGCACAGGAAGCGTCCATTCACAGTATTGTTATCCTGGTTGGAGGTTACACCTACGACTTTGCCGTCTTTGACATTAAGGTCAAAGGAACAGCCACAGCCACAGTATGGACATGTGGTTTTCACTTTTTTAATCTCCCAGGGCCGACCTAAGCCTTGCATGTTTTTTGGTATCAAAGCACCCACCGGGCAAACAGCGGTACAGTTTCCACAGCCTACACAGGTGGATTCACCCATGCCCATATCCAGAGCTGGTGTAACCTTGGTGTTAAAGCCGCGGGCAGTGAAATCCAAAACGTTACAACCCTGAATCTCCTGACAGACCCGGACACATTTGCCACAGAGGATACATTTGTTATTATCCCGTAAAATTACCGGGCTGGAAACATCAAGCTCAAAGTTATGCCGATCACCGGCAAATACTGTGAAGTCCTGGTGACGGATGCCATAGCGATAGGCGTATTCCGCAAGCTTACAGTTACCTGTTTTCTCGCAGGTCATACAATCTTCCGGGTGGTTAGCTAGCAGCAACTCTAAAATTGTTTTTCTGGCAGCCACTACTTGATCGGATTCGGTGTGTACTACCATACCTTCCGTTGCTTCGGTTACACAAGAGGCGGGTAGGTTGCGCATCCCTTCAATCTCTACTGTACAAATTCTACAAGCCCCAGGGCGGGTAAGCTCTGGGTCGTGGCAAAAAGTAGGGATATTGATACCGGCCATAGCAGCGGCTGCCAAGACACTAGTACCTTTAGGGACGGTTATCTTTTGACCGTCTATGGTTAAGGTGATCTCGCTCATATTTACCTCCTTTTTGAGGAATGGAGTTCTTGGTACTTTAAGTTCCCTATTCCGCTTTCTGGCCCTTTTCTAATAGTTTAGCCAATAGACCTTCCAAACCAAGTGCTTCCGCCCAGGGAACCTCTACAAACTCACCGTCTTTTTTTAGGAAAGCAGGTGCGGCCTTAGGGTTGTGGATTAGTTCCAGACCCAAGCGGCCTTTAAGGCACATGGGACGACCGGGTGCAGCTTTAGCAGCAGCCACTCCTACTACTTTTCCAGCCTTCTTTAAGAGGTTGAAATTACAGCCTGCTTCACAGAAGGTACAAATTAGCGGTTCCAGCTCTACCTCCCAGCTTCGGCCTTTGCCCACTAAACGGCGATCAACTAAAGCACCCACCGGGCATACTGAAACACAGTTGTTACAGTAGACACAGTTAGATTCGGCCAGACTAGTGTCCAGTGCGGTAGCTATTTTGGTGTTAAAGCCCCGGTAAGCAAAATCAATTACCTGCTCGCCTTTAATTTCGGCACAAACCCGGACGCATTTACCGCAGAGGATACATTTATTCATATCCCGGAGGATATAAGGATTAGATTCATCAATTTCATATTGGTGAGTCTCACCCTGGAAGCCAACTTCCCGGACTCCGTACTCATAGGCATATTGCTGAAGTTTGCAATCCCCGCTGCGCTCACAGGTGAGACAGTCGTTGGGGTGGTTGGCCAGTAGTAATTCAATGATGGTTTTCCGGGCTTCAATTACAGCTTCGGAATGGGTGTGCACAATCATCCCCTCGGTAACCGGAGTTACACAGGAAGCAGGAAGGTTGCGCATGCCTGGTATTTCTACAATACACATCCTACAAGCACCGGGCTTGGAAAGCATGGGGTCATAACACAAGGTGGGAATCTCTATACCCAGCTGTCTTGCCGCATCTAATACAGTAGCCCCGGCAGGAACAGAAACTTTTTGTCCATTTACTGTTAAAGTAACCTGTGACATTATTAACCTCCTCCTTGCCTAGCGGCGCTGTACAGAGCCGAATTTACACTTGGCAATACAAACCCCGCACTTGATACATTTTTCAGTATCAATGGTGTAGGGTTCCTTAAGTACACCAGTAATGGCTCCCACAGGACAGTTTTTGGCACATAAGCCGCAGCCTTTACAGGTTTCGGCATCAATAAAGTAACTTAACAGGGCGGTGCAGCTGCCGGCCGGGCATTTGCCCTCTACAATGTGGGCTTCAAATTCCTTCCGGAAATAACGCAAGGTGGCCAGTACCGGGTTAGGTGCACTTTGGCCCAAACCACACAGGGAGGTGGATTTAATTACTTTAGCTAGGCGCTCTAAAGTTTCAATATCGCCTTGCTGACCTTTGCCCTGGGTAATGCGCTGGAGAATTTCCAGCATCCGTTTAGTGCCCTCACGGCAAGGAATACATTTACCACAGGACTCCTTTTGGGTAAAGTTTAGGAAGAAGCGGGCTATATCCACCATACAGGTGGTTTCATCCATTACAACTAAACCGCCGGAACCCATCATAGCACCAACAGCAGTTAGGGAATCATAATCAATGGACATATCCAGCAGCTCTTCTGGCAGGCAGGCTCCTGAGGGACCACCTATCTGGACTGCTTTGAACTTTTTCCCACCTTTTATGCCACCGCCAATATCAAAGATAATCTGGCGCATGGTAATCCCCATCGGCACTTCAGCTAAACCTGTATTGTTAACATTACCAGTTAGGGCAAAAACCTTAGTCCCTTTGCTCTTTTCTGTACCAACACTGGCATACTGCTCGGCACCATGGCGGAAAATAACCGGAATATTAGCAAAGGTCTCCACGTTATTCAGCGTGGTCGGCTTTAGCCACAAACCTTTGGCTGCTGGGAAAGGTGGCCTGGTTCTAGGCATACCCCGCTCCCCTTCAATGGAGTTAAGCAGGGCAGTTTCTTCACCACAAACGAAAGCACCAGCACCAGCTTTGATTCTTAATTTAAAATTAAAGCCTGACCCCAGGATGTTTTCCCCAAGATACCCGGCTTGCTCGGCTTGGGTAATGGCGATGCTCAGGCGCTTAATAGCCAAAGGATACTCTGCCCGGACATAAACATAACCTTCGTCAGCACCGGTGGCATAACCGCAGATGAGCATCCCTTCAATCACGGCATGAGGGTCTCCTTCTAACACGCTGCGATCCATAAAAGCTCCCGGGTCACCTTCGTCAGCATTACAAACTACATATTTCTTAGGACCTGGTTCCTGGCGGGAAAACTGCCACTTCATGCCGGTGGTGAAGCCAGCGCCTCCACGTCCGCGCAGACCAGATTTTTTTACTTCCTCAACAACCTGACCGTCATCCATAGTCTTTAGGGCTTTGGTTAATCCTTCATACCCTCCGGCATTGATGTAATCTTGAATTACTTCCGGATCGATATGACCACAGTTCTTAAGAACCTGCCGCTGTTGCTTGGCATAGAACTGGACATCTCTATATGTAAGGGCAGCTTTACCTGTGGTGGGTTCGGTATACAGCAGCCTTTCCACCACTTCTCTACCCTTGATATGCTTAGCGATGATTTCTTCTACGTCATCAGCGTGAACACTGCGATAAAATACGCCTTGAGGTTCCATAATTACTAAGGGACCCTGTTCACAGAAACCGTGACAACCGGTCATAACTACCGGAATATTTAGACCTTCTTTAGCTAACTCTTCATTTAGTCTAGCTATTAGCTTGCTGGAACCTGAAGAAATACAGCCTGTTCCACCACAGATTAAAATTTTCTCCACCTTGCTCACTATTTTTCTCCCCCCTTACTCGTACTGAGCCAGTATATCTTTTAGCTTATCAGGAGTCAGACGACCATGGGTGTCATCATTGACCATGATAACCGGGGCCAGGCCACAGGCACCGATACAAGCTACTGACTCCAGGGTATAGCGTAGGTCTGCGGTGGTCTCCCCATCATTTATCTGTAGTTCATTTTGAATAGTTTCAAAGATTTTGGCTCCACCCCGGACATGACACGCCGTACCCAGACAAACCCGGACAATGTTTCGTCCCCTGGGCAGCAGCTTGAACTGAGAATAAAAGGTGACCACCCCGTAAATTTTACTTAAGGGCAAGTTCAGAGCCTGGGCAATTTGCATTAATACCTCTGCAGGCAGGTAACCGTAGATATCCTGGGCCCCTTGCAGTACCGGGATCAAAGCACCCTTCTGCCCCACATATTTCTTAAATACCGCAGACAACTGCTGCTGGCGCGGATCAGGAGCAATATTACCACACTGGCAACAAGTAGACATTAATAATTCCCTCCTCAACACTTAATAAGCCTTTTCTCTGTGATAATCCAATGCAATGGGTAATCGTGGGCTTCCGGATACACCTCCTCTTTAATTTGTAATTCAAAGGCTAGTGCCACCAAGGTTGCCCCCGGCTTCACTCTCCGTAAAAAGCGGTCATAAAATCCCCCGCCATAACCCAATCTATTGCCCTGAACGTCAAATGCCACCCCGGGGACCGCCACGAAATCAATTTCCTGAGGTGGTACCGGCCTTACACACTCTGGCTTCGGCTCGAGAATACCATAAGCTCCCGATTGCAGGTCCTCAGGAAAGTGGACAATCTGAGATGGTGTAAGCTTGCGGTTAGGTATATCGGTAATGGGAACCACTACCCGTTTACCCAAAGCAATAATGGCTTTAATAGCTTCTCCGGTAGTTACCTCATTCCGAAAGTCAATAAAAAACATTACTGTTCTCGCCTGGTTAAATTGGGGCATTTGCATAAGCTGTGCACATATTTTACTGCTCCTGGAACTCACTTCTGCCGGACTTAAAGCCATCCGTTCCCGAAGCACATCCTTACGCAACTGCTGTTTCATCCTCAAATCCCCTTCTTTTTACCTTTGGAGACAAAAATCCCCATGCCAATGGCTGTTTTCTGATTTTTCTTGCACTTATTAATTATAAACCTAAAACTTTTTGGATACAATGATAAGTTTATCCGGTTCTGTATGTTCTGATCAGCAGTATACATAATAGGATAGTACTGGTATAATATATCAGAAGCTTGTGAATTTGAGCACAACGAAATCCTGACGCAGGAGGGTATTGATGATCAAACGATTTTTCCAACGGGATTTGATATTTTTACACCCCCCCAGTGTCTATGATTTCCGCAAAGACACTATTTTGTTTGGGCCAATTAGTGATGTTGTTCCTTCTTCAGCCGCTTTTGAAATGTACCCCATGGGCATCACAAGTATTGCCGATACCTTAGAACGGGATGGTTTTAATGTTCAAATAATTAATTTAGCTTATCAAATGCTGCGCAATGTGAATTATGATGTGGAAAAAGTTATCGCTAGACTCAACCCAAAGGCTTTTGCCATTGACCTGCACTGGCTGCCTCATGCTCAAGGCAGCTTGGAAATAGCCAAAATAGTCAAAAAGTACCATCCTCAAACACCCGTCCTAATGGGAGGCCTATCAGCCTCTTACTACCATGAAGAGCTAATTCGGTATCCCTTTGTGGATTTTGTAATCCGAGGTGATTCGACAGAGGAGCCTATGCGGCAGTTAATGCGAGGACTTTTTTCTAATGAGCCTTTCGATTGTATCCCCAACCTAACCTGGAAACACCCGGATGGTTCAGTTGTGGTAAACCCCTTAACTTATGTACCGGACAATCTAGATTATGCACCCATTCCTAGTTATAAATATGTAGTAAGCTCAGTTTTCAAGTACCTTAACCTGCATAATGCCGTCCCCTATCTGGAATGGTTAAGTTACCCTACTACCGTACTGCTCACCGCCCGAGGCTGTACCCAAAACTGCTCCGTGTGTGGGGGTTCCCGGTTTGCCTACCGCAAAATCTGCAACCGAACTCAACCTGCTTTTCGTTCCCCCCGCGTTCTAGTGGAAGACATTAAACTTATCCAGTCCATTGGGCAGGCCCCAATTTTTATTCTCCATGACTTGCGTCAGGCTGGTCTGGCCTATGCGGAAGAATTTTTTAAACTGTTAGGAAAAGAAAAAATTAAAAACGAACTAATTATCGAGCTTTTTTACCCGGCAGACGAAAGTTTTTTTGCGATGGTAGCTAAAGCAGTACCAAAATTTAGCCTGGAAATAACCTTGGAAACCCATGATGAGGAACTGCGTAAACTAAACGGCAAGTTTAAATGCTCCAATGCGGAGTTTGAAGCTACTATGGCCGCTGCTTATAAATACGGGTGCCGGAAAATCGATATTTTTTTTATGACTGGAATACCTAAACAAACTTATACCAGTGTGATGGAAACCATTGACTACTGTCAGTTGCTCTTGGAATTGTTCCCGGTAAAGCAACGCCTGGCCTTGTTCATAGCTCCCCTGGCCCCCTTTCTGGATCCTGGGTGCCTCGCCTTTGAGTACCCGGAAAAGTACGGCTACAAGAAATTCTGTCATAGCTTAGAGGATCACCGCCAGGCATTAAACCACCCGAGCTGGAAGCATATTTTAAGTTACGAAACGGATGCTATGACTAGGGAGCAAATTGTTGAGGCAACTTATGCTGCAGCAAATCGCCTGAATCAACTAAAATTCAACTTTGGCTTAATTGAGGCGCAAGTGTACGAAGACATAAAATACCGGATTAATATAGCTACAGAGACAATTAGTCAGATAGATCAGATTTTATTACTTCCAGACCTGGAGGAACAACGACAGGAATTAGGTAAGCTCAAAGAAAAAGTAGGTTCACTAAATCGGCATACCATTTGTGGTCGGGATGAGTTAAAGTGGCCCTTAGGCAAACGGTTTACTAGCTCTCTCGCTTTATTCCGCCTGTTAGCCGGCCTGCTTGGAGTGGAATTACGTCGAACATTTAAAAAAGCCCTTGGGCTATCTGGGCGAGACACAACTTCATTATTGCCCACTCCGAATAAGGAACAAGATAGTAAGCTGTAATTGCAGGCTTAAAATTCCCCGTCTAGACATCCATGCCACTAACGTGGCACCAACAGTATATGAAAATTAAGTATGATTTTCAGGATAGCCGTGTCGACAGCTTTGCCCTAATGTCTTCGACGTACAAAAAGTACGCCTGTGGCTTTGGCAAAGCTGTCTTCGTGCTATACGGGTTTTTTAACAGCCTACTCTGGTCATAAAAAAAGTGTTTCTCAACAAATTATTAGAAGCAGGCCAAGGCCTGCTTCTGTTTAGGTTAAATGATCTTTATTGCGCTCTCCTAACCAGGCTAGAGCTTCTGCCCTAGTGGTAATTTCTCCTGCGCCCTGAGCTTCGTAAACCTCATCTAAGAGTCCACCTATGGTCTTTGGGGGGCAGTGGGGAAATCTGGTGATTATGTCCGTACCTGTAATCAACCTGGGTGGAAAAATCTGAACTGGGCGGTTGATATAATCCTGCAGTAAGTCAAAGATAAACTTCTGGTAGTCAACTGACTCTTCCTGACTACCTCGAAAAGTTACTTTAGCCTCTAAATCCGCCAAGGCTAGAAGCAGGACTTCAATTGCTTCAGCTCCTAGATCCCGGAAGAGTCGAAAACGAGCTTTAGGTGTAGCTTGTTTAAGGGTATATAATTGCAAAGGTCGCATATGTAATGCCACTAGCCTTTCGACCAGGAGGGTTTCCTTTTTACTGAGGGCAAGTCTTCCGGCCATAGCAGATATCAGCTGCACCCCGGCTTGGTCATGGCCGTAAAAGGTAATTCGACCATCGAGACGTTGGCCTTTGGTGACGGTTTTACCTACATCGTGAAAAAGTGCTGCCCATTTAAGTAGTTCCAGCCGTCGGCGTGGGCTTCGTCCTAGACCTTTTTGGAGCTGAATAAACAGTGGCTTGCTAAGCTCGGCGGGAAATTCTCCAGGGTTAGCCAGCATTCTTTCCATTACTACTAAGGTGGTTAAACAGTGGAGCCAAACATCAACTGCGTGATGGTGGTTTTGTTCGGTAGCGGCCATGACCAGAATTTCTGGCCAGATTGTTGTAAAGATCCTACCATTCTGGACTTCCCCTTGGATACAGGCCGCGGCCTGGTTCTGACTAAGCATTACGAAAATCTCGTCCCGAATCCGTTCCCCTGACACGGAATTTATAGTTTCCGGACAAGCTTGGAGCCACTGCTGGGTTGTTGCCTCCAGCGGCCACCCTAGTTGACAGGAGAAGCGAAGCCCTCTCAGCATCCGCAGTGGGTCTTGCTGGAAAACCTCTGGTTCCGGGGCCCGGATTATTTGGTGCTGAATATCCTCCATACCTCCACAGGGGTCAATTGTGTGAGCCAGAAGCTGTTCCCGGGTGTGTAGCCAAAGCTGGTTATGGGGCTGATAAGTTGGCTGGGATAGCAGCATGGTTAAATGCGACATCGTTTGCTGGGTAAGGGGCAGGGCCATGGCATTAATGGTAAAGTCTCTGGAGGCTAAATCTTCCTCAAGGGTAACACTTGAGAATTCTGCGATGTCAATTACCTTAATTCCAAGGGGTTGAATATCCCTGTGAGGAGTTTCCGGCTGCTGGCGACAAATTACCCGACCGACATTATTTTGGGCATCCAGCAACACAAAAGACCCCCTAGTTCGATCCGCTAATTCCCTGGCTATCTGGAGTGCCCCTGTTTTCACTAGTAAATCCAGGTCGCTAATCGGCCTGCCGAGAAAAATATCCCGGAGTACTCCACCTACTGCATAACATTCTAAATTACTGCTTAGAATAAGCTGCTCTAAAGCCTGCCAAACCATAGGGAATACCCCCCTTTCAAGAAAATCGACTGCTCGACTTAACTTATAGAAGTCGATTTTCTTGTACACAGTGAACCCAGGTTCCCTATGTCGCTATCGCTGTGACCCTCCTACGAACATAAGGGGCGCACCCCTTAACAACCCCAGTTAAGGAAATTATCCACAGCCTTATAATACGGTAATTTCCTTAACTAAAACATAGCTGGACGCTCTCCATGTTGTTGACATGTGATCGCGCCCTTTATTACCCTAGGGAAAGCTTGATTAATGTTAAAGTCCCAATATTAAGAGCTGCTCGTCCATAACTTTTAGCGTTCTATCTGAACGGCCCGAGCCTGGTGCTCTGAGTTTAAGATCATGGTGACATAATCTCCCACCAGCAGTTGATCTAGGTCTGTTTTTTCACCATTTACTTCGATTACGGCATCTTGGAGAATTTGGACTGTAGGGCTAACCTTTTTACTGATATCATCCATCTCTTGAGTGAACTTAACGCTGCGTTTCTTAACACTGATACTATCTACCATTCCCTCAACCACTATTTCCCCTTGATCAGGTTTGGCCTGGGGGATGACCGTCTTGGAAACTTTAGGAAGTTCTTCGGTAGATGGGGTTGTGTCTGGCGTCTCGGACTCGAGTGGACGCTGCATCTCTACAGCTGGGCGGTTCTGCTGGCTGTACTCAGCAAAAGGGTTAATTGTTTGAAATAATTTAAAACCACCGCCTAATAATACCCCAATAATAGCTACTACAATAAGACCAAACCACCTGCCAGCCATCTTTCTCCACCTCCGCTTTACGGTTTGCTCTTATGATAACATGGCAGGGTAGGGATTTCAATGGGAACGCTGATTGTTTCCCGGAACACCGAAAAAATGCTGGATTCTACCTAGTTAATAGCTGTAAAAAGCAGTTGGCAAATTATGCTTTTTACAGGCTGTTGAAAAATCTAGTCATTGCTTATGATTGCAGCTTTTGTATTCCCCAGTTGCTGTTAAAAAAACCGCTTATACCCGACCCCAAGCAGGCTTGTTGAAAAACCCGTCTAGCACGAAGACAGCTGTCCCAAGTCCACAGGCGTACTCTTTGTACGTCGAGGAACTTGGGACAGCTGGCGACACAGCTAGACGGGGATTCAACAGCCTGCCTTAGTTGGATATGGCGGCTTCTGCATTCACCTGTCCAAAACCAAAATATTCATCCTTTCCTAGTTTACCAAGATCCACGGCACTTTTTTTCAAAAGGGCTGCCACTCTGTCCGGTCCAATCTTTCCATGCTGGGCGATGATAAGTCCGGCAACTGCGGAAACCTTAGGTGTGGCCATGCTGGTGCCAAGCATCCAACCATATCCACCCCCAGGCACAGTACTTAAATTAGCAGATAAGATATCCATTTCACCAGTCATAGTAATTGGGTCAAAATTAGCTCCTACGTCACCCCCTGGACCAGCTAAATCGATAACCGATTGGCCATAATTAGAGTAAAATGCTAGCTCATCTGATTTATTCGTGGCTGAAACCCCAAGGACACCTGGTATCCCGACCGGAATCGCTACAAGACCGCCGCGGAGGGATGGTATCAGCTGATTTTTCTTTTGTAGATTAACACCATTGTTTCCTGCCGCCGCGACTAAAGTAACTTGCCGTTGGAGGGAGTAATTAACAGCCTTTTTTAGTAACTGATATTCAGCCATCGATTGTTTGTCAGTCTTGTTCACATAACCACCTATGCTTAAATTGATAACATCAACTCCGTCGTCCGCAGCCACTACTATTGCTTGCGCCACTGTATCTACAGACCCCTGCCCGGTAGGATCAAATATCCGGTAGGACGCAAGACCTAAACCGGGGCCAACACCAATAACCCGTCCATTGGCAGCAATTGCCCCTGCAACATGAGTTCCGTGACCGTTACCATCTTCCCCACCATCAGGATAACCGGGAACAAAGGATTTTCCATATAGGTAATTTCCTGCTAGATCCGGGTGTTCGGCGTCAATCCCGGTATCTAATACTGCCACTACCACTTGATGATTTCCGGCTTGTTTAGCCCAGGTCGCAGGCTTCCCCCCTACTCTTTGGATATCCCACTGGAACATTTGGTAAAGATCCCCTTGCACTGGGGGAGCTAAGGAACTAATTTTCAATAGCCTGAATATGTCTTCTTCCAGGGTAATGTTCACATTAAGGCCAGCCTCTTCAACCTTGTTGTTCCCAGCCAAATCAAGCAAAAAATTTCTATAATCACTTTGAGCCACCACCGCACCCAACTGGGGAATAACTGACTTAACCAAACCCCCAGCCGAAGTAATTACTTGCTGATAGTCAGTCGGAAGTTTGTCCTGCTTAAAAAGAACCAAGTATTCTTTAGTGGAAACTACCTGAGCATTAGCCTCGGCCCATCCCGGAACTATTAACAGCACCAAAACAACTAGCAATCTCGACCATTTGCTCATAAAAATACCTCCTTTAAACTTATACTCATTGGCTTTTTCAAGGTTTTTTTTGCTAATATTACATTTTCTACAAATAATTCCTTTTTCCTCTATATTTATAAAAAAAATACCATTTCCCTATTAACTTAACGCCCTAATTATTACAATATAGGCTATAAACAAAAGCTAGACCAAGCTTAAGCCGGTCTAGCTTTATATTTAGCTATTTCAGGATGTAATTGTAGCTTATAGCCTTTAAAATCAAAATCTAAGGGAAATTCACCTAGAATCCCAAACGAACATATTTTTGGCTTATCCACAGAATCCACAGGTTTATCCACAGGTTTTATAGCCTAAATTAAGCTTTTCACCTACATATCCACCTTATCCACAGGAAGAACTAACGATTGGCAGCTAAAATAACTAACAGCTCAAAGGCTTGAAAAATAAGTTACTAACAGACTTACCCACATTATCCACAGACTTAGTCATCCACAAAACTATTGTTCTAATTTGTCGTAAATATTAGGATAATAAGAGTTAGTACTATTTATAATGTAATAAATGACAAAAGACGACCTAAGGTCGCCTTTTGTCATTTATGGTAAATTTATTTTCTAGGAGGTTGCTTTAAAGCAGCAGGATATCTATCTGGGTACAGTCACCTTGTAATTTAACGAAAGGTTAGGTACCGCATTCAAACTTAAGGCAGCAAACTGCCCGGCCAGATATTTATGATAGGCCGCACAGCCAATCATCGCCGCATTATCAGTACAAAGTAGCAAAGGAGGGTATTTTACCGTCATCCCAAGCTTCTCCCCATGGGTGGTTAAGCGATCCCGAAGCTGGCTGTTTGCTGCTACTCCCCCGGCCAAAACTAGAACTTGGACACCTCGGTTGGCCACTGCCTTAAAAGCCTTTTCTACCAGAACATCGGTAACCGCTAGTTGGAAACTGGCAGCCAAATCTGCCTTGTTAATATTTTCCCCTAGCATTTGGGCTTTGTTCAAGTAATTTAACACGGCAGACTTTAACCCGCTAAAACTAAAGTCCAAGCTGTTGGGCTCCAGAAACGCCCGAGGCAAAGTAACCCCGTGAGGATTTCCCTCCTGTGCTAATTTGTCGATTAATGGCCCACCTGGATAACCTAGCCCCATCGCTCGGGCTATTTTATCAAATGCTTCCCCAGCTGCATCATCCCTAGTCCGGCCCAGGATTTCATAGCTTCCGTGGCTTTCCATATATACCAAATCCGTATGTCCCCCGGATACTACTAGACAAATCAGCGGAAAATTAAGCTCCGGATGAGCCAGAAAGTTGGCGTAAATGTGGCCTTCTATATGATTAACCCCAATTAGAGGAATACCTAAACCAAGGGCCAAGGCCTTAGCACAGGAAACCCCCACTAGCAGTGCTCCCACCAAACCCGGACCGTAAGTGACCGCAACTGCAGATAAGTGCTGAAAGGAAACTCCCGCTTCCTTTAAGGCATCGGCAATGACCAGGTTGACTAGTTCAACATGCTTGCGAGAGGCAATTTCCGGTACCACTCCTCCGTATTTCTGATGAACGGGGATTTGGGAAGTGATAATATTAGAAAGCAGCTTGGGGCCTGGTCCGGCTAAAACTGCAGCCGCAGTCTCGTCACAACTGGTTTCTATCGCTAACAGAATCGGCTCGGTAGTAAGGTGGGTATCGGTCATTTCGTTAAAAGCCTCCGTTTTTACTGCTCCGTTTAATCTAACTTAATAATTATTCTCTTTTAAGATAACATCATGGGCGCCACCTTCCACAATACTGGTTGATGAAACCAGGGTCATGCGGGCGGTTTTTTGTAATTCTTCAATGGTGATAGCTCCACAACTACACATTGTGGACTTGATTTTGCTTAAAGTAATTGCTAAATTATCATCCAATCTACCTGCATAGGGAACATAACTGTCTACTCCCTCTTCAAAATGGAGCTTGGCCCCTTCTCCTAAATCATATCTTTGCCAATTCCGGGCGCGATTAGAGCCTTCACCCCAATATTCTTTAACATAATTACTTCCTAACTTTACTTTTTTGGCCGGACTTTCATCAAATCTGGCAAAATATCGTCCCATCATAATAAAGTCAGCTCCCATAGCTAACGCTAAAACAGCATGGTAATCATGGACAATCCCGCCATCAGAACATATTGGGATATAAACACCTGTTTTTTCAAAATACTTGTCTCTGGCTTTGGCAACTTCAATGACAGCTGTTGCCTGGCCTCTGCCAATTCCTTTTTGTTCCCTGGTGATACAGATTGAGCCACCACCTATTCCTACTTTAACAAAATCCGCTCCAGAGTCTACTAAATACATAAACCCTTCTTCGTCAACAACGTTGCCACCGCCAACTTTGACCTTGTCATGATATTCTCGCTTGATATATTCAATGGTCTCTCTCTGCCACTCACTATATCCATCAGACGAATCAATACACAATATATCTGCACCGGCTTTTACTAATTCCGGTACTCTTTCCTGATAATCCTTAGTATTAATTCCGGCTCCAACGACAAATCTTTTCTCTGAGTCCAATAATTCGTTAGGATTCTTTTTATGTTCATCATAGTCTTTTCTAAACACCAGATACATTAGATTTTGGTTATTATCGATAATTGGTAAGCAATTTAGTTTATGCTCCCAAATGATATCGTTGGCTTCACCTAGATTTATTCCCTCTTTACCCACAATTAGTTTGGCAAAAGGGGTCATAAATTCTTTTACTTTTTTGCCTAATGAATCCCTACTTGTTCGATAATCTCTGGAGGTAACAATACCTAATAATTTATTGGATGGAGTGCCATCTTCAGTAATTGCAATAGTGGAATGACCAGTCCTTTCTTTCAGTTCTACGACATCCCGCAAGGTATGTTCAGGAGTGAGACTGGAGTCGCTAACTACAAATCCCGCTTTGAATCTCTTTACTTTTTTTATCATCTCAACTTGTTCTGCTATCGGTTGGGAACTAAAGATAAAGGACATCCCGCCACATCTAGCTAAAGCTATAGCTAAATGGTCGTCCGAAACAGATTGCATTATCGCCGAAACAAAGGGTATTTTTAATTCTAATGGAGTTTTTTCTCCTTTTTTAAATTTAGCTACAGGTGCAGTCAGGTTAACATTACCGGGCAAATAGTCTTTCTTGGTTAAATTCGGAATCAGCAAATATTCACTAAAAGTCCTGGACACATCTTCATAATAATAAGGCATTTAATTTTCCTCCCTCAGCTTTCTGCTCAATATTTAGACTAATTAAATCAAGTTTTTCCACATAATGATGGCATCTTCTTTAGTATCAGTGTAATAACCTTTTCTTACCCCATAAGCAATAAAGTCCAGAGAAGTATATAGCCGTTGAGCGGCAAAGTTGGAAATCCTTACTTCCAAGGTCATTTTGGTACACCCTTGAGCCAAGGCTTTGGCGGCTAATGCCTGGAGTAACAAACAACCATAACCTAGACCCCGATAAGGAATGTCTACAGCCACATTGGTAACATGGGCTTCATCCAACACTTGCCACATTCCGCCGTAGCCAATAACCTCCCCGTCTAATAGCGCCACAAGGTAGTGGGCAAAGGGATTATCGTTTAACTCATGGTGAAAGGCTTCTATGGACCAGGGGGTAGGAAATGAAACTTTTTCAATGGCCACTATACTGTTTATATGCTTTTCTTCAAAATCAACCAGCTCAAGTGCCAACACAATTCCTACCTTTCCTTCCCGCACCCGTGTTTCTTGGCCCAAGTTGTCTCCGCTTCGGAGGCTCGTAGATATAGGGCGTTTAATTTGGACCAGTGGTCATCCTCACCAGCTGTAATTCTAGCCAGCCCTAGTTCGGCTACTGCAGCAGCGCGAGGATAGTTCAGGGCCCGGGATGCCATCAAAGCCCTATCTCCCAGGGAATGCTGAAGGGCTTGAGCATAAACAGCAACACCATCACCCAGAAAGGTCACCGATCCCTGCTCAGCATATTTATCCAAAAGGCAAATTAACTCATTGATGGAAAGAGCTTGATACTCGTTCAGCCTTTGCAGGGCCGGCCGGAGGGGTAAACCTGCTGTTAATCCAGACTCTCCAGGGTTAGTACTATACAAGGCTGTATATACTTGTTGTTTGCGGGCATCCAATATAGGGCAGATTAAGCCTTTATTGCCCACTAAATTAAAAGCTAAAGCATCCAGGGTAGGAATTCCCACCAAGGGGCATTCCAACACCTGGGCCAGCCCTTTAGCAGTGGCAAGTCCAATCCGCAGACCGGTAAACGAACCAGGTCCGCAGGTTACAGCTATCCCCCCTAAATTCTGTGGGGTTATTCCCGCATCAACTAGCACCTGCTGAATTATCGGGAGCAGAGTTTCCGAGTGGGTTAGCTTGTTATTAATAAATCGTTCAGCTACCAGCTTTTCCGCAGTAATTACTGCTGCACTTGCTGCCAGAGTAGCAGAATCAAGGGCTAGTACAAACATGTGCGCACAGCTCCTCCACTAATCCATCGAGGGTTGAACCCCTGGAAAAAAACTCCAGACGTCGCCCATTATCGTCTAGCTTTACCAGGCGAAGATCCAGGCGTTCCTCTGGTAATAATTCTTCAATTCTTTCTGGCCATTCCACCAACGATATTCCCCGGTTATAAAAATATTCCTCTAAACCTAGGTCGTAAGCTTCTTCCGCATCTCCCAAGCGATAGAGATCCATATGATAAAGGGGTAATCGCCCCTGATACTCGTTTATTAAGGTAAAGGTAGGGCTGGTTACCAGTTCGGTAATTCCTAAGCCCTGAGCTACTCCTTTGGCTAGTTGGGTTTTGCCGGCCCCCAAGTCTCCCCATAGGCAGACCACCAGTCCTTCCCTGGCATATTTTCCGATTAGTGCTCCCCAGTTGGAGGTTTCCTCTGGAGAATTAGTCTGCACCTGCTGCAATGTTTTCACCTCAATCATCTTGTTGGGTAAAGTGGTTAAAACCCCTAGACTGAAGCTTTTCTTCCCCCGACGCTTGAACCAGAAGCACATCCGTACCGGAAGTTATTTCGCCTACTAAGGTAGCAGATACTCCTAAGGAGGTTAACAACCTTTGGGCCTGGTTAACCCTTCCAGGGTCTAGGGTAACAACTAACTGAAAATCTTCCCCCCCAAAGAGAGCCCAGTCTAAAGGGTCTATCCCTAGGCTTTTGGCCAGCAGCTTTGTGGCTTCAGCCAGCGGAATATTTTCCGCCTGAAGGTGGCAGCCCACCCCGCTAGCTTTACATATTTCATGGATTTCACTTGCTAGCCCGTCACTAATATCATTCATGGCATTGACCAAGCCTGCCTTAGCTAAGTTATAGCCGGCCATAACCTGAGCCATTGGTTGGCGATAGCGTTGGGCCAGGGCTTCACCACACCCTGCAGGTAAAATAATTTCCGGGTTTTGTAATCTGGCCAAGCCTGCTGCCGATTCTCCCAGCGTCCCCGTGACTAGAATGGCATCCCCTGACTTTGCCCCTGAGCGGTACACAACTGAATCCGGCTCAGCTTCACCTAATAAAGCAACATTGATGGTTAGTCCTTGGAGAGACTTGACTGTATCCCCACCGACAATACTTACCCCGTAAAACAGGGCGGCCGCTCCCAATCCCCGGTACAGCTCTGTTAATTCCTCTACAGTCCAGTTAACCGGAATAGCTAAAGAAACCACCCCCACGGTGGGTAGCCCTCCCATAGCTCCAATGTCACTAACATTCACCGCTAAAGACTTCCAGCCAATATTATAAGCCGAGCAATACTTGCGGGTAAAGTGAATATCTTCTATCAGCATATCTGTGGTTAAAAGTGTGGAGTTAGTGCCGCTACCCTGTATTACTGCAGCATCATCACCAATTCCTCGAACCACAGCTTTGGAAGGTTTAGGAAGTTGCCGGGATAGAATTTCGATTAAACCAAATTCACCTATATCTGAAATTCTCACCCTGTTCACCAACCTTTAATCAAAAACTGTAAAATTTTATAGACATATTATATCCCCTCTGCTAATTGCCTGCAAGTCAACAGCTGCAAACTAGTCCAGAGTGTAGTTGATATTCCTATAGAAATTAATACTAGGTCAGGCCCTTCCTTAATATTATTAAAGAAACAATAAGAAGAACCGGGGAAGAATTTGGGGAGAAAACAGGAGGGGCAGCAAGTGCTTGGCAAGCCAATAATTTTGATTTTATTGAATTTGAAGTTAGCCCAACCCTTAAAACCCGTCCTAGGCATCATCTCGATTATGCTGCTAGTTATCCTTTCTGCACCCTTTTGGTGGGAGGATTATCTTGCAGTCCTTGGGCCGGCTGATTCTGCTCTGCAAGGGAGAACAATAATAATTGATCCTGGTCATGGGGGTACAGACCCAGGTGCTATGTACAAGGGCACCGCAGAGAAAGACATTAACCTAGCGGTTGCCCTTAAAGTTAGGGAGCTGCTTGAAAAAAGAGGCGCTAAGGTGATTCTGACAAGAAGTACTGATGTGGACTTCTACACGCCTAGAGAAAAGGGAACCAGCAGGGAACTTAAACGGAGTGAATTAGATAAGCGGGTGCAGATTGCTAAACAAGCTCATGGGGATATCTTCATCAGTATTCATACTAACCAAGATCGCCATTCAGACTGCTATGGGATTGAAACCTTTTACCATCCCCTATCCAATGCGGGCAGAATAGCCGCTGTAACACTCCAGCGGGAACTAGTCAAGCTCCATCCCGCTAATCATCGCAAGGCCAAAGGCGGTGATTATTACCTGCTGCGCAATACCAACATGCCTGCATTAATTGTGGAGGTGGGCTTTATCTCCAATAGGGAAGAACGAGAACTTTTACAACAGGGAGTTCACCAACAAAAAATCGCCCAGGCCATAGTTTCCGGCCTACAAAAATATTATGGAAATAATTCCGGACTTAATAATTCGCCAACTGGCAATCCTAAAACTAATAACCCCCCCAACCATAGTGCTGCTTTTAGCAAACCCAGCACCAATCAATTGGAGCTTTATTTCCTAAAACAGTCGCCCACAGGAGACCATCTGGCTCTGGAGACCCGCACTTTGGATCAGCTTACCCCTACCCTGAGTACCGGAAATTCCGGTCAAAAACTTAAAAAAATCGCTTTAACTGCAATGGAGGAACTGTTAAAAGGTCCAAATCAAAGTAACCTGGAACCTATTTCCCCTGAGGGAACCAAGCTACTCAGTTTGGAAATAGAAGGTTCTAAAGTAAAGCTTAATTTCAGTAAAGAACTGGTTGAAAATTTCTCCAGCAGCCTAGAGGAAGAGAATGACTTTATCCTAGCTATTCACAAGACCTTAACCCAGTTTCCCGGCCTAACCGAAGTAGAAATACTAGTAGAGGGTCAAAGGGAAGCTAGCCCTGGTGGCCATTTATACCTAAACACCCTGTTTCGGGAAAATAACCTAGAACGAAAAGTTAAATTAGCTATTGTAATCGATGACTTAGGGCAGAACGCCAGAGGAACTTCGGAAATGATGGCCCTGCCCTATCCGCTTACCTTTGCCATCATGCCTAACATGAAAAACAGTCAGGAGGAAGCTCGCCTAGCTGTACAAAAGGGCTACCAGGTGATAATTCATATGCCCATGTCTCCGGAATTAGGCAAACCTGGCATCTTAGGGCCGGGAGCTATAACCCCTGATTTAAGTGATGCTGAGGTTGTCCAACGAGTTAGATTAGCAATTGACCAGCTTCCCCAGGCTGTTGGCTTTAGTAATCATACTGGTTCAAAAATTACCGCTAACAGAGCAATAATGCAGGTGGTGCTCAAAGAACTAAAAGCCAAAAACCTGTTTATTCTAGATAGCAGGACTACTGATAAAACGGTAATTCCGGAACTAGCCAGAGAAATGAGCGTCCCCTGGGCTGAGCGTACAGTTTTTCTGGATAATGTCAATAGGGTGGCAAGTATTAACAGTCAAATTGATTTACTGGCTGATACTGCCTTGGAGAAAGGTGAGGCAATTGGCATCGGTCATGTAGGCGAAACAGGCTCAGCAATGGTTAAAGCCCTCACAGACCGGTTACCGCAAATGAAAGCCCGAGGTGTAGTAATTGTGCCTGTATCAGAATTAGTCAAAAAATAATATCAATAACCCGGTTCCGCATAACATAATCCCTACCTGCCCGAGGACATAATAGTATAGATACAGCCTAAATTCCAAAAGGGCTTAAAGGAGGGAATATTTGTGTCGACTACAATCGTAGGAGTTTTCAACTCCCGCCAGCAGGCCGAAGATGCACTTTACAGCTTACGTAACCAGTTAGAAGCTCAAAATGTAGCGATTATCGTTAGAGATGATGAAACAGCTAGTAAGCAAATGTCTACCGGAATGGCTGGGGGCTTGTCCACTAACATCATGGGGCAACTCACCCAGAATGCCATGGAGCTTGGTGGAACCGCCGGTCAATTAGCCGGAAGGGTGGCTGCTCTTGCCGCTACTGCTGCCTTTACACTACCCGCGGCAATGATGGGGCCAATGCTTCAGGGCATGATGGGATCATCGACCATCCCAACCATGGCAAACCAGATGATGTCCGGTATGTCACCCATGAATAACACTATGAGCAACACCATGAATACCAATTTGAGGCCAGAAGCTTCTGCCATGGCAGGGACTTTCCAGTCTGCTACACCCCAAGGCATAAGCATGGTAGGTGGTAGTGGCACCATGGGTCAGGGTGAAACGGTTGTGCTTACCATTTATGCTGACGAAAACCTTAATCAGGCAGTGGATATCCTGCGCAACCATGGGGCGCAGGAAGTGAACACTTACTCAGGCTGTTGAAATTCCCCGCCTAGCGTTGTCACCAGATGTGCCAAGGTCCTCGACGTACAAAGAGTACGCCTGTGGCCTTGGCACACCTGCTTCCTAGCTAGACGGGTTTTTCAACTAGCCTGCTATTTTACTGCCCGCCCGTTGATAAACACCATTTCCACCCGGGTCTGAATATCTAGGGGGTGACCACTAAGCATAATCACATCTGCATCCTTACCAACCTCTAGACTGCCTACCCGGCTAGCTATACCACAGATTTCGGCAGCGTTAATGGTTATTGCTTTAAGAGCTTCCTCCTCGGGTAAGCCTTCCCGAACAGCATAGGCGGCACAAATATTTAGGTAGTTTAGGGGGATTACCGGATGGTCGGTCATTAGAGCCAGTTTTACTCCTGCTCTGAATAAAATTCCCGGTGTAGCTGTAGTACGATCCTTTAACTCTACTTTGGAGCGACTGGTAATTAACGGCCCTACAACCGCCGGAATACCCTTACTGGCTAGAAAATCGGCAATTTTGTGGCCTTCGGTACAATGTTCAATGACAATATCTACGTCAAATTCCTCAGCAATGCGCACTGCTGTCACAATATCATCCGCCCGATGAGCATGAGCCCGCAAAGGAATTTCCTTCCGCAAAACCTTGACCATTGTCTCCAGCTTTAAATCCCGCTCCGGCTTTTTGTCCTGCTCAGTTCCTTGCTCTAGTTTATGGAGATATGTGTTGGCCTTAACTAGATACTCCCGTAACAGGGCAGCGGTAGCCATCCTGGTGGCTGGCATTTTTTTTTGTCCCCCGTGCACCCGTTTAGGGTTTTCCCCGAAGGCTATCTTTAAGCCTGCAGGAGCCCTGAGCACCATTTCGTCTACCACCCGGCCATAGGTCTTCAGGGCAATTGCTTCCCCACCAATAACATTAGCACTTCCCGGCCCGGTAAGCACGGTGGTAATTCCACCCTCTAAGGCATCCTTAAAGCCTTCATCCTCTGGATTAATCCCGTCAAGGGCCCGCAAGTGAGGGGTGATTGGGTCGGTCCACTCGTTGCAGTCATCCCCCTCCTCCCGGTAGATTTCCTCATAAATACCTACATGGCAATGGGCATCAATCAGGCCGGGCATAACTATTTTGCCTGTAGCGTCAATTACTTCTGTCCCTGGGGGAATAGTTAGCCCTTGAGCCCCGGCTTTACCCACCGCTTTAATTTTAGTTCCTTCGATTAAGACTACCCCTGGATGATATTCTCCTCCAGCCATAGTTAAAACCTTGCCGCCCACTATTGCTAACATCGGCAACCTCCTTTGGCATTTTATGCGTTAAACACACCTATTCTGCCTCTGCCGGGTCTATTACCCCGCTCATGCGTACCACTTCCAAGCCTTTGGCCTGCAAGGCGGTGATAAGCAGATTAATGCCAACAGAGTCACTAGCCATATGTCCTGCTACGATTACATTACCAATATTCTGCTCCTTGATTGCTTTGATCACGTTCTCCGGGGTATGCATTACTACTAAAGTTCCTACCCCGGCCTCAAAATAGGCTTTATACACATTAACCCCGCCACTTGTACCTCCAGCCATGGTCACTAAAACCTTGCCGGCATAATCTCCTTCTGAGCCAACTCTAATGGTTGGTTTGGCTAGAGTGAGCTTGTACTCGGTCAATTCTAAGAGCGCAGTGAGGACATCTTTAAGTTTAGCTTGGGGATTCCCGGCTAGGGAACGATCCAAATGGGCCTGAATAAACCTTTCCCCCAACAGGTCGGCGGGGGAATGAATAGCCAAAAAGGGCATTTTCAAGGCTTTGGCTGCAGAAGTCACCCGGTCGTAATTAGAAACATGCAGTCCCCGGTCCACTTCTTCCATCCGAGGCTTCAGGGCTTTTTGAGCCTTGTTTACCGGTACCCCGACCGAGACCATGCGCTCAATTTGGTTTTCCATAACTTTGAACAAATTAAGCTTAGGTGCCCCGGTTACCGGATGATGGGTAATTACCCCGTCCACACCTATTTCCCGGGCAATCAGCAGTTCTGCGGTCTCCATATCTACCCCAAAGGCCACTTTTTTAAGATTATCCCCAGGAACAATTACCATGGAATCTGCAGGTGCTGCACTTAATTGGGCAGCCTCCAATGCAACCTGTAAGATTTCTGCAGTTGTTAAACCCATAACTACCTCCTCGATATTTTATAAATTCACAGGCTGTAGAAAATACCCGGCCTTACACCTAGATATCCCGCATGCTCAACCCTACCCGTTCACGAGCCCGGTCTATGCTCAGTACCTTTACCTGAACAATATCGCCTACTGCCACAACTTCGGCAGGATGCTTGACAAATTTGTTAGTAAGCTGGGAAATATGCACTAACCCATCGTGTTTTATCCCAATGTCTACAAATGCACCAAAATCTACTACATTGCGCACAGTACCCTGGAGGACCATTCCTTCCGTAAGGTTCTCAATACTGGTTACTTCCTTGAGTAGTAAAGGCTTGGGAAGCTCGTCCCTAGGGTCTCTGCCTGGTTTTTGTAAAGCCTCCACAATATCCTTGACAGTGGGCAAACCAGCATCTAGTTCTTTGGCCAAAGTCACCAAATCCAGCTGGCCAAGCTTACCCTTGATTTCCACCACCAATTGCTGGTTTTGTAAATCCTTCCGACTAGAACCAATTTTAGTTAGGATAGCATCAGCAATACTGTATGATTCCGGGTGGACGGGAGTATTCTCCAGTGAATTTTCTCCATCAGGCAGCCGTAAAAAACCAGCACACTGCACAAAGGTTGCTTCACCTAAGCGGGGAACTTTTTTCAAATGAGCCCTAGACTTAAACTTCCCTTTTTCCTCCCGGTAATTCACAATATTTTTGGCCACTGCCGGTTTCAAGCCGGCAACATATTGGAGCAGTGATGCTGAAGCTGTATTCAAGTCTACTCCTACTGAGTTAACTGCCGTCTCCACCACAGCACCTAGAGACTCCTCCAGACTCCGTGGATTAACATCGTGCTGGTATTGGCCCACACCGATAGACTTCGGGTCAATTTTCACCAGCTCGGACAGGGGGTCTTGGAGGCGTCGGGCAATTGATACCGCACTGCGCTCGGTTAGGTCAAACTGGGGAAACTCTTCCTGAGCGACCTTGGAAGCGGAATATACTGAGGCCCCGGCTTCACTGACTATTAGGTAATAAACCTCTTGAGGCAATTCTTTGATTAGTTCTGCCGCCAGATTCTCACTTTCCCGGGAAGCAGTCCCATTACCAATGGCCACAATCCCTACCTGCCAGCGGTTAATTAATTCCTTAAGCTGCTCTTTAGCCTGCTGCCAACGCTTTTGAGGAGGATGAGGATAGACTACTCCGATATCCAAGGCTTTACCCGTCTCATCTACAACCGCTAATTTGCAACCGGTGCGGTAGCCCGGATCAATCCCCAGCACCACTTTCCCCCGTACTGGTGGCTGTAATAAAAGGTTTTTTAAGTTGACAGAGAAAACTTTGATTGCTTGTTCCTCGGCTTTTTCGGTCAGCTCATTCCTGACCTCCCGCTCAATAGAAGGAGCAATTAAGCGTTTATAACTATCTTGAACAGTACCCTCCAAGAGGTCCAGGAAGATGGTCCGGGGATTTTTTACTACCTTGGTGGTCAGGCTGGCTTGAATTTTCTCTACAGGAGCCTCAATTTTTACCGTCAGTACTTCTTCCTTTTCTCCCCGGTTAATAGCTAAAATCCGGTGAGGAGGAATTCTTTTTACCGGCTCATGATAGTCTAGGTACATATCATAGGGAGTTGGCCCACCTGCTTGCTTGCCTTTGGTTACTAGGACACCCTCTCCAAAGGTAAGCATCCGGATTGATTTCCGGAAACTGGCATTATCCGAAATTTCTTCGGCGATAATGTCCATAGCTCCGGCCAGAGCCTCTTCCTCCGTAGCCACTCCCAGCTCAGGGTTGACATAAGGCAGGGCATAAGCTGCTGGTTGGCCTTCAACCACTTGTTGAGCAATAATCAGTTCCGCCAAAGGCCCTAGTCCCTTTTCTTTAGCAATACTAGCCCTAGTACGCCGCTTTTGTTTGTAGGGCCGATATAAGTCTTCAATTTCCTGGATAATTTTGGCCTGACGAATTGCTTCCTCCAGCTCGGGAGTTAGCTTATCTTGTTCGGCAATTAGCCTAATTACTTCCACTTTCCGACTTTCCATGTTACGGAGGTAAATAAGTCGCTCCTGGATTTCCCGGATATAGTTCTCATCAAGTTCACCGGTTAGTTCTTTGCGATACCTGGCAATAAAGGGTACGGTGTTATCTTCATCAAGTAACTGGACGGTATTCTTGACCTGAACTTCCCTAAGCTTTAATTCGGCAGCAATTTGTTGGATTTCCAATTTTTCAACCTCCATAAAGAAATTGGCCAAAAAAATCCGCCCGGCCATACAACCGGGCGGCCCTACTTTTATATTTTCCATAAAGGGCTAAAAATCCTCTTTATTTTGTCGCCTGTACAAAGCTCTTGAATAATTTAAGCATTTGGGGGTCCTTTTCCCACATTGTTTCCGGATGCCATTGCACACCCACAACATATTTGTGGTTTTCGCTCTCAATCCCTTCAATCACCCCATCTGGAGCGGTAGCAGAGAGCCGAAATCCCGGGGCAAGCCGATTGACCGCCTGGTGATGAAAGCTGTTCACCCTTATCTCTCTGGTCTGTAAGTCTCTCGCCAAAAAAGTTCCGCTTTTAATTACTGCTTTATGGGTGGCATACCAGCGGGGTGCCTCCTGGCTATGCTTTAAAGTTTTAGTTAATTGAGAAGGTAAATCCTGATAAATTGTTCCCCCGGCTGCAATATTCAATATTTGAATTCCCCGACAGATAGCGAAAATTGTCAGGTCTGCATTTAAAGCCTGCCGGGCTAATTCCAATTCAAACCCATCTCTTTCCGGAGCAATTGCTCCTAGAGCAGGCAGTGGCTCCTCTCCAAAGTGGATTGGATCTACATCTACCCCACCGGAAAAAAGAATACCATCTAACAGGTGCACCAGTTGACTTATGCAATCCGATGAGCTGGGAGCCTGTGGAAGTAGAATCGGCATCCCTCCGGCTTGTTCGATCGCTTTGGCATAAGCCTGGGGCAAATAGCTTCGATTAGTTTGATCATCGTGAGAACAGGTTATCCCTATGGTGGGGCGCATCTGCATCCCTCCGGACCCAATATTAGATTATATATATGCACTTACCCGGGAAATAGACGCTATTATTTAATGGGTACATTCTCGTCAATAACTAATTTAGCACTCAGCTTAGCGACTTGGACATTTAACATTGCTGTTCCGTCGGTAAAATTATTTCTGCCTAATTCTATAGTAGTAGCAGTAATTCCCTCTGTAACAGGTACTCCGGAGGTAACGGTTATACTTGGAGAAACCTCTCCTTTTTCGTTGGTAACTACTAACCCGGTGCTATCCACTGCCACAGGTAAGCCATAGGGTGGTTTAAGTTCTGGGTCATTTTCCACAGTCAGGTATAACGTACTGTTTCCATAATATAGATGGGTTAGGCGTAGTTCTCCATCGTAAAGCTTGTGGGGTTGCTGTTCTGCCAGGCTTATTAAGGTACGTCCGTCACCATCAGTGGTAGCCGCTCTATATTTTTTCCAGTCCACCTTAAACGTAGTGTTCTGAAGGTTATTAACTAACATTTCCTTGAGGGCAAAAGCCACCTTTTTCCGTTCCTCCCCCGGTGCCTTTCCAGAGATACTAACCATGAATGTTCCCTGCTCATTCCCAGGTTTAATAATAATCTTAGCTGCTTCTTGGTCCGGTTCCCCGTTATAGACGAAATTACCGCCGACCCCGGTGAGTTGCTCAGAAGGGTCTAACTTTACTTTGAGGACAAGGGTATTGGCCTTTACCCACTCCTGAACAGGTTTGTGGCTTTCCGAATTCAAAATGACCTGCTCAACGGCTATGGTTCGGCCGTGCCAACGCCATTCCCAGGGATTATCCACTTTAGCAGCTGCTGGGATTGCCTTGGCAGCTACCGGCAATACAACTGACCTTTCGGTAGACTTCAGGATAGACCCATTTGGTTGAACTAAACTTGGCTCTGCTTGGACTACTAGCTTAGATAACCTAACCTCTTTGGTTCCCATAACTGAACGGAGCTTGATAGTGGGTTCTGCTGCTTTGGCAACATCCACTTTACTGGCTGACCACCAAACTCCATGGGCGGCAACAGCTATCAAGGTGGCAAAGACTATGGTGGACATACCGGTTAGCCCTTTTTCCACCTGTGGTTTGGCTGCTGTTTCCTCATGTTGCATTTAATTTACTCCCCCTTCTAACGAGATTGTCTAAGCATTAATTCGCTTAGATGGTCAATTTTCCTTTTCCAGTTAGAAACTTTTTTCACAAAATGGCCGGTCAGATGTCAGTTAAGGAACATTTCTCCAAGTGGTCAGCACCATATTCTCCTTTGCACTATCCGTTCTGGTCATGATTAACTCAGCCGCTTTGCTGCCATTAATGGCAAAATGCAGCTTTTTCTGGACAGTTTTAAAGAAATCCTGTGTGGCTTTTGCCTGCAAATTATAGTACATAACGGTGGCATATATATCCGTAATAGTGACATAACCATGCGGAATGTGCTACCAACATAAAGTTCATTATTTAGGATACAGAACAGAAATACCTCTTTGGTAGGCTATCTCAACGTTTACCTGCCGAAAGAGGTACAATAATTAATTTAAAGGGTAAATTTTTTGAAACTGTATTTCACTACGAACTTTCTTTATTGCCCAGATTGAATCATCCAAACTACGACCATCAGAAAAAAACTTGTGTAGTTCATTACAAATGACCTCCGCATTACCCCTAGTAATTTGGTATTTAGCCCAAATTAGACCATTATGTGTTACTTCTGGCATCTTAGGAGGTATCTGTATAACAAAATGTTTCCCATTATGTGTTATTAAAGCTCTACCTTGTTTTCTTGCTTCTTCAAAAACATAATTATCGCTTGCTCCAAGTATCTTTAAAGACTGTGCACATTCAACATTATAGCCCATAGGTATTAGTATTTCTCTCAGTCGAGGAGTAACATTTTCGTCCAGCATCAATTTCATTGTTACTCCTCATGAAACGGACGGTCTAATACATCAATCGCATAATCAAGTGAAGCAATAAGCTGCCCTGAAGAAAGACTGTAGTCTTCACATATTTCTTCAACAGACATACCGTCACGAAAACAAGCAATAACTAAAGAAACTGGGATTCTTCGGCAAGCAATAGCAGGCATCCCACCAATTATACTTGAGTTTAATGAAATATAGTCCTTATGTTTCTCCGCAATTGATTTTAGATAATACTTACCATTATTCACAGTTATCATCCTATTCGCAAACTCTGTATGGTAAGTATATGCAGGTATATGCCTTTTTAAACCATCCTTGTAAACTTCTTCTATGCCGAGGTTTTGGAATAGCCTTTGTCTAGAACTTTCAGACTTCCATCCGTTATTGTTTTTTTTGTATATTGGCCCTGAAAATTTATTGATCTGAATTACTTCCGAAGGTTTATATTCGACCCTTACAGTGTTCATAAATGCTCCTCCTCAACTGCTGATTTTTTCCAACTCTTTTATCTCTTCAAGAGCATTCTCCAGATTTTGTATCAACTTTTCAGCATCAGTTCTTGTTAGTTCAACAGCATGTCCTATAACACCCTCATCGTTTTTCCCAGAGATTTCGATACTTAAAAGTATTGAATATGCTTCTATTTTCTGGATATCATTTCTATTTCTCTTGGTCATTATTTCGTATTCGGTGCTCTGTAATATATCGAGGTTAGATAAATACTTTATGGTTATGTCTTCTCTCATTTTAGGGTTATTTTCAAGGAATTCCTGCGCAACTGATGCTAATTCCTTATCATTGTAATCATTTTCTTTAGTTACAATATCTCTGGCTAAGTTTAAGATTGAAAAGCTGACTTCAAGAAATTCCTGTGTTTTGAACGAAGCTTCATGTTTTGGAATTTCTATCTCAAGGTCGACATTTGCGGTAATGCCTGTGGATTGTTTACTAAACTTTGGTTCGACCATTCCTTCAGAGAATAATTTTATAAAAAGCGTAGCATATTTCAGTTTTCGTTCTATTTTCAATCTTCTTCCCCCCAAATTCCCGACACTTAGATTACTTGTCTAAATATTACCACAAATTTCTTTGGGAGTCACTACCTTTCCCAAAGATGAGTATCCTGCTACGATTCGTAACAGCCCCCAGGTTTAGAATGATTAAGTGCTAAATGCACAGAACCGCAGCTTTCAAATTTTAATAGGTTTTCTTAAGTGTTACAGACTTCCCATCACCCTTTCTGCCAATAATACGCACTCCACATGCCTTTAGCACATGAAAAAAATAATTTTCTCTGTTGGATTTTAATCCTATTGAGCTAACGCTTTCGGTAGACTGACCTGCGGTTTGTTGAGAAATTCACTATTCCTTGACCCATGTAGGCTGATTAAAAAACCCGTATAGCTAGGAAAAAGAATATCCAAGGCCACAGGCGTACTGGTTGTACGTCGAGGACCTTGGATATTCTTTTGACAACGCTAGACGGGTTTTTCAACAGCCGTAAGTTAGTAGCGGGCGATATACTGGTCCAACTCCCACTGATGCACCTTGGTGCGGTAACTGTCCCACTCGGTTTCCTTTGCTTCCACATATTTGCTAAGGATGTGTTCTCCTAATGCGTTTTTGATAACTTCATCCTTTATTAACTCGGCAATAGCTTCCTTTAAGGAACCGGGCAGGCTGGCAATCCCTGCTTCTTCCCGCTCTGCCTTACTCATTTCATAGATGTTCCGGTTGGTGGGGGCAGGAGGGAGCAGTTTGTGTTTAATTCCGTCTAGACCGGCGCTGAGCATTACGGATAATGCCAGGTAGGGGTTACAGGACGGGAGGGTTACGCATTTCCACCCTAGTGGACAAGCCCCGCTTGGCTGGGATACGGATGAGGGGGCTACGGTTACGGGGTGACCAAGCTACATAAACTGGAGCCTCATAGCCGGGGACTAGGCGCTTATAGGAATTAACCAGGGGATTGGTAATGCAGGCCATGCTCCGGGCGTGTTTGATTAAACCACCGATAAAATACATACAGTCATTACTAAGTTGGTGTTCAGCCTTAGGGTCAAAAAAAGCATTCTCACTCCCCTTAAACAGGGATAGATTGCAATGCATTCCGGAGCCATTAATACCATAAACCGGCTTGGGCATAAAGGTGGCATGGAGGCCATGTTGTTGGGCAATGGACCGAACAACTGTCTTAAAGGTGACGATATTATCCGCAGCAGTCAGGGCATCAGCGTATTTGAAGTCAATTTCATGCTGGCCTTCTGCCACTTCGTGGTGGGATGCCTCAATCTCAAAACCCATCTTCTCTAAAGTTAGTACCATATCCCGACGGGCGTTTTCCCCTAAATCCACAGGAGCTAAGTCAAAGTAACCGCCTTGATCATGGGTCAGGGTTGTAGGTAGGCCTTTTTCATCCCTGTGGAATAGGAAGAATTCACATTCCGGACCTACATTTAAGCTAAAGCCCAACTTAGCAGCCTCCGCTAAGTTTTTCTGCAGCATACCCCTAGGGTCACCTGCAAAGGGGGTGCCATCAGGATTGTACACATCACAGATTAAACGGGCAACTGACCCGTCTTGAGGTCTCCAGGGCATAATCACAAAAGTATTTGGGTCTGGCCGTAAGTACATATCTGATTCTTCGATACGCACAAAGCCTTCAATTGAGGAACCGTCAAACATCAATTCCCCTTCTAACGCCTTTGGAAGCTGTTCAACAGTGATAGCTAAATTTTTGACTGTCCCTAGAATGTCAGTGAATTGGAGCCGCACGAACTTTACGTGGTTCTCCTTTGCTAACCGTAAAACATCCTCACTCGTCAATGACATTGCAACCACACCTTTCAAATTTTTCCCCCAAATAAAAAACGGCCTCTAAGGTAGTATATCTAATGATAATCTACCTTAAGGCAACATTGCCTATTCATTGAAATACTTCATTGTATTTCGAAAAGATTTAATTTACAGTTGCTACTTTATGTAAATATTATAGCACAAGACCGAAGGCAAGTAAATATTAACTATATGTATTAAGCATGCGCATAAAGACAATGCATTGTTAGTAAGTGCAGCACTCTAATCAGCTTATAACTTATAAATCATGACTCAAAATAATGGCTTCGGCAATTGCCTTCATCGCCACTCGTTTTTTCATGCTTTGCTTTTGGATATAGCGAAAAGCATCTGCTTCGTTAACTGCTAACCTTTTCATTAAAATCCCTTTAGCTTTGTCCACCAGTATACGAGTAGCTAGGGATTCCTTAAGTTGATTAATTTCTTGCTCTAGTTCCGAAACCTGTTCATACTTTGCCAAAGCTAGTTCCATCGCTGCAATAAGGGTACCTTCACTTACAGGTTTAATTAGATAGGCAAAAACCCAAGAATCCTTAATTTGTTCAATTATCTCCAACTGGCTAAAAGCGGAAATTAACACTACGGGTGAAATCCGGTTTTCTTCAACAATTTTGGCAATTTCCATACCTCCCATAACGGGTAGTTGGACATCTAAGATCACCAAATCCGGTTGAGTACTACGGATTTGAGTTAAAGCTGTCAAACCGTCTCTGGCCTCACCAACAATGATAAAGCCCTGCTTTTGGGCTACGTCCCGGATTTTTTTCCGAGAGCGACTGTCACTATCCCCAATAATCAGTCGTAGTCCCCGCATCACTTCACCTCCGCTGGTCAAACCGTTCTAATGTCAGGTATATACCATACCTAAAGGAAAAAACAGGTCGCAACCTGTTTTGGTGTTTTATATTTCAATCAGACCGAGGCTAATTTCCGCCGCTTTGTTGACCTTGTCCATGGTGTCATGATCAAGGGCAGTCACCTTTTCCTTGAGCCTACTCCGGTCGATAGTCCGAATTTGCTCCAAAAGGATAACCGAGTCTTTTTCCAAGCCACTATTTAAGCGTTTAACCTCTACATGAGTGGGCAGTTTAGCCTTGCTAATTTGGGATGTAATCGCAGCTATAATGGTGGTTGGACTATATTGGTTACCGATATCATTTTGCAAAACCAGCACCGGCCTTGTTCCACCCTGTTCCGAGCCTACCACCGGGCTTAAATCACAATAAAATATATCCCCACGCCGGATGAGCATTTTACTCACCTTCCGCAATCTGCCACAGAGCAGTCTTTACCTCTTCTTCGAAGATTGAATTTTCATTGGCCAGCATTAGATTAATATTAGCCATTTCACTATATCCTTTTTTCATCTGGTCGCGAATTATCCGGCGTTTACGATCGTTTATATATAATTTCATAGCTTCCCGGATGAATTCACTCCGGTTTAACTGTTCAGAGGCTACAATAACATCCACTTCCCTAAGCAAGGTATCTGGAAGGCTTATCATTATTCTTTTGACCTCTGCCAAACCCTAGCACCTCCTAAGGAAGTATTTCTACCAATCCATACTATATTATATTATATAACCCGTACTATATTTATGTCAACCTGGCTAGATTATTATGCAAAAACTGGACAAAGATTAAATTTATTTCTAAATGTTAATAGCTTTTCCAGTTATAGCTTCTGCAGCTTCCATGAGGGCTTCGGCTAAAGTGGGATGAGCATGCACTGTACCAGCCAACTGTTCAACAGTAAGTCCCTGCTCCATGGCCAGGGCCGCTTCTGCTATAAGGTCAGTGGCGCGGGGGCCAACTATATGCACACCCAGAATTTTACCGGTCTGTGGCTCGGCCAGCATTTTCACAAAACCCTCTGCCTCCCCCATGGCCATAGCTTTACCGTTAGCTATAAAAGGAAATTTAGCAGTGGCTACTTCCAACCCTTGCTCTTTAGCCGCCTGAGTAGTAATGCCCACTCCGGCAACCTCAGGTATGGTATAGACACAATTAGGTATTACCCCATAATTAATCAGGCTTGGTTTACCCATAATGTGTTCTACTGCAACTATGCCCTGAAAAGAAGCAACGTGAGCTAATTGGATTTTGTTGGTGATATCACCAATGGCATAGATATGGGGAAGGTTAGTTTGTAACTGCTCATTAACTAGTACTTCTCCTCGCTCCCCAAGCTTAATACCAGCCTCTGCCAAGCCTAAATTTTGAGTATTCAGCCTACGACCTATGGAAATTAACACTTGGTCGGCAGTCAGCTCTTCCCCGTTTTCTAGTACTACTACTACTACCTGTTCCTCAGTTTTATGCACTTCCCGGACCTGGGCCTTAGTTTTAATGTCTATACCTCGGCGCTTGAACAGGCTTTGCATTAACCGGGTAACGTCTTGATCCTGCAGGGGTAGAATGCTGGGCAGTACCTCTACTATGGTTACCTGAGCACCTAACTCATGAAAAATACAGGCAAACTCACACCCGATAACCCCACCGCCGATAATCAGTAACCGTTGGGGAATTTCCTTAAGCTGTAGAGCTTCATTACTGGAATATACTTTTTCTCCATCATAACCCAGAGCGGCAATGGTGGCTGGTTCAGAACCGGTAGCTAGAATAATTGCATCCCCGGTTATGGTTTGCTTACTGCCGTCCGCTTTGGCTATTTCCACCAGGGTAGGGCTGATTAGCCTCCCTGCTCCAGTAATTAGTTGAATTTTGTGCTTCTTAAACAGCAAGTGGATTCCAGAAACTAGTTTTGCTACTACTTTATTTTTGCGCTCTAGCATTTGAGCCAAGTTAATAGAGTAGCCCTCTAACTTTATGCCAAATTCGTCAGCATGTTTTAGTTTAGCTAAATATTCCGCACTAGCCGCCAGTGCCTTAGTAGGGATACAGCCCCGGTTTAGGCAGGTGCCCCCGAGAGTATCCTTTTCCACCACAGTCACCTGAGCGCCTAATTGGGCCGCCCGGATTGCTGCCACATATCCACCTGGACCACCGCCCAGAATAATCAGCTGTTTAGCCAAAGCATCAACACCCCTTTGAAACTACTTGCTTGATAGCTTATTTTGATACACATCTTAATCTACAAATAGCATACCTAACATGTATACCTAATAGTATACACTAATCTTCTACGACTATATTCAGTTTTTTCCTTAAAAGATATACTCCCTGACAAGGAGAAATTCCTTCTAAAGCTAGTGACAACGCCAGGCGGGCTTTCGACCCCAGGCAGGCTGTCTAAAAGCCAGTCTGGGTAGGAAAAAGAATTGCCAAGACCGCAGGTGTACTGATTGTACATCGAGGATCTTGGCAATTTCTTTGACAACGCCAGACGAGGAATTTCATGACCCCAGGCAGGCTGTCTAAAAGCCAGTCTGGGTAGGAAAAAGAATTGCCAAGACCGCAGGTGTACTGATTGTACATCGAGGATCTTGGCAATT
>JBAQLS010000001.1:0-8066 GCA_049302075.1 Carboxydocellales bacterium | reverse complement strand
AATACCCCCAGCCAAATAAGTGCTGAGCTTATCGTATCAGATCGGAGCTTGGAAAGCCAGCTATTTTTTAGTTAGCCTACCGATTAATAAATATTAATTTCCACTTTATGCATGCTCAAAATGCGTTATATTATTATTTCAACATAAATCAATTATTACCTCCCTATTAAATTAATTCATAATTTTCATAATTTTTCCTATAATAAAAGAGGTGGACATCTATCTATGCATATTTTTACATAACCGCCTAGAACCAGCGGTTCTAGGCGGTATCAGGGTATATTCTAAATTGTTATATCTCTGCTTAGTGGTGGAACTTCTTAATAGACCTTGACATTAAACCACAAGGCGTCATCCAGTCCCCGCACTACCAACCAAATATTATTGTGGAAGTTTTCTGCCGCTGGTCCGGATGGTGTTCGGCCCTGACCTGGCACTTGGCTCCAGCTGCGCCAGTTCTCCCCTGAGAGGATGTTTTCATAAATGCCGTTATCTGTGCCTCGGACATACAGATATAGAATACCCCGGAAGACAATCGCCTCGGGCTCGCTTGGTGTTAGTCCTCCACCCGGTACTTCAGACCAACCTGACCACATGCCAAAGGGAGACAGGCGATTAACATAAATGCGGTCATCCGTCCCTCTTACAAAAAGATATAGGAAACCCCGATAAACAACCGCTCCCGGACCGGACAAGGTTAGCCCGCCGCCAGGTACTTCCTGCCAACCAGACCAGGCTCCTGCCGCATTAAGCCGGTTAAGGTAAATTCGATTATCAGTGCCACGGACAAAAACCCACAAAAACCCTAAATAAGAAACGGCCTCCGGGCTGCCGGTGGTTCTGCCGCCACCTGGAATTTCTACCCAACTGCCCCAGTTTTCGTTACCATCCATACGGTTATACCAAATACCATCATTTAATCCCCGAACAACCAGATAAAGCCGTCCCTGGTAAACAGCCGCCCCAGGGCCATTCCTGGCACGACCGCCCCCCGGAACTTCCCGCCATCCGCTAAATGGTTGAGACCTAAATCGGTCTAAACTTTGCATCCACAGACCGTCATTCAAGCCCCGCACAAAAGTATACAGTTTATCATTAAACCCAATTAGCTCCGGTTTATCCTGAGTTCGTCCGCCACCAGGCATGGTCGTCCAACCAGACCAAGAATCCACAAAATGTCTTGAAACCACGTCAGGAGGATTGTTATCCATACAGCTCACCTCAAAAAATTATTTTTGCTGCTGTATAATATGATTCCTGTCCGTTAGGCGTACCTCTTCTAATCAAACAAGACCCAAATTCCTGACATAACAAGAAAATCGACTGCGTCGAATTTATTTATATGGAAGTCAATTTTCTTGTACACGGGAACCCAGGTTCCCTATGTTGCTATCGCTGTGACCCTCCTACGGACATAAGGGGGACTCTCCCTTAACATCCCCCGTTAAGGAAATTATCCACAGCCCTGTAAAACGGTAATTTCCTTAACTACGAAAAAGAGCCCTCCCATGGTAAAATAAGTTCATTCTACCATAGGAGGGCTCTTTATTTTGTGTATCCGGAAGCAGGGGAGCAGTTAACCCTTTTGGGACACTCCCTTATCGTGTTAAATTGATGAGACCTACTGAAGCTTCTTGATGGATTCGTTCAGCAGAGCCTTTGCGTATTGCGGGTTATGAACACCCTTGCCGCCCATCGTTAATTCTTGATGAATTAAGGTCCAGTTGTAAGCGCCTACCAATGCCTCAAGAGGAATATCTTTGGAATCGATGCGCTTACCGTCTTTGTCAACTGCCGGGGAATCAGAATAGCTAATGCCAATTCTAACTGCGCCGGGGATTTTGGCCAGGACAAGCTTTTCGAGTGTTGCAGCTTTTTCTTCAAGTTCCTTCTTCAGTTTACCGTCCATAGTAAACTCGGTTTGGCCGGGATGGCATTTGTTGCAGGTAGCAATAACCGGTTTAAACGTGTGGGAAACATAGCCATCTTTGGTTTTTGCCATATGGCATCCAATGCAGCCAATGGACTGGTGTGTGGTTGATTGGGGATACTTGATATCGGGATACTCCATACCGCCTAGACCGGTAACCAGTGCTCCCCAAGCATGGTGTGGATAAGAGTTTTCTTTGGCAGCACCGGGAGTTGCCCACTTCTGATAAATGCCTTTTACATTTCTTCTGCCGTTATGACAGGTAAAGCATAAAGCTTCAGCCTTTCCTACTTTCCAATCAGTACCGGGAGAGAAAACGTTCGCTGAACCAGGGACAACACCGGACTTCATTATTGCCGCACCAGCTCCGGTATGACAGGCTGCACAGTCAATTGCGCTTGGCAGCTCGGCTGTATGGGGATCAAACATAAAGGTATTAGCCGCATATTTTCCTTCCGGATCCCAGGTTTTATTCGTAGCAAGGGGATTACTCAAAATACCTTTGCCAGGTTTATACGAATCGGTAGAACCCAACCGCTGTATTCCGTTACCGGAATGACACGGCTGACAGGCATCTCTTGGGCCCGCATAGGCAAGGGGTTCCTTCATGATTGCATGCCCAGCTGCTGCCCACTCCTTGCTAATGGTGGAAACCAATTCTAAATTAGTCTTACCGGTAATAGTAACTGTCTTTTTACTTTCGTTCCAATCTACTTTTTTACCGAAGTTTTCGGCAATGGCCCTGATTGGAACCATTGTTCTACCATTAATAATTTGAGCTGGAACATCTGATTTTAATTCTGCGCCGTTAATATAGATTTTGATAACCTGAGCTGCTGCTGCAGGGATTGCTAATGCAAATACTAATACTAATGTAATCCACCAGTACTTTTTCATTTTTGCCCACGCTCCTTTAGTATAATGTAAAAAACAATCACAACAATATGCTTACGCTGCCCCCCCTTTCCATCTAGATTGTTTATGAACTTACTAAAAAAATCTGGTACTGATAAGGTAATTATTCTATTTGTATCCAAAAATTCCTTCAAAGTACGAGTAAATATACAATTATTTTTCACAAATTCCAAGGTTTACAGTTAGTGAAAACCTTGGAATGCTTGACAGGGCCATCATCCCAGACCGGGGTCCGGGTACAGCTTCACTACCTCATAATCATTACCCTCAGTCCTGGTGTGTCCGGCGGCTATACAGTCCTGCCTTTAGTAAAGCGTAAGCAGCCTTTATAGAAACCAGCCCACCTCCTACCAGTACTGCCCGTTTACCGGAACCGGAATATTGAAGGATATTTTTAGCATCAGACAGCGTTCTTAGACCAAAAACACCTTTAGCATCTATACCCACAGTCTTCACTCCCTTCTTATAAAAACATAGGTGAGATTTACCTGCTATAAATTGTAAATAAAAAAAGCGGGGACTGACTGTCTTCCCGCTAACATTTTATATGTTTTCATAAATTTTATATTACTTGATAGTCAAAAGTTTTTGGCATGATGTCTAAGCTACTAACCCATCATCAGTAGGATCACAAACCAATTAAACGCATAGGTGGAGCCTATGCCACCCAATGTGAAAGAGATACTTGTACAAAGTGCAGTGGAATTAATTGCGCCATAAATCTTAGCTTTTGTTCAATGTTCATTTTTAGCCACTCTATATTGCCGCAGTGCCATGGAAGACCTAATGTCGCTGGAGCCATAGATGCCGGGAAGCGACCACTTGAAGAAGCTGGATTCTTAGAGGCGGTTAGCTATCGGATAAAATATCTCTGTATAAGTTCGCTCAACTTGTTCATGAAAAGAGGCAGCAGATATTCCATTAAAATATCTGCTGCCTAAACAATTGACGGAGAACCGGTTATCTTTTTAGGTAAATATTATTTGTCCTCCAGCTGAGATGTCATAAAATTCTCCTACTGTCAATATTTTTTCTAATTGATCGCAAAAATCTTCTTTTTTCAATTTGAACATGTCTACGCTAGCTAAGCAAGCATATATTTTGCCGCCAGCATCATCAATCATTTCAATAAATTCTGGTATTGGTGGAATATCTAATTCTTCCATCTGCTTCTGCATCATCCTAGTTGCAAAATACGACATTCCGGGAATAGCTCCAATTAAAGTGGGTATACCCATTGCCGGATTACCAACAGTGGCAACTTTAATATTGCCCATCTTCTTTTTAGTGATTGCATCCAACCCAAAAAATGTAAAAAATAGATTGGCTTCGATTCCTTGCATTCTTGCTCCATTAGCCATAATTAATGCTGGGTATATTCCCTCCAGAGATCCCTTTGATACAACTATCGAGACTTTTTTAATCTTTTCGTTATTTAACATTTATATTTCCCCTTCCATGTTAAACACAACTAACAGGCTTGCTTAATCCAGCTATTTTAGTAGCCTTTAATAAAGGTCCTTCCGGAAACAGTATATATAGTTCTTTGGTTGCAATACCGCCTGCATTTTTAACTCTTCTAATAGTTGGTATTTTTTCTGTTTCAGCAAAATCCTTTTGTATGAATTCAATCACTTTCCAATGACCTTCGGTTAATTTGTCAATTCCAATTTCTTTTGCGATTACCTCGGCAATTTCTTTGTTCCATTGAGCCTTATTAGTCAAGTATCCTTCTTCAGTGACGTCTACAGAATAACCCGCAATTACTTTTTCCATAGCTAATCCTCCTTAATTATTAGTTTTTTTATAATTAAACGTCAACAGATAATCCTTCAAGTTTCTTACCACTCTTTTTCATATCTGGCGAAACAGTAGGAATCGGAATGCCTTTCAATAGCATATTCCAGTAGATGTGTCTAAAAGCCAATTTCCCTAAGTGGTTTATTCTCGTTTCTTTTAAGAGTGAAAAGGGGCCAATCCCAGGCAGTGGAAATGTTCCTTCAACAGGCTCAATCTCATAATTAAAATCAATTAAAAGTGCTTTATTGTATCCTGATTCAATAAAACAGTTTGCGTGACCATCGAAGCTAGCAGTTAAAGGCTTATTATTAATATAACTTAGGATATTATCAGTTAGAATTTCTGCTTCAAAATGGGCGACAGAACCTGCCTTTGAAGCTGGAATATCGGTGGCATCCCCAATGACAAATATATTCTCGTGAGCTTTAGATTGAAGAGTATGTTTATCAGTTGGTACAAAGTTTAAGTCGTCACCTAAATCAGAGCGTTCTATCAGCTTGCTTCCCATATTTACCGGAATCGTTACAAGAAGATCGTAAGTTACTTCTCTATCATCCAACGATACAAGCTTTCTGCTTTTCGCATCTACATGACTCACATTGAAATTCTTAATTAAATCTATATTTTTTTGTGGAAAATAGTCACCTAAGACATCTGCACACTTCTGCTTTGTAAAAGCACTATCTAGTGGAGTAACATAACTTAGTTCTACCTTTTTACGATTTTTTTTCTTTTCTGAAAAGAACCAGTCTGCAAGAAAAACAAATTCAAGTGGCGCAACGGGACATTTAATTGGCATTTCACTTATGTGAACAACTAATTTCCCTCCCTCCCAATCTTTCAATTTATTCCTTAGGGCAACTGCACCCTCAATAGTATAGAAGTCGAAAATGTCTTTTCTCCAGCCCTGGTCTACCCCTTCCACTTCTCCAGGGGCAATTTCACATCCTGTTGCAATAATTAATATGTCATAAGGGATAATTTTCGCGTCGCCTAATCTGACTTGTTTTTTTTCTGCTTCAATCAATTCTATAGGAGCTTGGATATATTCAACCCCCTTTGGAAGAAGATTAATTTTTTCTTTTATTACGTCTTTTTCCGAATAGATCCCAAAAGGAATGAACAGAAACCCTGGTTGATAATAGTGTTTTTTATACTGATCGACAATCGTTATTGACCATTCATTTTTGTTAACTTTCTTGACAAGATGATTGGCCATCATGGTTCCGGCGGTACCTGCCCCCAAAATTAATATTTTCTTCATGTTTAACTCCCATTCCGCCTTCTTGATGTATAATTCACATGAAGGCTTAAATTTTTATGAACTGATCTTTAAAATATTATCAAGTATTTTAGTTATTTCCTTTTTTATGTCATTTTCTTCAACTAATGCCTTTTCTATACATTGCTCAACCATATGTTTACTAATCATTAGCTTAACCTTTGCCATGGAGGCAGTTACAGCCGCCATTTGCACCATAATATCAGCGCATTCTTTTCCTCCTTCAATCATCTTTTCTATACCGCTGATGTGACCCCGAATAATTCTAAAACGTTTAATTATGGCTTCTTTCTCGGTGTCAACCATATTAACAACTCCTAATTTCTTCATTTCACACTTAGTACCTACTTTAACTGGTAAAACCTTTATTCCCTCCCGGGGGGGTAGGAATAGAATTATTGTACTATTCTTATGTGTTTGTGTCAATAGAAAATCCACAAAAATACTTTACAGACACGCCATAATAGAGTTATCAAGCTATGCTTACATAATTAGGAGGATGCTTATTTAGCCAAATCGGCTAAATATAAGTTGATAACCCATTTTGAGCATGTATAAAATGGGCTGTTAGTGTCTGAGCATCTATTATTATTAACTTTTTCGTAGATGTCTTTACTAAGCCATTTTTCCCAAAGCGGTTTAATATAGTAGTTACCGTTTGCCTTGTACTGCTTGTCAGATGGGCTATATCCTCATGTGTAAGGCCCCGTTCTACAACAATGCAGTCCCCTGTCTTCATCCCTTTTTCCTTCGCTAGCTTAAGCAGTAAAGATGCGAGCCTTGAATTAACCTCCTTAAACGCAAGATTTAGCAGAGCATCATTGGTGTTTTTTAGTATCGTACCAAGGATTTTGATTAGATTAACGGTTATTCCAGGGTTATTTTGAACTTAGTTAACATGTAACCAACTCCACTTTTGCCTAAATCTCTTTAACTATATTTTAACAGGTAAAATGATTTCTTTATATATTTTTTGTATCAAAATATACCTCAAACCGGATTTAACCACCTAATTTCTAAATTTACATTGTACTTCTTGACTCCTCATGCTATATTAAATGAAGTAATTTTTTCAAATGACACTGGAAAAGGAGGATCACAATGGGCTTTCAATATATCAGAAGCCTGCCATCATCAGAGAAAATCAAAGCGGAGGTTGCTCTGAATTTTGCACAGGTGCAGATAAAAAAAGAAAAAGACATGCAGGTCCGGGAAATATTTGAAGGTAAATCCGACAAAAAACTGCTGGTCATCGGGCCCTGTTCTGCCGACAATGAAGACGCCGTCATGGCGTATGTGAACCGTCTGGCTGAAGTTCAAGAAAAAGTCAAGGATAAGCTAATCCTGATACCGAGAATATATACAAATAAACCCCGAACTACTGGAGAAGGCTACAAGGGGATGCTTCATCAGCCTGATCCGAATGAAGCACCTGATATGCTGAAGGGCATTTATTCAATTAGGAGTTTACACATCAGGGTAATTCGTGAAACCGGATTTATTACTGCCGATGAAATGCTTTACCCGTCTAATTACGCCTATGTGGACGATATTGTCAGCTATGTTGCAGTAGGTGCAAGATCTGTGGAAAATCAGGGCCACCGACTGACCTGCAGTGGCGCCGACATACCCGTGGGGATGAAGAACCCGACAGGCGGCGATTTGAAAGTGATGCTGAATTCAATAAAAGCCACTCAGCTAGGACATAGCTTCATCTACAACGGTTTCGAGGTTCAGACAAAAGGTAATCCATTGGCGCATGCAGTGCTCAGAGGTGCTGTCAATCCGTATGGCCGAAACATCCCGAACTACCATTATGAGGATTTGCTGTTCCTGAGCAAAAAATATCTGGAGTCGGGACTTACCAATCCGGCGGTCATTGTAGACTGCAACCACGCAAATTCCATGAAACGTTATGGTGAACAGCCCAGAATAGCTAACGAAGTGATGCGGAACGTTGGCTACTCCGGGGATATCAGAAAGATCGTGAAAGGTCTCATGATTGAAAGCTATCTGATGGACGGAACACAACCTGTTGGAGAAACCAATTTCGGACAGTCCATCACCGATGGGTGTCTGGGCTGGAAAAAATCAGAGCGTCTGATTTACGAGATTGCCGACGTCGTCTAATATAAGCCG